>DASXOE010000106.1:0-2297 GCA_036494575.1 Polyangia bacterium | reverse complement strand
TCGGCGCGGACCATCCTCATCTCGGACGAGGGCAGGCGAAGGGTGACCATCTGGCCCTCCTTGGCGACCACCTGGATCGCCGCGCCGGCCGAACGGCCGAGGCGGCCGCCCTGCTCGGGCACGAGCTCGACGTTGTGGACGATCGTGCCGGTCGGGATCCCGCGCAGTGGGACGGCATTGCCGGGGCGGATGTCGGCCCTATCCCCGGACTCGACGCGGTCGCCGACGGCGAGTCCCTGCGGGGCGAGCACGTAGCTCTTGTGCCCGTCGACGTAGTGGAGCAGCGCGATGTAGCAGGTGCGGTTGGGGTCGTACTCGATGCTCGCCACACGCGCCTCGACGCCGTCGCGGCGGCGCTTGAAGTCGATCTCCCGGTAGCGGCGCTTCGCCCCGCCGCCGCGATGCCGCGACGTGACGCGGCCGTGGGTGTTACGCCCACCGCTCTTCGACGCTCCCTTCGTGAGCGGCTTGTGCGGCTTGCGCTCCGAGACCTCGTCGCGCGTCTGGTAGGTGGCGAAGCGGCGCCCGGGGCTCGTGGGCTTTGTCTTGCGAAAGGCCATTACTCGGCCACCGCCGCGCCCTCGAACAGCTCGATCCGGTCGTTGGGGCCGAGCTGGACGATCGCCTTCTTCCAGGAGCGCGTGCGCCCGCTGTAAAGGCCGCGCCGCTTGGGCTTCGCCCGCACCTTCGACGTGCGGACGCCCGTCACCGAGACGCTGAAGATCCGCTCGACGGCGTCGGCGATCTGGGTCTTGTGCGCCCGATCGTCGACGCGGAACGTGTACTTCCCGTCCGCCATCAGCGCGTAGCTCTTCTCCGAGACCACGGGCTCGAGGATGATCTGACGGGGATCCATCAGCCGGCCTCCTCGGTGTCCGAGCTGCGCGTCACGTCGGACGCACGGGCCTCCAGGACCGGAAGCGCCTCCTGGGAGAGCACCAGCGACGCGTGGCCGACGATGTCGGCGACACCCGCCGCGCTCGCGGGGAGCACGGTGATCCGCGGAATGTTCCTGAAGCTCTTGGCCGCAGCGGTCTCCTCGGCCCCCAGCACGACGAGCGTCGGCCGCTTCGCGCCCCACTTCTCCAGGGCCTCGGCCGCCTGCTTCGTCGCCGGCTCGTCGTACGCGCCCGCGTCGATGACCGCGATCGTGCCGCGCTCGACGTGCACCGACAGCGCGCCGCGGAGCGCCCGCCGGCGCGCCTTGCGATTGACCTTGGCGATGTGATGGTGCGGCTTCGGGCCGAAGGCGACGCCGCCCCCGCGCCGGTGCGGGACGCTCAGCGCGCCCGCGCGGGCACGGCCGGTTCCCTTCTGCCGCCAGGCCTTGGCGCCGGTCATCGAGACCTCGCCACGCCCGAGCGTCGACGCGGTGCCGCGACGGTGCGCGGCGGCCTCCGCCCGCGCCGTCTCGTAGACGAGGGCGCGGTGGAACGGCTCCGCGAAAACGTCCTTCGAGAGTGTGGCCTTCGACTGCTTGCCGAGCACGGGTGCCTTGGGTGCGGCCTCAGCCATCGCTTCGCACCTCCACGGTCGCGTCGCGGGCGCCCGGAACCGCCCCGCGGACCAGCAGGAGGTTGTTCTCGGCGTCGACCTCGACGACCTCGAGCTTGCGCTGGGTCACGCGCTTGCCGCCCATTCGCCCGGGCATCCCCATGCCCTTGAACACGCGTGCCGGATCGGCGCTTGCCCCGATCGATCCCGGCGCTCGCACGTTGTGCGAGCCGTGGCTCATCGGCCCGCGCGAGAAGTTGTGGCGGCGAATCGTGCCCTGGAAGCCCTTCCCGATCGCGACGCCCGAAACCTTCACCCGCTGGCCGGGCTCGAACTGGTCGACCTTGGCGACGTCGCCGACCTTCGGGCCATCGTCGGAAGACAGGCTCTCGTCGCGGAACTCGACCAGGGTTCGGAGCGGCGGCGCATCGGCCTTCTTCAGATGGCCGAGCTCGCCCTTCGTGAGCTTGCGCTCCGCGACCTCGTCGAAGCCCAGCTGCACCGCGGCATAGCCGTCGCGGTCGGGGTCGCGGACCGCCGTGACCGGGCAGGGACCGGCCTGGATCACGGTGACGGGCACGCGCGTGCCGTTCTCGCCGAAGACCTGGGTCATCCCGACCTTCCTGCCGATGATTGCCGCCATGCTCACCGGCCTCAGGTCTTGATCTCGATGTCGACGCCCGCCGGCAGCGCGTCGAGGCGCTGGAGCGAGTCGATGGTCTTCGGCGTGGGCTGGTGAATGTCGATCAGGCGCTTGTGGGTGCGGATCTCGAAGTGCTCGCGGGAGTCCTTGTCCTTGAACG
>DASXOE010000105.1:0-5711 GCA_036494575.1 Polyangia bacterium | reverse complement strand
GCGAAGCGCGACGTCGGGGATTGGTGCCATCCGAAGAGCGCCGTCATGAACGTGCCCCGCTTCGGGCCGTGCGCTTCGTAGAAGAGGGGCATGAGACCGTTCGCGCCGGAGCCATCGGACGGATCGGACGAGTGCCACAAGACGGGCAGGAGGCCGAGCGTTCGCGCCGTGCCGTGAGCCGACCAGTAGAAGGGCCCCACGAGGGACCATGACGTCTTGGCTGTCGAGTCCGAGAATTGCCAGAAGATCGGGAAGACCACGGCGTGGCGCTTGCCCCCGGCGCTGCCCGCCCACCACAGCGGAAACAGCGTCGTGCTGCTCCCCGACGGCCCCCCCGAGTGCCACAGCAGCGCGAGCAGCAGCCGTTCCTCGTCCGTCTTGAAATCGTGATCGTGGAAGAACAGCAGCGGCGGGATCACCGTGAGGCTGCGATGGGCGTCGCGCGCGTGGAACCAGAACGGGACCAATCCGGTGTCGTGGACGCCCGGAGCGGCATGGTCGTACCAGAGGCCGACGACGGTCGTCGAACGGTCGGGGCCCGTCGAGCGCCAGAAGAGCGGCACGAGGGCGTCGACGCGCGTGCCGTCGGTGCGCCGCTGATGGAAGAAGCTCGGGAAAACGTAGGTGTCGGTCTCCTTGTCGTCTTCGTAGTGTCCGACGAGGGGGAAGAGCACGCGGCTCTTGTGGCCGGGGCCGTCGAGCGCGAAGAAGGGTCCGAATTGTCGCGTGCGCTCGCCCGTGGCGCGGCGTGAGACATCGGCATAGAGCAGCGGCACGAAGCGCGCGTGGAGATCCTCGTTGTCGAACCAGAAGTACGGGCCGAAGAAGCCCGCCCGGCGACGAGGACCGCGCGCCGAGAAGCCGACGGGCGTCACCAGCACGTTCGTATAGACGTCGCGGTGGTAATAAAAGAGCGGCAGCAAGACGCGTGTCGTCTCGTCGCTGCCGCCGGGCCGCGCGCCGCCGCGGAAGAAGAGGAGCGGGAAGAGGGCCGTCGTCGTCTCGTCGCCCCACGAGCGGTGCCAGAAGGGACCGACGACCGTCGTCGAGCGCTGCCGCGAGGAGTCCCGGAAGTGCCAGATCACCGGGAAGAGCACGAAGTGGGAGCGCGCTGCGCCCGACCGCGCGTAGACGATGGGGACGATGGGGCCAAGCCCCAGGCTCCAGCCGTCGCGGTCGCGGTGGAAGTACCCGAGGGGCGTCGCCGTCGTCGACGTCCCCGCTCGCTCGCTCGCGAAGTGCCAGAAGAGCGGAAACTGAAAGGCGTAAGAATTCCCGTCGCGCGCGCCGAAGAAGGTCAGCAGCGGGGGAAGGCCGCCCGCGTGGCCGTGCGCGTCGCGGTGCCAGTAGAAGAGCGGCGCGACCACCGTCGTCGTGTCGCGCGCGCCCGCCCAGTGCCAGAACAAAGGCGCGACGACGGCGTGCGACCGCCCCGCGTTGTCGCCAAAGAAGGCGAACGGGAACAGGCCCGCGCTCCACCCCCCGTTCTTGAAGCCGCGCCAGTAGGCCCAAAGGGCGGGGACGCCGACGACCGTCGTCGTGTCGCGCGGCCCCGCGCGGTGCGCGAAGAAGGGCAGCAGCGCCGTCGCCGTCGCGCCGGTCGCCGCATCGCGGAAGTGCCAGAAGAAGGGCAGGAACGCGTGCGTCGTCCCCTGAGGATCGCTGCGCGTGTAGATGAGCCCCGCGTACAGCCCCGTCGTCGAGTCCTCCTCGTACGAGTGATGACGAATGAAGAGCGGCGTGACGACGTGTAGCTGCCGCACGGGATCGTGGCGCCAGAAGGTCAGGAGGGGCAGCAACGTGAGCGTGCGCGAGCGCGCGTCGTCGTCCCAGCTGCCGCCGCCGATGGGCGACACCCACAACGTGCTGCGGCCGTGCGCGCTCTTCTGCCAGTAGAGGACGGGCACGAGCATCTTGAAGGCCGTCCCAACCTTGTCGTCGCGGCCGCTCCACCAGATGGGGAACACGGTGTTGAACGTCCAGGTCGCGCGGCGCGCGTGGAACCACAGGCCCGCGAGCGTCGTGTCGCTGTTGGCCGACCCGTAGCTCCATACGAGCGGGAACACGACGGTCGAGCGCTCCTCGCCCTCCCGGAAGTCCCACAGCAGCGGGAAGAAGATGTGATAGGCCGAGTGACTCTTCCGATCGCTGCCCCACCAGTAGAGCCACAGGGCGGCGCCGCTGCGGCCGTTCTTGGCCCACGACGCGTACCCGAGCCAGGAGGCGAAGGTGCCACCCGTCGGGTGGCTGCTGCGGAAGTAGAGGGGCAAGACGAGCTGGCGCGAGACGTCCTTGTTGCGCCAGAAGAAGTTCAGCGGCAGGACCCACGTGAAAGAGCCCTCCGGCGCGCTCGAGCGCGCGACCAAGGGCGCGACGACCGTCACGACGTGGCGCGTGACGTAGTTCTCGAAGCGCCAGAAGAGCGGCGCGACAACGAGCGCGCGGCCACGCGGGCTCCACGTGTGCCAGTAGATCGGCGCGAGCGCGGTGTAGCCGGAGGCGCCGCGCTTCGACCAGTACAGCCCCGCGATCTCGCGGAACGCGCCGTCGCGGTAATAGAGGTAGAGGATGTTCGTCGAGGCCTGAACCGCTCGGCAGGTGCGCTGCTCGCAGATGGTCTCGTCGGGGCAGTCGTCATCGCCCTCGCAAGCCTTGGCGACGCGCGCGGCGCCCGAGGGGGAGGGCGGGGTGGCCGCGGAGGCCGGCGTCGCCTCGGCGACGCGCGGCGACGCGACGCGGATCGGATCCAGCGGCAGACGCGCCGCGGGCGCGCCCGCTCGCCGGAACGGATCGAGCCCCTGGCCCGCGCTCGCCGACGCGGACCCGGAGGCCGCGCCGACGACGCCGACGACGAGCAAGAGACCAGCGAGCCGGACGCCGGTCACGAGGCCAGAGCGTCCGTCATTGCGGCGGCAGCATCTTCCATTCGCCGTTCTCGCGCACGAAGGCGATCTCACCGGTGTCGCTCTCGTCGCCCTTCTGGCGCAGGACCTTCAAGGTCGCCGTCTCGCCCTTGGTCGAGGAACCCTTGATCTGGAACTTCGTCCCCTCGATCTCCTTCTGCATCTTTTTGAGGCCGCCCTGCGCGTCGCCGACGCCCATCTGCGTCGCGAGCATGCCCTGATACATGAGGGCGTAGCAGTCGATGATCTTTTCGACGGCGCCATCAGAGAGCGCCTTGCGCCAACGCTCGAAGGTCTTCTCCGGCGTCGAGAACTCCGGGCGCGCGGGCGGCAGCTGGAACGAGATGCTGCGGATCTTCTCCTTCGGCAGCTTGATGGTCTGGCCGTTGGCCTCGACGCTGTAGACGCCGTCGTAATAGTGGATGACGCGCCCGTTGACCTTCGTCTTGTCGACGAGCTCGATGACCTCGGCGCGCGCCGGCCCGGCCAGGGCGTCAACCAGCAGCACGGCGGTCAGCGCCAGGAAAACCGTGGCGACAGCGGGGGCAGAGGTCGGTCTACGCATGCTCATCTCCCGGGCCCTTGGACCCTGCGGCCCTAGGCCGAGATGCCCGGCGCCGGGAACTTCGCGCACAGGTCTCGCACCTCGGCGCGAACCTTGGCGACGTTGTCGTCGGTGGGATTCGAAATCACGCGGTCAATCCAAGCGGCGATGAGCTTCATCTCGGGCTCGCCCATGCCGCGGCTCGAGACCGACGGCGAGCCAAGCCGGATGCCCGAGGGGTCGAAGGGCTTGCGCGGGTCGTAGGGGACGGCGTTGTAGTTGAGCTCGATGGCCGCCTTGTCGAGAGCGCGCGCCGCCACCTTGCCGGGCACGTTCTTGTTCGTGAGGTCGATGAGCATGAGGTGGTTGTCGGTGCCGCCGGAGACCACCTCGTAACCCTTTGCCATGAGCTCGGCCGCCAGCACGCGCGCGTTGGCGACGACGCGCTTCGCGTAGTCCTTGAAAGAAGGCTGCGCCGCCTCCTTGAGCGCCACGGCGAGCGCCGCCGTGTTGTGGACGTGCGGCCCGCCCTGGATGCCGGGGAAAACGGCCTTGTCGATGGCCTGCGCGTGCTCGGCGCGACACAGGATCATCCCGCCGCGCGGGCCGCGCAGCGTCTTGTGCGTCGTCGTCGTGACGACGTCGGCGTGAGGCACCGCCGAAGGATGGACGCCGCCCGCGATGAGCCCCGCGATGTGCGCGATGTCCGCGCAGAAGCGCGCGCCCGCGTCGCGCGCGATGGACGCCATGATCTCGAAGTCCCAAAGGCGCGAGTAGGCGCTGCCGCCGGCCCACAGGAGGGCGGGGCGCTCCTTCTTGGCGAGGTCGCGGATCTCGTCGTAGTCGAGGCGGCCCGTGTCCTTGCGGATGCCGTAAGGCACCGACGTGAAGTACTTGCCCGAGATCGACACGCTCCAGCCGTGCGTGAGGTGGCCGCCCATGGGCAGCGCGAGTCCCATGACCTTGTCGCCAGGCTTGAGGAAGGCCAGGTAGACGGCGAGGTTGGCCGGCGAGCCCGAGTACGGCTGCACGTTGGCGTGCGCGGCGCCGAAGAGAGACTTGGCCCTGTCGATCGTCAGCTGCTCGAGCGGATCGACGAACTGCTGTCCCTCGTAGTAGCGCTTGCCCGGATAGCCCTCGCTGTACTTGTTCGTGAAGACCGACGACGAGGCCTCGAGCACGGCCTTCGAGACGTAGTTCTCCGACGGGATGAGGCGTATGGTCTCAGCCTGACGATGCGCCTCGGCGCGACACAGCTCGTCAACTTCGGGATCTTCGGCCGAAAGAGTGTCCATCGACATCAGGTGCGCAAGCTATTCTCCCGCTCGTCGGCAGTCAATGGGTTGGGTGTTGCCAAACGGGCGACAAGAGATATGTTTCTGGGCACATCCCTTATGACGACTTCTAGCCACAAAAACCCGGTGTCAGGTGCGACGTCGACCGCGCCGAGGCTGCGCGGCGCCCTCGTCGGGTACGGATTCATCATGGAGCGCGGCCACGCCGCCGGGTACCTCGAGCGCGCGGGCGGCGCGCAAAAGGTCGACCAGAATGGCCAAAATGGGCACGACGTCGAGATCGTCGCCGTCGCCGACGTCTCGGAGGAGCGGCGCGAGCTCGCGCGCCGCCATTTTCCGGGCGCTCGCGTCTACGCCGACCACCGCGCGCTCTTCGCGGCTGAGCGGCGCGAGCTCGACTTCTGCGACATCGCTACGCCGCCCAGCGCGCACGCCGAGATCGCCCACGCCGCGCTCGATTGCGGGCTGCACGTGCTCTGCGAAAAGCCGCTCGCGACGAGCATCGAGGAGGCGCGCTCGATGCTCAAGCACGCCGCCGACGCCGAGCGCGTCATCTACCCGTGCCACAACTACAAGCACGCGCCGGTCGTGAAGACGGTGCGGGCCGTCCTCGAGTCGGGACGCATTGGGCGCGTCCACCTCGTGACGCTGCAGACCTTCCGCAATACGCACGCCAAGGGCGTCGCCGAGTGGCGGCCCGACTGGCGACGCGAGCGGCGCCTCTCGGGCGGCGGCATCGGCATGGACCACGGCAGCCACACCTTCTACCTGGCCTTCGAGTGGCTCAAGGCCTATCCCACGGCCATCACGGCGCGGGCCGCGACGCTCGGCCCCTACGACACCGAGGACGACCTCACGTGCAGCTTGAAGTTCCCGACGGGCGTCGCGTCGGCGCACCTGTCGTGGAACGCGGGCGTGCGCAAGGTGCTCTACACGGTGCACGGCGAGCGCGGCGCCGTGCGCGTCGAG
>DASXOE010000104.1:0-6968 GCA_036494575.1 Polyangia bacterium | reverse complement strand
TCGAACCGACGACATTCAGCTTGGGAAGCTGACGCTCTACCAACTGAGCTAATCCCGCGAGAGAGTGTCTTATGTCCTGATTCCCTCACTATGTCAATTGGTTAGGAGCAGATCGGCATCATCACGCGACTGACGATTGAGTCGGTTGCGGCGATGGCTTGCAGCTCCACGACCAACGCCGATCCAGGCGGTGCGCGGTCGCCGCGAAGGCCGTGACGGCCATCGCGATGACGGCCACCACGAGCCAGAACGGCCATGCGACCTTGTGGACGGAGGCGATCATGACGGCCGTCCCCACGCGACCACCGCGCTTCCACCGACCGCGATCAGGACGAGAAAACGAAAGAGCGGGCACGGTCACTCCTTGCTTCGCGCAGGCGTTCTTCGAGGGCAAATTGCCCCGGCAGTTCGCCTCGACGCGGCGTGGCTCGGCGCGACGTCGAAAGTCGCTTACGGCAAATGATGTGTGGTGACTGCGTTGCGAAAAATGGCATCGTGGATGTGGGGGGATGAGCACGTCAGGCCCAAAATACGTTCTGGTCGTCGAGGACGACCGCGACATCCGCGAAGGCCTCGCGGATTTGCTGGGCGACTACGGGTACACGGTGCGTGGCGCGTCGAACGGTCGAGAGGCGCTCGAGGTGCTCGGCGGTCCGTCGCTTCCGTCCATCATCCTGCTCGATCTCATGATGCCCGTCATGGATGGCTGGCAGTTCATGGAGGAGGTCAGCCGCCGCCGCGAGCTCGCGGGCATTCCGATCTGCATCATCACGGCGGGGGATTCGAAGAACACGCGAGGGCCGAACGTCGTCTCCGTCATTCGAAAACCGTTCGATGCGGCCACGCTGATGGGCGTCGTCGAACGCTACTGCTGATGCGCCTCAGAAGGGCATGCCCGGGACGCCGAGCGTGACCTGGTAGAGGCCGGGGCTCCCGCCGAGCGTCGTGATGTAGAGCGTCTTGTGATCGGCGCCTCCGAAGGCGACGTTGGTCGCCGACGGGCCGTCCGGGATCGTGAGGCGGCCGAGCTCCGTGCCGGTGGGGCCCAGTACGCTGACGTCGGCAATGTGAACGACGTAGAGATCGTCCGCGCAGTCCACGACCATGCCGTCGGAGCCCGTGTAAGCCGTCGAATTGCCGAAGGGCATCTTCGGCCCGGTCGAGCCGTCCGGCATGACGGCGAGCTTGAAGAGGCCCGCATCTCCGTTGACGAAGAGGGTCTTTTCGTCGAGGGAGAGCGTGACGCCGTTGGGTTGACCGATCGTGTCGTCGACCACCGAGACCTCGCCGGCGGGCGAGACGCGGTACACGCGCGGCTTGGCCTGCGCAGATGGCAGCGGTGACTGGTTGGCGTCGGGATCGGAGAAATAGATCGTGCCGTCCGAGCGGATCGTGACGTCGTTGGGCCCGTTGAAGCGCTTGCCCATGTACTGGGAGGCGACGATCGAAGCGGTCGTCGGGCTCGACGGCGAAACGCGTCGGATCGATCCCTCCTTGAGCGACGTGACGATCAAATTGCCTTGGGCGTCGAGCGCCATCCCGTTCGCGCCGAAGTCGGCGTTCGCGACGATGGCTGCGGCGCCCGGGACCATCTGCAGGAGCCGCGCCGGTGGCGGACGCGGAGACGCAGCCATCTGAGTGAAGAAGAGCTTGTCCGCCACCCAAACCGGTCCCTCGAGGATGCCGAAGCCCTGGGCGAAGTTGTCGGCGGGCGGAACGCTCGCGATCCGTTGCGGCGTCAGGCCCGCGAACGACGGCGCCGTGAAGGTTCCCGCGGGGCACTTCCACGCGCCGGCGCTCGAGGCGCCGCCCGTGCCCGTGGCGCCCGCCGTGCCCGTGGCGTCGCTCCCCGCGTCTGCGCCGGCTTCGCCCGTTCCCGCCGCGCCGTTCCCACCCGCCGCGCCCGCTGAGCCGGTCGCCCCCGCCGCTCCGCTCGCAGCGCCCGCCGCTCCGGCCGAGCCGGCCCCGCTCGTGCCGGCGCTGCCGCCCGCGCCGGTCCCGCCGCCGCCAGCGCCGCCCGCCCCCGTCGTGCCGTGGCCGCCTCCGCACGAGGTCGCCGCGGACAGCACCACGATCGCGAAGAGACATTTCATTCGTCCCTCACAGCGAGCGCGTGAGCCATTCGTTCGCGCGATCTTATTCGGCGAACGGATCGACCCAGGCCTTGCTCTTCGGCTTGTCGGGCGCCGGTAGAGACTTGGAGGCGGGCTTCGATGCGCTCGCCGTCAGCGGTTTCGCGGGTAGATTGACCGCGGCTGACGCGGCCGGTTTGGCGGGCGGCTTAGGCGCGACGACAGCGGGCCCCGCCGTCGGCGTCGTCGCCCCGGCCGCCGGCTTACGGATCGCGAGCCTCGGGCGAGCCGCCGCGACCCGACGAGCCGGCGGCCCTTCGACGACAGGCGCTTGGGCCGGTTGAAGGGGCTCGCCGGCGGCGGCCTTCTCCGGGGCCGGCGTTGGGCTCGGCTCCGCGGGCTTGGGCTCCGCGGGCTTGGGCTCCGCGAGCTTGGGCTCCGCGGGCTTTGGCTCCGCCGGCGCCGCGGCCGCTGGAGTCGGTTCGGCCGCAACAGCGGGAGGCGGCGGCACGGCGGCACGAGGCGACACCGCCACGGCGGACGGCGCCGTCGGCGTCGGCGCGGGCGCTTCGGCGGTGATCGGAGCCTGGCCGCGCCAGAGCCACGCGCCAAAGAGCAGCCCGAGCCCGAACATCGCGACGAAGAACGCGACGAGACCGCCGAGGGGCAGCTGCACCTTGTTGAAGATCGCCGAACGAGCCGCGCCCACCGACGTCGGGAAGCCTTGAGGGGCCGAGATGGGAAGTGCCGGCGTGAGTGCGCGATGCGCCGCCGAAGCGGGCGAGACGAGCGGCGTGGGGACCGGCGGAAAGTCACTGCCCGGCGGTGGAAGGTGCGACGTGCGCACGGGCGTCGGGAGGCGCGGCCCGCCGCCGAACAGGGGCTGGGGCGTTTGCAGGTGCGGCCCCACCGTCGTCGGCGTCGGCGTCTTGCGCGCGCCCTGCAGCCGCTGTGAAGCGGTGGTCTCGTCTTCGTCGTCATCATCGGAGATCGAGATGATCCCCGGCGTCGCGCTCACCGTGAGCTCGTCCTCGTTCTCCGGCACCTCGAAGGCCGACGCTGCGATCCGGGCTTCTGGGGAAACGCCCAGCGCCTTGCCGCGCTCGGCGAGCGCCTGATCGCTGAGCGCGATCGGCTCTTCCTTGCTGGCGGCTGCCCGCAGCGCCGTCTCGAGGGGCTCGACCTTCGTCGACTCGTCGCCGACCTCGTCGAGCAACGACAGCCGCGCGATGAGCGTCGCATCCTCGTCCGAGCTCTTGCCGGCCTCGGGAGCCATCCCAGGCAGCGGAAATGCCCCCGAAGGCTCCTTCGTCGCGGGCGGGATCGAGGGCAGGGCGCTGGACGGATCGCGTTCCGCGACCGGCGGGGGTGTCTTGACTGCCGCCGCGGGGTCCAGGGCCGAAGAGGCTTCGGACGAAGCGGTGGACGAAGCGGTGGACGAAGCGGTGGACGAAGCGTCGGACGAAGCGTCGGACGAAGCGTCGGACGAAGTGTCGGACGAAGCGTCGGCGAGCAGCGGTGCGGGGATCGGCGTGGGCGTCTTGATCGACAGCGGCATCGGCGTCTTCGTCACTGGCGGCGGCGTCTTTGCGAAGAGCGACACGGCCTCCGGTTGCGGAGTCTTCATCGAGGGCGGCTCTCCGGGAGCCGGCAGCGCGGCGACGGGCTCCGGGGTCTCGATGCCGATGGGCTCGGGCGTCTCGATCGACGCCTCGACGGACAAAGGGTCCGGGAGCGTGAGGGGACTCAAGGAGCTCGGGGCCGGTTTTTCGCTGACGTCGAGCAGGATCTCGCCGATGGCGTCCTCGATCGAGTCAGGCGAATGCTCGGAGTCGGTCGAGGCGGCCGGCTCGGACGGAGCAGTGGACTGAGCACCAGACGAAGCGTTAGACGAAGCGTCGGACAGAGTGTCGTCGCTGGCGTCATGGTCCGGCCCCACCGCGGCCAAACCCGTCCCGGAAGGAGGTTTCGTGGACATACCGGACACGCTCCTAGGCGCAGAAGCCTCCTCGGTTTCCGGGGGAGATGTCAAGCTCATGACGCAAATAATCCAAAAAGCACGGGTGCTTCGTCCCTCCTCACTTGCGTTCTCCGTCTCGCACCGGCAAGACCTTTGACACGGGTCGGTCGGGTCTCTATGGTCCGCCCGGCGTGAAAAGAGACGACCAGAACCGCGGATCCGGCTCGCGTGTCGGGACGGGTACACGCCCGAGAACCCAGGGCGTTGCGCGTCATCGTCCCGTTGGCGCGGCTAGCGTGGGAAGGCGCGTCGCCGAATACCGTGTGTCGCCCGACGTCGCCACGCGCGTCCGAGCCGGGCACCCCTGGATTTTTCGCGACGCGCTCGGACCGCGCGGCGTGTCGGAGCCGACGGGTGCCCTCGTCGACTTGATTTCCGGGAACCGTGAGTTCGTCGGACGGGGCTACGTCGACCGCGAGCATCCGATCGCCGTGCGCATTCTCGCGCGCCGTGCCGACGAGCGCGTCGTGCCGGGCAACGGCGTCGTCGCGGCCCGCTTCGCGCGCGCGGCGCAGCTGCGCTGGTTTCTCTTCGGCGGAACCCGCCCCGCTGCCATGCGCGTTTTCACCGGGGAGAGCGAGGGCTTGCCGGGCGTCACCGTCGATCGGTACGGCGACTTCGTCGTCGTGCAGTGGCTGTCGGCTGGCGCGCTCGGCTGGCGCGACGAGCTCTACGACGCCATCGAGAAGGCACTCGCGCCCCGAGGCATCTACGAGCAGCGGCGCCTGCGCCCGCTCGGCGGCCAGGCCGTAGCCGAGCCGGCCGTGCGCGCGCGCGGCGAGGAGGCGCCGCTCGAGCTCGTCGTCGAGAGCGACGCCGGCGCCGGCCCATGCAAGTTCGGCGTCGACGTCACGGCGCCCCTCGGTGTGGGCCTCTTCCCCGACATGCGGCTCGCGTGGGCCGCCGTCGCGGCGCGGGCCGCCGATCGACGCGTCCTGAACCTCTTCTCCTATTCCGGCGCGTTCTCGGTGCACGCGGCCAAGGCGGGCGCCAGCGAGGTGGTCGCCGTCGATCTCGCGGCCAAGGCGCACGCGCGCGCGCGCCGCAACTACGAGCTCTCCGGGCTCGATCCGGCGCGCCTCGAGGCCATCACGGGCGACTCGACGAAGACGGTCGAGAAGCTCGCGTCGCGCGGGCGCCGCTTCGACATCGTCATCTGCGACCCGCCGACGTTCTCGCACGGGCCGGCGGGGCAGTTCTCGGTGGCGCGCGACCTGGCGGCGCTCGCGGCGACGTGCCTCTCCGTGCTCGAGTCGGGGGGCCTGCTCGTCTTCGCGACGAACTCGACCAAGGTCTCGGCGCTCGACTTCGATCGCGCGCTCGGAGAGGGCGGCGCGCTCGCGGGCGCCGACCTGCGCGTCATCGAGCGCGTGCCCATGCCCGTCGACTTTCCCGTCGCTCCTGGGTTCGCCGAGGGCAACTACCTCAAGCTCGCGATCTGCATTCGAGCCTAGTTCATCGGGCCGCGCTTGCGCTTCGTCGTTTCGTTGTCGGCCTTCTTCTCGGCGAGGAACTGGTTCACCGTGGTCTCGACGGATTCGTTGTAACGGACCTGGCCCTGCGCGATCTCACGGAGCGCGGTCACCGCGGGCTTGTTGGCGCACTGGACGAGCGCGCGACCGCCGTTGGCGAGCTGCCGTGCGCGCTCGGCACCCAGGATGACGAGCGCGAAGCGATTCGTGACCTTCTCGAGACAGTCTTCGACGGTGACGCGTGCCAAGGGAACCTCCGAGGGAGAGACGTGAGCGCCGGCCTCGCGTGGTCCGCCGGCCGGCGGCGCAGTCTAGACGAAGCGGCGGCGGCTGGTCAAAACCCGCCCTCGGCGTCGTTCGCCCGACCGCGACATCGGCACCGGCCCAGGGCACGCTCCGGGTTGCAAAGCCCGCCCGCCGCTCCTAGACTGATCCTTCGCTAGATTGCCGCGCTGCCTTCTGGGGAGGAGGGGCTCGGAGAAGGATAGTCATGCCGCCAATTACCGTGAACTGGAGCGATCTCGAGATCGCCTTCGAGCGCAACTCACCGGATCAAGAGAGCTTTTTGGATCTGGAGAACGGCGACCTCCTGTCGATCGCCGACGGAGAGCCGGACGCCGCCGCGCGCCGCGCCAAGGTCTCGGACACCCCGGAGCGTTATCTGCGGGTCGACCCGGCCTCGTCGCGCGAGCAGTACCGCTGGATGGAGCGCTTCGTCGGCTCGGTGTCGGACCCGCCTTTGCGCGAACGGCTGCTCATCGCCATCGACGGCAAGGGCGCGTTTCGGCGCTTCAAGGACGTGCTGCTGGCGTTTCCGGCCGAGCGCGAGCGCTGGTTCGCGTACCGCTCCGAGCTGCTGCACTTCCACATTCAGACCTGGCTCGATCACATGAAGATCGAGGTCGCGAATCCCCCGCCCTGGGGTCACGTCGAGCAGCCGGCCGAGCCGGCGGAGATCCCGCGCGCGCTCATCTCGGGCGAGGCCCCTGGCGAGATTCTGCGGCGCCAGGCGCGCGAGCTCCTGGACGAGATCCCGGCGGCCGAGCTGCCGTCGGCTCTGGCGTTCCTCGAGTTCCTGCGCGATCGCGGCGCGAGCGTCCTGCTGCGCGGCAGCTCGCGTCTCGACGACGACGACGACGACTCACGCGTGTAGACCGCCGCGTCAGCCTTCGGCCGTCGCGACGACGAGGGAAGGTTCGGCGAGGGCTGGTTCGCGGACCGGCGGCGGCGTCCAGATCCAACCGCCCGCGAGAAGCCCCTCGTGCGCGGCTGGCGCCGTCCACGCGTCGCGCGCCCACAGATAGCCCGTGTACGCGCAGATGACGGCCTCGAACAGGTGGTCGCTCTGCACGCAGAGCTCGCGCCACACGCCGGGCCCGAAGCGCAGGTCGCCCGCGAGCGCCT
>DASXOE010000103.1:0-18209 GCA_036494575.1 Polyangia bacterium | reverse complement strand
CAGCTTCCGCTTCGACCAGTGGCCCTTCGAGCGCCTCTTCGGCATAGGGCTGCATCGCCTGATGGGGACCGTGCGCTATCCGACGCAAGCCGCGACGTCGAGGCCATCGGTAAGCCGTGTGCGGGAAAACCGCATGCACGGTTTGAAAGGGGGTCCTGCCCTTTCATCAACGACAAATCGTCCGAACATGAAAGGGTAGGACCTACCAATGTCTCCTTCGAAGCCGCCGCGCGTGCGCGCGGACCTGGCACTCGTCGAGCAGGGGCTCGCGCCCTCGCGGGAGAAGGCGCGCGCGCTCATCCTCGCGGGGGAGGTGCTCGCGGGGGACCGGCCCATCGAGAAGGCGGGCGAGCTCGTCGAGGCGGCGGCGGAGCTGCGGCTGCGCTCGGCGCCGATGCCTTACGTGTCGCGCGGCGGGGTCAAGCTCGCGCACGCGCTCGACATGTTCGGCGTCGAGCCGCGCGGGCTCGTCGCGCTCGACGTGGGTGCGTCGACGGGGGGCTTCACGGATTGCTTGCTCCAGCGCGGCGCCGTGCGCGTTCACTGCGTCGACGTCGGCCACGGGCAGCTCGACTGGAAGATCGCCTCGGACGCGCGCGTGCGCGTGCACGATCGCGTGAACGTTCGAACGATCGTGCCGACCGTCATCGGCGAGCGCGTCGACCTCGTCGTCATTGACGTGTCGTTCATTTCGTTGCGGCTCGTCCTGCCGGCCCTGCCGCCGCTCGCGCGGCCGGGCGCGCCGGTCGTCGCGCTCGTCAAGCCGCAGTTCGAGGTCGGGCGCGCCCACGTCGGCAAGGGCGGCATCGTGCGCGACGACGCGGCCCGCGCGCAGTCGCTCGTCGACGTCCGCGCGGCGGCCGAGGCGCTCGGGTTCGCGGCGCTCGCTGACACGACCTCGCCCATCAAGGGCGGCAAGGGCAACATCGAATTCCTGCTCCACCTGCGCGCTCCCCAATGAGCGGCCCTTCCGCTATCCTGCGGCCCATGCGCGTTCTCGTAACCGGCGCGGCGGGGTTCATCGGTTCGCACCTCTCGGAGCGCCTCGTCGCGCGCGGCGACGAGGTCGTCGGTCTCGACAACTTCGACGCGTTCTATCCGCGCGCCGTCAAGGAGCGGAACCTCGCGACGCTCGCGGCCTCGCCGCGCTTTTCGCTCGTCGAGGGCGACCTGCGCCAACCCGCCGATCTCGAGCGTGCCTTCGCGAAGTCGAAGCCCGACGCCGTCGTGCACCTGGCGGCGCTCGCGGGCGTGCGGCCCTCGCTGGCCGATCCCGCTCGCTATGCCGACGTCAACGTGCTCGGCACCGTGCGCGTCACCGAGGCGGCGCGCGCGCACGGCGTACGGCGCATCGTCTTCGCTTCGTCCTCGTCCGTGTATGGGCTCGACAGCGAGCCGCCGTTCAAGGAGTCGGATCCGTGCCTGCGGCCCGTGTCGCCGTACGCGTCGACGAAGCGCGCGGGCGAGCTCGGCCTGTTCACCGCCCACCATCTCTACGGCCTCGACGTGACGTGTCTGCGCTTCTTCACGGTGTATGGGCCGCGCCAAAGACCCGATCTGGCGATACACAAGTTCGCGCGGCTCATTCTCGCGGGCAAGCCCATCGAGCTCTTCGGTGACGGCGGCACCTCGCGCGACTACACCTGGGTCGACGACATCATCGACGGCGTCGTGGCTTCGATCGACGAGCAGGGTCGGGGGGCGCCCGCCTTTCGCATCTACAATCTCGGCGGCTCGCGCACGACGACGCTCCTTCGACTCGTCGAGCTGATCTCGGACGCGCTCGGGAAGAAGCCGATCGTCGAGTGGAAGCCCGAGCAGCCAGGCGACATGACGCGCACGCTGGCGGACGTTTCACTCGCCGGCCGCGCCCTCGGCTACGTGCCGCGCGTGCCCATCGAAGAAGGCATCTCGCGCTTCGCCGCCTGGGTAAAGACGAGCTAGTCGCCGCCGGGCAAACGGCGCTTTAGTCGCCGCCCGGCAACGGCGCTTTAGTCGCCGCCCGGCAACGGCGCTTTAGTCGCCGCCCGGATTATAGAAGCCGGGAAGTCGCGGGCCGCGGTCGCGGTTGGGCCGGTTGTTCTGACGATCCGGGCCGCGCCGCTTGCGCCGGCGCCCGCCGTTGCCGCCGCGGTCGTTCCCGCCGCGATCATTCCCACCCCGATCATTCCCACCGCGGTCGTTGCCGCCGCTCGCGCCCTGAGGGCCGTGGCGGCGCTGGTCCTGCGGGCCGCCGTGCTGGTGCGGGCGAGGACGCTGGCCCTGCTGACCGTAGCCGTTCTGCGGCTGCGCGCGCACCTGCATGACGGGCAAAGAGACGGGCGGGACGGGGCGCCAGTCCGCGTAGGGCCGGATGTTGGCGTCGCGCACGGCGGTCCACGCGGGCAGATAACGATCGCCGGCGTCCGCGCTCTCGCCGTCGGGGGCGCTCACGGGCGCGCTTTCGGGTCCCGCGTCGGCGTCGAACGACGCGGCCAGGACCTCGACGCCGTTGACGGGCGCGCCCGCGTCCTCGGGTGGCGGCGCCGACATGATCTCGGCGAGCCACGCGTCGGCGTCGTCGTGCAACGGATCGCCGGGGAGCGCTTGGCGGGCTTGCTCCGGCGCCGTCGCGTCGTGCGCGGCCGTCCAAACGCTCGCGTCGAGCTCGCGCTCGCTCTCCGGCGGCGCGGGCCACTCGTACGGCGCGAGCGGCGGCAAGAGCTCGGACGGGATTTGGGTCTCGAAGGTCGGCGCGCGCGCCATGGCGGGCGCCGGCGCCGATATCTGCGTGGGCGCGGGCATGTCCATGCCGCGGCCGCGCCGCCGCCGTCGCGGACGCGCGTGAAAGTCCGTCGCCGCGTGCAGGCCCGTACGTTGGTCGTCGGCCTTGAGGTCGAAGACCTCGCTGTCGAGGCCCGCGCACGAATCGCACAGGCCGCACTTGTCGCCCTCGGGCTCGCCGAAGTAGGCGCGCAGCATCTGCACGCGGCAGCGCTGCGTGTTCATGTAGCCGAGCAGCGCCGCGAGGCGCCGCCGGTCGGAGATGCGCCGCGCCTCGAAGACCGAGGCCGCCTTGTCGATCTGCTCGCGCGTGGGCTTGGGCTCGACGCCCTCCCACCGCGCGGCCTTGACCTCCTTCGCGACGCCCATGGCCTCGAGCACCGAGAGGACGACGCGCACGCGGCGCTCCGGCAGCGCGAGCGACATCGCGAGATCGCGCACCGAGACTTCCTTGCCCTCGTCGCTCCACGCGTACAGCCCCTCGGCCACCATGCGGGCCTGCGCCTTCGTCGGGTGCGCTTCCTTGAGGAAGTGCTCCTGGATGTCGATGTCCTCCGGCTGGAAGAGCAGCACGCAGCGCGCCGGCTTGCCGTCGCGGCCCGCGCGACCGGCCTCCTGCACGTAAGACTCGGGCGAGCCTGGCATCTGGTAGTGGATGATGTAGCGGATGTCCGGCTTGTCGATGCCGAGGCCGAAAGCGTTGGTCGCGATCATGACGACCTTGCGCCCCGCCTGCATGAACGACGCTTGCGACTTTTCCCGCTCGTCCGTTGACATCTTGCCGTTGTAGCGCTCGACGGGGATCTTCCCGTGGCGCAGCGCCACGTAGAGATCGTCGACGGCGCGCACGGTGGCGCAGTACACGATGCCGGGTCGGCGCAGGCGCAGGATCAAGTCTCCGAGCTGGCGCAGCTTGTCGGCCTCGCCGGCGACCTTGCGCACGTCGAACGCGAGGTTGGGCCGGTGGAAGGAGACGCGGCAGACCTTCGCGTCCTTCATGCCGAGCTGCACGAGCACATCGTCGGCGATCGCCGGCGTGGCCGTCGCCGTGAGGCCGAGGATGGGCGGCCGCCCCAGGACCTCGGCGGCGCGGCGCAGGCCGAGGTACGACGGGCGGAAGTCGTGGCCCCACTGCGACACGCAGTGCGCCTCGTCGACGCAGAAGAGCGAAAACTTCACGCCCTCGAGCGCCTCTTGCACGCCCGCGGAGGTGATCGACTCGGGCGTGATCATGACGAGCTTGATCTTCCCCTCGCGAACCTCGGCGAGGTCGGCGGCGCGCTCCTTCGCCGTGCGCGTCGAGTCGATGCGCACGACGGCGACGCCCGCCGCCTTGAGCTTCGTGAACTGGTCCTCGATGAGCGCGAGGAGTGGCGAGACGACGATCGTGGGCCCGTCGAGCACGAGCGCGGGCAGCTGGTAGGTCAGCGACTTGCCGCTGCCCGTGGGCATGACGGCCAGCGTGTCGCGTCCCGCCAGCACCGACTCGATGATCTCGGCCTGCCCCGAGCGCAGCTCGCGCAGCCGGAAGACCTCGCGCATCTTCTCGAGAGCGCGCGTGAGCGCGGGCGAGGGCGGTGGCGGCGGCGCGTCGGGCGTGATGACGGGGGCCGCCGCGGCGATGGACGGCACCACGGGCGCGTCGCCGCCAAGCGCGAGCGGGCCAAGCGCGAGCGGACCGGTTCCGTCTCGCCGAATGATGATCGTCGGGACGCCGTCGTCACCGGTGACGCGCAATCGGCGCCCGCGCGGCGCGGAAACCCCCGTCGACTCGGCCGTCGAAAGCGGCTCCGATGAAGGTGGAGAATTGCTATCGGGATCGTCGGCGGCGGCCAATACCGCGCCGGCCCGGGAATCGTCTTCGGAACTCAGGCTGAACTCCTGTCAAAGGACAGACGGGGGGCCAGCGTTGTGCGCGCCTACCCGCCAAACCCTGATGCACCCTGTCACTACAAAACCGTCGATTTTCGTGTTGGGATCAGCCGGGAAAAACCTCGACCCAGCCTCAACCCCGATACGCCGGTGCGGAACGAATTCCGCGAAGCACGAGCGTCGAAATGAAAGCTAGCACGGCCCCCGGAAGATGCCAATGCAAGTTTGTGACGCTTCGCGAATATCTGCTTTGTGGCGGTTCCGGCGAGCGTGGGGCGCCCGGCGGGGCTCAGGAGGCCCCTCCATGGCACGCGCGTTGCGACGAGGACCGGCATGAGCGTGATCGCGACCCTGCCCCCGGACGCCCGGCCCCGGGAGCGCCTCGCCGCGGTCGGGGCCGAGCACCTCTCGGACGCCGAGCTCCTCGCCGTCGTCTTCGGGTCGGGCACGCGCGGCGCCTGCGTGATGGAGGTCGCGGACGCCGTCCTGCGTGCCTGCGGCGGGCTCGCCGGCCTCGCGCTCGCGGCGGATCTCGATCTGCGCGTGCACGCCGGCGTCGGTCCCGTGCGCGCCGCCGTCGTGCGCGCGGCGCTCGAGCTCGGCCGTCGTGTGGCCGCGGCGCGGCCGCGGCGTGGCCAGCGCCTGGCCGGCGCGTCCGAGGTATGGACGTATTTTCGCGCGCGCCTCGCACCCCTGCGCATCGAAGAGTTCTGGGCGGTCGCGCTCGACGTGCGCCACCGCATCGAGGCCGAGTTCTGCCTCGCGCGCGGCTCGCTCACGGGCGTCGAGGTGCACCCGCGCGACGTCTTTCGCCCGCTCATCCGGTGCGCGGCGGCGGCCGTGATCTTCTGCCACAACCACCCCTCGGGCGATCCGACGCCGTCGCGGCAAGACCTCGAGCTCACGGCGCGCCTGCGCGAGGTGGGCGAGCTCGTGGGCATCCCCGTCCTCGATCACGTCGTCGTGGGATGGGAGGGTTACGCGAGCCTGGCCGAGCGCAGCTGGCGCTGACTCCGGAGGCTCGCTCTCGGCCCGTCCAGCAGGAGATCACACCCCTTCTCCGGGCGATGCGCGGAACTAGCTTGCCAGTGAGCGGGATCGGTCGGGCGACACCTGGCGCCGCCTTCTGCGAGCCGGCAGAAGGGAACGGGTGGCTCATGGACAGGCGAGAATTTCTCATTCGGTCGGCGCGGGGTGGGTCAGTGCTGTTGATCCTGCCCGCCGGCTGGGTCGCGGGCGGCTGCGGCAGCAGCTCGAGCAATGGTACGCAGACACCGTCTGGGACAGCCGCCTCGGGGTCCGATCTGCGCTTCACATCGGACATCGTCAGCGGTCACAACCATGACTTCAGCATCGCGATGACGGATCTGTCGTCTCCGCAGAGCGCCGGCCTCTCCGGCCCGACGACGGTATCGCTGGTGCACAACCACACCGTCTCGCTGTCGATGGACGAGCTGATGCAGAATAGAGTCGGGTCAGACGGTCACGAAGGATACCTCGACCGTGGAAGCCCACATGCACACCTTCCAGTTCAGTCTGGCCGCCGCGGCCTCGACGGGCGCTGGCACGGCCTCGACGGGCGCCGGTGGGTCAGGCGCCGGCGGAACCACAGGCACCGGCGGCGGGACCACCGGCCCGGGCCCAGGCACTTATCCCTGACCGGCTCGGCGAGCATCGTCGCTTGCCCGGCGAGCATCGTCGCGGAGAACATGGCGGATCGCCGCGCATGTTTCTACAATCGGGCTCATGCGCGCGGCAGCCGTGGTCCTTCTGCTCTCCGCGGCGTTCGCGCGGCCCGCGCAAGCGTTCGAGGATTTCGAGGGGACGCGCGCGCTCGCGATGGGCGGCGCCACGCGGGCCTGGGCGCTCGCCGATTCCGCCGTGCTCCTCAACCCGTCGGGGATGTCGCTCGCAAAGGCCTACAACGTCGAGGCGGCGTACGCCTACGGGACGCGTGTGTCGGAGCAGTTCTTCCACGCCTCGGTCGTCGATTCGACCTCCGCCTCGAACCTCGCCGGCGGGCTCTATTACACCTATCACCTCGACAAGCCCGCGGGTCCGGCCGGGCACGGCCACGAGGTCGGCGCGGCGCTCTCGCTCCCGATCGGCGACTCGGTCGCGCTCGGCGGGACTCTGAAATGGTTCCGCCTCGAGGGCGGCGACGACAACCCCGCGCGAGCGGCGGCCGGGACCAACCCGACCTCCGACGGCCTGACGTGCGACGTCGGGGCCACCGTGCGGCCGGCGGCCAGCCTGTCGCTCGCCGTCGTCGGCGTGAACCTCGTCGACCGGCACAGCGGTCAGGCGCCGGAGATGCTCACCTATGGCGCGGCGTACCTGCCCATCCCCAACCTCGTGCTCGCGGCCGATGGCGTCACGAGCTTCACGCGCGATGACCTCACGGGCCGTCGCGGCACGGGGCTGCGGGCGGGGCTCGAGGTCTCGATCGCGCAGCGCATGGCGCTGCGGGGGGGCGGCGGCACCGACCCGGTGGCGGGCGCCGGATACCTGGCCGCGGGCGTGTCCGTCGTCTCCGAGGTGGCGGCCGTCGACTTCGGAGTCAGGGGCGATCTCTTTCCGTACCGCACCGGGACCAGCCGCAACGTCTTCCTGGGCCTCAGCCTGCGCCTCTTCGTGCCGGGGGCCATCGCGTCGGCCTCGGCGGCGCAATCGCCCTGATGCGCGGGAACCTCGGGGCGCGCCGGATGTCCAAGTCAGCGTGGAGGCCACGCTACGCCTGGCCCGGCTCCGCGCGCGGCGGGGCCCGCACGTCATGAGCGTCGCCGAGCGGCTGCTCATCGGACGTCTCAAGGAGCGTGACGAGCAGGCCTTCAACGAGATCGTGCGCCTCTACGGCGACAAGGTCTTCAGCCTCGTCTATCGCATGATCGGCAGCCGCGCCGAGGCCGAGGACATCGCGCAGGAGGTGTTCGTCACGGTCTTCAAGACGATCGACGGGTTCCGCGGCGAGGCGAAGTTCTCGACGTGGCTCCTGCGCATCGCCGCCAACCAGAGTAAGAACCGCATCAAGTACCTCGCGCGGCGCGCGACCGATCCCGAGGGACTCGACGATGGCGCCGAGGCGGCAGCGTCTTCGCACGGCGCGCCGCTCGCGGGGCGCATCGACGGCCCAGACGTCCTCATCGAGGCGGCGGAGCTCGACGGGCTCCTGCAGCGAGCGATCGCGGCGCTCGACGAGGACCAGCGCCTGCTCGTGGTCCTGCGCGACGTCGAGGAGATGTCGTATCAGGAGATCGGCGAGATCACGAGCTTGCCCGAGGGCACCATCAAATCGCGCTTGCACCGGGCGCGCATGGCCATCAAAGAATCGTTGGACAGGCACACGCGTTGAGGCGCCGAGCGTAGACATGGACCACGAGCAAGCGGCCGAGATGTTCTCCGACTTCGTCGACGCGACGCTGGCGGCGCGCGACAAGAGCGCGCTCGAGCAGCACCTGGCTGCGTGCATCCAGTGTCGGACGGAGCTGGAGTCGTTCCGGCGCGCCGTCGGCTCGCTCGGCAAGCTGAAGCAGCCGGCGCCGCCGCGCTTCCTGCCCGACATCCAGCGCCAGATCTACGAGCGCTCGCGGGGGCGTTTCTTCGGACGGCGCTGGAAGCTCTTCGGGCGCATCCCCTTCGAGTGGGTGTCGCTCGCGACGATCATCGCCATGCTGATCTATTACATAGCCATGCTTCACGGCACGCCTGGAGGCGTGAAGCCCGCTCCTTGAGCGAGATCGGCCGCCGGGCCGCGCGTGGCGCTCCGCGGGTCAGTGCGCGCCCGGCGCGGCCGCGGCCGGCGGGCGCCGCGTGAGCAGCAGGAGGGGAATCATGGCGGCCGTCGCGAGCCCCAGGAGCCTGACGGCGTCGACGTAGGCGAGCGCCGCGGCCTGCGCCTGCACCTGACGGTACACGAGGGCGAGGGCCCGACGGGCCGCCTCGCTCGACGACGAGCCCGCGCGCCCCATGACCCGCCCGAGCGCGTGCAGTGTCTGCGTGAAGGCCGGGTCGTAGGCGGTCGTGTGCGCCACGAGGCGCGTCTGGTGGAACTGCGAGCGGCGCGCCACGAGCGTGGTCACGAAGGCGATGCCGACGTCGCCGCCCATGTTGCGCGCGAGGTTCACGATGCCCGAGATGGCGTTGTTCTTCTGCGGGGGCATGCCGGCGAACATGAGGTTGTTGATGGGCACGAAGAGAAAGGCCAGCCCCACCGACTGGAAGGCCCGCAGCATCACGGCCGTGCGGAGGTCGATTCCAGGGTAGAGCCGGGTCGCCATGTAGAGCAGGGAGGCCGCGAGCACGAGGAACCCGAAGCCGATGAGCACGCGCGCGTCGACGCGCGACACGAGCCGTCCAACGAGGGGCAGGAAGGCGATGACGACGAAACCGCCGGGTGACAGCGCCATGCCGGCCTGCTGCGCGCTGTACCCCATGAGCAGCTGCATGTACTGCGGCAGGAGCACGGTAGAGCCGTAGAGCGTGACGCCGAGGACGAGCATCATGACGTTCGCCGAGGCGAAGTTGCGGTTTCGGAACAGGCCGAGCTCGACCACGGGGTGCTTCTGCCTGAGCTCCCACACGACGAAGGTCACGAGCGCGACGGCGGCCGTCACCGAAAAGCCGATGATCATGGACGAGTCGAACCAGTTCTCCTCCTGGCCCTTGTCGAAGACGACCTCCAGCGTGCCGAGCCCGATGGCCAAGAGCGCAAAGCCCACGAAGTCGATGGGGTCGGAGCGGCCCGCGACGCGGCGCAAGTGTGGCGGGTCGGTCACGACGCGCGACGTGAGCAGGAGCGACACGATGCCGACCGGCACGTTGATGAGGAAGACCCAGCGCCACGAATACGTATCTGTGATGAAGCCCCCGAGGGTCGGACCGATGGCGGGCGCGAGCACGACGGCCATGCCGTATACGGCGAAGGCGATGCCGCGTTTTTGCGGCGGGAAGGTGTCGGCCAGGATCGACTGCTCGCTGGGCGCGAGGCCGCCGCCGCCCACGCCTTGCAGCACGCGGCACGCCACGAGCGTGCCGAGCGACGGCGCGAGGCCGCACAGCAGCGAGCTGCCCGTGAACAGCGCGACGCAGATCATGTAGAAGCGCTTGCGTCCGATGCGCGTGGCGAACCAGCCGCTCATGGGCAGCACGACGGCGTTCGACACGAGGTACGAGGTCAGCACCCACGTTCCTTCATCCGCCGTCACCGACAGGTTGCCGGCGATGTGGGGCAGTGAGACGTTGGCGATGCTGGTGTCCAGGACCTCCATGAAGGTCGCGAGCGTCACGACGAGCGCGATGGTCCAGGGGTTGCGCCCGCCGGTCCATCCCGTGGCGAAGTAGTCCGGTGTGCCGGCGTCCGCGCCGCCGCGCCCGGCGGCGGCTGGCGGGTCCTCGGCCGCGCTCATGGGGAGACACGCACCTTGGGCTCGACGGACATGCCGGGCCGCAGGCGTTCGAGGTCCGCCTGGCCGGCGTCGAGCCGGATGCGTACGGGAATGCGCTGCACGACCTTGACGTAGTTGCCCGTGGCGTTCTCTGGCGGCAGCACGCTGAGGCGCGAGCCGGTGGCGCCGCCCAGGCTCTCGACCGAGCCGCGAAAGTCCCGCGCGAGCGCGTCCACGTGGATCGTGGCGGCCTGGCCCGGACGCATGCGGCGCAGCTGAGTCTCGCGGAAGTTCGCGGTGACCCACGCTTCGTTCGCCTGCGAGACGGCGACGAGGGCCTGGCCTGGCGTCACGGCATCTCCGACGGCGACGGCCTTGCGCGCGACGACGCCGGCGACGGGCGTGCGCACCGTCGCATATTCGAGGTTGAGCTCGGCTTGCCGCTCCTGAGCCTTCGCGAGCTCGAGGTTGGCCTGCCGGTAGGCGAGCGTCGCGCGGCGCGCGTCGACCTCGCGCGGCGCGTTCTTGCGCACCTCGGTGAAGCGGCCGCGGATGCCGGCCATGAGCGCCCCTTGCTGCGTGACGCGGGCGCGCGCCGCCTCGAGCGCCTTCTGCGCGCCCGCGACGACGGCCGCCGCGGCGAGCGCGGCGCTCTGCCTGCGGTCGAAGTCGGCGCGTGAGATGGCGTCCTTGTCGACGAGCTGCTGGCCCCGTCGAAGGTCGAGATCGGCGTTGCGCTGGTTGGCGAGCGCCTCCTCGAGCCGCGCCGCCGCCTGCTCGCCGTCGCGCTCCGCCCCGGCGAGCGCGGCCGAGCCCGACGAGATGTTCGCCGAGGCGTTGGTGAGGGCCGCGGCGTTCGAGGTCTGCGTGATCGAGACGCCGGGATCCTCCGCCTCGAGCTGAGCGGCCGCCTGGGCGACCGACGCCTTGGCCTGCGCGAGCGCGACCTCGAGGTCGGTGGGATCGATCTCGGCGATGGCTTCGCCGCCGCGCACGCGCTGGTTCTCGACGACGTTGACGCGCGTGATCGTTCCGCTGACGCGCGCGCCGATGTTGCTGATGTCGGCGTCGATCTGGGCGTCGTCGGTGGTCTCGAAGTGCCGGCTGTGAAGGTAGTACACGAGGCCGGCGACGGCCAGCATCGCGGCGGCGGCCACGGCGATGCGGCGGCGGACGCGGCGCTTGGCGTTCTTTATTTCGTCTCCTTCGCGCGGGTCGTCCTTCTCGACGGGCGCGGGGCCGGGGGGGTGGTCCACGGCCGGCGCGCGCGCCCCGTTGTTCGTCGAACGTTCTTTGGTTGGTTCTCCCGCGTCGGCGTTCGGCGGCATATCCGCTCCCGGCTATCGAAGCCGAAAACATAAGTCCGGCGGACGGACGTCAATAGACGTAGGCGAGAAGAACCTTGAGGTACTGGCCCTCGGAGAAGCCGGGCGGCAGGGGATGATCGGCGGCGGCGCCGCGGCGCTCGAAGATCTGCACGTGGCGGCCGGCTTGCTTGGCGCCCGCGGCGACGATGCGCTCGAAGGTCTCGGCGTCCACGTTCTGCGAGCACGAGCAGGTGACGAGCACGGCGCCGGGCGCGCAGGCCTGGAGGGCGAGGGCGTTGAGGCGCTCGTAGCCCTTGCGCGCGGCCTCGAGGTCCTTGCGCGCGCGGGCGAACTTGGGCGGGTCGATGACGACGAGGTCGAACGAGCGCGGCGTCGCTGTCTCGAGGTAACGGAAGACGTCGGCCTCGACGGCTTCGATCTCGACGCCGTTCGCGGCGGCGTGGGCCTCGACGCGCGCGACGGCGCGCGCCGAGCTGTCGACGGCCGTGACGGCAGCGGCGCCGCCGCGTGCGGCCTGCAGGCCGAAGCCGCCCGCGTACGCGTAGCAGTCGAGGACGCGCGCGCCGCGCGCGAGGGCGCCCACGCGCACGCGCGTCTCGCGCTGGTCGATGAACATGCCGGTCTTCTGCCCCGAGAGCGGCTCGACCTCGAGGCGGATGCCGTCCTCGAGCCCTCCGACGATGGCGCGGGAGGCGCCCCGCGCCACGCGCGACACGGCCGCGA
The DNA here is from genome assembly GCA_036494575.1 of Polyangia bacterium. Lineage (GTDB taxonomy): Bacteria > Myxococcota_A > Polyangia > Fen-1088 > Fen-1088 > DASZFV01. The sequence goes on along the minus strand of DASXOE010000103.1, from coordinate 6,139 downwards.
AACCCTCGAGCTCGGCGTAGGCGGACGCGGACACCTCGAAGATCGTCTGGCTGCCGAGCTCGGCCTCGAGGGCGTCGAAGATCGCGGCGCGACGCTCGGACATGCCGAGCGTCGTGATCTGCGCCACCGCGGCGTCGCCGTAGACGTCGACGACGAGCCCGGGCAGGTCGTCGCCCTCGCTGTTGACGAGGCGGTAGATCGTCGTGCGCTCCGAGGGCAGGCCGAGGCGGGCGCGCAGGCCGTGTGCCCGCGCGATGCGGTTGCGAAAGAAGGTCGCGTCGAGCGCCTCGTCGGTGCGCGTGCACAGGCGAACGGGGATCTGCGAGCGGGGGTTGTAGAACCCGCGCCCGATGAGCCGCCCGTCGTGATCGCAGAGCGAGACGCCGTCGCCCGGCGCGGCCTCGCCCTCGACGCGATCGATGGCGTTCGCGTAGACCCAGGGGTGGCCGAACCAGAGCGGCCGTGCCCGTCCCTTGTGCAAAATCACGCGCGCCTTCGAGTCGCGCGGCTCGTCCGCCACGCTATTCGCTCCTCGGGCTCACGCCCGGCGGCCGGTAAGCGTTGGCGTCTATCCCGTAGCGCTGGATGCAGCGCCAGACGACGGCGTACTGGCGATCGAGGTGTCGAGCGACCTGCGCGACGCTGCCCGCGAAGCGCTCGAGCAGCGTCTTCAGCTCCTCGGGCGTGGGCGCGGGCCGCCGCGTGCGCTTCTCGAGCAGCGGCGCGGTCTTCGACGGGGGCGCGAACTCGCGCACGCGGCTGCTCTCGGCCCCGCCGCTCGCCGAGGCCGGCAGGTCGAGGTGCGTGTCCTCGTCGGAGTCGCGCTTGTTGACGCTCTCCTCGACGTCCTCGCCATCGACCTGCAGGAGGGCCGTCACGGCGTCGGGCAGATGCTCGAGACCGATGGCGGTCGCGCCGCGAGAGAGGACCGCGGCCTCGCCGATCACCTTCGATAGCTCACGCACGTTGAGCGGCCATCCGTGGAGGAGCAGCGCGTGAAAGGCCTCGGGCTCGAAGCCGCGCTCGTCGCCGGCCAGTCCAAGGAAGTGGGCGGCCAGGCGCCCGACGTCCTCGATGCGATCGCGCAGCGGCGGCAGCACGATGGGCTGCGCGCCGAGCCGCCCGAGCAGCGCGTCCTGCACGTGACCACCCTTCTCGAGGGCCATTCGGCTCGTCGCCGCGACGACGCGAACGTCGGCCTCGATCGTGCGCGTCGAGCCCAGCGGCGAGAAGCGCTTGTCCTGCAGGAAGCGCAGCAGCTTCGACTGCAGCTCGATCGGCATGTCGCCGATCTCGTCGAGAAACAGCGTGCCGCCGTTGGCGGCCTCGACGAGCCCCGTCTTGCGCGCCTGCGCCGTCGAGTGGGCGCCCTTCTCGTAGCCGAAGAGCTCGCTCTCGACGAGCTCCTTGGGGATGGCGGCGCAGTTGATGGCGACGAGCTTGCCCGTCCGTCCGCTCGCCGCGTGAATGGCGCTCGCGAACACCTCCTTGCCGACGCCGGTCTCGCCGACGAGCAGGATCTCCGCGTTGGAGCGGGCGAGCAGCCGCAGCTTCGTCGCCGTGAGGGCCAGCGCCGGGGACATCGTCGCCACGGGCGCGAGCGGCCGCGCCTCGTCCTCGCGCAGCGCGACCATCTCGGTGGGCGTGATCGTGCGGAAGATGAGCACGTGCGATCCGAGGAAGACGAGCGCGCCCTGCGCGAGGCGCGTGGGCCCTTCGATGAGCCGGCCCGCGACGAAGGTGCCGTTCGTGCTCCCGAGATCCTCGATGAGGAACTCGGCGTCGCCCTGCGGCATTCGGGAGATGCGCGCATGCGCGCCCGAGACCGTCGTGTCGGAGAGCACGAGCATCTCGCGCGCATCCTTCCCCGGCGCCGCACGCCTGCCGATCTGCAGCGTCTCGCCGAAGGTCACGGCGCGCGGCTTTTGCAGCGACTCGAGCGAGGCGCCGCTTCCGACGACCTGCACGAGCGGGAGCCGCGTCGCTTCGCGGCTCCCCGGGGCCTGGCGGCGCACCGTTTGACTGATGGATATGGCGTCGTCGCTCATGCGAGGGGCTGTGGGCGGCGCGCGGCCGGACCGGACAGGTATACAACGAAGAGGGAGCGCAGAGCGTTTCCCGAAATGCCGGGCCTCGTCAACGGGACCCGGGACCTGGCCGAGACCTTGGCCGCGACCCTAGCCGTCGGCCCGGCGACGCTCGGCCGTGACGGCGCGGAGGTTGGCGGCGGAGAGTCGGGTGTGCGGGTGGCGCGGGCCGAGCACGCTCCGAAAGGCTCGATGGGCGCGCGCATACAATGCGGCTGCTCGCGTCAGGCGTCCCTCGGCGCGCTCGTGAAAGGCCAGGTTGTGCAGGGTCATCGCGACCTCGGGGTGACCGCGCCCGAACACCTTCTCCTGAAGACGAACGGCCTCGGCAAAGAGGCGGCCCGCGTCGCTCGAACGGCCCTGCTGCTGTCTCAGGGAAGCGAGGCTGCTGAGGTTCAAAGCCACCTCGGCGCTCGCGCCGCCCAGCTTGCGTCGGAAGACGCGGAGCGCCCGCTCGTAAAGACGCGCCGCCTCCTCGAGCCGCCCGCGACCCTCGACGAGGGCGGCCAGCGCCGCGACGTCCGCGGCCACGGCGACGTGAGCCCGTCCGAGCTCGGCCTCGCGCAGGACCACCGACGCGCGCGCGTGGGGCTCGCCCGCGGCGTAGCGGCCTCGCGCGTGCTCGATGCCACCCAGGTTGTGGTACAGCGTGGCGAGGGCCCCGCGGTCGCCAGCGGCCTTCAGCACGGGCAAGGCGCGCTTGTAGAACACGACGGCCTCGGCGTAACGGCCCTGGTATTTTCGCAGCACGCCGAGGTTGTTGAGGATGCCGGCGACGTCGAGGTCGCGCGGGCCGAAGGCGCGAGTGGCCTCGCGCAGGGCCGCGGCGAAGCCGCGATCGGCCGCGGCATAGGCGCCGAGGGCGCGGTCGAGGCCCGCGCCGAAGACGCGCGCGCGAACGCGCAGCCGAACGATGTCGGGGTCGGGCGGCTCGCCGCGCGGCGCGGGCGCCGACAGGATCGCGAGGGCGCGCGCGTGGCATTTTCGCGCGGGACGCAGGCGATCGCGCGCCTCCAGGATCTGTCCGAGCTCGACGAGCGCGTTCGCGACGTCGGGGTGGGCGCCGCCCTCGGCCCGGGCGTAAAGAGCGAGGGCACGCCGGCACGCCACCTCGGCCGCGGCCAGGCGCGTGGCCGCGCGCAGCGCGATGGCGCGTTCGTGGGCGGCGACGGCGAGCGTGAGGGGATCGCGCGGGATGGAGGCCTCCGGGCCGAATCATTGTAGCTTCAGGCGGCCATGACGTCGCCCCCAGCCGATCCCCCTCGACGGCGGTTCTCGAGACGCTTCTGGGCGCCCGAGGTGATTCAGACGTCGGCGATGGACTGCGGACCCGCGGCCCTCAAGTGCCTGCTCGAGGGCTTCGCCGTGCCCGTGAGCTACGGGCGCCTGCGCGAGGCGTGCCAGACGTCCGTCGACGGCACGTCGATCGACACACTCGAGACGCTCGCGCGCACGGTGGGCCTCGACGCCGAGCAGGTCATGATGCCGGCCGACCACCTCCTCTTGCCCGAGTCGGAGGCGCTGCCCGCCATCGTCGTCGTTCGATTGCCGTCGGGGCTCATGCACTTCGTCGTCGTCTGGCGCGTCCACGGCGCGTGGGTGCAGGTGATGGACCCCGCGCGCGGGCGTCGCTGGCTGCGCAAGGCGGCGTTCTTGCGCGAGGTCTACGTCCACACGATGAAGATCCCGGCCGAGAGCTTTCGGGAGTGGGCGGGCTCGGATGGGTTCCTGCTTCCGCTGCGCCGCCGGCTCGCGCGGCTCGGCCTCGCCGACAGCGGCGAGGCGCTCGTCGCGGCGGCGACCGGCGATCCGACCTGGCGCGGCCTGGCGGCGCTCGACGCGGCCGTGCGCACCGTGAGCGCCCTCGTCGACGCGAGCGCCGTGCGCGCGGGCGACGAGGCGTCGCGGCTTTGCGCCGGCCTCGTCGCCCAGGCGGCCGCGCCCCCCACCGACGCGCCCGCCCTTCCGGTGCGCCTCACGACGGCGTCGGACGCGCCCCACGCCGAGGACGGCACGCCCCAGGTGACGATGCGCGGCGCCGTGCTCGTGCGCGTCGGGGGCGCGGAGCCACTCGACGACGCGCGCCGCGCGGCCCTGCCTCGCGAGCTGCGCGCCGCCATCGAGGAGCCGCCCGTTCGACCGGCGGCGGCGTTCTTCGCGTTGCTCCGCCAGGACGGCCTCCTGCGGTGGTCGGCGCTCGCGCTCGGGCTCGCGCTCGCCGCTGGCGGCGCCGTGCTCGAGGCGCTGATCTTCCGCGGGCTGTTCGACCTGGCGGCCGGGCGGGCCTCGGGTCTCGTCTCCCGGCTGGCGGCGCGCGTGCCGTGGCGGGAGAGCGCCTTCGAGCCCCTGCGCGGCGTGCCGGTCGTCGCCGTCACGGCCATTGTCGCCGTCGCCGCGCTCCTCGCGCTCGACTGGCCCGTGAGCGCGGCGCTTCGCGGGGCGGGCCGGCGTCTCGAGGGGCGCCTGCGGCTGGCATTCTTGCGCAAGATCCCGCGCCTCGGCGATCGCTACTTCGGGAGCCGGCCCGTCTCCGACATGGCCGAGCGCGCGCACCTCGCGCACAGGCTGCGCGCGCTGCCGGCGCTCGGCGGCCAATTGATGCGCGCCGCGCTCGAGCTCGTCGTCACCGCGGGCGCGCTCTGCTGGATCTATCCGTCCGGCGCGCCGCTCGTGATCGCGCTCGCCGCCTCCATGCTGCTCCTGCCGCTCCTCGCGCAGCCGGCGCTCGCCGAGCGTGACCTGCGCATGCGCAACCACGCGGGCGCGCTCTCGCGGTTCTACCTGGACGCCTTGCTCGGCCTCGTCGCCATCCGCACGCATCGCGCCGAGGACGCCGTGTCGCGCGAGCACGGCGAGCGCCTCGCCGAGTGGCTCGCGGCGGCGCGCGCGGCGCTCCGGGCGGCGCTCGTGGCCGAGACCGCGCAGACGGTGGTGGGCGTCGGCCTCGCGGCGGCCTTGCTGCTCCGATTCGTGGGAGGCGTCGCCGGCGCGAACGTCGCCGGTGCCGCCGACCCCGGTTCGGTCCTGCTCGTCGTTTACTGGTCGCTCGCGCTGCCGGCGCTCGGCCAGGAGATCGCCGCCATCGCGCAGCAATTGCCGTCTCAGCGCAACGTCACGCTTCGCCTCGTCGAGCCGCTCGGCGCGCCCGAGGACGACGCGCAAGGAGACGTGGCGCGCGCGGCGGCCGACCACGCCGTCGCGGCCGCCCGCGCTGCGAGCACCGGCGCGAGCGCCCACGCGGCGCGCGTCGAGCTCCGCGACGTCCTCGTGCAGGCGGGCGGTCACACGATCCTCACCGCCCCGGCGCTCGACGTCGCGCCAGGCGAGCACGTCGCCGTCGTCGGTCCCTCGGGCGCGGGGAAGTCCAGCCTCGTGGGCCTCCTGCTCGGATGGCACCGCAGCGTTTCGGGCTCCGTGCGCGTCGACGGTTCGGCGCTCGAGGGGCAGGCGCTCGAGCGCCTCCGTCGCGAGACGGTGTGGGTCGATCCCACGGTGTATCTGTGGAACCGCTCGCTGCACGAGAACCTCGCGTACGGGCTGGCCGCGGCCCCGCCGTCGCTCGAGGCCGCCATCGCCGAGGCCGAGCTCGCGGGCGTCGTCGAGCGCCTGCCGCGCGGGGGCGAGTCACCGCTCGGCGAGGCCGGCGCGTTGCTTTCGGGCGGCGAGGGGCAGCGCGTGCGCTTCGGCCGCGGCGTCGCGCGCCCGGCCCCGCGCCTCGTCATCCTCGACGAGCCCTTCCGCGGCCTGTCGCGTGACCAGCGGCGCCTCCTGCTGGCGCGCGCCCGAGCGCGCTGGGCGGACGCGACGCTGCTCTGCGTGACCCACGACATCGAGGAGACGCTCCCATTCGCTCGCGTCCTCGTCGTCGCCGACGGGCGAATCGTCGAGGACGCCGCGCCCGCGGCGCTCGCGTCGCGCCCCGGCTCTCGTTACGCGCAGCTGCTCGAGGCGGAGCGGCGCGTCCGCCACGCGGCGTGGTCACGCGCGGGCGCCGTACCCTGGCGGCGCCTGCGGATGGAGGGCGGTCGCCTCGCCGACGCGCCGGAGACGGC
>DASXOE010000102.1:0-27120 GCA_036494575.1 Polyangia bacterium | reverse complement strand
TTTTCGAACATGTCGATGAGCGTCGCGCCGTCGACGCGCGCGCGCAGCCCGGCCGCGAGCGGCCCGAGCTGGGCCGCCGCGGCCACCTGGGTTTCGGCGCTCTTTCGCTCCGACGCGGTGCGCACCTCGGTCTCGCGGTTGGCGGTCGCGAGGAGCGTCGCCTGCGCCCGCGCCTGGTCACCGAGGGCGGCGCGCATCGCGAGAATGCCCGCCGAGGGACCGCCCAACATGAGCGCGATTCCTGCCGTCACTCGGATCCTGCGCATGGCCTCTTCGTTCCTTCCCCGCTCCGGCCTAGTCCTTGTACGACCCGTAAGCCTGACCGAACTTATTGGAGTGAGCCGAACCTTCCTGGTGCTCGAGCGAGAACGACACCTGCGTCGTGGGGCCCGAGACGTCGACCCGCAACGCGGCCGGCTTGGCCTCGGGACTCCAGGCGACGAGGCGCCGCGAGCCCGCGGGCACGTTCTCGAGCCGGAACGTCCCGTCGGGCCGCACCTTGGTGTAGAGGGCGTTCGGGACGACGAGGATCTTCGCGCTCATTTTCTGGTGGAGGTTGCAATAGACCTCGACGACGCCTGGCCCGGTGACGGTGACCGAGCGCGGCTTGTCGCCCGCCTGGTACGTCCCGAGATCGAAGGTGTTGCGCGGCGAGTTCGAGAACACGTTGTGGTAGACCGAGTCGAAGTTCGGGAAGACGACGTTCGTCCCCGACTGCACGACCGCGACGCGCGGGCTGAACTGACGGCCCTCCTGTCGGATCTCGAGGCCCTTGTGGGTGCCCGACGGTCCGCGCAAGTTGTCGACGTAGACGTAGACGTCCTCGGGCGCGCCGCCCGCGACGGCGACCTTGCCCTCGACGGCGCCCACGTGGTGCTCAGGCGTCGCCGCGGCGGCGTTGGGCTTCTTGAGCGCCCGATGGGCGGCGTCGCCGGTTGCCGGCTCGCCAGGCCCGAGCGCGCTCGGAAGGTCCGGGACCGCCACGCCGCCGCCCTGTCCGCGCAGGAGGCGCAGCAGCATGTCGTAGCGCTGCTGCTCCGTCTGCAGCATCTCGATGATGAGCTGCCGCTGCTCGCGGACGTCGTTCTGCAGCTTGATGAGCTCGGCTCGCGTGGGCGGGCCCTCGGGCGACTTGACGTTGTCCTGGGCGCGCGCGGGGAGGGCCAGCCGCGCGACGGCGAGGCCCACCAGCAGTCCCGTGATGATCGGTCTTGGATGTTTCATGATCATTGTTCGCCTCGCGACCTGCGGCCGAGCCCAGCGTCACTCGATGAGCACGAGCGACGACGTGATGACGTTGTTGTTGATGTGCGGAATTCCGTCGTATTCCCCGTTGTAGAGGTACTCGGCCTTGAGGATGATCCGGTCGGTGAAGTTGATGTGGACGCCCCCCGTGGCGCGCCACGACTTCGTGAGGTAGGCGCGGTCGGCCCCGCCGAGGGCGTTGGGATCGCCGAGCCAGACGAAGGCGTCGCGATACTCGGCGCGCGCGAGCACGCCGAGATGCGACATCAGGAAGCCGTCGAGCTCGACGTAGCCGCCGCCGTGAAGCTCGAGCCCGTAGACGTCGTAGGTCGGGTCTCCCGGGGCGCGTCCTTTCAGGTACTGCGCCTTCAAATCGGCGTGCCGCGTGTGGATCTGGTAGTCGACGCCCGCGAACCACATCTTGCCCGCGCTGTTCGGCGAGCGATCCTGCGCCCCATACGAGCCCGAGGCGCCGAGCTCCATGTCGATCGGGATGGGCGGATGGAGCGAGACTCGTCCGCTGGCCGTCTTGCCCAGGTTGGTGTCGATCTCGTCGTAGAAGTGAAACTGCTCCTGTGTGAACGAGCCGTTCGTGACGGACGCCGCGAGGACCAGCAGGTCGTCGGGCCCGAACTTCGAGCGAATCTTGAGCCCGAGCGCCGTGCCCGTCGTGTAGCGCGCGATGAGCGACGGCGTGATGCCGTAGCGCTGGTTCGACTTTCGCTCGCGGTACTCGATGCCGAGCACGGAGTCGAACTTGCCGACGAAGATCGACGTCCTCTGCGAGCGCGTCGGCATCCACTCGAGCTGGGCGATGTCCGCGTCGAAGAAGTCGCCCAGGCTGAAGTTCGAACCGCTGCGCGGCGTGAAGTTGATGCTGGCCGTCGCGATGGCCGACGGGCCCAGACCCGAGGTCAGGTTGAGGTTGATTTCGTTGGCGATGAAGCCGGGGGCGCCGCCGGAGTGAATGCTGTCGAAGCGGGGTGGCGCGCCCGTGGCGTCGCCCAGGTCGGCGACCTCGCCGCGCGTGTTGACGGCGGGCGAGAGGATGTCGCCCAGGAAGACCCACCCGTAGCGGCCCGCGTATTGCGGGAATAGTACGTTGCCCTGATCCCGAACGATCCCGGAGCCGTTACCCTGCGCCGCGAAGAACCCGAGATCGAGGTAGCCACCGACGATGACGCGCGGTTGACGGCCGATGATGACGGATTGTTGCTGATCGAGGCGGGCCTCGAGCTCGGCGATCTTGGCGAAGGGATCGATCTGGGCATCGGCGCTGTCGTCCGGCGCCGCAAGGTTCGGCTCCGCGGCGGGCGCGGCGCCCTGTTCCTCAGCGGCCGGAGTGGCCGCGGCGCTCGATCCGCCGAGCGCTGCGACCCAAGTCGCCAGCGCCGCGGCGGCGGGAGCAGTCCCGCATTTCCAACGTCGATGACGGGTCATTGGGCAGTCCTGACATCGGCTTGGTTACGAAAGACTGAACCATTGTTAATCATTCGTAATGTGACGAACACATCGAACGATTGTTGATTGATAAACAACCCACGAGGTGCCCTTGAGGACCTAGATGCACCCGAGGAAGTCGAGAAGGGCCTGGCGCGACGCCGGGTCGAGGGCGGCGAAGCTGGCGGCCGAGGCCGCCGCCTGCCCGCCGTGGGCAGAGATGGCGTCGGTGAGGCTGGCCGCGCGGCCGTCATGCAGGAAGTGCGTCCGCTCGCTCGCGCGCCAAAGCGGGGCGGTCCGCCACTCGCTGCCGCCCGCCGAGCCTGCGACGAAGTGGTCGTCGAAGGCGGCGCCCATGTCGTGGACGAGGAGGTCGGAGTAGAGGTCGATCGTGCGTCCCGGGCCGGGGAAAGAGGGCCTGTGGCAGCCGGCGCAGCCGACGGTGGCGAAGGTCGCCGCCCCGGCGGACGCGAGGCACGCGCTCGCCGGGACGGCCGGATCGAGCGTGTTCATGAAGGCCGTGACCGCCTGAACGGGGACGGCGTCGATCTCCGGCTCGAGGAGAGAGGCCCCGCACCCGCGAACTTCGTCGGTCGTCGCGAGCGGATTCGTGATGCCCATCTCGTGCGTGAAGGCGTCGCCCATGAACTCCACGAGCGTCGCGAACTGGCCCTTCCACCCGAAACGACCGAAGCGTCCGTCGGCCAGCCGATTGACCTTGCCGCGCACGTCGGCGGGCTCGGCGGCCTGCGCCGTGAGGATGTCGGGGTTCTGGACGAAGTCGATGAGCGCCGTTCCCCGCAGGGTCATGGCGCTGCGCTTCGACGTGACGTTGGCGAGCGGCGGCACGCCCGTGCGCAGGCCGCAGGGGAAGCCGAGCTCGGAGATCGAGTGCGCGCGCGCGACCGGGCCGCCCAGGCCGAGGAGCGGATCGAACATACCGTTCGAGATCCGGCCCACGCGCGTCACGAACGTCTCGGGCTTCGTGCCCATGCCGCCCTGGATCGGGTCGTTGTGGCAATCGCCGCAGGCACGCGCGTTGAAGAGCGGCCCGACGGCTTGAAACGGCACGAGCTCCGTCGTGAACATATCGGCGCCCATGCTGGTGGGACCCGTCGCTCCGCCGCGGCGCGCGTGATCGACCATCGTCGGCGTGATGAACCCCTCGCCAAAGCTCGGCAGCTCGAGCACGACGCCCCCGCCGCCGCCCACGACGGCCGTGACCCAGATGGTCTGGGCGTCCTCTGAGACGGTGATGCCGTTCACGCGGAAGGACGGCAGGTCTGCGAACAGGCGGCGCGCCGCGACGACCTGCCCCGCCTGCGACACGCGCACGATCGTGGCGTTGCCGCGGTTGAGCACGTAGAGATCGGAGCCGCCGCCGAGCGTGGTGTTGCTCGCGAAGTTGTCGCTCGCGACCTCGGGCACGGCCGCCGCCAAATCGACGGGACGGTCGAACCAGCGCGAGCGGATCTCGCGCGGCGCCGAAGCCTTGAACAGCGTGCCGTCGTCGCTGATGTCGAGCGCGAGCACGCGATTGGCGAGCGGATCGGTCACGTAGACGATGCGCGTCGGCACCCAGTTGAAGACCATGCCGACGCGCGTGACGGCGTCGTGGTCCATCGACTGCGTCGCCGCGACGGTCAGGGCCGGCAACGGCGCGAACGTCCCCGCCGGCGCGAAGGCGTCCACGCCCTTGAGCACGTGAACCTGGACGATGCTGCCGTCGGCCTCGGCCGCGAGGAAGACGGCCTTGCCGGTGCCGTCTGGCGACTTCGTGAGCAGCGCCGTCGCGACGGCTCCGTGGTCGAGGCCCTCGGTCGAGGCCGCATTGCGGTTCGTGAGGTCGCCCGCGAACACGCCGCCCGCGATGGGGAAGGGTGGGCCCGCGAGCGGCGCGCCGCTCGGATCGTCTACGGTGATCGTTCCCGCGCCCGTCACGCCATTGGGCGCGTTCGCGATCCAGGGCCGTCCGGAGCCGCGGTTGAGCGAAATGCCGAGTGGCAGGCTGGAGGCCGGCAGCGCCGCCGTGGCCGCCGCGGGGTTGTTGATGCTGTTGAGGAAGGCGGCGTCCTGGTTGGCGTAGACGCGCGCGCGCCCGTCGGCGGTGGCCGCCTGGCCGCCCGCCGTCGCGAGGTCCGCGGGAACCGTGACGAGACCCTGGCTCACGTCGAGCGACAGTACGCACCCGGGCGCCTCGGCTGGGCGCGAGAGGGTCGCGCCGAAGCTGGACGAGCTCGCGACGAACAAGCGCTTGCCGTCGAGGATCATGCCGGGCGCGGTCAAGGCCGCGAAGGCCGCTTTGTCGTGAAACGGGCTGCCGCGGTGGAACGTGCCCACCTGCGTGATCGCGCCGGCGCCCGGGATGCCTTGCGCGACGACGCGCGCGCGCGTCGGGAACGCGAAGGGCTCGTCGCGGTCCGTCGACCGATCCGCCGATAACGCCTGGCCCGTCGCTGCCGGCGTCGACGTGTCTACCTGGGCCCCACATCCGCCAAGAGCAATCGACAGGGCGGCGGCGCCGAGCCAAAACCTGATCTCGCGGGATGCATAGAGCGCGCTCATGTGTCCTCCTGGGCGTGCAAGTTTGTGACCTTCGTTTCGTGAAAAGCTCATGACGCCGGGTACTCCCCGCTCGGCGAGGCTTGGTGCGCGCCGCTGCCCGTGAGCGCCGCGCCGAGGCCGGCGGCGGCGCGCCGCCGGCGCGTGACCTCGCCGGGCGCCCCGGCGACGAAGGCGCGCGCGCGCCGCGCGAGCTGCAGCAGCGCGAAGGAGCCCGCGAGGGACGCGACGCAGGCCGCGAGCAGCCCCGGCACCGCGCCGCGCGCCGACAAGGTGAGGATCGTCAGCGTGAGAGCGCTCATCGTCGTCGCCGCGACGGCGCCGAGGGCCACGGCCCGCGCGCCGGCCGCGAGCAATCCCTTGACCTCGAGGTGAAGGCCGATGCCCGCCGAGACCGTCACGGTGGCGAAGGTCACGACCTGGTGGTCGAAGGCGAGCACGCCCCGCCAGGCGGGCGCCGTGCCGAACAGTGAATCCCCCGCGGCGCGCGCCAGCGTGAAGACGAGGAACCCGACGACGAATCCGGGGATGTGGCCCACGATCGTGTGCCGCAGATCGGAACGCGCGCCCTCGGCGCCGCGCGAGAGCGAAAAGAAGACCAGCACGGGCGCGAGCATGAGGACGCGCGCCGATTTGCTCAAGGCGGCCATCTCGGCGCCGCCCGGACCCATCTGAGCGCCGACGGCGACGGCGCTCGCGAGATCATTGACGCCGAGGCCGGCCCACAGGCCGCCCTGGTGCGGCGTCAGTCCGCTCGCCTGCGCGACGACGCGGAAGAGCACGAGCGCGACGGCGCTGAAGAGGAAGATCGTCGCGAGCGCCACGCCCTGCTCTTGGCGGCGCGCGCCGATGACGGGCGCGACGGCGTTCACGGCCGACGCGCCGCAAATCATCGTGCCCGCGGCCACGAGATCGGCGAGGCGGCGCGGCACCCTGAGCGGAATCGCCAACGCGTGTGTCACGAAGTACGTCGTCGGCAGCGCCGTGACGAGCGCGAGCGCGATGGCGACGAGCTCGCGCGACTCGAAGAGGTGGGCTTCGATGCGCAGGCCCATCAAGACCACAGAGACGCGCAGCACGGTCTTGCCGACGAAGTTGAGGCCGGCGCCCCAGCGGTTGCGTCCGCGATCGTGAACGCCCACGCCCAGCCAACGACCGAGCGGCGAGTTGATGACGAGCGAGCCGAGGAGCAGCGCGAGGAGCACGTCGGGCAGCGCGAGGCGCGCGGGGATGAACCGGCGCAGCGCGAGCGCCAGGGCGCCCAGCACGGACGCGAGCAGGAACCCGGGGAGCACGGTCGCCATTGCGCCCCGCGCTTCCTGTCGCCCGTCCCTCGCTCCGAGGCTCGTCAAGTGCGACACCACCCGCTGGGACTCAACGCGGCGCGCGAGATAAATTCCGCAGAGCGCGTGGAGTCGTCCGACGCGATCGCGAGCGGGCAATGATTCGAGAGAGTCGCCACGGGATCGAGACACTCGTCTCCATCAGGACCAAACTTAACTGTGAGGTCACCAACGGTATTGCTTCGTACAACTGGTGGCGATCGAGTCTCCGACATCCCTATAGGCGTCGGTCAAACATCGACATACGGAGCGACTCAAGCCCGCGATTTACACGGCCGAGAGACCACCTCGCAATGAGGAGGTCTCCATGAAAAGGCGCCAACGAGCGGTCGTGTGGGTCGAGATGGGCGTGGCGATTTTCGCCGTCGCCGCAGGGTGCCAGTCGGGCGGAGGCTTTCTCTGCAGCGGCGGCGATTGCCAGTGGTCCTCGACCGACGTCGCGCGCGTAGAGGCGCTCGCCGATTTGCCGTCGACGGCGCCCGTCGATCCGAGCAACCGCTACGCGGCCGATCCGGGGGCGGTGGCGCTCGGCAAGATGCTCTACTTCGACACGCGGTTCTCCGGGCCCTCGACGATGCTCGACGCGCTCAATCGCAAGATGCCGTTCGGCCGCGCGGCCGCGGGACAGAACGCCGGCGTCGCGTGCGTGAGCTGCCACGACGCGGGTCACGCGGGCGCCGATCCGGCGAGCGCGCCCGGCAACGTGTCGGTCGGCGCGGGGTGGACTTACAACAACGCGATGACGACGTACGACTCGGCCTTCTACTCGCTCCACCTGTGGAACGGGCGCGTCGACTCGCTCTGGGCGCAGGCCGTCGCCGACAACGAGAACCCCCTCACGACGAACGGCAACCGCCTGCAGACGGCGTGGATCATCTCCGATCTCTACGGCGACGCGTACGGCAAGGTCTTCACGGATTATCCGCTGCCGCTCGCCGGTCCGTCGTCGACGGTGCGCGCGCTCGTCGGCACCGACGGGCAATGCGCGGACGCGGGCGGCGCGTGCCCGTCCGCCTGTCGCGTGGCGACGTCGATGACGACGGGCGCCACGGGCTGCTGGCCGCGCTTCCCGCTCCAGGGCAAACCGGGCAAGGTCGCGGGCTGTCAGCCCGGCGATCCCGGCGAGCCGTTCGGCGACGCGTGGGATTGCATGGCGGCGGCCGATCAAGCCGCCGTGACGCGCGTCCTCGTGAACTTCGGAAAGGCCATCGGTGCGTACGAGGCGACGCTCGTGCTCGGCAGCGCGCCGTTCGATCGCTGGGTGGCCGACCTCAAGGCGGGGAAGGGTGATTCGTCGACGGCCATGTCGGGGCCGGCGCAGGTGGGCGCGCGCCTCTTCGTCGGAAAAGCGGGGTGCAGCGACTGCCACGGGACGCCGCTGCTGTCGGACGGGACGTTCCACAACGTCGGCGTCGGTCAGAGCGGGGCTGGCGTTCCCACGGAGGCGGATTGTCCCGCGGGCGGCGTCTGCGATTGCGCGGTCATGAGCGCCACGCACATGGGCGGCCCGAAGAACTGCCTGCCCTGGGGCGCGCGCGACGGCCTCCAGAAGCTCAAGGCCAACGGATTTCGCCGCGACTCCATGTGGAGCGACAATCCCCAGGACATGACGGCGGCGAGCTTCGTGAGCGCCGACCTCGCGACGATTCCCCTCGGCGCGTATCGAACCCCGAGCTTGCGCGACGTCGCGCTCACGGCGCCGTACATGCACGACGGCTCGATCGCGACCTTGGCCGACGTCGTGTGGCACTACAGCCAGGGCGTGTCAGAGCCGAACACGCCCGGCGCGCAGGCCGCTCCGTTCAAGCCGCTCTACCTCACGGCCGACGAGCAGGCCGCCCTCGTGGCGTTCCTCGAGGCGCTGACCTGCGACCCACCGCCAGCCGCCGTCCTCGCGCCGCCGATGCTTCCCTAGACCAGTTTCGGGTTTGACTTGGGCGCGCCTTGTCTGCACCTCTCCCGCGCCGCGCGGGAGAGGTCGGCACCGCAGGTGCCGGGAGAGGGTCCGACCGACCTCACCCCGCCGAGCCTTCGGCTCGTCGGGCTCTCCCACTCCGTGCCACTTCGTGGGCGATGCGCAGCCATCACTTCTTGCTGAAATCGGTCTAGAAGGTCTCTAAGAAGGTCTCTAGAGCTCGGGTCGGCCGTCCGCTCCCGTCTCGCCAACGCCGCATCGGAGACCCAGGTTTCCTGTGAGGTGCCAACATGATCCGAAAGCTCTCATCAGGCCTGTACCGTCTCTACTCGCGGAAGAAAGACGCCGCGACGGGCAAGAGCAAGAATCTCGGGACTTTCAAGACGCGCCAGGCCGCCGAGAAGCACGAGCGCGCCGTCCAGTATTTCAAGCGCCACTGATCCCCGCGAGCTCTGATCCCCTCTCCCACCTGATCCCCTCCCCCCGCGAGAGCGAGGAGAGGGCTAGGGTGAGGGGCCCTCCACGCCGAGGGCGATGGCGATCGCATTGAGAAGCCCCGCCAGCTCCCTAAACACCACGTCTGTGGGGAAGCGAAGCACTCCTGATGCCACGGTGCCGCAGGTACGCCGTCCTCCGCTCATCGTAGGCTTTTGCCGCTGGTTCAAAATGCTGGCCACCATCGAGCTCTACAGCGACGCGACTGCCGGCACGGTAGAAATCCAGGATGTATGGCCCGCAAGGATGCTGACGCCGAAACTTGAAACCGGCGAAGCGCCGCGCCCGAAGTTGACCCCAGAGCGCAGCCTCGGCGTCGGTGCTCGCGCGACGAAGAGCGCGGCGGCGAGCGAGCAGGAGATCCACGCTGCCGTGTTCGGCGCAACTGTGTTGGGGTTGTGTGGTGGTCTGCCCCTCACCCTAACCCTCTCCCCGCTCTCGCGGGGAGAGGGGATCAGAGGAGATCAGAGGAGTTCCTTTTCGCCCTCCGGTCACTTTAGGGCGCGGGTTTTTCGGGGCGGGGAACTTTCGCGGGCGAGGGCGCCGATGGCCGAGACGAGGCGGTCGAATTCGATGGGCTTGGTCAGGTGACGGTCGAAGCCCGCGGCGAGCGCCTGCGCCCGATCGTGCTCCGAGGCGTGGGCCGTGAGCGCGAGGGCCGGGATGTGCGGCGCGCCGAGCTTTTGCTTTTCTCGCGACCGGAGCTTGCGAATGAAGGCGTAACCGTCCTCGCGGGTCATACCGATGTCGCTCACGAGGACTTGCGGGTGAACCCGCTCGAGCGCCGCGCGCCCCTCGCGCGCCGACGCTGCCGTCGTAACCTCGGCGCCGTAGCGCTGCAGGGTCATGGACAGCGCGTCGCGCGTCGCCTCGTGGTCTTCTATGACGAGCACGCGCACCCCCGCGAGCTCGCGCGCCGTGGCCGTCGCGGAAGACTCGGCCAGAGTCCAGGGAGACGCCTGCCCGTCGCCGCGCGTGCTCTCGTTGAGGCCCGGCAGCGTGACCGTGAAGGAGGCGCCGCGGCCCTTGCCCGCGCTCTCCGCCGTGACCTGCCCGTCATGCTGGCTCACGAGCTGGCGCACGATCGTGAGGCCGAGACCGAGGCCGCTGTGACGCCGGGGGATGCCTTCGTCGTACTGCCGGAACGGCTCGAAGATGCTCTCGAGCAGGTCTGCATCGATGCCCTCGCCGTCGTCCCGCACCGACAGAACCACGTCGGTGCCGCGCGTGCGCAACGACAGCGCGATGCGGCCGGCCTCGCGCGTTAACTTGATGGCGTTCGACAGGAGATTCGCGACGACCTGCTGCAGGCGCGTCGGATCGCCGGCGACCCACGCCGGCGTCGGGTCGACCTCGAGGCTCACCTCGATCTGCTTGGCCGCCGCCGAGGGCGCCAGCGCCTCGATGGCCGCGCCCACGACCGGCTGCAGATCGAGGGGCCGCCGCTCGATGCGCAGCTTGCCGTGCTGGCCGCGCGCGACGTCCACGAGATCGTCGATCATGGCGACCTGGACCTTGAGGCACGTGTCGATGGCGTCGAGGGCGCGGGCGCGCAGGCTGTCGCTGATGCCACCCGTGCGCAACGCCTTGACCCACATCATCATGGGCGCGAGCGGCGTGCGCAGCTCGTGCGAGACGACGGCCAAGAACTCCTGCTTGGCGATGTTGACGCCCTCGGCGACGACGCGCGCCTCGTGCTCGCGCCGCAGCAGCTCGTCACGGCGACGGTCGTCGCGCTTGCGCTCCGAGATGTCGATCATCGCCGAGTGGAACGTCACGACGCCGCCCTCGGGCGCGCTCGCCTGCACGTGGGGAGGGACGCTCACGAGCTCGACGATGCGCAGACCCTCGTTCGGGAGCGGGACCTCGAGCTCGACGCTGGAGGGCGCCCGGCTCTGCAGGCAGGCGCGCACGTGCGCGTCGAGGGCGCGCCGGCTGCGCTGCGCGAGCAGCGAGCGCAGCGGCTGCCCGTACAGGTAGCGCCGCTCCTTGCCGAGCAGAGACGCCGACGTGAGGTTGAGCTCCCGGATGACGCCGTCGCGGTCGAGCGTGACGTGGCCGATGGGGGCATAGTCGTAGAGCTCGGCGTAGCGGGCGCGCGATTCCTCGAGCTGGCCGTGCGCCTCGCGGAGCGCGTTGTTCTGCAGCTCGAGCTCGACCTGGTGGACTTCGAGCTCGTGAACGAGCCGGCGGTTCTCGTCGCCGGCCCCATCGGGCCGAACGCTCACCGCGGGCCGGCTCGACGCGGCCGGGGCAGGGCGCGCCTTGGGGCGGGGGCTCTTCGGGCGTTGAGCCTTCATTTGGTCCTACGCTTCGTCTTGCGAGTGGTCGGGCGGGCGGCAACCACGCGACCGCGCGGCGGGTCGGGTTTGCCCTTGGGGGGCATGGTCGGCTTCTCGAGGGCTTTCGCGGCGGCCTCGTGCGGCCTCCCGCTCTTGACCTCGAAGACAGCCAGGATGAGACGAGGGCTGCCTTGGCCGCCCTGGGAGGGAATGACGCTGCCCTCGACTTTCATCAGGCGGCGGCCCTTTTTCGGCAGCTCGAACGACGTCGAAAAGTTCTTGAACGGGATCCCGGTCTCGGCCGTCTGCTGGAGGAGCTCGACCACCCTCGTGTGGGGCCAGCGGGTCTTGAGGCCCTTGCCCGCCAGATCCTGGGGCTCGAACGCGAAGGTCTCGTAAAAGGACGCGTTCGCCCAGATGATCCGGAGATCCTCGTCGAGGATGAGGAGGGGGTGCTTGATCGAGGCCAGCATGGCGCCCGCGCTCTCGGCGGCCACGAAGGCTTGCTCGAAGGTGGGGCGCTCGACGTCGATTGCGTCGAACAGCAGGACCGCGCCGCGGATCGAATGATCGGACGTCATGTAGGGGACGAGGCGCAGGAGGAAGGACTTTCCGTTGATCGTCGTGGTTTGCTGGCGGACCGTGGCGCGCGCCACGACATCCTCGAGGAGCTTCTCGACGTCGGCGTTCGGGATGGACGACACGAGGTGGCTCACGGGGCGTCCCACGTCGCTCGCCACGAGGTTGAGCACGCGCTCGGCCTTGCCGGAGAAGCGCCGGATGCGGCGGTCCATGCCCACGATCACGATGGGCAGATCGACGCCCGACAGGACGTTCGACAGGTCGTCGTTGCTCTGCGACAGCTCGAGCATGCGGTTGTGCAGCTCGTCGTTGACCGTCGTCAGCTCCTCGTTGGAGGACTGCAGCTCCTCCTTCGACGTCTCGAGCTCCTCGTTCGTGCTCTGGAGCTCCTCGTTCGAGGACTGAAGCTCCTCGTTGGAGGATTGGAGCTCCTCGTTGGACGTCTCGAGCTCCTCGACGGTGCTCTGGAGGTACTCCTTCGTCGTGAGGAGCTCGCGCTCGATGTCGCGCAGCTGCGAATCGCTCGGCGGCGCGTGGCCGTTGTCAGCGCCCAGGCCCTCGCCGGGCGCCGGCGTCTCGTGCGGCGCGTTCTCCCTGAACATGACCAGCTGGCACTCGGCGCCAGAGGCGGCGTCCTGCACGGGAATGACGTCGATCGTCACGAGGCGCATCTCGGACGTCTCGTTGTCGCGCAGCGGAAGCGGCGCGCTCGAAACCGCGGCTTTCTCGGACTTCGCGCGATGGAGCAGCGACCGGAGCTCGATCTGGAGCTCTGGCCGCGCGTACTTGAGGATGTGGAGGCTCGCGACGCCCGGCGCGGGCTCGAGGTACGGCCCGGTGCGGCCGCGGTATTGGAGGATCTCGAGGGCCTCGTTGACGAGCACGCCCGGCGGCACGTAGCGATCGAGCAGCCGGCGGTCGGCGAGCTGCTGCGTCGTGGGCACGGGCCGCACGTCGCGCAGGGGCGCCGGCGCGCGCGGGGCGGCGAGCTCCGGGCTCGCGCCGAGCCCCAGCTCGAAGGTCGCCATCGACGTGATGTTCTTCTTCACGTAGACCTTGTTCTTGCGGTCGAGCAGGCCGAACAGATCGGACGACTCCCCGACCGTCTCCGACGTCCCGAGCACGAGGAAGCCGCCAGGGCAGAGCGCGTAGTGCAAGATGCGCAGCACCTTCTTCTGGAGCACGGGCTGCAGATAGATGAGGACGTTGCGGCAGGTCACGAGGTCGAGGTGCGAGAAGGGCGCGTCTTTCGTGAGGTTCTGCGTCGCGAACACGAGCAGATCGCGCACGGCGCGGTTGACCTGGTACGTGCCGTCGAGCTTGCGGAAGAAGCGGTGCAGCCGCTCCGGCGACACGTCGAGCGCGATGTTCTCCGGGTAGACGCCGCGGCGAGCTTGCTGGATCGAGGTGCGGTCGACATCGGTCCCGAAGAGCTGGATCTTGTAATTCGGCGCGCGGTCGCCCAGGACCTCGAGCAGCGCGATCGCGACCGAGTAGGCCTCTTCGCCGCTCGACGTCCCGGCCGTCCAGATGCGGATCGGATCGCGGGGCTTCTTGGACTCGAGCAGGCGCGGCAGCACTTTGGTCTTGAGCGCCTCGAACATGGCAGGGTCCCGGAAGAAGCTCGTGACGCTGATGAGGACGTCTTTATAAAGGACGGCGAGCTCTGACGGGTTCTTCTCGGCGTAGCGGAGGTAGTCGGCGAGCCTCTCGATCTTGTGCAGCGCCATCCGCCGATGGACGCGGCGCTCGATCGTGCTGTGCTTGTAGCAGGTCAGATCGTTGCCGAACTCCTTGCGGATGAGCCCGAAGAGCTTGCCGAGTTGATCTTGCTGGTCCTCCTCGTGGCCGCCCGCCACCTCCTTGAGGAAGTGCGGTTGCTTCACGAGGCGCGACAGCTCTTGCCCCAGAGCCTCTGGCGAAAGACACACGTCGGCGTAGCCGCTCTCGAGGGCGCTGCGCGGCATGCCGTCGTACTTGGCGGTCGCGGGATCTTGCACGAAAGTCATGCCGCCCTCGGCCTTGATGGCCTTGAGCCCCAAGCTCCCGTCGGTGCCCGTGCCGGACAGGATCACGCCCACGGCGGCCTCGCCTTGGTCCGCCGCCAGCGAGCGGAAGAAGCAATCGATGGGCAGGTGCGGCGCCCGGGCCTCCAAAGGTGCCGCGAGATGCAGCACGCCGTGGACTATTGTGAGATCGGAGTTGGGCGGAATGACGTAGATGACGTTCGCCTCTACCTTCATGCCCTCGGTGATGGTGACCACCTTCATCTTCTCCGTCGCGCGCGACAGGAGCTCACCGAGCATGCTCTCGCGCTCGGGCGCCAGGTGCTGCACGACGACGAACGCCGTGTGGTCGAGCTCGAGCTGCTTGAGCAGCGCCCCGACCGCCTCGAGACCGCCGGCCGACGCCCCGATGCCGACGATCGTCAGACGTTCCTCCGCGGGCGAGAGGCCGGCGCGGCCGTTCCTGGTGCTCTTCGGCGAGGCGTTTCCGGCCTTCTGATTGCCATTGGCCATAGGGACTCGTACCCCCCCCTTTAGGCCGATTGCCGGCCGCCGTCAAATGTGTCGGAGCGCGACGTCAAATACCTAGCGGTGCGGACAGACTCGACGCGCGCGGAGTCGTACAACGCCCCGTGGACGAGTGTCTTGAAGGGATGAGCTCCGCAATGGGTAAGGGCGACGGTCGGGGGCAGCAGGGTCGTGACGGTCGTGATGGTCGTGACGGTCGTGACGGTCGTGATCGATGGGTCGCGCGCGACGCCGAGGAACTCGGCTCCCCCGAGGAACGTGTCGGCGACGGCGTGGGCACGGGGCGAGACTATAGACGCGCGCGCGAGCTGCTTTGGATGGCGGCGCACGATATGTCGGCGCCGCTGGCCGCCATTCGCATGCACGTGCGCGCTAAGGACGGGGCAGGCTCGAGTAAGAGGCCCCTCGTAGAAAGCGACTTTCGCGCCTCGCTCGCGCGCATCGACAAGCTCGCGGCGGCCGCCCAGCGCATGCTCGACGACGTCCTCGCCGTCGAGCGCCTCAAGGAGCGTCCGCCCGCGATGTCCGAATCGTTGATCGACGCGGAAAAGGTCCTCGGCGAGGTCGTCGCGATGCAAGCGGCGGCGCTCGAGCGCGTGGGCTGCTCGATCTTCGTGAAGCGTCGCGACGGCCTCGACCGTGTCATTGGGCGCTGGAACCAGACCTCGCTCGAGCGGCTCTTCGGAAATCTCATCCAGAACGTCGTCCGCCACGCGCCCGGCGCTCCCATCGAGGTGTCCTTCGCGCGCCGCGATGGACAGCTCCAGATCCGCTTCGCCGACGGTGGTCCGGGCCTGCCCGTCGACGGTCGCGACGCCGGTGAGGCCTTCGCGCACTCGGCGGCGGGCGAGACCGGCCACGGATTGGGCCTTTGGATCGTCTACCGCACGGTCGCCGAGCTGGCCGGGCAGATCATCATGCAGACAGGCGTGGGGCAGGGCCTCTCCTTCGACATCCGCCTACCGCTCGAATGTTAGCTCGAGAGGCTCGTCGACGAATCAAACCGAAACCGAATCGAACCGACACCGAATCAGGCGGACACGAGCCCATTGAGAGCGGCGAGCCTCAGCAGCTCGACGGTCGAGTGGACGCGGAGCTTCTTGTTGATGCGCGTGCGATGGGTCTCCACCGTCTTGACGCTGATGAAGAGCTCAGTCGAGATGCGCTGATTCGTGAGGCCCGCGACGACGAGCCGGAAAACCTCCCGCTCGCGCACCGAGAGGCTAGCCACGATGCCCTCGAGGGCGGCAGCCGAGAGCCGATTGCCGGCGATGGAGGTGCCCGCGCCCCCGAGGGCCAGCTCGACGCGCGGAGCGATGTACGTCGTGCCGCGCGCCACGCGGTGGATCGCGACGAGGATGTCGTCGATCGACTGTTCCTTGAGCGCGTAGCCCTCGGCCCCCGCCGATAACGCGTCGACGACGTAGCCCGGCTCGACGATGGCGGTCAAGACCAGGATGCGGCAGTGCGCGTCGAGCCGGCGCAGCTCGTGAATGGCGGCGATGCCGCTCGCGCCCGCGAGCATGATGTCCATTACGACGACATCGGGCTGTAAATCGAGGACGGCCTTGACGCCGTCGCGCGCCGTGGCCTTTTCGCCCACGATCGTCAGCGAGGGATCCCTCGTGACGAGGAGGCAGCTCAGCGCCTCCCGAAAGACAGAGTGATCGTCTACCAGCAAGATCCGCAAGGAGTCCTCCTCCCCATGTATCACCGTGCTCGCAAGCTAGTTGATGTGGAGAGCGTTGCTATCCGGAAGGGTCCGTATTTGACGTGGGCAAGCGTAGCACCGGTTTTTTCTACTTCCCACGCCATGCGTGCCAACCTTCGCCGAGCCAGGTCTTGACGGCCCGTGTACGAGGCGCGAGGACGCGCGCTCCCAGGTCGAGCGCGTCGGCGCGCGCCCGCCCGTCGTGCTCGTCGAGCCGCTCGAGGACCGCCGGCACGTCCGGGGAAGACCGGTTTCGTCCCTTCTTCGTCCCGAGCCGGGTCCGCAGCAGCGAAAGATCGTGGATCTCGCCCAAGAGGTCGACGAGCCGCCGGAGCGGCGCGTCGAGGGCACGTTCGAGCTCGGGAGCGGCCCCGCGCAAGAGCCGCAGCTGCAGCGCGAGGCGCTTGACCACCTTGCGCCAGCGATGAAACCGCTCCGCGGTCGCGCGCGGCCCGAGATCGCTGCGAAGCTGGCGCGCCCGGCGAAAGGTTCGAGCGAACGCGCGCCTGGCGGCGCGACCGTCGCCACGCGGACGGCATCGCTCGAGCTCGCTCGAAAGATGTTCGAGATCGACGATGGCGGCGCGGAGCGCGCGGCGTCCCTTGTCGGCCGGCGGCAGGAGCGGGGGCGCGCGCAGCGGCGTCTCGCGGACGAGGTCCCGCAGCATCGCGCGCGTGACTTCTTCGTCGCGTGCGTGAGCGAGCCGGCGGCCGAGCGTGCGCAGGTGATCATCGAGGCGCGCGGCCCGCCGACCGGCGGTCGCGCTCGTGAGCGCGAGCGCCGCGCGCGCTCTCTTGATGCGCGAGCGCACGGCATGGATGCGCTCGTCGAGCGGCGCGCGCTTCTTGGTCGCCTCCCTGCGCGCCCGATCGATCTGCTGCCGGACGACGCGGTGGACCGCCAGGCTCACCTGTTCGTGCCGCTTGATCTGAAAAGGCATCGTTGCCGGGCATCAGCGTACGGCTCCCGGCCTCAGAAACCCCCTCGCGAGAAGAGGCTCACGACCATTCGGCGCGCGGCGATGGCCGCGAACGCCGCGGCGGCCGCGCCGGCGAGGCGCGCCACGGCCGACGGTCGCCGGACGCGCCGGCGACGCGCGCGCCGCCAGATCAGCAGCCCGGAGACACCCAGCGCGGTGACGACCGCACTCGCCACCAGCGGCTTCGGATTCTCGCGGATGGCGCTCGCGATGGCGCGCTTGCCCCGCGTCAGTGCCGTGATGGCCGATGCCCTGTCTACGTCGGATGTTCGAATGTCCATTTCAGCCCTCCTCGTGTCTCGTTCCCGGCCGCGAAGCAGCGACGGCCGTATCGATGCACGGCCGAACTTTGGATCCGCCTCGAGGTCGAACAATACGGAGCCCTCCCGACAAGCGAGAGAGCGCCGGAAATTTCGCGACCCGCCGACCGCGATCCCGAGGCGTAACGCGCGCGTGCGAAAGATCCATCGATCGGCTTCGCTCAGGCACCCGCGAGTAACGTCTCGACGCATCGACGACGAGGCTTCGAGTCATTACACGCGCATACACCGTGGCGCACGTGTTGCTAGAGCCCCGGCCATGTCAATCGCCTCACACGTCAGCGTTCGAGAATCCGTTCCTTCGTCGCGCCGCAGGAGCCCCCGCAAGGCACCGTCCGCGGCGAGCACACAGGAAGCGAAACCGGTCCTTCGCAGCGTCGCGGTCTGGGAAGATGCGCCGGTCAATCCGCCACCCACGCGGCCCCCTGCGGCGTCCGGCGCGGAGCGCCGCGACGGCTCGGGCATGTCAGCCTATCTGCACGACGTTCGCCGTCATCCCTTGATGTCGCGCGAGGAGGAGCACGTCGTCGCATTGCGCTTCGTGGAAACGGGAGACGAGAGGCTGGCGCAGCGCCTCGTGACGGCCAATCTCCGCCTCGTGATCAAGATCGCGCTCGAATACCGCTCGTCGCGCCGCCACCTCACCGATTTGGTGCAGGAGGGCAACGTCGGCCTCCTCCACGCCGTTCACAAGTACGATCCGCAACGGGGCGTCAGGTTTGCCACGTACTCGTCCTGGTGGATCCGCGCATACATGTTGAAGTTCATGTTGTCGAACGCGCGCCTCGTGAAGCTCGGGACGACGCAGGCGCAGCGCCGGCTCTTCTTCGGGCTGCGGCGCGAACGCGCGCGCCTCGAGGGACAGAGCGGCGCCACCGTCGAGACGCGCCAACTCGCAAGCGCGCTGGACGTCAGCGAGGAGGAGGTCGTCGACATGGAGCGGCGCCTGTCGTCGTCGGACGCATCGCTCGATCGGCCGTCGCGCGAGGGCGATGCCGAACGCTCGCGCGGCGACAGCCTGAGCGCCGACGTCGCGCTCGGGCCCGACGCGCAAACGGAAGAGCACGAGCTGGCCGCCATCGTGCGGAGCGAGGTCGAGACCTTTCGGCAGACGCTCGCCGGGCGCGACGTCACGATCTTCAACGGGCGTTTGGCGAGCGAGCACCCGACGACGCTCGCGGAGATCGCCGACCAGTTCGGCGTGAGCCGCGAGCGCGTGCGTCAGCTCGAGGAACGCCTCAAGCGGCGTCTTCGTATCCACCTGCGCGCCAAGCTCGGTGACGCCGTCCCGGCCGAAGCGTCAGCGACCGCATCATAACCCCACGCCCAGACACGCCCAGAAAGGATCCGTCATGAACGCCATCAAGTTGCTCGAGTCGCAGCACCGAGAGGTAGAGAAGCTCTTCGCCAAGATCAAGTCCGCCGACGACGTCGACGAGAAGGAAACGTTGTTCACCACGCTGGCGGACAGCCTGGCCGTCCACGCGACCATCGAAGAGCATCACTTCTATCCGGCGGTCAAGGCCAACCGGACGCAGGACATCCTGCTCGAATCGCTCGAGGAGCACGTCGCCATCAAGCGCGTCCTCAGCGATCTGCTCGACACCGAGGTGGAGGACGAGACCTTCGACGCCAAGATCAAGGTGCTCGAGGAGACGGTCGCGCATCACGTCGAGGAGGAGGAGGGCGACCTCTTCCCGAAGGTCAAGAAGCTCTTCGACGCCAAACGGCTCGAGGCCATCGGTCAGGAGATGAGCGCGGAGCAGGCCGAGCTCGAAGAGAAGGGGAATCCGCGAGAGGCGGTTCCCGCGGAGACCGGCAAGGCCGCGCCGCTCTGAGACCGCCCGCGTCGCCGGCGAAATGCGGAGATCTCCGCAGTGGCCGCGCTCCGGAATCGTGTCCAAACCTTCATGGTTCCGGAGGAAGACATGAACGATCGCAGGCGAACGGCAGAGTTGCGCGACGAGCTCCATCTCGTCGTCTCGGAGATCGACGACGGACTTCTGGCGCTCGCGAGCCCTGAGGCCCGCGAGGAGTGGGCCTCCGTGCGCACGCAGTGGGACGTCATCCTCGACGATCGCAAGGTCGTCGAGGACGAGCTCGCCTTCGTCGTCACGAAGGTGCGGCGGTTCGGCACCATCCTGCGCGATCTGAAGGGACGAAGCGCCCTCGAGACGTGACACGCGACGCGGACTGGCGCGAAGCGGACTGGCGCGACGCGGACTGGCGCGACGCGGACTGGCGCGAAGCGGACTGGCGCGAAGCGGACTGGATCGTCGTCGGACCGAGCGTGGCCGAGGAGCGATGAGCGTTCGAAAGAAGGCCTACAACCTGGCGATGTCGGTGATGAACCCTCTCGCCGACGTCGTCGAGCGTACATCGCTCGTGGCCACGACGCCGTTCCTCAGCGCCGACGAGTTTCCGTGGGCGCGGCCCCTCGAAGACGGCTGGCGAGAGATTCGGCGGGAGCTGGAGGATGTGCTGACGTATCGCGCCGATCTCCCCGCGTTCCACGAGATCAACGGCGACGCGACGACGATCAGCAGCGACGACTGGAAGAGCTTCTTCTTCTATGGGTTCGGCCGGCGCTCCGAGGACAACTGCCGGCGGTGCCCGCGGACCGCCGCGCTCATCGCGCGCGTGCCGGGGCTGAAGACGGCGTTCTTCTCGATCATGTATCCGGGCGTGCATCTGCCGCCGCATCGCGGACCCTGGAAGGGGTTCGTCCGCTACCACCTCGGGCTCCTGGTGCCCGAGCCCCGCGAGAAGTGCGGCATCGCAGTGGGCGGCGAGCGCGCGTACTGGGCCGAAGGGCAGAGCCTGGTCTTCGATGACACCTACGAGCACTATGTCTGGAATGACACCGACGGCACGCGCGTCGTCTTGTTCCTCGACGTCATGAGGCCGTGTCGCTTCCCCGGGTCCTGGGTCAACCGAGCCGTGATCGAGACGGCCGCGTTGACGCCTTTTGTACAAGATTCGATGCGTCGGCACCGCGCCTGGGAGCGCCGCTTCAAGGTGCTCCACGGCACCTGACGCGCGCGCCACGGCCCTTTGAGGGGCCAAATACAGGGTCCTCGGGACAGATCGAGAGCGCGCGTCGAGTTACAAAGCCGCCATGGGGACGAAGAGGGCTCGGGGATCCCGGGTGTTGATTGTCGATGACGACGAAGACGTCGTGGCGGCGCTCGAGGAAGCGCTGCAGGAGCTCGGTCACGTCGTCTGGACCGCGAGGGACGGGGCGTCGGCCCTCCGCATCGCCGACGCCCTGCGCCCCGAGGTCGTCATCGTCGACATCGGGTTGCCCGTCATGGACGGCTACGAGCTGTCGAGGCACCTCCGGGAATCATCGGCGTCGCCGCAGGAGCTGAGGGTCATCGCGCTGTCGGGCTATGCACGCAATCCCCAGCGGGAGGTCGCCGCGAGCTCCTCTTTCGACTTTCACCTGACGAAGCCCCCCTCGCTGGACGTCCTGGCCCACCTCGTCGAGCATCGAGCGCCCTGACGCGCGCGCTCCCGGTCAGGCTCGGGGCAATAGCAGCGTGCAGCAGCAGCCTTGGGGCTCGCGCGCGCTGAGGAGGAGGCTCCCGCCGTGCAGCTCGAGGATCCAGCGCGCAATCGGCAGGCCGAGCCCCAAGGCCCCGCGCCGCCGCGCGACCTCCGCGTCATTCAAGGAGCGGATCTCGAACAACCCCGGCAGGGCCTCGGGCGCGATGCCGCTCCCCTCATCCGAGACGAGGACCGAAAAGCCGCCCGCGCTCCCCTCGAGCACGACGTCGATGCGGCCCCCGGTGGGCGAGGCTTTGACGGCGTTCGCCACGACGTTGTGAAGCGCCGTTCGCAGGCGCACGGGATCGCCCTCGACGACGTGCTCCTTCGCCGGCGGCTCGAAGCGCAGCGTGACCTTGTGCTGCACGGCCGCGCTCGCGTTGCGCGCGAGGACGTCCCGCACGCAGGCCAAGAGGTCCACCCGAGAACGGTGGAGCTCCGTCGAGCGTGCTTGCAGCCGGCCGAGCTCGACCAAGTTGTCGAGGATGGCCACCTGGGCGCGCGCGCTGCGATCGATGGCGACGAGGCCGCGCTCGACGAGCTCGGGAAGCTCCTGTTTCCCGCGGAGCATGTCGCACCAGAGCACGATCCCCGACAGCGGCGTCATCAGGATGTGACTCAGGATCGAGATGTACTCGAGGCTCTCGTCCTCCGGTGCGGCTGGAGATGCTGATGGCTTCACGATGGCAGTGGCCTCGCCCCGTGCTCTCGGCACGTTAGGAGCGGGCGCTCTGAGCCAGCGCTCTGACCGTCTCGAGCAGCCGCCACGTGTTGACTGGCTTGTAGAACGTCTCCTTGACGTCCATTTGCGCCGCCTCGACCGCGCTCTTCCCGTTCGCGGTGATGACGACCACGGGGATGTCCGCGACGGACGGGAGGGCCTTTTGAAGCGTACGAAACTCCAGCCCGTCCATGTACGGCATCATCAGATCGAGGACGATCACGGAGGGCTTGACCGAGGCCGTGTTGAGGCGATGGAACGCCTCAAGCCCGTGAGCTGCGCACTCGACCAAGTAGCCCTGGCTCGAGAACAGCTCGGCGAGAGAGGCCCGTAGGACGAAGTCGTCCTCGACGAGGAGGATGGTGCCAGAGCTAGGCCTCATGAGTTGTCCGGTGGGTTCCTTACGGAAGGTTTGTACAACTTACATAGGTGCGGCTCAATGAAGAGTCAATTAGCTCCGGTCAATTATTCTTGAATTCATCATGTTTACAAGAAAGGCGCGGACGGCCGACTTGACGATCGGCGCTGGGGACCTAAGTTCCCATTCAATGGTCCACCGTATTCAAGCCGCAAAGGCGCGAAAGCATTTTGCAAGTATCGTCGAACGTTCCTCCCAGGGCGAACGGATCAAGGTTACTCGCTACGGCCGAACCCTGGCTGCCATCATTCCCAAGGGCGATCTCGAGAAGCTCGAGAATTGTGAGAATGATCAATTACCGGATAAACAGCCTAAGCCGGCGGGCGCCAGGGGAGAAGCTGCCCCCGGCCATCACCCGCCCCACTCGGACGGACGAGGGCGCCGCTAGACTCTGATTACGTTTGTGCGGCCTGGAGCTGCGCCGAGAGGCGGGCCCGCCGCGGGCTCGGTTCGGCAACGAGGCGCGGGGGGTAGATGCGAACGTCGAGCGCGTGGCAATAATGCCCCATCGGCGCGCGACCGGTGACGGAGAGGCCGGCCCGCTCCGTCAAATCCTCCTCGAGGTGCGCGACATGGGCCGTTTGGATCGCGTAGGGACGATGCCAAACGCGCGCGCTGCGCAATCGGGACCCGTCCCAGCTGTAGAGCAGATAGCGCTCGAGGAGAAAGAACGGCAACGTGGCGGCGCGCGCGGTCTCGGGGGGTTCGTTCGTGGGCCCGTAAGAGCACCCGAAGGTCGCCGGCTCGGGTCCCGCTCGTCGGCTGCGGAACGTCAAGCCGCCGCCGGGGCAGTCCACCAGCGCCATTCGAGCCTCGTGATACGGCAGCTTATAGACGAGCCGCGCGAGCGCGACGGCGGCACGGCTCGCGGCGTCGAGACTGAAGAACCAGACACCCGGATCTCGTCCGCGCCGGTGGACATAAGTCCGGAAGTTCAGCTCATGGAAGGAGGACAGGCCCGGGACAGGGGGCAAGAGGGGCGGGCGCGTTCCCCTGGTGGTGAAGGGCACGAGCCCGACGAAGGCGGCACCCTCCCAGGTGTCCACCTCGAGGGAGGGCGGCAGAAGGCGCGCGACTGCCACCCGATCGACGGCCCAGTGCAGGAACCCGAGGCGCTCCCAGCGCTGCCGCATGAGCGGCAGGTCACGGGGGCGGCCTCGGACCCGCAGCCGCTCCTCGTCGCTGACGACCCCGGAGGGCGGCCCATGGGCGGCATCGTGGCTCATTCGCCGGATTCCGGTAACCCGATCAAGATAGGTCCCGGCAAGCTCATCTGTCGTGCTTTCACGCCAGTGCCAGGCCGGGCGAAAGAGCGCCCGGGTCGGCCAGGGCGGCCAGGCCGCGCAGTGGGATGTAGAGCCAGTCGGGGCGGTTGTTCATCTCGTAACCGAGCTCGTAGATCACGCGCTCGAGCTCGTAGAACCGCAGCATGAGCGCGAGCTCGGTCGGAGACACTTGCGCGCGCGGCGCGCTGGGCGCGCGCGGCGCCGTCGGGAGGAACGGCGCGTCCTGCGCGCGCGCCAGGTAGCCGCGCAGGAAGCCCGAGGTGACGGCGCGCTTCCAGGCCTCTGCGAAGTCGGCGATCGCGCGCGAACGATCGCCGTCGAGCTCCTCGCGGGCGGCCACGGCGGGCGCGTAGTCATAGGACCGCAGCATGCCGACGACGTCGCGCACCGGCGACGATTTCGCGCGCCGCTCGGCGAGGGTGCGCGTCGGCTCGCCTTCGAAATCGATGATGATGAAGTCGTCGCCGCGGCAGAGGACCTGCCCGAGGTGCAGATCGCCGTGCGTGCGGATCTTGACGACGCACAACCGCTCGTCTCGGAACCGTCCCAGCAATTCGGCGATGCGCCCCCGCTCCGCGCCGGCGGGCTCTAGCAGACGCAGGACACGCTTTCGCAGGGGCTCGGGCAAGCGTGCGACGTGGGCGGGCAGGCGGGGCAGCACGCGCGTCAGCGCGGCCTCGACGCCCGCGACGGCGGCGGCGCGATCCTCGTCGGTCAGCGAGCTCGGCGCGAACGCGGGATCGGCGGCGGCGCCCCCGGGCGTCGTCTCGGCGAGCGCCAGGTGCAGGTCGCCGACGCAGCCGCCCAGCGTCTCGGCCTCGGCGATGAAGCGCGGCAACCCAAGGGCGCCCTCCTCGCGCTCTCCGGCCGCGATGCGCTCGAAGGAGCCGCGAAGCGCGCGCACCGTCCGCGACCACGCGTCGCCGTCATTGCGCAGGTATTCGTGCACGATCGCCACGCTGCCCTCGCGGCCGTCGCGCCCGCGGTACTGGAGCGCGCCGAGCACGCGCGGCGTGGGTGGCTGGCGGGGGTGCGCAGTGAGGTAGCGCCCGAGCTCGAGCTCGGGATTGAGGCCGGCCGTCAACAGACGATAGGTCTTGAGCAGCACGCGCTCACCCAGGACGACGCTCGAGTTGCTCTGCTCGGCCGACGAAGACCGGGGGGGCAGCGCGGCGCTCGCGACCATCCGCTCGAGCTCTGCGGTCCCCTCGCCGCGCAGCTCGCCCGCGCCACCGCGACGCCGGGTCCCCTCGCGCGCGAGGGCCAGCAGCGCGGGCGCGGCCTGCCCGGTCGCGAGACCGTCGACGAGCGCGTCGCCCGCGTCGAGCCACGCGATGATGGCGTGCGGCGCCGGCCCGGCGGCCAGTCGCCGCGCCGCCTCCCCGTCGGCGTGGACGACGGGAACGACGTAGGATTCGTCCTCGCCTTCGCGATAGGAGATCTCGAGCAGCACGAGCGCGGCGGGCGGCGCCGCAGGTCCGTCGTCGAGCCCGATGACGTCCAAGACGCGCGCGCCACGTGTCTCGCGCGCCTTGGCGCGGAACCACCGCCGCGGGCGGACATATGCCAACAACGTCTCGGCCAGGACCTCCCGCGCGCCGGGGGCCAGAACGCCCGGCCACTCCGCACGCACGCGGCCGGCCTCCGCCGGCATCGTCGTCGCTTCGGCGAGCGACGGAGTGGCGGGTGATGGATCGGACACCACCTCGAAGCCTGAGAGCTCCCTGGTGGTTTTCAATGGGATCGCTAGACTTTTCAGTTGTATCCCGACGAGCTACAGTTGACGGCCACGATCCGCGCGGCGCTCGCCGCGCTCGGCATCGAGCGGCTGACCCTCGCCATTCACGACGCGAGCTTCCCGAGCGATGAGGACGAGGACGTCGGGCGCGGCTCACCGTACGGCCGCGGGGCGCGCGGGTTGCTCGGCCTCGCCTCCGAGTTGGGCTTCGACGGCCTGCAGCTCGGTCCGCAAGGGGACGTCTCGCGCTCGAACCCGTCCCCGTACGACGGCGCGCTCTTCACGAAGAGCCCGATGTCCATCGCGCCCAAGACGCTCGCGGAGGATCCGCTCTGGGCGCCTCTGTGCGAGGGCGTCCTCGCGCCTCTCGTCGCGGGGCGCCCCGACGGACCGCCGACGCGCGTGCGGCACGAATACGCCTGGCGCGCCTCGCGCCGCCTGCTGTCGACGCTGCACGACCGCTTCGAGAGACTCGAGGGTCCGGGGGCGTCGGCGCTCGCGACGCGCCTCGAGGCGTTCCGCGCGCGCTGGGGCGAGACGCTCGTCTCCGACGGTCGTTACGAGACGCTCTTCCACGAGGACCAGATCAGCGCGACGACCGTGCGGTCGCGACACCTGTTCGGGCAATTCGTCCTCGATGAGCAGCATCGCGCGCTGCGCGCCGCGGCGTCGGCGCAACCGCTGGCGCTCTTCGGCGATCTGCAGATCGGGTTCTCGGCGCGCGACGTCTGGAGCTGGCGCGACCTGTTTCGCACCGACTACGTCATGGGGGCGCCGCCCAGCCGCACGAACCCGGCGGGGCAGGCGTGGGGTTACCCGGTCGTCGACGTCGAGCGCGCGCCCTCGCGCGCCCTCGCGCTCGTCGCGGCGCGCGCCGACCGCATGATGGCCGACTTCGACGGCCTGCGCGTCGATCACCCGCACGGCCTCGTTTGCCCGTGGGTCTATTCGTCGTCCGCTCCCGACCCGGCGACCGCCGTGGTGCGCGGCGCGCGCCTGCGGTGCTCCCCGAACCTGCCCGATCACCCGGCGCTCGCGGCCATCGCCATCCCCACGGCCGACCAGCTGTCGCGCGAGCCGGGCGTCCAGCGCTACGCCGACGACTGGGTGCGAACGTTGAGCGACGAACAGGTGACGCGTTACGGGTTCCTCTTCGACGCGCTCATGGAGCGCGTGCGCGCCGCCGGGCGACGCGAGGCCGACGTCGTGTGCGAGGTGCTGAGCACGTGGCCCTATCCCCTGCGGCGCGTGATGGCGCGCTACGGGCTCGGGCGCTTTTGCGTCACGCAGAAGGCCGATCTCACGCTCCCCGACGACGTGTATCGCGGCGAGAACGCCTCGCCGCGCGACTGGATCATGGTCGGCAACCACGACACGCCGCCCGTTTGGCGGCTGGCCGACGCCTGGCACGGCACGGCCGCCGGCGCGGCGCGGGCCCGCGTCCTCGCCGGCCGGCTCGCGCCCCGGCCCGCGCTGCGCGCTCGCCTCGCGCGCTGGCTCGAGGCCGACGCGCGCCACCTCAGCCACGGAATGTTCGCCGAGCTCTTCCTGGGGCCGGCGCGGCGCGTCTCCATCTTCTTTGCGGACCTCTTCGGCCTGCGCGAGATCTACAACCGTCCGGGCATCGTCCACGAGGACAACTGGATGTTGCGGCTGCCTCCGGACTTCGCCCAACGATACGCGCTCGCGTGCGCGCGCGGCGCGGCGTTCAATGTTCCGCTCGCGCTCGCGCTGGCCCTCGTCGCGACGCGTGACCGCGGGGACGAGCGGACGCGCCTGGCCCGTCGGATGCTCGGGGCCGCGCGGCAGGCCGCGCCCGCCGTCGATCCCGAGATCTGGTCGTTGCTCGAGGCCGGCCTCGCGGGTCTCTGATGACGAGCCCAATCAGGCGTCGATGAGCTCGAGGAGCGCCGTGAGCGGGATGGCGGCCGTCTCCGCGGGGCTCATCACCTCGTCGCGCAGCTCCTGGAGGGCCTTCTCGGCCAGGTGCACCTCGAGCA
>DASXOE010000101.1:0-37860 GCA_036494575.1 Polyangia bacterium | reverse complement strand
GTTCGGGGACAAGGATTCGAACCTTGATAGCCACATCCAGAGTGTGGCGTCCTGCCATTAGACGATCCCCGATCGCGTCCCCGTCTTCCGGGGAACGAACATATCTAACAGCGAGGGGTCGGCTGTCAAGCCTATCGTATTTGTTCGCGAATCCGGTACAGTCGCGCCATGGAGCTCTCCTACTGGGCGGCCACCGACGTCGGCAGGAAGCGCGAGGTCAACGAGGACAACTTCCTCATCGACAAAAAGCTCTCGCTCTTCATCGTGGCCGACGGCATGGGCGGGCACGCCTCTGGCGAGGTCGCGTCGCACCTGGCGGTGCACGAGTTCCGGAACTTCGTCGAGGCCGGGCGCGACGTCGTCGATCGCTACACGCGCGACGCGACGTCGGTGCGCCCGCAAGAGATCCTCACGCTCATGGAGCACGCCGTGCAGACGGCGGGGCACACGATCTACGAGCGCGGGAAGGCCGAGCCCGAGAAGCGCGGCATGGGAACGACGACGTCTGCTCTCCTCGTCGCGGGCGACCGCGGGTTCATCGCGCACGTCGGCGACAGCCGCGTCTACATGGTTCGCGCCGGGCAGGTCGTGCAGCTCACCGAGGACCACTCGCTCATCAACGAGCTCATCCGGCGCGGGCGGATCACGAAGGAGAACCTCGACGATTCGCCGTACAAGGCCTACAAGAACGCCGTCACGCGCGCCGTCGGCGTGTACGAGAACGTCCAGGGCGACACGCTGGACTTCGAGCTCCTCCCGGGCGACCAGTTCCTGCTCTGCTCGGACGGCCTGCACGCCTACCTCACCGAAGAGCAAATCCTCGACTTCCTCAAGACCGAGGACCTCGAGCACCTGCCGCAGAGGCTCGTGGAACACGCCAACGCCGGCGGCGGACACGACAACATCACGGCGATCGTCGTGCGCGTCGAGGGCGCCGTGGTCGCCGATCGCGCCGAGGAGCTCGCGCGCAAGGTCGACGTGCTGCGCCGCATGCCGCTCTTCCGGCACCTCATCTACAAAGAGATCCTGCGCGTCCTCAACGTCACGACCGTGCGCGAGTTCGCCCCGGGCGAGGAGATCATCGAGGAGGGCACGCCCGGCGACGAGATGTTCATACTCTTGCGCGGCAAGATCCGGCTGCACAAGAACAACGCGTTCATCACGCACCTCGCGCCCGGCGCGCACATCGGCGAGATGGCGCTCGTCGACCGGCGACAGCCGCGCTCGGCCAGCGCGACCGCCGAGGAGCGCTCGCGCCTGCTCGGCCTCAAGCGGCGCGACTTCTACGAGATCATCCGCAAGGAGCCGCAGCTGTCCGTGAAGCTGCTCTGGGCCTTCACGCAGGTCCTCGCCGAGCGCCTGCGCAAGACGACCGCCGAGCTCTCGGGCGCGCGCCTCGAGGCCGGCGCCCAGGACATGACCGAGGACGCGCTGTTCGATGAATAATGGGAACCCTGAGAGGGTTCCCAAACCCTCCCGCGAAGGGCTCGGACGAGCAAAGCTCGTCCTCCCCCACGCGATCCATGAGCTGACTTTTTAGATGGCCGGCGCGACCCGGAAGGAGACCGATTCGCTGGGCGACGTGCAGGTGCCCGTCGAGGCGCTGTGGGGCGCGCAGACCCAGCGCGCCGTCGGCAACTTCCCCGTGAGCGGACTGCGCCTGCCCCGCCGCCTCATTCGCGCGCTCGCGCTCGTCAAGAAGGCGGCCGCCCAGGTGAACCGGCAGTCGGGCGCGCTCGAGCCGCGCCTCGCCGACGCCATCATCCAGGCGGCGCACGAGGTCGCGACCGGCCAGCACGACGCTCAGTTCCCCGTCGACATCTTCCAGACCGGGTCCGGCACCTCGAGCAACATGAACGCCAACGAGGTCATCGCGAACCGCGCCATCCAGCTGCTGGGCGGGCGCCTCGGCACGAAGACGCCCGTGCACCCGAACGATCACGTCAACAAGGGCCAGTCCTCGAACGACGTGTTCCCGACCGCGGTGCATGTCGCGGCCGCCGAGGCGGTCGAGCGCGACCTGCTGCCCGCGCTGCGCGTGCTCGAGCGCGCGCTGCTCGACAAGGCCAAGGCCTTCGACCCGATCGTGAAGCTCGGGCGCACGCACCTCATGGACGCCGTGCCCATTCGCCTCGGGCAGGAGTTCTCCGGCTACGCGCGCATGGTGACGAACACGGTCCGGCGCATCGCGGGGACGCGCGCCGCACTCGGCGAGCTGCCGCTGGGCGGCACCGCCGTGGGCACGGGCCTCGGCGCCGAGCCGGGCTTCGCGCCGCGCGTGATCGCGATCCTCGCGGCCGAGAGCGGCCTTCCGTTCACCCAGGCGCCGAACCTGTTCGAGGCGCTCGCGGCGCGCGACGGGCTCGTCGAGTCGTCCGGGGCGCTGCGCGCCGCCGCCGTGAGCCTCACGAAGATCGCGAACGACATCCGCTGGCTCGGCTCGGGTCCACGCGGCGCCATCGGCGAGCTGCACATCCCCGACTTGCAGCCCGGCAGCTCGATCATGCCCGGCAAGGTCAACCCGGTGATGTCCGAGATGCTGCTCATGGTCTGCGCGCAGGTCATCGGGCACGACGCCGCGATCGCCTGGGGCGGCGCCGCCGGGAACTTCGAGCTCAACGTCATGATCCCCGTCATGGCCTACAATTTCCTTTCAGCCGTCGCTGTGCTCTCGCACGCCTGCGCGCTCTTTGCCTCGCGGTGCGTCGAAGGCCTCGCGGCCAATGAGGAGCGATCCGCCGCCCTCGTCGAGCAGAGCCTCGCGCTCGTGACGGCGCTGAACCCGCGCATCGGCTACGACGCCGCGGCCGCCATCGCCCGCGAGGCCGCCGCCACGGGCAAGACCGTGCGACAACTGTGCCTCGAAAAGCAGGTCCTCCCCCCCGAGGAGCTCGAGAGGCTGCTCGACGCGCGGGGGATGACGGGAGCTTGATACGGCGGCTCTCTTAAATTCTGCTGCCGCCTCTACGTATATGTCTATAATATACGCATACCGTGCCCGAATTCCCGGACATCCTGGATGACTGCACGGGCTTCGAGTGGGACGACGGCAATGCCGACAAGAACTGGATTCTGCATAGGGTCTCGCGGTCGGAGGCCGAGGAGGTGTTCTTCAACCGACCTGTTCTCGTCGCGCCAGAGGCGATGCGGTCGGGGCGGGAGTTTCGCTACGCGGCGCTCGGCAAGAGCAACGCCGACCGCCGGCTCACGATCGTCTTCACGATCCGGAGTACGCTCATCCGAGTCATCTCCGCGCGCGACATGAGCAGACGGGAGAGGAGGATCTGTGAGCGCAAGAGCGAAGAAGCCTAAGCAAGCGATTCCGAAGCTCGAGAGCGAGGACGAAGAGCGGAAGTTCTGGACGATGAACGACGCAGCCGACTTGTTCGATTGGGACCGGGCCGCTCGTCCTGCGTTTCCGGCCTTGAAGCCCTCGACGGAGGCGATCTCGCTGCGCTTGCCGGTGTCGATGCTCGAGGAGCTTAAGGCGCTCGCCAACAAGCGGGACGTGCCGTATCAGTCGCTCATGAAGATCTATCTCGCCGATCAGATTCGACGCGCGCGTGGACGCAAGGCATCCTGAGCCTACAATTTCCTTTCAGCCGTCGCTGTGCTCTCGCACGCCTGCGCGCTGTTTGCCTCGCGGTGCGTCGAAGGCCTCGCGGCCAACGAGGAGCGAGCCGCCGCCCTCGTCGAGCAGAGCCTCGTGCTCGTGACGGCGATGAACCCGCGCATCGGCTACGACGCCGCGGCCGCCATCGCTCGCGAGGCCGCCGCCACGGGCAAAACCGTGCGGCAACTGTGCCTCGAAAAGCAGGTCCTCCCTCCCGAGGAGCTCGAGCGGCTGCTCGACGCGCGCGGGATGACCGGCCCTTGATTCCGGGAGGGTGTGCCTGACTCTTCGACGTCGGGCGTCGTTTCCTCAGATGGCCCTTTGCCGTCGTGGCCGGACCGATTTTCTTTCGAGGAGCTGAGCCAAAACGACCACAAGCTGGCACGACAGGTAACTTTCTTTTTTTCCCAGAACTTCTTTCGCCTCGTCGGGCTTCTGTGGTATCCGACGGAACCGGAGGGACCAATGACGCGCGCAGTTTCCGTCGGCCGCTCTTTCAATGGCCTTTGGGCCGCAGGGGCCCTTGGCCTGGCCTTTTTCACCATCTCCTGGGCCGGCTGTGCCGGCTCTCTCGATCCGGGGTTCACGACCGGCGGCGCGGGAAGCAGCGGCGCGGCCGGAAGCGCGACCGGAATGGCCGGCACGACCGGCATGGCGGGGGGAACCGGCATCGGCGGGATGCCCGGGGGAGTCGATATCGCCATGCTGGTCACGAAATATACCTGCGCGGCGGCGACGATTTGTCACGACGCATCCGGAGCGGGCGCCAACTTCAACATGGCGGCTGCCGACTGGCAGAGCCATCTCGTCGACGTGAAGCCGAAGGGCGGCGGCGCGATCGCTTCAGTTTGCGCCAAGGATTCGGCTTACATGAATCTGGCCTACATCAAAAAGGGGGATCCTAACGGGGACGGTTTGTTCCTCCAGAAGCTACAGGGACCGATCTGCGCTCCCGGTGGAGTACAGATGCCGCTCACTGGCGGACCCGTGACCGCCGCAGACCTGATGCTCTTCAAGCAGTGGGCCACCGCGCTCGCGAACCAATAGTCACCCGTCTCGACCACAACCGACCCGGGAGCCTCTGAGCCAATGAGAAGAGCCGTATCGTCGACGCGTTTGCGAATCGTTCTGGCAGTTCTCGCGGTGGTCGCAGTGGGTTGGTCGGGGTCGGCCGCGGCCGAAAAGAAGCGGGTGGGCGTCCCGAAGTTTGACGGGCCCCAGGAGGCGGTCATCCGCAAGGCCGTCATGCACGCGCTCAAGGGCGGCGGCTACGAGGTCGTCGGCTCGCGCGAGATCGACGCCGCGGCCAAGAGCGCCGGGGCCGAGCTCGACGCCAACGACGGGTTCAAGGCGGTCGCCAAGGAACTGGCGATCTCGGCGTTCGTCACGGGCGAGGTCGGGAAGAAGAAGGCCAAGCTCACCGTGCGCACGGGCTCCGACGGCTCCGTGACCGGTGAGGGCTCCTTCGCGGGCGCGAACCCGAGGAAGATCGCCGCCGAGGTGCGCGACGGCTTCGGGCGGCGCCTCGGCTCGGCGGTCGACCGCGGACACGCGCCGGCGGGCGCCAAGAAGCCGCAGGCTCCTGCGCCCGAGCCGGAGGTCGCGGAGGATGACAAGGACGAGGGCGGCGGCGCGGCCGAGGGTGGCGACGAGGGCGACAAGGCGACCAAGTCCGAGAGCAAGAGCAAGAAGGGCAAAGAGGCCGAGAACGAAGAGGCCCCGGCCGGCAGCTCGAGCAGCGGGCCCGAGGAGACCGTCGCCAAGAAGGCGCCGAGCGAGCCCGAGGGCGAGGCGGCCGCCGTGGGTCCGCGCGCCTTGGACATCGGCATCGGCTTCGGCGGCTTCAGCCGCAGTCTCTCGTACAACCAGGACCTTTTCGGTACGCTGCGCCAGTACAAGCTGGCGCTCGGGCCCGCGGCCACCGTCACCCTGCTCGTGTTCCCGGGCGCCTTCGCCGTCGGGGGCGTCGCGGCGAACATCGGGATCGAGGCCAACATCGAACAGGCGTTCGGCGTGACCTCGACCGTGCCCATGAGCACCACCTTTCAAAACGGCGCGACCTTCGGCACCATCGTCCATGACTACTACATCGGCGGCCGCTTCCGCTTCGTCTTGGCGGGCGGTCACGAGCTCGCGGTGACCGCGGGCGGGGGCGAGCACGCCTTCTCGTTCCGGGACGGCTCGGGGCCGAACGACATCCGCGCCAACCTCAACATCCCCGACACAATCTACCGCTACATCCGCGGCGGCGTCGTGGGGCGCTTCGAGCTGCCTTCGGGCGTGACGCTGGGCCTGGGCGGCGCCTATCGTTACATCCTCAACAAGGCCGGGCAGATCTCGACCGGGCCCGTCTACAATCCAGACGGGTCGGTCCAGATCCAGGGCTTCTTCCCGTACCTCGCCGTCGCGGGCATCGACGTCGACGCCACGCTCGGGTACCACATCACGCCCTCGATCGAGGCGCGCGTCGGCGTCAACCTGCGGCGGTACTTCTACGCCATGAACTCGT
Organism: Polyangia bacterium; assembly: GCA_036494575.1. Taxonomy (GTDB): domain Bacteria; phylum Myxococcota_A; class Polyangia; order Fen-1088; family Fen-1088; genus DASZFV01. The sequence continues at coordinate 31,738 of DASXOE010000101.1, read as the reverse complement.
CGCCGACCCAATGCGCGATGGGTTGCGACTTCCTGCCGAGCGGCGCCCAGGTCAATCAGGTCGCGGGCGGTGCCATCGATCAGTACATTGGCTTCAACATCGGCGCCGCTTACATCTTTGGCGGCGTCGTCCCCAGCGCCTCATCGAGCAGCGAGGAGCCTGCCGCCGAGGAGGCGCCCGCGCCCAAGAAGCACAAGAAAAAGAAGAAGCACTCCGAGGATGAAGACGAGGACGAGGGCGACAAGGGTGGCGGCGACAAGAAAGGTTCTTCGGAGGAGTGAGCGTGCCGGCGGCGCTGGCAGACATGACGGCGCCGGCGGCGACGACGTAGCCTCGGGCGCGCGCCCCCGCGCGATCATTCACCTCGACATGGACGCGTTCTACGCGTCCGTCGAGCAGCGCGACGATCCGAAGCTGCGCGGACGGCCCGTAATCGTGGGTGGCCACGCGGGACGGGGCGTCGTCCTGGCGGCGTCGTACGAGGTGCGACCCTTCGGCGTGCGGAGCGCCATGCCCATGGCGCGCGCGCTGCGCCTCGCGCCGGACGCCGTCGTCGTTGCGCCGCGCATGCGGGCCTACGCCGACGCGAGCGAGCGCGTCTTCGACGTCCTACACTCGGTGACGCCGCTCGTGGAGGCGCTGTCGCTCGACGAGGCCTTCCTCGACGTCACGGCCTCCGCGCGCCTCTTCGGGACGGCGGCCGAGATCGCGACGCTGCTGCGGCGGCGCATCGCCGACGAGCTCGCCCTGCCCTGCTCCGCCGGCATCGCCGACGTGAAGTTCGTCGCGAAGATCGCGTCAGACCTCGCGAAGCCGAACGGCCAGCGCGAGGTCCCTCCCGGCACGGGCGCCGCGTTTCTCGCCCCGCTCGGCATCGGCCGCCTGTGGGGCGTCGGCCCCAAGACCGAGGCGCGGCTCAAGCTCCTCGGCTTCGCGACGATCGGCGATCTCGCGCGCGCCGAGCCCGGCTACCTCGAACGCAAGCTGGGCGCCGCCGCGGGCGCGCACCTCGCGGCCTTGAGCCGCGGCGTCGACCCGCGCGGCGTCGTGCCCGACCGCGAGGCCAAGAGCCTCGGCGCCGAGGACACCTTCGAGGCCGATCTCGAGGGCGCCGAGGCGTTGCGGCCGCACCTGCATGCGCAGGCGCTCCGCGTCGGGCGCCGCCTGCGGCGTGCCGGCGTGCGCGCGCGCGGCGTCCAGCTCAAGCTCAAGCTCGCCGACTTCACGCTCGTGACCCGCCAGGCGACCTTCGACGCGCCGACGGACGACGGACAGCGCCTCTATCGCGCGGCCGCGGACCTACTGGACAGGAACCTGCCGGCGCAGGCCGTGCGGCTCACGGGCGTCTCCGCGCACGGGCTCGAGCCGACGCAGGCCGTGCAGACGTCCCTGCTCGCCCCGGGACCGTCGCCACGCGACGTGCTCAACCGCGCGCTCGACGCCATCAACACGCGCTACGGCACGCGCGCCGTGACGACCGCCGACCTCACCGATGCGGAGGACGAGCGCGGCGACTGACGGCGCCGCTCGAATGCGCCTGCCCGAAAAGGCTCCGCGCGACCGGTCAGCCCGCGCGGCCGAAGCGGGTCACCGAGAACGGCGCGAGGTCGAGCGCGCTCCCGCCCGTGGCCACGAGCTCGGCGATGGCCTCGGCGGTGACGGGCGCGAGGAGGATGCCGTTGCGAAAGTGCCCGGTCGCGAGCACGAGACCGCGCACGGGCGTCTGGCCCAGCACGGGCAGATGGTCCTCCGTGTAGGGACGGAAGTTCGACCAGCTCCCCGTGACTGGCGCGTCGGCCAGCGCGGGCACGAGCGTACGCGCGAGGCCGAGAATCTCGGCGAGGCCGCCCACGGTGACCTCCTTGCGAAAGCCGGCCATCTCGACGGTGCTGCCGGCGAGCACGGTGCCATCGCGTCGGGGCACGAGGTAGCCGCGCCCGTGGACGGACAGGACGTGCCGGAACAGCGGCGGGCGCGTCTCGATCGACGCGAGCTGGCCGCGGGCGGGACGCACGACCGACGCCGGCACGCCGGCTCCCTCGACGAGGCCGGACCAGCTCCCCGCGGCGACGACGACGGCGCCCGCGGCGAGCACCTCTCCGTCGAGCTCCACGCCCTGGGCGACGCCGCCGCGCACGACGACGCGGCGCACGTAGCGGCCCTGGAGGAAGCGCGCGCCCGCGAGGGCGGCCGCCTGCGAGAACGCGCGCGCGAGGTCGCGCGCGTTGACCTGCGCGTCGTCGGTGAAGCGCAGCGCGGCCCGCACCTCGGGCCCGACGTTGGGCTCGAGGTCGAGCAGCGCCTCGGCCGACAACGACTCGACGCGCAGGCCGCGCGCCATCTGCCAGGCGCGGCGCGCCGTGAGCCCCGCGGCGCCCGCGCCGTCGAGCGCGAGGGCCAGCACCCCCGACTTGACGTAGCCGATGTCGATGCCGGTCACGTCGCGCAGCTCGGCGGCCAGCGCCGGGTAGAGCGCGCGGCTGCGCAGGCCGAGGTCCAGGAGCGGCCCCGGCGCCTCGGCCTCCATCTGGGGACCGAGGATGCCCGCCGCGGCGCTCGAGGCTTCGGCGCCCGGGATGCCGCGCTCGATGACCGTGACCGCCAGGCCGCGCGCCGCCAGGCGGAGCGCGACCGCGCAGCCCATGATGCCGCCGCCCACTATGGCAACGTCTGCCGACTGTTCGTGGTCTTTCGCCATTGCTGCCTTCAGATGCCGTCCGTGGGGGCCGCCGTTCGCTGGAGCTTGCCCTCCAGCACCTTGGACGTCCACACTTGGTTCTCGGCGTCGACGATGAGCGCCCCGCAGTCCGGGTAGCCTTCGACGAGCGCGAGGCCCTTCTTGGGCCCGAGGATGAAGACGGCATCGTCGAGCGCGTCCGCGAGGAAGGCCGTGGGCGCGTAGATCGTGACCTCGCGCGAGGCCGTCGCGGGGTAGCCCGTCTTCGGATCGATGATGTGGTGATACCTCCGCCCCGCGATCACGAACGACCGCTCGTAGTCGCCCGCCGTGGAGAACGCGTGGTCCTTGATGGGCATGCGGCCGATGATGTCGCGAGGGCCGCCGCGCGGATCGCGCACGCCCACCATCCAGCTGGCCGCGCCCTTTTGTCCGGCCACGAAGAGATCGCCGCCCACCTGCACCATGAAGTCCGCGAACCCTTCGCGGCGCAGCACGTCCGCGCAGCGGTCGACCGCGTACCCCTTCGCGATGCCGCCGAGGCCGATGCGCATCTCCGCGCGGCGCAGCTTGACGGTGCGCGCGGCGCGGTCGACGAGGACGCCGCGCCAGTCGATGAGCTTGCGCCTGCGTTCGATCTCGGCCGGCGGCGGAACCTTGGGGTCGAGATCCTCGTCGAACTTCCAGAGCCCCCTCATGGCCGCGAAGGTGATGTCGAAGGCGCCCTCTGAGCGGCGCGACATGTCGAGCGCCTCCTCGATCACGGCGAGCGTCTCGGCGTCCACCTTGACGGCGTGCTTGCCGGCGGCCTCGTTGACGCGCACGACGTCGCTGGGCGTCCACTGCGGTCGCTTCCAGTCCGTCATGAGTCGTTCGATGCGGTCGAGCTCGGCGTGCGCGTCCACGAACGCCTTCTTGGCGCGCGTCGCGTCCGTGGTCCAGATCGTCACGGTCGCCTCGGTGCCCATGACGCCGAATGATTCGGCGATGGGCGCCGGCGCGTCGGCCGGTCCGGGGCCGAGGACGAGCGCGGCGAGCAAGGCGACGGGCGCGAGCATCGAACGGCCGAACATACCACCCGGGTCGGCCATTCCCGCGGCGTATGGAATGACGGTGATAGACTGTGGGCGATGACCCAGACGACGGTCACGGGCCGCGTGCGCGCCACCCTGCGCTTGAAGGCGGGCGGCGCCGACGGCGCGCACGTCGTCGCGACCTCCTGGGCGAGCGATCGGTCGTTCCCGCGCACGACGGGCGCGGCCGTGCCGTTCGAGCTCGAAACGGGCGACGGCACGATCTACCGCGTCGACCCCTTCGAGGCGCTCGTCGCCCTGCCCGTTCGCCAGAGGAACCTGCGCGCGGGCGTGCGACACGAGGCCGCCTGGATCGCCGTCGCGGACGAGATCACGGTCGAGGGAGAGCTCGAGCGGGCAGGCCGCGCGCGCGCGCCGGCCCTGCGGGCGCGCCGCATCGCCGCCACGACCAACGAGGGCGCCGGGGTCCTGCACCGCCTGCCGCCGCGCACCCTCCAGCGCGGCGAGAGCGAGAAGATCGAGGCGCCTGCCCCGCCGCTCGCGCCCCCGCCCGTCGCGACGGTGACGGCCGCGCCCGTCGTCGGCGGCGAGCCTCCCGCGCCGGTCGCCGACGAGACGTCTTCATCGAACGACGCGACGGACGGTCCGCGCCGCACGAAGAAGAAACGCCCCGATTCCTCGGGGACGCCCACGCCCGTGCAGTGACGCGCGCTACGGCGCGTCGGCGGCGAGCGCGTGCACGAGCGCGGCGCCGCGTGGCCCCGTGCCCGTGAGGGAGACGTGGCGCGCGCCGCCGGGCTCGATCGCGAGCGTCAGCTCGATGCGGTCGGCGGGCGCCGCGTCGGGGAATCGGTCGAGCCACTCGATGGCGACCGCCGCGCGGTCGAAGGCGTCGTCGAGGCCGAGCTCGAGCAGCTCGGCGGCGTGGGTGATTCGATAGAGATCGGCGTGGACGAGGGGCACGCGGCCCGGGTGCTCGTTGACGAGCGCGAAGGTCGGGCTCGCGACGTGGCGCTCGGGAGGCACGCCCGCGCCGCGCGCCAGGCCCTGCACGAACGTGGTCTTCCCCGCGCCGAGCGGCCCCACGAGCGACACGACGTCGCCCGGCCGCAGGGCGCGGCCGAGGCGCTCGCCCAGCGCCTGCATCGCCTCCGCGGTCTCGGCGCGCACGACGAGCGAGGCGGCCACGGCCGTCAGAGCTTGATCTTCTCGAAGTGGACGAGATCGGCGAAGGCCTGGAAGCGCTCGCGAATCTGGCCGAGATCGAGGCTCTTGAAACGATCGAGGCTGAAGTCCTCGACCGAGAAGGACGCGAGCACCGAGCCCATGATCATGGCGGTGCGGATCGTCGCGGGGCTCGTGTCGCCCTCGTGCGTGAGCCAGCCCATGAAGCCGCCACCGAACGAATCGCCCGCGCCCGTCGGATCGACGACGTTCTCGATGGGGAAGGCGGGCGCCGCGAAGACGCCGCCCTCGTGGAAGAGCAGCGCGCCCGCGTCGCCGCGCTTGATGACGACGGCGCGCGGTCCGAGCTTGCGGATGGCGCGCGCCGCCGCCGGGAGGTTGGCCTCGCCCGAGAGCTGACGCGCCTCCTCGTCGTTGAGGAGCAACATGTCGACGCGCCCGAGCAAGCGCAGGAGCGCGTCGCGCTTGCCCGAGATCCAGAAGTTCATGGTGTCGCACGCCACGAACTTGGGCTTGTTCGACTGCTCGAGCACGGCCAGCTGGAGGACCGGATCGATGTTCGCGAGGAAGACGTACTCGGAGCCCGCCCAGGCGGACGGCAGCTTGGGCTGGAAGTCCTGGAAGACGTTGAGCTGCGTGTCGAGCGTCGTGCGCGTCGAGAAGTCCGGCGCGTACACGCCCGACCAGCGGAACGTGCGGCCGGGGACGCGCTCGAGGCCCCCGAGGTCGACGTTGTGGCCCTCGAGGAGCTGCGTGTGCGCGGCGGGAAAGTCCGTGCCCACGACGGCCGTGAGGCGCACGGGCGCGAGGAACGAGGCCGCCACCGAGAAGTACGAGGCGGCGCCGCCCAAGACCTCGCTGCGCTTGCCGGCGCGCGTCTCGACGGTGTCGAGCCCCACCGAACCGACGACGAGCAGTGACGACTTCGACTGGTCTGCAACTGAGCTTTTCACAGATACCTCCCGTAGAGTGTCCGCAGCCGCTCGCGCGTGGACGCGGGAATGGCTTCGGGCGCGGTCATGATGGCGTGCGCGGCGGTCTGACCGCAAGCGCACGTGCGGGCGCCGGCGTCGGCGAGGGCCGGGAGCACGCGGCGAATGACGTCGCGCGCGCGCGCGACGTTGGCGAGCAAGGTCGCGACGACGGCGTCGGCCGTGACCGGCGCCTCGTCTTCGTGCCAGCTGTCGAAGTCGGTCACGAGCGCGAGCACCGCGAAGCACAGCTCCGCCTCGCGGCAGAGCTTGGCCTCGGTGACGGCCGTCATGCCGATCGTGTCGGCGCCCCACGAGCGGTGCAGGCGCGATTCGGCGCGCGTCGAGAACTGCGGCCCCTCCATGCAGACGTACGTACCGCCCCGGTGAAGGAGCGGCCCGCGCAGCGCGCCACCGCCCGGCCCGCCGTCGCGGGCTTCGTCATTGCGGGCTTCGTCATTGCGGGCTTCGCGCGGCGCCTCGGTGAACCCCGCGCCGCGCGCGGCGACCGCGGCGGCGGACGCGAGCTCGGCGCACACGGGCTCGGCGAAGCTGACGTGACCGACGACGCCCTCGCCGAAGAAGCTCGTGGCGCGGCGGTACGTGCGGTCGATGAACTGGTCGACGAGCACGACGTCGCCGGGCGCGACGCCTCCCCGGAGCGAGCCGACAGCCGAGATCGAGAGCACGCGCTCTGCGCCGAGCTGCTTGAGCGCGTGAACGTTGGCCCGATAGTTGATCTCCGACGGCAAGAAACGGTGTCCGCGGCCGTGGCGCGGAAGGAAGAGCAGGCGCGCGTCGCCCAGGCGGCCCGCGACGATGGGGCCGGACGGATCGCCGAAAGGCGTCGAGACGCCGTGCTCGCGCACGTCCTCGAAGCCTTCGAGCTCGTAGAGGCCGCTGCCTCCCAGAACGCCGAGAATCATGGTTTGCTTGACCGGGGATGTCTCTATCATCGAACGACGGCGACGTCATCGAGTACCTCGTCGCCCACGGGGCCTACGTCGAGGCGGCGCGCGTCTGCGTCGAGCGCGGCGACCTCGCGCGCGCCGTGCAGCTCTACGAGCGGGTCTGGCGCTTCGCCGACGCGCTGCCCCTCGCGGAGCGCCTCGGCGACCCGGCCCTGGCCGTGAGGCTCGCCCTCGACGCCAACCTCCCGGCGCGCGCCCTCCAGATCGCCGCGACGATCGGCGCCGACGCGCCCGACGCGCTGCGCGCCGTCGGCGAGGCCTTCGCGAGCCGCGGCCGACCGTTCGAGGGCGCGGGCGTCTTCGAACGGGCCCTCGAATGGGCGCGCGCGGCGGACCTGTACCGCCGCGCCGGCGCGCCGCTCGACGAGGCCCGCGCGCGCGAGGCCGCCGGGCAGCTGCGCGAGGCCGGCCTGCTCTACGAGCGCCTCATCGGGCAGGGCGCCGAGACCGAGGTCGCGGCGGCGCGCCTGGCGCTCGGCCGGCTGCTGGCGCGCCTCGGCCGTCCCGAAGAGGCGGCGCGCCTGCTGCAAGCGGCGGCGCGCCACGCGGCGGCCCGGACGGCGGCGCTGCGCGCGCTCTGCGGGCCCCTGCTCGCGCTGGGCCTTCGGGGCGCCGCGGCCGAGGTCCTCGCGCGGCTGCGGCGCGACACGCCGTCTCTGCCGGCGTCGCCCGACCAATTCGTCGCGCTCGAGGAGGCCGAGCTCGCCGCGACGACCCGCGCGCCGCGCGGCGCCGAGGGCACGCGCCGGTTCCGCATCGGCAAGCTGCTGGGCGCGGGCGCCACGGGACGCGTCTACCTCGCCGACGACACGCTCCTCGGCCAGCCCGTCGCCCTCAAGCTCCTGACGGTCGGCGCGGCCTCCTCGGGGCCCGAGCGCCAGGCCTACCTCCGTTACGCGCGCGAGGCAGAGGCGGCGGGACGCCTCCGCCACCCGAACATCGTCGCGCTGCACGACACCGATCCCGCGCTCGGCCTGTTCGTCTTCGAGCTCATGCCGGGCGGAACGCTCGCCGAGCGCGTCGGCGCCGAGGGTCCACTGTCGGTGGCGCACGCGCGCCGCCTCGCGCTCGACCTGCTCGCGGCGCTGGGCGCGGCCCACGAGCGCGGCATCGTTCACCGCGACGTCAAGCCGCCCAACGTCTTTTACGACGCCGCCGGCAACGCCAAGCTCGGAGACTTCGGCGCCGCGCACCTCGCGGACTTCGGCCAGACTCAGACGGGCGGCTTCTTCGGCACGGTGGCGTACATGGCGCCCGAGCAGATCACGGGCGGCGCCATCGGCGTCGCGGCCGATCTCTACGCGCTCGGGGTCACGCTCTTCCAGGCGCTGACGGGCCGGCCGCCCTTCCTGGGGCCGGACCTCGTCGCCCAGCACCTCGGCGAGGCGCCGCCCGCCGCCTCGTCGCTGCGACCGGAGCTGTCGCGCGCGCACGACGACGCGCTCGCGCGCGCCCTCGCGAAGGCGCCCCAGGACCGCTTCGGCTCGGCCGCCGAGATGGCGGCCGCGATCGCGGCCTGGCCGACGGAGGCCGCGGCGTCCGCGGTCGCCGCCGCGCCCGCGCCCGTCGTGCCGCTCGAGGACGCAGCGGTCGCCGACGACGTCCGGGAGCTCGGAGTCACGGCGCGCGGCCGCCTCCTCGCCCGGCGCGACCCGCGCACGGCGCGTCTGGTCCTCGTCGAGCAGCGCACCCTGCCCCTCGACGATGCGGCCCTCGCCGACGTCCGGCGGCGGGCCGCGGCGGGAGGTCCCCACGTGCAGCGCGTGCTGCGCGTCTCGGACGACCGCCGCGAGATCTGGTACGAGGCGCTCGACGGGGCGCCCCTCTCCTTCGACGCCGCCACCGCCGCGGAGCGCGTCCGCCTCGAGCCCGCGCGCGCCGCCCTCCTCGACCTGTCGCTCACGCACTTCGCGCGCACCGAGGGCGGCCCCGTGTGGCTGCTCGCGCCCCTGCCCGACTGACCGTCAGTTGGTCAATATCTGAGTGACGTAGAGGGGGATCGTCCCCGTGACGGGGGCGCCGAGGACGACGCCCACACCCAGCTTGGTGGCGCGCGTCTCGACGACGTTCGCGCGGTGCCCCGGGCTCGCCATGAAGCCGCTCTCGACCTCCTGCGCCGAGTAGGCGCGGCCGACGTTCTCGAGGACGAGCTCGGGCGCGAGCCCACCCTTGTGCACGCGATCGAGCGCCGTACCCGAGCGAGGCGAGACGTGGCCCACGAAGTCGTGTTCCGCCATGTCACGGCTGTGGGCGCGCGCGATGGTGGCGAGGCGAGCATCCCAGGTCACGGCGGCGAGCCCGGCCGCGGCGCGATCACGGTTGACGAGCGCGAGCAGCTCCCGCTCCGCCGTCTCGGCCGACACCTTGGCCTGCCGCGTGCCCGCGCCGCGCGGCGCGATCGCGGGCGGCTCGACGCCGCAATAGACGGGGAAGTTCGCGAGCACCGCCGTCCCGGCCTTGTCCTCGGCCGTCACCTCGACCTGGTACTTGCCGTCGGCGAGGCAGGCGAGCTTGCCCTCGACGTGGCCCGCCCGCGAGGACGGCGCCTGCTCGGCGACCTTGCCGTCAGGTGACGTGACGACGACGCGCGCCTCGCGGTAGCGGCCCACGAGCTTGCCTCCGATGGGCGCGCTCCCGCCGCGCGCGAGGTGCCGCGGCACGGGCTCGAGCTCGAGGTGCGACTCCTGCAGGCCCACGACGACGTACATGAGGCCGCCCGCGCGATCGATGCCGATCCCCACGCGCGTCACGGGATCTGTCTTGTAGACGATCGCGATCTCCTTGCCCGCCTGCTCGCGCACCTCGCGGTCGGCGCCGGCCGTCGCGCGCGAGAGCAGAAGGTGCGGAGACGGCTCGGCGATGCCGTAGTGGGTGAGCAAGAAGTCGACGACCTCGAGCGCTGGCAGATCGTCGCCCCGCAGGTTGTGCGCGAGGTCGTTCATGGCCGCGTCGAGGCGCGCGTCGGCCTTGGGCGGCGGCCGCCTCTCACGCTTGGCGAGCGCGCTCACGTCCTTGAGAATGCCGGCACGAAGGCGATCCTTCGGAACGACCACGCACGCCTTCCGCTTCGGCGCGCACGCCTGGCTGGGATTTGCCGCGTAGGAACGGGCGCCCGGTTGCGCCGGTCTGAACAACGGCTCCGCCTCCACCGCGGACGTCTGCGCGGTCCGAGCGTGGCCCGGGGCGGAGGAGCTCGCCTTCGATGGCTCCGGCGCGCCCGCCATGGCGGGCGGCGATGCCGGCCGCGCGTCGTCGTGCGTCGTTTCGGGGGGCCGGATGGGCACGTCCCGGCGCGCCGTGCCCGGGCCCGCGCACGCGCACAGGCCCAGGACGGCGGCCACGCCCCACCACCGTGCGTCCCCGCCAGGGCGCCGCCTCCCGAGGTCACGCTGCGCGGAATCCCGCGCCCGCACCCCGCCCGACCTACTTCTTGCTCTTGCCGGAGGGGCGTTCGCCCTTCACGGCAGCCGTGGTCTTCCTGTCCGCGGGGGCGACCGGCGCGGGGCCATGCCCGACCGCGACCGCCGGGTGCGGCGCGGGCGCGGCGCGAGGAGGAACGGCGCCCTTCTCGTCGCCGAACACGAGGTCGCCGAACTTGTCGAGGGCGTGGAAGTCGCCGACCATCGGCGGCGACCAGGCCGAGGCCTGCTGCGGCTTGCCCTGCGGCATGTCCATCCGGAACATGTTGATCCGCCACTTGTCGCCGACGGCCGGCGGGAGCTTCACGGCCGACGCCTTGTCGAGGCCCTTGACGTCCTCGAGCGGGATCGCCATCTCGACCGTCCAGTACTTGTCCTTGTCCTCGCGCTTGTTGAGCGTGCCCTCGACGGCCACCTTGGCCTGCAGCTTCGAGTTCCACGAGTAGGGCTTCTTCTTCGGATCGAGCGTGTCCTCGTACTTGCGGTACTCGGGCAGGTACGTGTCGAAGACGTTGCCGTTCGGCGCCACCTGCAGCTCGACGTAGGTCTTGCCGTTGCCGTCGGCGTCGATCATCAGCTCGTCCGCCTCTTGCGTCCACAGCTTGTCGTCCCGCTTCGTGAGGGTCGACCAGATGTCTGTGTCCTGGTTGTCGAACGCGACGTACAGGAACTTGTCGTCCCACAGGACCTTGGCCTCGGTCTTCTGGTCGGCGGAGGCGCCCGTCATCGTGTTCGTGAAGACGCCCGTCGAAGGCACGTCCTTCCACACGGCGTCGTCGAGCTTGCCGTCGAGCTTGGGAGCCTTCGTGATCTTGCGCGCGACGTAGGTCTTGCGGATGACCGGTTTGGGCGCAACCTTTACCGGGATCGTCGCGGCGATGAGCCGGCCCTCGGCGTCGTGCGCGCCGCTCTTGAGCGGCAGCCGCGCGTTGCCGCGCCAGAACCCCGTGTAGACGATCACCGTGTCGTGCGACCAGTTCGCCGGGAGACGCACGACGTGCTCGTCGCGGATGATCTCGCCGGGCTTCCAGGCGGACGGCGGGTACTTGCCCTTGACGGTGGGGTGGTCGGCGTTGATGAAGCTCTGGCGGTTCGGACCCTCGAGGTGCGTGAACGGCTTCCAGCCGTCGCCGGGCGACGCCACCATCTTCCAATAGTGCGTCAGCTTGATGTCGTGCCCCGGCTCGGGCGTCGCGGGGTCGACGTCGAGGCCGAGATAGACGACCTTGCCGTCGAGGTCGGCGTTCACGGCGTACTTCGGCGTGGGCGCCGAGGTCAGGATGTTCTGCTTCGCGACCTTCATGTCCTCGTCGTTCGGTTTCTCGTCGTCCTGCTCGACGCAGGCGCCCACGAGCAGCGCGGAGGCCATTGCCACGGTGACGACCGCAGCAAAGGAAGACCAACGAATCCTTTTCGGGAGAGGCCTGTGCATGCGGGCGTTTTATCGCTGGCCCGCGGCTTTTGCAATCGGCGGCCTCCTGTTACGATGATGCAGGGTATTGGTGCGCACGCTGCTGATCGTTCCTGGCCTGTTCGGCACCGAGCTCCAGGACCCGGAGCTCGGGCCCCTCTGGGGGCCGTTCCGGTGCCTGTACCGCGGGCCGTTGATCGGCGAGCTGCCGGCGCCGCGCGGGCGCGCCGGCCGCGTCGTCGAGGGGCTCTCCATGGGCGGCGTCGTCGTCTACGACATCATCGGCAAGCTGCTGCGGGCCCTCGGGCGCGCCGGCTATCGCCAGGGTGGCAATCTGTTCCTTTACGCATACGACTGGAGGCAGCGCATCCTCGACGACGGGCCGCCCTTGGCCGCCGAGATCCGCCGCCTCGCCGACCTGTCGGGCGGCCCCATCGACCTTTTGGGGCTGTCGAACGGCGGGCTCACGCTGCGCGCCGCGTTCGCCGTCGACCGCGCGCTGCCGGTCGAGCGCGTCGTGCTCTCGGGTCCGCCGCTCGCGGGCTCGGTCGAGACGCTCACCGTGCTGCACGCCGGCTTCCAGTTCGCGCCCTTCGGCCGCACGGTCTCGCCTGAGGAGTTCGTGGCCTGCCCGGGCGCCATGGACTCGATCCCCTCCCCCGCGACGGCGGCATTCTTCGACGCCGACGGCCCGAGAGGCGAGGACGGCGCCGCCCACGACCTCTACGACCTCGACACCTGGCGGGCCCTGCGCCTCTCGGTGTTTCGCGACGATCCCGACCGCCCCGCGTGGGTGGAGGCGGTGCGGAAGCGCCTGGCGGACCTGCGTGAGACCTGGCAATTCCTCGAGGGCGCGGCCGTGCCGGCCAACCTCGTGTGCATCTGCGGCGAAGGCCTGCCCACCCAGCGGCGCATCGTCGTCGAGCGCGGACGCGTGCGCCTCCCGGGCGAGGGCAACCTGCGCGGGTTGCCCGCCGCCGCGATCGTCGAGGGCGACGGCACCGTCACGCTCGAGAGCGCGCGCTCCTGGGCGGGCGCGCGTCCCCACATCATCAAGATCCCCGTGCGGCGTCACCGCGACGTCGTCCGCACGCACCGCGCCTTCGCGGCGATACTCGAAGGCCTCCGCTAGAGACGCCCGGGCGTCGCGGGCGCCGGAACGACCGCGCGCTTGAACGGCGTCGCGAAGACGCGCACCGAGACCTGATGCGCGATCTCGCTGATCAAGATGGGCGTGCCGGGCTCGAGATCGTCGTCGTCGAAGAGCCGGGACGTGGCACCCATGGCTTCGTCCACGTGGCGGAAGACGCCCACGAGCCGGCGGCCGCACACGAGCGCGTACTGCCCGGGGAACGACCGGATGAGATCGTCCTTCATCGCTTCGAACGTTCGAGCGGCTTCCGAGGCGAGCATGCCTTCACCATCGCCCCGGCCACCCCGCCCGTCAAAAAAAACCACTCACGCGGCGGCTCGCGCCCTTGCGGGCGTCCGCGCCTCGGCATCTACTGGGACGGGGATGCGCAACACCCTCGGTCAGATCCGGACCTTCCTCGCGGCGAATCCCTATGCGGCCGCCGCGACGCAGCGTCTTTCGACGCGGGCCCGGGCGGCCATCTTCTTGTACCGGCTGGCGGTGCGCATCCTCTTCCAGTGGGCGCACGACAAGTGCCCTCAGCAGGCCGCCGCCCTCGCCTTCCAAACGGCGCTTTCGCTCGTGCCCGTCACGGCCATCGCCTTCAGCATCCTGCGCGCCATGGGCTCGCTAGACGCCCAGTCGCAGCTCTCGCTCTTCGTCGCCGAGCACGTCTTCCCGCAGATGCAGGACGTCACTCTCCGCATCTCGGAGTTCTCGTCCAAGGTCAGCATCGGCGCCCTCGGCGGCGGCGGGCTCATCTTCACGCTCGTGACCTGTTACTCGCTCTACAGTTACGTCGAGAAGATCTTCAACGACATCTGGCGCGTCGGCCAGCGCCGGACGGTCATCGGCAAGTTCCTCACCTTCTACGCGATGGTGACGCTGCTGCCCACCCTGGCTGGGTTCTCGCTCTATTGGTCGGCCCGGCTCGTGGAGTCGAGCTCGGCCTCGCGCTTTCTGGCGCCGCTCTTCATCGAGTTCGTGGGCCTCATGTTCATGAACAAGCTGCTGCCGCGCACCAACGTGAGCTGGGCCTCGTCCATCACCGGCGCGCTCGTGACGGCGTTCCTGCTCGAGGCGCTCAAGTTCGCCTTCGTGCGCTTCGCGGCGCGCATCATGCTCCAGAGCTACAGCGGCGTGTACGGCCCGCTCGGGCTCGTGCCCCTCGTCCTCGTGTGGATCTACGCGTCGTGGGTGCTCGTGCTCCTGGGCGCCGAGATCGCTCACTCGCTGCAGAACCTGCGGCTCCTCGAGGCCGAGGACCGGCGGCGCGCAGGCGACGCGCCCATCAACGGCCTGCTCGCAGCGCAGCTCCTCGCCGCCATCGCGGCGGCGCACGAGACCGGCGGCATCGGCTATCCCAAGGAGAGGCTCTCCACCGAGTTCGGCCTCACGCCCGACACTGTCGAGCAGATCTTGGCGCGCCTCAAGACCCGTGGCCTCGTCGCCGAGGTCCACGGCGACCTGCGCGGCTACATCCCGGGGCGCGCCGCGGGCGCCATCACGCTCGAGGACGTGCTGGCCGCCTTCCGCGCCACCGACATCGAGATCGCGCACGGCGCGACGTCGCCGGCACTGCAGGCGCTCGTGAGCGAGATCGAGGAGACGCGCCATCGCCGCATCGCGGGCGTGACGATCGCCGACCTCATGCCCGCGCGCCCCTCCACCGAGCCGCTGCCCGGAGCGGCGGCGGCCGAGCCCGAGCCGAGCTGAAGGAGCGCTCACATGCGGAGCCCAGACGCCGATGTTCGCTGGCCCGCCGTGGCGGGCGCCTTCTATCCAGCCGACGCCGCCGACGTCGTCGCCGACGCCCGCCGCCTCGTCGCGCCGAAGGACGCCGCCCCGCCCCGGCCCGCCATCGCCGCCGTGTGTCCGCACGCGGGGTGGACTTACTCGGGCGCGCTCGCCGGCCGGCTGGCAGCCGCCGTCGAGGTGCCCACGCGCGTGCTCGTCCTCGCGCCCAATCACACGGGGCGCGGCGCGCGCGGCGCCGTCTGGCCCGGCGGCTCGTGGCGGCTCCCGGGCGCGGACGTCCCCGTCGACGCCGCGTTCTGCCGCGCCCTGTGCGTCGCCTCGACGCTCCTCGAGCCCGACGTCGAGGCCCACCTCGACGAGCATGCCGTCGAGGTCCTCGTGCCCCTCCTCGCGGCGCGCCAGCCGGCCTTGCACCTCGTGCCCGTCGTGCTGAGCGGCCTCTCTTTCGGCGAGTGCGAGGCGCTCGCCGCGGCGGTCGCGCGCACGATTCGCTCCGCGACCGGCCCCACGCTCATCGTCGCGTCCTCGGACATGAACCACTACCGCTCGGAGGCCGAGACGCACGCGCTCGACGCCCTCGCGCTGGCGCCGCTCGAGGCCCTCGACGCCCAGGGGCTCTACGGGACGGTGCGCGCGCACGGCATCACGATGTGCGGCGTCGTGCCCGCGACCGTCGCCATCCTCGCGGCGCGCGCGCTCGGCGCCACGAGCGCGACGCGGCTGGGCTACGCCACGAGCGCTGACGCGGGCGGTGACCGCCACCGCGTCGTGGGCTACGCCGCCGTCACGATGAGCTGAGGGTCAACGTCTCGCGGCCATATTCGCGGAAGGCGTCGGTCACCTCGTCGTGCGCCCGGATGACGCAGGTGATGGCGCGCCCGTCGATCTCATAGACGTTGTAGCGCGCGCGACGCTCGGGCGCGCCCGCGTACGACGCCGACCCGGCGCCCACGACGGGGATGCGCGCGCCGCCCGGACCGGCGAGCGTCGCGCGCTCGTCGGCGTGGTCGTGACCGTGCAGGACGAGCTCGGCGCCCGCGCGCGCGAGGACCGCCGCGAGCGCCGCCCGATCCTTGAGGTTGCGGTGCTCGCCATCCTTGATCATGACGGGCGGGTGGTGAATCAGGACGACGCGGGTTTTGCCCGCTATCGTTTGATCTTTCAACGTCGCCTCGAGCCGCGCGAGCTGCGGCGCCCCCACCTCGCCCCAAGCGCCGAGGTCGCCGGTGGCGACGCAGCTCGAAACGGCAATCAGCGCGACGTCGCCCCGCAGGCGCACGAAGGGATACCCGTCGCCTGTCCCCAGGTCGCGCGTCTGATACGCCGCGAACAGGCGCTCGAAGACCCGCGACGCGACCACCTCCGGCACGTACGCGTCGTGGTTGCCCGGGATCACCGTGACGGCGTCGGCGCGGGCGCCGAGCGCCTCTAGCCAGCGCAGCGCCGCGCGCCACTCCGCCTCGATCGAGATGTTCGAGAGGTCGCCCGTGAGCGCGACATGATCGACGGTCTGGGCGCGCAGATCCTCGCGCAGCGCTTCGAGCAGCTCCATCTTGTGCTTGCGCGTGCGGTTGACCACGAGGTTGACGGCGCCCAGGGCGCGCTTGCCGACGAAGTCCGCGACGCCCACGCCCGCGAAGCCCCGGAAGTGCGGATCCGTGACGTGGGCCAGCCGAAACACGTCGGCCCTACGAGCCCGAGCTCGCCGGGAGCGGCGAGTACGTCGACTGCGGCGCCGCGTCCGGATCCTCGGCGAGGAACTGCACCTCGGCGAGGACGCCGAAGTGATCCGAGGCGAAGAGACGCTCGCCGCCCGCCATGACCATCGGCGTCTCGAAGATCAGCCGCGCCTCGTGGACCGTGCCCCGTCGATCGCGCCGCGTGGGCGTCACGAACACGTAGTCGAGGCGCCGATCGGCGCGCAGCCAGTGCATGCGCTCGCGGTAGTGGTTTTCACGTGACCAGGTGTAGCCGGCCTCGTTCGGGTGAATCATGTCCCACGCGTCCTGGTAATAGACCCGCCGGCCGCTCAGCGTCGTGAGGCCCGACAGCCAGCGGATCTCGTCGCTATGCGGGACGGCGTTGAAGTCGCCCATGAGGACCTGCGGGTTGTCGTTCTTGTGCGCCGCGACGACCTCGTCGACGACCAGCACCTGGTCCTCGCGCTTGCGCCCCTCCTGCTCGCGGAACGCCAGGTGCGTCGTGTGCACCCACACCTCGCCGAAGTCGCTGTCGACGCGCGCCGAGAGCACGATGCGCCCTTCGTTCTCCAGGCTGTGCGGCAGCGGACGGAAGTCGTGCGCGCCGATCGGGAACCTCGACAGGATCGCGAGCCCCTCGTTGCCCCCGCCCCAGGCCGTCGACGGCGCGAAGACGTGGTTCCAGCCGCGCCGCCGCGCGAGCGTCTCGGCCTGATTGACGATCCGCCCCGAGGCCTCGCGCACCTCCTGCAAGGCGACCACGTCGGGGAGCACGCCCGCGAGCGTGTCCGAGACCAGGTCGAGGCGCGACTCCCAGGGACCGTTCTCGCCCCAAAGATTCAGCGTGACGAACCGCAGGTGACGAGCCTTGACGACCTGGAACGCCCCCGTGCGCCTCATCTTGACCTCCCCCTGGTCGCCTTCGTCGTCATTCCCGCCGTCGTTCTGCGCGTCAGGGCCCTCGGTACGTGCAGCGGCTGTCGCTCGTCTCCCAGATCGTCACGGCCGACAGCTGCGGCACGGTCTTGCGCACGGCGCGCCACACGTAGATCGCGATGTTCTCGCAGGTCGAGTTCTCGAGCCCGGCCACGTCGTTGAGATTGCGGTGGTCGAAGCGCGCGAAGAGGTCGGCCCAGGCATCGTCGATGACGCCGAAGTCGATGAGCCAGCCCGTGGCCTCGTCGACCGCGCCCCTGACCTCCAGCTCGACCTTGTAGCTGTGCCCGTGAACCCGCGTGCACTTGTGCCCCTCGGGCACGCGCGGGAGCCAGTGCGCCGCCTCGAACCTGTACTCCTTGACGAGCTCGACGTTCAAGCGGCGACATTACCACGCGCGCCTGTGCTCAGTCGCTACGAGCCCTGGTTCGAATCGGGGTCGCGCCCGGCGCCGCCGAAGTCGGTGTTCGCCCAGGGCAGCTGCGGCCGCGCGAAGAGATAGCCCTGACAGAGGTCGCCGCCCAGGTTGACGAGCATGTCGCGCTCGGCCTCGGTCTCGATGCCCTCGGCGATCATCTGAATGCCGAGCTCCTGGCAAAGCGTCACGATCGAAGACAAGAGCTTCTGCTTCATGGGCGAGCGGTCGAGCCCGCGGATGAGCGACATGTCCACCTTGACGACCTCGGGCTCGAGGTGGGCGAAGCTCGCGAGCCCGGCGTAGCCGGCGCCCAGATCGTCGACGGCGATGCGGTAGCCGAGGGCCCGCAGCTGGGCGACGCGGTTGCCGACGTCGCGGATCTTCTCGATGGGCGCGCGCTCGGTGATCTCGAGGACGACCTGCTTGGCGTGCCTCGACAGGGGCGCGCTCGCGGAGAACAACGAATCGTCGTCGAGCTCCATGGCGTGCACGTTGACGAAGAGCAGCCCGCCCGACGGCAGCTCGTCGGCCGTCTTGGCGACGCGGTTGCGGATGACGCGCCCGAGCTCCTGCAGCCGGCCGAGCCGCTCGGCGGCCTCGAAGAGATCTGGCGGCGACCTCAGCGTCGGCTCCTTGTTGCGCACGAGCGCCTCGTACGCGAACACGTGCTGCGCGGACCACGACACGATGGGCTGATAGGCGACCCACAGCGTCGCGAGCGCGTTTTCGAAGCGCGCCTCGAGCCCTGCCCTGTCACCCAGCACCTTGTTGTCGATGTGGAAGAGCGCGAGCGCCTCGCGCTTGATGAGCGCCATCTGGTGCAGGCGCACGCCGCGCGTGATGGCGTCCTCGAGATCCTGCGCCTCGATGGGCTTGATGAGGTAGAGCAGCGCCCCGTACTCCATGGCCTCGACGGCGCTCTCGATGGCGGGGCCGCCGGTGATGAGAATCACCGGCACGTCCACATCGTGCTCGCGCACGGCGCGCAGAAGCGCGATGCCGCTCATGCCGGGCATCCCGATGTCGCTCAGGATGACGTCGAAGCTCCCCTGACGGGCCACCACGGCCGCCTCGGCGCCGTCATGCGCCAGCGTCACCGTGAACCCCGCGCTCGACAAGACGCGGCCGAAGCCTCGCGCCGTCGGCAAATCGTCGTCGACGACCAAAACCTGCCCGCGGCTCGGCGCCGCCGTCGAGGGTGCCGCGGGCGCAGCGGTGGCGTCTTCCCCATGGCCTGCCATCCTTCGCCCAATCGTCAGGAGCGCTCCAACAATTGAGCCCTTTTCCGCCGCGGTGGGGCGTCTCGACGGTCCGCGCCCGCGGGGCGAGAATCCGGGAAGATCTGGAATGGCGGCTGGCGCAAATGGCGGCGATGGCCCGGGAATCTCCGCGAACTTGCTTCCGTGGGCGGGCCGCTCCTGGTATATCCTTCCGGTTTCGGGCTCTACGTCCCAAACCCCTCCCAACGTCAATGATCGCGCAGGAGAGTTCTAAGAAATGAGTGCAATCGAACGGGAAGTCCTGGACCAAGCGGCACGGTCCGGACGTCCTCCCCAGGCGGACGTCGCCCAGCTCAAGACCTATTACCACCAGATGCTGGCGATTCGGCGCATGGAGGAGGCGCTCGCGAAGGCCTACGCGCTGCGCAAGTTCGGTGGATTCCTGCACCTTTACATCGGCCAGGAGGCCGTGGCCGTGGGGGCCCTCGCGACGCTGCGCCCCGATGACTATGTCATCGCGACCTACCGCGAGCACGCGCACGCCTACGCCAAGGGCATGTCTGCGCGGTCGATCATCGCGGAGCTCTACGGCAAGGAGACGGGCTGCTCGAAGGGCCTGGGCGGCTCGATGCACCTCTTCGACGCGAGCCGGAACTTCCTGGGTGGCTACGGCATCGTGGGCGGCCACGTGCCGATCGCGACCGGGACGGCCTTCGCGTCGAAGTACCGCGGCGACGGGCGCGTGACCCTGTGCTTCTTCGGCGACGGCTCGGTCGCCCAGGGCGCCTTCCACGAGGGCGTGGCGCTGGCGGCCCTCTGGCGCCTGCCCGTGGTCTTCATCTGCGAGAACAACCTCTACTCGATGGGGACGCCGCTCTACAGGTCGCTGTCGGTGGCGGACGTCTCGCAGAAGGCGCTCGGGTACGGCATCGCGCGCGATCGTTTCGACGGCGACGACGTCGTGCGCGTGCGCGAGCGCGTGGCCGAGGCCGTGCGCCGCGCGCGCAACGAGAACATGCCCACGCTCATCGAGATCATCACGTACCGGTTCCGCGGCCACTCGATGTCGGACGCCGGCCTCTACCGCACGAAGGAGGAGGTCGACGAGTGGAAGAAGCGCGACCCGATCTCGACGGGGCGCGAGCTCCTCACGCGTGCGAAGGTCGACGAGAAGGAGATCCTCGAGATCGAGGAGAAGGTCCGGCTCGAGATCGAGGACGCAGTCAAGTTCGCCGAGGAGAGCCCGGAGCTGGCGTACGAGCGCCTCGCCGAGTTCACTTACAAGGAATAATCATGCGCACCGTTGCTTACCGTGAAGCGTTGAACGAGGCCCTCGCCGAAGAGATGGAGAAGGACGACCGCATCTTCCTCATGGGCGAGGAGGTCGGCCACTACGACGGCGCCTACAAGGTCTCGAAGGGCCTGCTCAAGCGGTTCGGCGAGAAGCGCGTCATTGACACGCCCATCGCCGAAGGCGGCTTCGTGGGCGTCGGCATCGGCGCTGCCATGGTGGGCCTGCGGCCCGTCATCGAGCTCATGACCTGGAACTTCTCGCTCGTCGCGGCCGACCAGCTCATCAACAACGCCGCCAAGATTCGTCAGATGTCGGGCGGGCAGTTCACGCTGCCGGTCGTCTTCCGCGGCCCTGGCGGCTCGGCGCACATGCTGGCCGCGCAGCACAGCCAGTCGACCGAGGCCCTCTGGTCGCACATCCCGGGCCTCAAGGTCGTCATGCCGGCGAACCCGAAGGACGCCAAGGGCCTGCTCAAGAGCGCCATCCGCGACGACAACCCCATCGTCTTCATCGAGGGCGAGGTGCTCTACGCCGACCAGGGCGAGATCCCGGACGGCGAGTACACCATCCCGCTCGGCGTGGGCGAGGTGAAGCGCCAGGGCAAGGACATCACGATCATCGGCTGGTCGAAGATGGTGAAGATCGCGCTCGCGGCCGCCGACGAGCTGGCCGCGCAAGGGATCGAGGTCGAGGTCGTCGACCCGCGCACGATCCGCCCCCTCGACGAGGAGCTCATCGTCGAGTCGGTCAAGAAGACGGGGCGCTGCCTCATCATCGAAGAGGGCTGGCCGTTCAACGGCGTGGGCGCGGAGATCGCGTACCGCGTGGGCCGGCGCTGCTTCGACGATCTCGACGCCCCCGTCGAGCGCATCACGGGCGCCGACATGCCCATGCCCTACAACCACCACCTCGAGCAGCAGTGCATTCCCGACGTCCCGCGCGCCGTCGCGGCCGTCAAGAAGCTGCTGTATCTGGAATAAGCAGTATCTGGAGTAAGAACGTACGGTTTTTCGTGTGCCCACTGCCGCTCGCGCGGCAGTGGGCTGTCCCAATAAAGGAACGTCATGGCAACGATACTGGATATGCCGCAACTCTCCGACACGATGAAGATCGGCGTCCTGCGGAAGTGGCGCAAGAACGAGGGCGACAAGGTCTCTCCGGGCGAGGTGCTCGCCGAGGTGGAGACCGACAAGGCCACGATGGACTTCGAGGCCTTCGACGAGGGCGTGCTGCTCAAGCGCCTCGTCGCCGACGGCGCTTCGATGCCCGTGGGCACGCCCATCGCCATCATCGGCAAGGCGGGCGAGGACTTCGCGGCGCTCGTCGAGCAGGCCAACGCGCGCACGGCCGGCGGCGCCGGCAAGCCCGCGGCGGCGGCCAAGCCCGAGCCGCCCAAGCCCGCGACGCCGGCGCCCGCCAAGGCGGCGCCCGCGCCGGCCGCGGCCCCCGCCAAGACCGCTCCCGCGCCGCGCCCGGCTCCGGCGCCTCGCGCCGCCGCGCCCGCTCCGGCGGCGCCCGCCGGGAAGGTCCTCGCGTCGCCGCTCGCGCGCAAGCTCGCCACCGACCTCGGCGTCGACCTGCGAACCGTCCAGGGCACGGGGCCCGGCGGCCGCATCGTCGAGCGCGACGTCAAGTCCGCCGCGGAGGGTGGACAGAGCGGCCAAAATGGCGCGTCGCAGGCCGACTGGCACGCCGCCGAGGAGGCGCCCAGCTCGCGCGGGACGGCCTCCGCTCCGCCCGTCTCGGCCGACGCGCCCCTGCCCGCGCAGCTCGTCCCCGATCGCCGCGCCGAGGCCCGTCCCGCGGCGGCGCCGCCGGCCGGCGACGTCGTCAAGCCGCTCTCGATGATGCGGCGGACGATCGCGACGCGCCTGCTCGAGGCGAAGTCGACGATCCCGCACTTCTACTTGACGACGGACGTCGACATGGACGCCGCCATGGAGTTCCGCGAGCAGGTGGCGCAGGTCCACGGCGCGAAGCTCTCCGTGAACGATCTCGTCCTCAAGGCCTGCGCGCTGGCCTTGCGGCGCATCCCCGAGGCCAACGCCTCGTTCACCGAGGAAGCCATCATCGAGCACGCCCGCGTCGACATCGGCATGGCCGTCGCGATCGAGGACGGCCTCATCACGCCCGTCATCCGCGACGCCGACAAGAAGACCATCGGCCAGATCGCCGCCGAGGCGCGCGAGATGGCCAAGCGCGCGCGTGATCGCAAGCTTCGGCCCGAGGAGTACACGGGCGCGACGTTCTCCGTGTCGAACCTCGGCATGCTGGGCATCCGCGACTTCGCCGCCATCATCAACCCGCCCGAGGGCGCCATCCTCGCCGTGGGCGCGGTCCGCAAGGAGCCGGTCGTCAAGAACGACAAGATCGTCGTCGGTCAGCGCATGTCCATCACGCTGTCGTGCGACCACCGCGTCATCGACGGCGCGCTCGGCGCGAAGGTCCTGCAGGCCATCGTCGGCATCCTCGAGAAGCCCATCTCGCTGGCTTTTTAGGACATGGCTGACAAATACGATCTCGTGGTCGTCGGGGCGGGCCCCGGCGGGTACGTCGCGGCCATTCGCGGCGCGCAGCTCGGTTTCAAGACGGCCTGTATCGAGCGCGAGCGTCCGGGCGGCATCTGCCTGAACTGGGGCTGCATCCCGACGAAGGCGCTGCTCAAGTCGGCCGACATGATGCGCAGCGCGCAGCACGCCGCCGACTACGGCGTCATCATCAACGGACCCATCACGTTCGACTGGAACAAGGTCATCGCGCGCAGCCGCGGCGTCGCCGACAAGCTCTCGGGCGGCGTCGAGTGGCTCTTCAAGAAGTACGGCGTGACGCACCTCCCGGGCACGGCCAAGCTGACGGGCCGCGGCAAGCTCGAGGTCGAGAGCAAATCCGGGAAGATCACGCTCGAGACGCCTCGAACGATCATCGCGACGGGCGCGCGCGCGAAGTTCCTGCCGGGCATCGAGCCCGACGGAGATCGCATCATCACCTACCGCGAGGCCATGATCCTCCCCGAGGTGCCGAAGTCGGTCGTCGTCATCGGCGCGGGCGCCATCGGCATCGAGTTCGCCGACTTCTGGAACGCCTTCGGCGTCGACGTGACCGTCATCGAGTTCATGCCGCGCATCCTGCCCGTCGAAGACGAGGAGATCTCGGCGGCGCTCACGCGCCTCCTCAAGAAAAAGGGGATGAAGATCCTCACGGGCACGAAGACGACGGGCGTCAAGGTCAGCGGCAAGTCTGTGACGACGAGCTACGTCGGCGCGGACGGCAGTGGAAAGACCGAGAGCGTGACTTCGGAGCGCGTGCTCATGGCGGTGGGCGTGCGCGCCAACGTCGAGGGCATCGGCCTCGAGGGCATGGGCGTCGCGCTCGACCGCGGCTTCATCCAGGTCGACGACCAGTACCGCACGACGAGCCCCGGCATCTGGTCGATCGGGGACTGCGCGGGACCGCCGGCCCTCGCGCACGTCGCCATGGCCGAGGCCGTGCGCACCGTCGAGACCATGGCGGGCCACCACCCGGAGCCGGTGAACTACGACGCCATCCCGGGCTGCACCTACTGCGACCCCGAGGTCGCGTCGATCGGCAAGACCGAGGCGCAGGCCCGCGAGGCCGGCCTCGACGTCAGCGTCGGCAAGTTCCCCTTCAACGTCAACGGCAAGGCGCTCGGCGCCGGACACACCGACGGCTTCATCAAGATCATCATGAGCAAGGCCCGCGGCGAGCATGGCCGAATAGTCGGCGTGCACGCCATCGGCTACGGCGTGACCGACCTCATCGCCGAGATGTCGGTCGCCATGACGTCCGAGGCCACGATCCACGACATCGTCGCGGCCGTGCACCCGCACCCGACCCTCTCCGAGGTCATGTTCGAGGCCGCCGCCAGCGCGCTCGGCGAGGCCGTGCACATCTGAGCGCTGCGGCGCCGGTGCGCTACAATTGCCGTCATGAGCGCGAAACCGGCACCGAAGGGTCGCCCGGCGACATACGCCGACCTCGAGACGTTGCCGCGACATCGGCTCGGCGAAATCATTGGTGACGAGCTCGTCATCTCTCCACGCCCCGGCGTCCTGCACGCCTTCGCGACCACCGTCCTGACGGACACGCTGAGTGGTCCCTTTCAAAGGAGCGTCAATGGTCCAGGGGGGTGGTGGATCCTCTTCGAACCGGAGCTCCACTTCGCAAGTCAGGTCCTCGTGCCTGACGTAGCGGCGTGGCGTCGCGAGAGGCTCCCGTCGTTGCCGGACGCGCCGTTCATGAGCATGCCGCCCGACTGGCTGTGCGAGACGCTCTCACCATCGACGGCCGTCATCGACCGCACGCGCAAGCTCGATATCTATCGACGGGAGGGCGTGGAATTCGTCTGGCTCGTCGATCCCGTCGCCCGCACGCTCGAGGTTCTGCGGCGCCGAGGCGAGGACTGGCTCGTCGCGGGAAACTATGGCGGCGAGGCCAAGATCCACGCCGTGCCGTTCGAGGCTGTCGAGCTCGACCTCGAAGCGCTCTGGCCCTCATTGCGATGACCGATGTCTGAACGCATCGTAGAGACTCGGTCGCGCAAGCTGCGCGTGCTCGAGACGACCGGTGCGGTCGCGGCGCCGGCCGAGGGCGAGCGCTTTGCGCCCAAGCCGGACTGGATCCGCATGAAGATGCCGACTGGCGACGTCTTCTTCGATCTCAAGAGGCGCGTCGGCGAGCTCGGGCTGCACACGGTGTGCGAGAGCGCCTCGTGCCCGAACATCGGCGAGTGCTGGAACCGGCAGGCGCTCACGATCATGATCCTGGGCGGGACCTGCACGCGCTCGTGCCAGTTCTGCGACGTGCCCACGGGCCGGCCCGAGCCGCCCGACGCGGCCGAGCCCGAGCACGTCGCGACGATGCTCGCGGAGCTGGGGCTGCGCCACACGGTCATCACGTGCGTCGATCGCGACGACCTCGCGGACGGCGGCGCCGCCCACTGGGCCGAGACGATCCGCGCCTGCAAGCGGCGCGCGCCCGAGATGGTGGTCGAGGTGCTCGTGGGCGACTTCAAGGGCGATACGGGCTCGGTCGACACGGTCCTCGCGGCGGGGCCCGACGTCTTCGCGCACAACCTCGAGACGGTGCCGCGCCTGTCGCGCCAGGTGCGCGTGCAAGCGAGCTACGCGCGGTCGTACGCCATCCTGCGCCACGCCAAGGCGCGCGGCGCCGTCACGAAGACGGGCCTCATGCTGGGCCTCGGCGAGGAGCTCGACGAGGTGCGCGCCGTCCTGCGCGAGCTGCGCGAGATCGGCGTCGACATCCTCACGCTCGGCCAGTACCTGCGCCCGTCACGCAAGCACCTCGCGGTCGCCCGCTTCGTGCACCCCGACGAGTTCGCCGCGCTCAAGGCCGAGGCCCTCGCCATGGGCTTCCCGCACGTCGAGTCCGGCCCCATGGTGCGCTCGAGCTACCACGCCGACGGCCAACACGAGATCGTCCGCGCCTTGCGCTCGAAGCCCCGAGATCCCGACGGAGACGAGCTTCGCTCGTCGGAGTCGGCGCCGGGGGCGCGTAACACCGACCCCGGCGAGGACGGGCTTCGCCCGGCCGAGACCGGCGTCGGGGGCGCGGGACCCTCTCAGGGTCCCGAATAGAACGATGATTCCATACTTCGACGGGCACCTGTTCGACATCGCCGGGCTGCCGATCCACATGTTCGGCGTCCTCGTCGCGCTCGGGGTCATCGTCGGGGACCGCATCGTCGTCAGGCAAGGCGTGCTGCGCGGTATCGAAGACAAGGACGTCAAGTTCCTGAACGCGCGCATCGTCATCGTGGGCTTCATCGTCGCCCACCTCGTGTCTGTGATCTTCTACTTCCCGGAGCGCATCAAGGAGAGCCCGCTCATCCTCCTCAACATCTGGGCGGGCCTGTCTTCTTTCGGCGGCTTCCTGGGCGCGCTGCTCGCGTTCCTCTATTACACGCGCAAGGAGAAGATCCCCGCCCTGCCCTACGCCGACGCCGTGGCGCTCGGCCTGGCCGTCGGCTGGATCTTCGGCCGCACGGGCTGCTTCACGGCGCACGACCATCCCGGCCTGCACACGACGTTCTTCCTGGCCGTGCGCTACCCCGACGGTCCGCGCCACGACCTCGGCCTCGACGAGCTTCTGTGCACGATCGTCATGACGGTGATCTTGTTCCGTTACGCCAAGAAGCCGCGCGTCCCGGGCCGCGTCATCGGCCTCTTCGCCGTCATGTACGCGCCGGTGCGCTTCGGCCTCGACTTCCTGCGCGCGCACGACGTCGCCCGCCCCGACGAGCGGTACGCCGCCCTCACGCCCGCCCAGTGGGCGTGCCTCGCGACCTTCGGAGTGGGCGTGTGGCTCGTGGCGCGCAAGGGAGACGCGCGGCCCTTCGCGCCCCCCCCGCCGCCCCCGAGCGACGACGAACCGACGGCCACGGCGCCCGCCGACGCCGCGCCGGCGTAGCGGTCTGCTACAGCTCCTGGTCGTCGGCGCGGCCGATGAGGTCCTCGTAGCGTCGGCGCTCGGCCGAAAGGTCGCACTCGCCGAGGAACGCCGAGTAGCTCATGAAGGCCGTCAGGTACGAGAGGTCCCGCGCCCACGCCGGTACGAACTTGGGCTCGACGACCACGCCCTCGCGCAGCAACCGGCCGAAGAGGGGCACGTCCTGGACGTCGATCTTGCCGGCGAAGAAGAGGGGGACGTGGTGCAGGTGTCCTTTGACGAGCGCGACGCGCAGGAAGTTCGTCACGCGCAGGAGCCCGTCGAGGTAGCAGACGTCCTTCGTGAACGGCGCGCCGCCCGTGACGAGGCCGCCGCGGCACACGCGGCGCGCGCAGTCGTAGGCCGCGGCCTCGTCGTGGCCACGCCCGAGGAAGAAGCGGTAGAGCTCGCAGAAGTCCGCGCCGTCCTCGGCCATCTTGATGGCGAGCGTGCGGTCCGAGAGCCGGCGCAGGCGCTCGAGGCTCGTCGATTGCGTGAGGAACTCCGTGAGCACGGCCAGCCCCTCCTGGGTCGCCGTCGTGCGCGGCGACGGGTAGCCCGTGAAGGCCAGGACGGGCTGCGCGCGGCCATTGAGGGCCGTCGCGACGTGGACGTGGCCCTCGTGATACTCGAGCTGGAGGAGGTCGCGCTGCGAAAACCGCGCCCCGCGCTGCAAGCGGACGCCGTCGACGCCGGCCGCCGCCTTCGACGCCAGCCCGTCGACGACCTCGACGCTGATGCCAGCGCCGGGGAAGAAGCGCGCGAAGCGGCGCGCCAGGATGGGCATGACCTCCTCGGCCGTGAGCGTCTCCTCGTCGGCCGCGCTCGGGATGCGCGCCGTCCCTACGACCCCGTCGACGACCTGCGCGAAGTGCTGCGCGAGATCGAGATTCGTCGTGCGCCGGTCGGCCGTGAGGCTCGCGGGGCGGCCATAGAGCTCGACCGAGTGGTAGTAGAAGTCCTTCGTGCCGACGGCGAGCAGCATGCGCGACGCCGTAGAGAACGCGTCGCAGGTCTCGCGGAGAAACGCCTCGATGGCGCCGCCGCCCGCGAGCGCCGTCTTGAGCGCCCGGAAGCGCTCGCCCGCAGGCCCGACCTCGGGGCCGAGGCGATACTCGGGGCGCGGCAGCTCGCGCGCGCCCGACGCGAAGAAGGCGCGCTCGGCCTCGTCCGTCCAGGTGAGCGCGCGCAGCACGCGCAGCGGGCGCTGCGCCTCGAGGATCTCGGCCGAGACGCTGCGAAGGAGCTCGTACGCCTTCGACGAGAGCGCCAACCGCGCGGCCCCCCGGCGCCTAGGTTCCGACGCCGACGCGCGTGCGCGGCGGAACCGAGTAGGTGATCCAGGCGTTGCCGCCCACGACGGCGCCCTGGCCGATCACGGTGCCGCCGCCGAGGATCGTGGCGTTGGCGTAAATGATGGCGTCGTCCTCGATCGTCGGATGGCGCTTCTTCGACGAGCCGGCCGGCGGCTTGTCGGTGCGGCCGCGGTCGCGGATCGACAGCGCGCCCAGCGTCACGCCCTGATAGATGCGCACGCGGTCGCCGATCGTCGAGGTCTCGCCGATCACGATGCCCGTGCCGTGATCGATGAAGAACGATTCGCCGATCGTGGCGCCCGGGTGAATGTCGATCCCCGTGCGCGAGTGCGCGTGCTCGGTCAGCATGCGCGGCAACACCTCGGCGCCGAGCCCGAGCAGGTGGTGGGCCACGCGATAGACCGCGATGGCGTAGAGGCCCGGGTAGCACGCGACGATCTCGTCGATGCCCGTGGCGGCCGGGTCGGAGTCGTAGGCCGCGAGCACGTCCTTGCCGAGCGCGGCGCGGATTCCGGGCAGCGCCGCCAGCAACCGCGCCGTGAGCGCCCGCGCGCGCTCAGCGCACTTGTCGTGGGGGCGCGCTGCCTTCGCGCAGGTGCGGTGCAGGCCGAGGTAGATGGCGCGCTCGAGGTGGCCCTCGAGCGAGGCGATCGTGTTGGCGACGTGGTCGCGCAGGCTGCCGCCCGAGGTCTGCGAGCTGCCGAGGCGGTGCGACTCCGGGAAGAGGACCTCGAGGAGCTCCTCCACGAGCAGGAGGATGTCGCGGCGCGAAGGCAAGGGACCCTCGGAGGCCAGCCCCGCCGTCATGCCGCGCGCGGCCGACAGCACGCGCGCCGCGAGGGCCCCGTAGCGCGGCGAGATTTCGACGACGGCGGATCGGGAGCGGGCGGGAGCACGGCGGCGCGGCATCTTCCGGTCGACCTTACACCGACCCCGGCCCCGCGGCACCTTCCGGGGCCCGCCGGCTGGCCGTCTCGGCGGCCAGCTTGCCCATGACCTCGGCGGCGCGCGCCTCGGGCACCGTCACGCGCGTCGGCATGCCGCCGCCGAGCTGGAACATGCGCACGAAGTCGAACCCCGACTCGAAGTCGGCCGCGATCGTCAGCGCGCCGGAGTCGCGCACGACGGCGATGGGCGCGCGCTCCTGGCCGAGCAGCAGGAGCTCGGTCTTGTCGTAGGGACGACCCTGCGCCTCGACGTAGGCGACGCCCTCGCGCAGCTCGTAGCGGCCCGCCAGCCGCCGGCTCTCGTCGAGCAAGGGGTCGATCTCCCGCGCTGCGAGCTCGATCTCGTCCCACAAGGTGGGCGCCTTCGCGCGCGCAACGAGGTACTGCACGACGCGGTGCTTGAGCGTCTCGTCCCGGAAGCGCGCGCGCAGCGCGCGATCGATGCGCGTCGCGATGGGCCCGGGCGTTCCGCGGCGCGTGTCCACGGCGCGCGCGTCGGCGTCCGCACCCTCGTACGGCTCGACGCCGCCCAGCACCCACTTGGCGCCCGAGTAGAGCCCATCGAGGTCGAGGTGGACCGCGACCGTGTCGACCGGCCCGGCCGCGCGCACGACCTCGGGCGTCACCATCTCGGGGCAGGCGCCGTGCTCGGCCTTCGTGCTGAGCACGAAGCGCGCGTCGCCCTTGTAGTCGGCATGACGCTCGTGGTCGTGGTGGTCGACCCAGGCGGCCAGCCGGCTGCCGAGCCCCTCGATGAAGGGCCGCGTCGTCTTCTCGAACGACGAGCCGCCCCCCTCGCTCGCGAAGGCAATGTCGAGCACGGCGACGCGCCCTGCGAGCCGCCCGGCGGGCGGCAACGTGCGCGGCGTCAGGTAGGCGAAGCGAGGCAACGCCTGGGGCGAAGCGACCATGCGGCAAACATACTCCGTCCCAGCAAATTCTGGCGGAGCGCTGCGTGTCGTATCCATAATCGAGACACGACGATGCTACACGGATTGCTCGGGGCCTGGCTCGCGCTGGCGCCGGCGAGAGCGCCGAGCCCCTCGGCGTCGAAGGCGCCAGCCGGCAGCGCGGCGCCGGCCACGACGGTCATACCGTTCCGCACGGACGCACAGCCGCGCGTCGACGCCGTCTTCGGCGACGCGGCGGCGCTCCGCCTCTCGGTCGATCGCTTCCTCGGGCTCCAGACCGACATGGAGCGCGTGCGCGACGAGTTCTCGACGGCGGTGCACGAGACGCTCACGGCGCTCGCGGGCAACGTCGCGGCCCAGACGGGGGCCGTTGCGCAGGCCGCGCCCAAGGCCTGCCCGGCTGCCACGGCCGCGCCGTATGCGCGCGCCCTCGCCTCGGGAACGCGCTATCTGCTCCTCGGCCAGCAGCTCCAGGGACGCTACCGAGACATCCGGCGCGCCGACGATCTGGGCGACGCGGCGGCGCTCACGCCCGACTATCGCATCAAGATCAAGAAGGCGCGCGAGCTGCATCAGCGCCTGCTCGACGACTACCGGGAGATGCGCGTGGCCTTCTACGATCAGCTCGGGGCCGAGATGCGCCACGCCAGCTGCAAGACGGGCCCGAAGGCGCCGGCGGCGCCGGCCGTCGCCGCCGGCGGCGCCCCACCGCCCAACCCTTCGGACCCGAGCGCCTGGGCGATCGACGAGGCGCCGGTCGCCGTCGAAGCGCACGGCCCGCCTCCTGCGGCCCCCCTGACGCGCCTGCCTCCCGAGGAGCCGCCGCGCGCGGGGATGGGGGCTCCCGCGATATGGATCGACGTCGACAACACCCTTTGCCCGCAGTCGACGCGCGTCTCGGTCGACGGCCAGTCGCTCGGCGAGGTGGGCCCGCGCAAGAAGACCTCCGTCCGCACGCACGCGGGCCCGCGCGAGATATGCGCCCTACCCGTCTCGGACGCCCGCAGCTGCGGCGATCCCGGCACGATTCGAAAGGCCTACCTCCACGAGGGGTGGAGCCTCACCGTTCACTGCGACAAGTAACGCGGCGCCCTCCGCGGGCCACGTGCCCGACGCTGGAGTCAGACCTCGCAGAAGCCGAATTTCGCGCCTGTGCCCGCTGGGACACACGCCGCGGGAGTCGTTCCGCCATCGGGAGCGACCTTGTTCGGACAGCTCGGCGTGGCAACGTTGCACACGAAGTGACAGTGCGGCCCCGCGAGACCGCCCACGCCCGAGATGCAGACGAAGCCCGGGTAGCAGTCGCTGTAGATCGTGCACTCCGCGCCGTTCTTCCCCTGCTTGGTCGGGCAGTCACAGAGCGTCTGGTTCGCGCTCGTGAGGTAGCAGTTGAGCGCCGGGTTGGGACAGCCCGTGTTGGCCACCGGATCGCAGGTCCGCGGCGGGACGTCGCAGGTCGTGAACGACGTGGCCCCCCCCTTGCCGTCGTCGATGGAGATCGTGCAGGCCGTGCCGGCGCACTGATCATTCGTCGTGCAGTGGCGATAGCAGCGCGCCAGACCGTTGCCGCAGTTCTCTATCAAGCAGATGAGCCCGGCCTCGCAGTTGTCTGAGGTTCCGGGCGTGCAGACGTCGCCGAGCTTGACCGTCCCCGTGGTCACGCACTTGGCCTTGCCGTCGACGACGTTGCAGCGCCCACAATCGCACCCGTTCTGGCAGGCGGGGCTGCAGGCGTCGCCCGTGGCCGGGGCATCGGCGCACAGGGGCGCGACGTGCGCCGAGCTGCACACCGGCTCGCCGCCGGCATCGGTCATCATCTTCATGTCGGCCGGTCCCGAGTCCGGGTGTGGCGCCGCCGGCTTGAGCGAGCAGTGCTGGTCGGAGCCGCACGTATACCCGTCGGGGCACGCCTTGCCCGTGGTCGCGCATCGGAATCCGTTGTCGGTGACGTTGGGCTTGTAGCAACCGCCGAG
>DASXOE010000100.1:0-21700 GCA_036494575.1 Polyangia bacterium | reverse complement strand
CCATCTTGATCAGTTGTTGCCGTTGGGGAAGAACGAGTCGTCGAACGAGAAGCCCATGTAGCGGTCGAAGGTGATCGCGAGGAAGAGGTTGATCCCGAAGGCGACGACGATGAGGCCCTTGAAGAGCCGCGTGAACCGGCGGTCGCCGATGGCCAGCAGAACGACGAAGTAGACCATGTAGTCGAGGCTGAACCGATAGCCGAACTGGATGTAGCCGGAGTTCTGGTACAGCAGCGACGGGATCGCGGCCGCCGCGATCGTCAGCCAAAGAGGCCGGGTGAGGTGGTTCCGCTCCTGCGGCATGACCGTGTAGGCGAGGTTGGGCGACGTCACGAGTAGGCTCATGCCGTGCTGGCTGATCTTGACGAACGGCGCGTGGGCCATGACGCGCGGCAAGAGCACGAGCGCCGCGGCCAGGTTGCGCGAGAGGAAGTGGTAATTGAAGAGCCCGAAGCGGCTTATGCGCTCCTGCCACTGCACGTTGAGGAAGCGGTGGCCGAACTCGAAGAGGCTGCCGAAGCGCGCATAGTTGTGCCAGGCGAGGACGACGCCGATGACGGCCGCCGGCATCGCGAAGCGCACGAGGCGGGGCGCGAGCGCGCGCCAGCCCTCGCGCGTGCCCAGCACGGACCAGCCGCCCGACACGCGCACGGCCTCCCACAGGAACAGGGGCACGATGAGCCAGGGCGGCCGCGTCGCGAAGCCGAGGCCGACGCAGAGGCCCGCCAGCGCGGGGCGCGCCGCGTCGAGCGACGCCCAGACGTAACCGATCGACAGCGTCACGGCGACGATGAGGGCCGTGAACCAGACCTGGCCGATGACGGCGCAGAAGTAGTAGACCGAGCCGACGCCGAGCAACGCCGTGAGCCACAGGTCGTCGCCAAGGCTGCGCCGCGAGAGCCCGCGCCGGCCGAGCTCGCGGAGCAGGAAGAAGAGCAACGCCGGGTTGAGCCCGGCCCAGAGCGCCGTGAAGAGCACGTCGTTGAAACGCAGGCCCCAGATCGCAACGAGCGGCGCCATGAGCACCGCCGGAAACGGCGGGAAGGAGACGTAGCGAATCGACGACCGCGAGACGATCTCCGACTCGGGAACCGTCACCGAGGGGCCGCGCAGCGGATAGAAGCGGTCGACCGGGCCGCCGCTGCGGCTGCCGTAGGTGCCGCGCAGCTCGCGGCCGTCCTTGAGCTTGAAGACGTCGACCTTGGCCCAGTCGTTCTCGTTGGGCGGCTGGCCCTCGAGCGCGAGGCGCCCGTGCAGCCAGCCGTCGGCCAGGTAGACGTAGTGGTTGTACATCGAGTGCCCGCGCAGCCGCCCGCCCGAAGCGCCGAGGTAAGCGCCCGTGAAGACGACGTAGAGGACGAGGAATCCGCGCCACCCCGAGAGCAGCCGGGCAAGGCGCGTGGGCCGCGCGGGCGCGTCGGTCATCGATTGCCTCGCTGATAGGCCGTGATGAGGGGGACGCCCTCCCGCTCGCGCACGAGGACCGGGCGGGTCGTGCCGTAGAGATCCCAGAACCAGCCCTCGTACATCGCCCAGTGCTTCTCGTAAAAGAGGATGCCGACGCTCGAGCGCTCGATGCCGGGCATTGCGTAGCCCGTGTCGCCGACCTCCATACCGAGGCGGCCTTCGCGCTTGTACATGAAGAGCGCGTCGCTGATGACGTCGTGCCAGTACATGGCGTGGTTCTCGGGGTTGGCGTTCACCCAGGGCAGGAGCGGCAGCACCGAGTAGCCCCAGAACTGCCGGTTCATGCCCAGCGAGGCCCCGCCCGCGAAGCCGCCCGCGAGGAGGTTGTAGTGCGACAGGCCGTCCGGGTGCGAGCGCCGCGTCTCGACGACCGCCGGGAGGCACACGAGCGCGGCGAGCGCGACGGGCGTGGCCGCGGCGAGCCGCGCGCGCGCGGCCGGCCAGGCCGCCGAGACGACGCGCGCCAGCCGCTCGAGTCCGACGGCGGCCGCGACGGCGATGTATGGCATCGCGGGCAGGAAGTGCTTCACGCCGCCGAAGATCGGCGTACCGGGCAGCGCGAGCACGGACAGCGGCCCGAAGATCTGCACGGCGAGGAACGCGCCCGGCGAGCGGTCGACGTCGATGCCGGGCCGGCGCCAGTCGGGGCGCGCCGTGTCCAGACCGTCGGGTAGCTCTGGCTCGGCCTCGGGACCGAGCGGCTCGCCGCGGCGGCGGCGCACGAGCGCGACGCCGCCCACGAGCGCGAGCGCGAGCGTCGTCACGGGAACGGTGAAGAGCGTCTCGACGAAGGGCGCCGAGACGCGCAGCAACTTGAGACCCCGGTCGGTGACGGGCGCGTTCCAGTTCCGGCCGAGGTATTCGAAGTTGTAATGCTCGTGCTCGAGGTGGCGGTTGACGTACGTGCGCGCGCGTTTCAGGGGCGCCTGCCACAGCCAGGGCCAGTGCAGGAAGAAGATGAGCGGGCCGAGCAGCGCCATCGACACGAAGGCGAGCGGCACGCGCGGCAGCCGGCGGCGGCCGCCCCAGCCCAGCAAATCCCCGCGCCGCATCCACAGGTAGTGGCCCGCGAGGAAGATGGGCATGAGCCAGGCGTTGTGCTTCGTGCCGAGCGCGACGCCGAAGACAATCCCGGTCACGATGCCCCAGCGCGCGCTGCGCAGCGATTTCCAGTAAGCCATTCCGACGACGAACGCCATCGTCGTGATGGGCGCGTCGAAGCAGGCGATCTGCGCGTGGAAAAAATAATGGGGTTGGGCCAGCGTCAGCACGGCGCCCGCGGCCGCGGCGGGCCACCCCACGAAGCGGCGCGAGAACCGGTAGACGAGCGCGACGAGCAGCGCCGCGAACAGGATGGCCGGGAAGCGGAAGGCGGTCGACTCGCGCGCGAAAAGTGGCAGCGTGAGGTGGCGGCCGCGCACGGGGATGGGATGCAGGCCCCGCGCGGGGCCCGTGCACGTGCAGCGGTGGAAGGCGCGCCAGGACAGGCCATAGAGGACCTTGGCGACGACCGGGTGATCGGGCGCGTTGTCGCTCCAGTAGCGGTCGAGGCCCGCCGGCGTAAACGAGCGGCCGGGGTGTCCGGCGCGCAGATTGGACCCGAGCTCCTCGAACCAACCCCAGTAGCGCTCGCCCGCGCGGAAGTACTGGCCCTCGTCGCGCCCGAAGCCCTGACGGCCCTCGACGGCGAGGAGCCAGGTCACGGTCGCGAGCGCCAAGACGGCCGTGACGAGGCGATCGCGCGCGAGCGTCGCCAGGCGCGTCGACGGGCTCTCTGCGAGGATCATCTTCGCGCCTCGGCGGCGAGCACGAAGTGTCGCTGGTAGGGCGCCGGCGAGGTGATCTCGAAGCGCACGTCGACGACGCGTCCGGCGTAGGCGCTCGTGTCGAGGTGCGTGAGCTGCCAACCGCTGTCGTTCGTCGCCTCGATGACGGGCTGGGGCGCACCCTTTACCAACACGGGCACGCTCGTGCCCGCGATGACGACGCGCAGGTCGACGACGCCCTGCCCCGCCTTGCGCATCCACACGTCGTGCAGGCCGGTCGCGACCACGAGCTCGCGCCCGAGCGGGACGGCCGGGTAGTCGATGACGACGGTCGCGTCGCCCACGGGCTGCGCGAGGAGGCCGCGGTGGACGGTCGTGTCGACCTCGACCGTCTGCAGCCGCACGAAGTTGTACGACACGTCGGGGCACTGGAAGCGATCGGCGCTCCAAGGGCACTCGACGGCGGGACGCCCGCGCGGCAGGCGCGACACGCGCGCGTCGGTCCAGTGCTCGAGGAAGTCGTGCAGGATGACGGCCGGCGGGCGGTCGACACGACGGAGCGTGAGCGCACCGAAGCGCCGCTCGAGCGCGACGGTGCCGCGCGCCGACTCGGGCGCGTGCGCGCCGCGCTGCCCGATCTCCCAGACGCGGCCGAAGCGCGCGTCGTCGAGGCGCGCCGCGATCGGCAGCGGCACGAGATCGCCGAGGTGAAGGCGCATGATCGGATCGGCCCACGCCGGCGCCGCCACGACGAGATCCCCCGCCGCGAACCCGGCCCGGATCTCGCGCGCCGCCGCCTCCCAGTCCCCCTCCTGGGCGGCGCGCGACGGCGCCACGAGCGCGTTGACCGTCTCGACGACCGCCAGCAAGCCGATCGCCGCGGCCACGATCAGCCCGAGCCGCGACCCTGCGGGCGACTCGAGCGCCGGCGCTTCGGCAGGCAGATCCACGGCGCGCGCAGACTAGCGCACTTTCTAGCGGACGACGAACGTCCCGAGGCGCAGGCGGCCGGCGGCGTCGGCGAGGGTCCTGGGCGTCACGGTGAGGTGCTCGGCGGCGCGGAAGGCGCCGACGTAGAGCGTGTACGTCCCGCGCGGCCCGCCGGGCGGGATGGAGATGCGCCACGTGTCGCGGATGGTCTGGCCCGGACGCCAGCGCGAAACGGGCATGAGGCCCTCGAGCGGGATGTGGTCCATGTTGCGGAAGCCCCCCGGCCCTTCGAGGTGGAAGAACAGGCGCCATTCGGGACCGAGCCGCTTCTTCACCGCGAAGTGGTACGTCACCGCCACTTCGCCGCCCGGCGGGACGACCTCGGGCGCGACGTCGTAGCCGCGCACCTGGATCTGATCGCCGAGCATGGCGTCGAGGAGGTGCGTTGGACGCGGCGCCGTCGCGCCCGGCGGCGTCACGCCGCGCGCCATCTTCTCGGCCGCGCCCGCCGGCAGCGCGAGCGCCGACACGAGGCGCTGCAGCTCGCCCTTGAGGGCGTTGCAGGCGCCGCCCGGATCGGAGCGGCCCCACAAGTCGCGCGACTCGGCGGGATCGCGGTCGCGGTCGTAGCACTCGGTCGTGTTGTTGGGCACCCAGTTCCAGATGAGGTGGCGCGACGACGTCACGAGCGCGCGCTTCTTGCCGCGCTCGGACGTCACCTCTTGGAAGACCCAGCGCGTGGCCTCGTCGGTTGGCCGCGCGCCCGCGAGCTCGGGCACGAGCGAGCGCCCGAAGAACGTGGGCTCGGGCTTGCCGCGCGCGAGGTTGACGAGCGTGGGCGCGATGTCGACGTGGCCCGCGGGCACGCGCGCGCGCTGCGCGGGCAGCCCCGGCACGCGCACGATGAAGGGCACGCGCGTCTGCGCCGCGTAGAGATCGAAGCCGTGCGCCGTCACGCC
This sequence comes from Polyangia bacterium, assembly GCA_036494575.1. Lineage (GTDB taxonomy): Bacteria > Myxococcota_A > Polyangia > Fen-1088 > Fen-1088 > DASZFV01. Next base: position 16,578 of record DASXOE010000100.1, on the reverse strand, counting down.
GTGCTCGCCGAAGCCCTCGCCGTGATCGCCCGTGAGGACGACGGCCGTGCGGCCCCACAGGCCGAGCTCCTTGAGGCGCCCGAGGACGCGCCCGACGTGCAGGTCCGTGAAACGGATCTCTCCGTCGTAGAGGTCGATGTCCTTGGTCCCGAAGCTCGGCACCTCGGCGTGCGGCTCGTACGACAGGTGCGGATCGTAGAAGTGCAGCCACAGGAAGAACTTTCGATCCTTGTGGGCGTCGAAGAAGGCGATGGCGTCGTCGGCGAGCTGGCGCGACGACGAGCCGCGCGACTCCATGGGTCCATTGACGGCGACGTGCAGCGCGGCGCGCGAGGTGTCGTAGAAGTCCATGCCGCGCTCGAAGCCGCGCCGATCCGAGGCCGCGAAGTAGCTGAAGCTGAAGATCCCGCCCGTGAAGTACCCGTCGTCGTGCAGCGCCTCGGCGAGCGTGCGCACGCCGCGGCCGAGGCGCGGCCACCAGATCGACTCGTCCCACGCGATGGCCGACGGCCAGCGGCCCGACGCGAGCGCGGGCATCGAGTACCGCGTCGAGGGCGCGTGGGCCCAGCCGTTCTCGAACAGCGTGCCCTCGCGCGCGAGGCGATCGATCTCGGGCGAGGTCGGGCGCCCGTAGCCGTAGCATCCCAGGTGATCGGCGCGCAGCGTGTCGATCGTGAGAAAGACGAGGTTGAGGTCGCCGGGCACGCTCGCGGGCACGGGCGCCATGACGGCGGGCGGCGGCGCGCCCGCGGCGGCGTCCTGGCCGTCGCAGTCGGAATCGATGCCGTCGTTCGGGTAGTCGATGGCCTCGGGGTGGATCTCGGGATCGTGGTCGTCACAGTCGCCGCCGCCGAGCCAGCCCGAGTAGCCGTCGCCGTCGAAGTCGAGGAGCTGGCGGCCCAACTCGAGCGTGGGGCCGACGAGCCCGGCGCGCGCGGCGCCCGCCTTGCGCGCCGCCTCCGAGGCGCTCACGCCGAGGAGGAGCGCGGCCGCGACGAGGAAGGCGGCGCCCGCCGCGCCCGCCGCGCGCCCGCGGCCATGGGGCAGCCGTGGCCCGACGAGCCACGCGAGGACGAGGGCGACGCCCACGACGGCAGCGCCCACGTCGATGTCGACCCAGGGCGCGAAGCGGAGGTTGTCGTTCCAGTTGCGGGCGACCGCCGTCGCCGCGGGCGCGCCATAAGCCACGGCGGCGAGGAGGCCGGCCCAGCGCCAGGGCACGCGCAGGCGAAGGGCCGCCACGCGCGCGAGCGCCCAGGGCAGGACGAGCGCTGGCGCAGAGACCCGCAGCACGAAGCGCGCGAGCGCCAAGCCGGGCGGCGGCAGCGGTGCGCGCCAGAGCGACAGGAATATGACGCCACCGAAGATGGCCGCGGCGGGCGGCGCGAGCAGCAGCAGCGCGGGTCCCGGCGCAGAAGCCGGGCGCGCCGCGCCGCGCATCGAGATGAAGCGCGCCAGCGCGGGCGCGAGGAGCGCCCCCGGGAGCGCCGCCCCGACGGCGGCGAGGGCGACCAGGCCCGCGGCGAGGAACCGGTTGTGGCGCGCGAAGGTGACCTCGACAGCCGACGAGGTGGCGGCGAAGGCCAAGGCGCCCGCGATGGCGTACGCGAAGGCACGCGCCGCGAGCGGCGGCTGCGCGCGGCGGCCCCAGAGCGCGAGCCGCAGCGCGACCTCGCCGAGCGTCCCGAGCACGAGGCCCGCCAGGGCGTCGACCGCCATCGAGAGCACGACGACCGCCACCGCCGAGCGCCCGTCGACACCGAACACGAGGGCGGCCCGCGCGCCGTCGACGCCGCCCACGAGCCCACCGGCGAGCGCGCCCAAGAGCGGCCCGGCTCCCACGGGGAACTGAGTGCGCGCGCGCATGGCCTGAGCAACCTAACACGCCGTCTCTCGACGGTCCGTCTCTCGACGGTCGTCGAAGGGCGGAAGTTACTTCTTCGAGGGCGAGGACTTGTCGGGCGGGAACCCGGCCGGTGGGACCGAAGGCTGAGCGATGACGCTCGCGCCCGCGCGCTTGAGCACGACGACGGTCTGCAGCGACTGCACCTCGTTGGACTCGCGCGCGAAGACCTGGACGAGGTTGCTGCCGGGCCACAGCGGGATGTCCGTCTCGAAGTCCATCTTCGTCCGGTCGCCCGAGGTGCGGTTCGGCTGATAGAAGACCTTCTTCACGGGGATCTTGGCGTTGCGGTTCCACACGCGCACGTAAACGTCGCGCACGAGGCGATCGTCGGTGGCGTTGCCCTTGAGGTGCACGGTGTCGCCCATCGCGACCGTCGGCGCCGTCACCGTGAGCACGGGCGGCGTCACCTGCCAGGCGGGCATGAGCATGCCGTGCACGGCGCCGCCCGATGAGACGTCGGTCGTCGCGACGAACGCCGAGCGGTTGTTGTCGAGATCGAGGCGCGTGAACGTCCCGAGCTTGCCGCTGACCTTGAAGGTCGTGCCCTTGGCGGCGCGGCCCACGACGAGCGCGGCGTCGTTCGCGGTCTCGCGCAGGGGGGCGCCGTCCCGCACGATCGTCGCGGTGCCGCTGCCCGCCTCGGGCGCGGGACCAGGCGGCGCCACCTTGATCTTGATCTTGTCGGTGACCGACTCGCCGAGGATCGTGTCGCCCACCGCGAGCTCGAGCTGGTAATCGTCGCCCTTGAACTCGGGCCCGACCTCGTAGACGAACGAGAACGTCTTCGTCTCGCCCGGCCCAAGATCCTTGGCGTCGAAGCGGCCCGCGCTGATGAGGATGCCCTCCTGGCCCGCGCCGTTGCGCAGCACCGCCTCGGTGTGGATGGCCCGCCCGTGCCCGAGGTTCTTGACGGTGACGAGCAGGCGCACCTGCTCACCGCGCTGGACCTGGCCGTCGTGGTTACTGCCCTTCTGATCGTCTATCGTCTGATACGTGTACGCAAAGAGCGGGCGGGCCTTGCCCTCGATGTTGACGAGCAGGTCGGCGCCGCTGGCCTTCGTGGGGCCGCGCTGCGAGCTCAACGTCGCCTTGAGCTCGTCGGTGCGCGTGAACGACGACGCCGGGATCTTGACCGACAGATCGTAGCTCTTCGATTCGCCCGGTCCGATCTTGCCGAAGACCATCTCGTTCTCGTCGAAGAGCGGGTTGTCGCTCTCGAGGACGGCGCGCACGCGGTAGGCCGGCGCCGTCCCGATGTTCTTCACGACGCCGCGAATCTTCGCCACCGTGCCGGCCACGAGCTTGGCGTCGCCGCTCACGGGCTGCAACGTGAGCTGCAGCGGCGGCGCGGCGCCCGTCGCCGGCCCCGAGGCCCAGTCGACGCCCAGCTTCTCGAGCGCGAGCGAGACCTTCTTGTCCTCGGCGGCGCGGACCTTGTCGAGGAAGGCCTTCGAGCCCGCGACGAGGTCGCGGCGCTTCGATGACTTGGCCTGCACGAGAAGATCGCGCGCGAAATCCATCAAGAAGTCGGTCTTCTCGTCGGCGTCGGCGTCGTCCGCCTCGGCCTCCTCGTCGGGATCGAGGTCCTCGTCCTCGTCGTGCATGCGGGCCTTGTCGGCCGCCTTCTGCACGAACAGGTACGACAGCGACTCGAGGGGCTTCTCGCCGTGGCGCGCGCTCGGGTGCTCGAGGTGGAAGTCGTAGTCGGCCTCGCGCCGCTTGTGCGCCGATGGCTGCAGCCGGATCCACGACCGCTCGCCGTCCTTCTGGACGAGCAGCGGATCGGTCTCGATGTCCGGCACGACGCCCACGCCCTGGATCGAGATGTCGCCCGGCGTGAGGTACTGCGCCGTCGTGAGCTTGAGGCCGAGCTTGTCGTCGTCGGACTTGTCGCCGAAGGACACGGGAGACGCGATGTCGAACAGGACCTGGACCGAGCCCTTGCCGAACGTGCCCTCGCCGATGACGACGCCGCGGTCGAGGTTCTTCATGGCGCCGGCGACGATCTCGGACGCGCTCGCCGAGTTCTGGTTGACGAGCACAGCGAGCGGCACCGTGGGCTCATGGCCGCTGTCGCTGGCCGTCTCGTCCTTGCGCTGCACGCCGCCGACGCCCACCATCGAGACCAGCGTGCCCGCCTTGATGAACGCGTCCGACACGCGCTGCGCCTGCTCGTAGAGGCCGCCCGGGTTGCCCCGCAGGTCCATGATGATGCCCTTGACCTTCTCCTTCTCGAAGAGGGCGAGCGCCTCCGCCAGATCGCCGGCGCTGTTGGCCGAGAAGTGCTGCATGTGGAAGTAGCCGACCTTGGCGGCCGCCTGACCGGGCCCTGGGGGCACGGCCAGCACGCGCGCCGGCGGATCGATCGACGGCGGATGGATGAAGGCGCGCGTGATCGTGAACTTCTTGACGCCGGGCGAGCTGTCGCGCTCGACGTAGACGTCGACGTTCGTGTCGGGATCGCCGCGCAAGCGCTCGACGGCCTCGTTGAGCGTCATGTTGGTCGTCGACTCGTTGTTGATGCGGACGATGTGATCCTTGGCCTTGATGCCCACGCGGATGGCGGGCGTGTCGAGCATGGGGCGCTTGACCGTGATGCGGTTCTTCTTGTCCATCTCGATGACGATGCCGAGGCCGCCGAACTTGCCCTGCGTCTGCGTCCGCATGTCCTTGTAGGTCTCGACGTCGAGCAGCACCGAGTGCGGGTCGAGCGTGTAGAGCATGCCGTTCGTCGCCGCCATCTCGATCTCGACGAGGCGCCGCGCTTCTTCCTTCTCGGGCACGGGCTGCAGGTTTGGCTGCACGAACTGGAAGATCTCGATGACCTTCGTGCGCAAGGTCCAGGGCGCGTCGACCTTCTCGATCGAGAAGCTCTTCTGCTGCCCGTTGACCTTGACGGTGACCTGCTTCGGGTCGTGCTCGGGCCAGCGGTCGATGAGGATCTCCGGGACGTCGCGCTGCACGAAGTCCAGCGCCCCCACGAGCATGCGCTTCGGGTCGAAGCGGTTCTTGTCGAAGTAGTTCTCGCTGACGAGCATGAGCGTCTTCGAGAAGATCGGGATGCGCGACAAGTCATAGCGGCCGCTGCCGCGCGTGGCGGCGCGCAGCGGGCTCTCGGCGCCGACGCGGATGCCGTCGCCGCCGTGGCGAATCGTGAGGACGAGCGCCGCCGAGCAGGCGGCCGTCAGGACCAGGATCTTGCCGAACCGCCGCATGCGCGACTCCGAGGGGGCCAAGGGGGAAGAGGAAGGGGTGGGATCCGCGGGCGGACCGTCGATGAGATCCATGGAGGGAGTCCCCAATCATAGCCACCGGCGGCGCCCACTGCACGCCTTATGGGTCGGCCCGGCGCGGTTTCCCGGCCGGGCTCGTGGCGCCGCGAGACGCGCGCGCGGTGTCGCTGTTGGTCGCACTCGGTATACTGGGCGCGCCATGGCGGTGACGACGCGCGTCGGGTCTCTGACGGTCGTGGCGACGCCGCTCGGAAATGCCGACGACCTGTCGCCGCGCGCGGCCCGAGCGCTGCGGACGGCGACCGTCCTCGTGGCCGAGGACACGCGGAGCGCGCGGCGCCTCCTGGCGGACCTCGGCGCCGGCGGCGACAGCGGCGCGCGGACCATTCTTTCGTGCTACGACGCCAATGAGGCGGCGCGCGCCGCCGAGGTCGCCGATTGCCTGCGCGCGGGCGTCGACGTCGTGCTCGTCTCCGAGGCAGGCACGCCGCTCGTCTCCGATCCCGGCTACCGCATCGTCGCCGCGGCAATCGCCGCCGGCGCGCGCGTCGTGCCCGTGCCTGGACCCGCGGCGGTGCTCGCGGCGCTCGTGGGCAGTGGGCTTCCGTCCGACCGCTTCCTCTTCCACGGTTTCCCGCCGCGCAAATCCGGACCGCGCCGCCGCCTCTTCGAGTCCTTGCGCGCGCTCCCCGCGACGCTCGTCTTCTACGAATCGCCGATGCGTACGGCGGCGACGCTGGCCGACCTCGCGGCGACGCTGGGGCCGGGCCGCCGCGCCTGCGTCGCACGCGAGCTCACGAAGGAGCACGAGGAATTCGCGCGCGACACGCTCGGCGGGCTCGCGGCCCGCTACGCCGACGGGCGGCCCCTCGGCGAGGTCACGCTCGTCGTCGAGGGCGCGAGCGCCGAGGCCGAGGCCGAGTCGTGGAACGACGAGGCGCTCACCGAGAAGGCCGGCGAGCTCCTCGCGCGCGGCCTCACGCCCCGCGACGCGGCCCGGGATCTGGCCGCGCTCTCGGGCCGGGCGCGGCGCGAGGTCTACGGGCTCGTCGTGCGCCTCGCGGGCGGCGGCGAGGCCGACGAGCCCGATTCAGCCGAGTGACGCCAGGAAGAGGCCGACGAGCGGCAGCACGGCGGCCACGACGATCGCCAGGAGCGCCGCGACCTTCTTCGAGCGCGGCAAGCGGGGATGCCACCGAATGTCGAGGGCGCCCGTGACGGCGGCCGTGAGCTGGCAGAGCAACACGCCAGCCGCCACGCTGGGCGAGCGGCCCCACACGAAGGCCGTCGACGACGCGAGCAGCCCGGTGCCCACGAGCGCCACGCACCACCAGAGCGCGCCTTGCCCACCCTCGATCGGCCGGCGCGCTGCCAGGCGCGCCCGCACGTCGACGAAGCCCTCGACCGTGCGCGGAATGCGCACGACGGCTCCCGGCTCGGACGAGCGCACGACGAGGCCGCCCGCGCCCTCGGCGATGGACGCGATCTCGTCGAGCCGCATGCTGACCCGGCCCGAGCCGCGCGCAGCGCAGCGCAGCGTCTCGCCGCCGATCGAGAGCTCGAACGCGTTCCAGCGGCGACGCACGCGCTGCTTGGCGCGCCAAAGGACGTAAGGGGACGCGACGGCCGCGAGTCCCCAAAGGCCGAGCGCGGTGTCGGTCGCGGCCGTGGAGCCCCGGAGCGCGAGCTCGGCGACCGCGACGAGGGCCGTCGCCGCCCCGAGCAGCTCGAGCAGCGCGAACCGCCGCGCGCGCCCCACGGCGAGCGGCCGCTTCTCCACGCTGAGCCGATAGACCTCCGGGGCTGGCGCGCCGACGTCGGTCATGCCCCTTAGAACATGAGCGAGCCTTCGAGGAACAACGACCAGATCTGCGTGCCCTCGACCTTGAAGCGGCGTCCCGGCGCGTCGATCGCGTCGCGGTAGAGAACGTTGGCCTCGGCAGAGCCGGTGTCCGAGTCGACCCGGCCGTCTCCGTTGCGGTCGACGCCCGTGCCCGAGTACGTGATGTAGTGTGGCTCGTCGATGAGCAGGCCGAAGAGGCCGCGAAAGCGCGCGTACTTGCCGACCTGGACGTTGAGGCCCAGATCGCCGCCGAAGCTGGCGTACTGCTGCGTCTCGGTGACGCCCGGGTAGGGGCTGAAGGTCGGGTCGCCGAGATTGTTGTCGATGCCGGGACGGCAGTCGGGCGCGGCCTGCGTCGCTTTGCACTGCGACGAGCCCGCGAGGGCCTCCCACATCTCGCTCGCGCTGCGGCCGTAGAAGTGTTGCTCGGCGCGCGCGCGGAACTCGACGGTGACGCGCTGGTCGGCGCGCGGGTTCTCCCAGGCGATCTGCTCGAAGCCCGCGAGCAAGCCGGCGCGCTGCTGCGGATTCACGGCCGTCTGGTTCCCGCCGTTGATCTCCTCATAGATGCTGCCGTTCGTGCGCACGGGGAGCATGTACCAGGCGCCGAAGTACGGATCGAAGTAGCGGAAGCGCTTCGAGACGAAGGTCGACCACACGAACTGGTGGTACCCGGGCCCGACCGCCGTGTTGGCGCCCGGGTTGGCGGCGTCGAAGCGCATGTCGGAGAAGACGTCGAGCTTGGCGTCGAAGCCCAGCGTCCAGGTGGGCCGCGTGTCGTCGCGGCGCTGGTTGAAGGGCGCCCACGTGATGCCGAGGTTGAGCGACTCGAACCCGCTGCGGGTCGGCCCCTGGAAGACGCGCGAGCCCGAGCTGAACGGCTGCCCGTTGCGCGAATTGAGGCCGTAGCCGCTCTTGTTGCCGAAGCCGGGCAAGATCCCGCTCTCGAGGATCTTCGAGTTCTCCGAGTTGACGCAGGTGATGGGCGGAGGATCGCCGGGATAGGTGCAGCCCGACCCGGCGCTCTGATCGAAGTCGAGGTGGCGGTTGTCGGCGAGCACGAGGGGCGCCTCGATGTGAATGCCCACGTCCCAGAGGATCCCGAAGTCCATGCGCAGGTTCAGGAGATCGCGCGTCTGTCCGAACTGGAGGTCCTTGACGAGACCGCCCCCGTTCTCAGGCGACTCGCGCTTGATGAAGGCGCTCTTCACCTCGTGCAGCCACGAGGCCGTGACGTTGAAGTCGAAGGCGTTGTCGTCGTCGAGCGCCGACACGACCCGCGTGACCTCCGCCGCGCGCGCGGAGGCGCCGCACAGGAGAACTGCCAGGACGACCACAACCCGCGTGGTCAATCTGTGGACGGCGGCTCTCAAGGTCCGCGCGCAATGTAACACAAGACCCTCCCAGCGCCCTGTTTTCAAATCCCCTGCCGCCCCTCCCGACTGCTGTTGGGCAGGTCCGACTACGAGTCCTCTGGAGGCCCCGCGGGCGCACTGGTCCCCCCGCGCAATCCGAACTCCTTCATCTTGGTCTGGAGGCTCTTGCGCGAGATCTTGAGCTTGCGGGCGGCCTGGGTCACGTTGCCGCCCGTCTCGTCGAGGGCGCGCTGGATGAGCTCACGCTCGACCCGCTCGGTCTGGGCGCGCACGGCCTCCTTGAGCGAGCTCGCGGCCAGGCCCGCCCCGAGCGGCACGACGCGCGCCGCTTCGTCGGCGTGCGCCGCCGGCGCCGCGGGCTGAAGGTGAGACGCCGCCAACGGCGCGAGGTGACTGATCTCGGGCGGCAGGTCGGCGACGCCGATCTGCGGCCCCTCGCAAAAGAGCACCGTCCGCTCCATGAGGTTCTCGAGCTCGCGGATGTTCCCGGGCCAGGGGTGCGCGACGAGACGCTCGATGGCCTCGGGCGAGATGCCCTCGATCTGCTTGCGCAGGCGCTCGTTGAACTTGGCGATGAAGTGGTCGGCGAGCAGCGGGATGTCCTCCCGCCGCTCCCGCAGCGGCGGGATGTGGATGGGCACGACGTTGAGCCGGTAGAACAGATCCTCGCGGAACGACCCCGCACCGATCTCCTGGAGGAGGTCGCGGTTCGTCGCCGTCACGAGGCGAACGTCGACCTTGATCGTCTTGATGCCGCCCACGCGCTCGAACTCCGACTCCTGGAGGACGCGCAGCAGCTTGACCTGCATCTCGATGGGGATCTCCCCGATCTCGTCGAGGAACAACGTGCCGCCGTGCGCGAGCTCGAAGCGGCCCGGCTTGGCGCCCACGGCCCCCGTGAAGGCGCCCTTGTCGTACCCGAAGAGCTCGGACTCCATGAGCGTCTTCGGAATCGCCGCGCAGTTGATCTTGATGAAGGGCGCGCCGTGGCGCGAGGAGTTCTCGTGCAGCGCGCGCGCGATGAGCTCCTTGCCCGTGCCCGATTCGCCCGTGATGAGGACGGTCGACGGCGTGTTGGCGACCTTCTCGACGACGCCGTAGATTTGCTTGATGGCGGACGACTCGCCGATGAGGCGAAAGCGGCCACGCCCCGCCGTCTCGTCGGGGCGGGCGTCGCGACGCGCGAGCGCGAACGTCGACAGCGCCTTGGCGACGACCTGGCGAATCTGCTCTTGCTCGAACGGCTTTTCGAGGTAATCGAAGGCGCCGAGCTTGACCGCCTCGACGGCGTTCTCCACCGACCCGTGCGCCGTGATCATGACGACGGGGACGTCGGGGTAGTCGGCGGAGAGCTTCTTGAGCAGCCCCATGCCGTCGAGCCCGGGCATCTTTAGGTCGGTGATGACCGTGTGGACGTCGCGGTTCATGCCGGCGAGCGCGTCGATCCCGTTGGCGGCCGTGAGGACGTCGTAGCCCTCGCGGCGCAGGATGGCCTCGAGCACGCGCCGCATGTTGAGCTCGTCGTCTGCGATGAGGACGCGCTTGGCGCCTGAGTCTACGATCGAGGTCACGGCCGCCCGAGCTTACCCTTTTCGGGCGGTGACCGCCGTCGCGGGCTTCCGCGAGGCGCTGACGCCCGCCGCCGCGGGCGCCGGCGGAGGGCCCGACCGAACGGGCGGCGGCAGCAGGGAGGCGGGCGTGAGCGGCACGGGTTGCGCCGTCGGCGTGCGGCGCCCGCTGTCGATCACCTTGGGCTCGGCATAGGCCGCGTAGGCGTCCGCCTCGACGGGGAGCAGCACCGTGAAGGTCGCCCCCTCGCCCGGCTGCGAGCGCACCTCGATCGTGCCGCCGTGGTTCTCGATGATGCGCTGGCTGATGGGCAAGCCCAGCCCCGTCCCTTTGTCCTTCGTCGTGAAGAACGGGATGAAGAGATTCTTGAGATCCGTGGGGGGAATGCCGACGCCGCTGTCCCGGAAGCGGATCTCGAGAAAGGCCGCCGCGGCGCCGCGGCGCGTGGCGCGGCGCAGGCCCGTCGAGATGTGCAGCTTGCCGCCCTGGGGCATGGCCTGCAGCGCGTTCAACGACAGGTTGAGGAAGACCTGCAGGAGCTGCTCGGCGTCGGCGCGCACGGGCGGCAGGCGTTCGGCGAAGGCCGTCGTGATCTCGAAGTGGCTGGCCTCTTCCTTGGCGAGGAGCTGCAGCGTCTTCTTGAGGACGTCGGCGATCTCGAGCGGCTTCTGCTCGCCGCGGTACGGGCGCGCGTAGTCGAGGAACTGCGAGACGATCTTGTTGAGGCGGTTCACCTCCTCGACGATGATGTTGAGGAACTCCCGCTGGTCACCCAGATCGGCAGAGCCGGGCGAGCCCGGCGTCTTGACGTTCGGTTGAAGGAACTGCGCGGCGCCCTTGATCGAGCCGAGCGGGTTGCGGATCTCGTGGGCCAGGCCGGCCGCCATCTGGCCGAGGGCCGCGAGGCGATCGCGCTCCTTCATGCGCTCGTAAACCTGCGAGTTCTGCAGCGTCACGCCGATCGTCGTCGCGACGAGGCGGAAGAGCTCGATCTCGTCGGTGGAGTAAGCCTCGCGCAGGCGCTCGTCGCGCAGCACGAGCATGCCGAGGAGCTGGTCCTCGCCCGAGAAGGCCAGCGCCACCGAGCCGTTCATCTGCTCGAGGGTGCGCAGCATGAGCTGCAGGCTCTCGAGCTCCTCGGGCGTCGTGCGGCTCGCCGCGATCTCGCGCTCGACGCCCTCGAGCGTGACGACGCCGGCGCGGCGCAGGCGCTCGAAGAAGGCGCGGTGCGCGATGGCGTCGAAGCGCGCCTCGGGCCGCGGCCCGACGTGCCCGGCGAGCTCGAAGCCCGACCCGTCGGGATCGGCGAGGTAGATCGACGCGTGCGTGATGCGGCGCGAGTCCTCGAGCGCCGAGAGCACGCGCGGCACGAGCACGCGCATGTCGATGACGTTGGCCAGGTCGGCGCGCAGCGTCTCGATGCGCCGCGACAGCTCGTACTTTTCCTGGAACATCCAGCGATTGATGGCGCCCTCTACGCGGCCGCGAAGCGGCTCGATGAGGATGACGATCGTCGCCGAGGCCAGCAGCGAGTTGAAGAAGAAGAGCCCGTGCTCCTCGCTGCCCACCCAGCTGACGAGAAGGCCGTAGATGAGCGAGAGGATGAAGACGAGCGTGCCGAGGACGACCATGCGGCCGAGCAGCTCGTTGAGATCGAGCAGGCGGTATCGAACGAGGTTCTGCGAAAGGAAGTAGAGGTAGACGATGATGAAGGCGCTCCCGAAGCTCGGTCCGCGCGGGACCGACTCGAGGAGCACGGAGGTCACCGTGGCGAACCCGCCCACGAGCAGATAGAGGAGGCGCGTCTTCTCGACGCGCGAGGGCGTCGCGCGGTAGCGCTTGTAGAGGTAGAAGACCGAGAGGTAGAGGCCCGCGAACACGTAGGCGAGGAAGGCGACGCCGAACCAGGTCGTCGTGTGCAGGGGCTCGATGAAGCGCGAGAAGAAGAGCGCCGTGTAGAGCACGACCGCGCCGACGACGGTCGAGCGCGACAGCGGCGGCGGCCCCGCCTCGTCGCCGAGGAAGGCCTGGAAGAACCGCTGCGCCGTCGCGGGCAACGAGACCGCCACGAGCAGCGCCAGCCAGCCGAGGAGCGGCGACTCGAAGCGCTTGGCGAAGAACGAGATGAGGCAGAACGCCGCGATGTTGAAGGAGAGCGTCGCGAACAGCACGTGGGCGCGCCGGCGGGGCTCACGCAACAGCACCGAGCCGCCGATCGCGAAGCTCACGATGGCGGCGACGAGCGCTGAGACGGGCTGAAGGCTCACGGCGCGGCGATTTTAGCCCAGAAACAGCCGGCGTCGCGGCGCGGTGATGCGGCGCTCCCTTTTGCGGAGCGAGGGCCGGCCTGCTACATTTTAGTCACCGGCCCTCGATGACGAACACTGCGGTCCTGGTTCTCAACCGGCACTACCAGCCCATCCACGTCACGAACGTCCGACGGGCCTTTTCGCTGCTCTATTCGGGCGTGGCTCGGGTCGTCGACCTCGAGTTCAAGACGTTCGACTTCGAGAGCTGGGCGCAGCTGTCGGCCGAGGTGGGCGACCACGACGTCATTCACACGGTGACCCGCGCCATCCGCGTGCCGCGCGTCATCGTGCTGCAGATGTACGATCGCATCCCGCGCACGAAGGTGCGCTTCTCGCGCCACAACATCTACATGCGCGACGGCAACACCTGCCAGTACTGCGGGGAGGAGCTGCCGCGCGTCGACCTCAACCTCGACCACGTCGTGCCGCGCGCCCAGGGCGGCCGCACGACCTGGGAGAACGTCGTGTGCTGCTGCATCGACTGCAACCTCACGAAGGGCGCGCGCACACCCGAGCAGGCGCACATGAAGCTGCTCAAGGTGCCTATGCGGCCACGCTGGACGCCGACCTTCCGCACGAACGGCGGCAAGGTCCGGTACCGCGAGTGGCTGCCGTTCCTGGGCATCGCCGACGCGTCGTACTGGAACGTCGAGCTCAAAGACTGAGCGCCGCCCGAGCGCGGCTTGACCCCCCGCGAAGGTCTTGGTGTACTCGCGACATGTCGGGGCGGGCGTGAGGCAAATTGTCGCGGGACGCGCGCGGGCGCGGTGGGGCCGCCTCGCGGTCGCCGTGGCGGCCCTCGCGCTCGGCGCGGGCGCCTCCGCCTCGAGCGCCGCCGGCCGGGCCGAGCCGGCGCCGCGCGGGCGCACGCTCGTCGCGCCCCTGTCGCGCGAGGTCGATCTCGGGGTGTCGGCTTTTCTGCTGCGCGTGCTCCGGGAGGCCGGGCCGGACGACCTCGTCGTGCTCGACATCGACACGTTCGGCGGGCGCATCGACGCCGCCGTGCAGATCCGCGACGCGCTGCTCGCGTCGCGCGCGAAAACCGTCGCGTTCGTCGACCACCGCGCGATCTCGGCCGGCGCGCTCGTCGCGCTCGCGACGGACACGATCGTCATGGCGCACGGCGCGACGATCGGCGCCGCCACGCCCGTCGAGATCCAAGGCGGCAAGATGCAGCCCGTCGAGGCCAAGGTCATCTCTTACTTTCGCAAGGAGATGAAGGCCACGGCGGAGGCCAAGGGCCGACGCGGCGATCTCGCGGAGGCCATGGTCGACGCCCAGGTCGAGATCCCCGGCCTCGACGGCAAGGACACGACCCTCACGCTGACGACCGCCGAGGCGCTCAAGTTCCAGCTCGCGGCGTTCGAGGCGACGTCCCTCGAAGACCTGTGCGCGCGGCTGCACCGGCCGCCGCTCTCGGTCGTCCGCGTGGCGCCGAACTGGGCGGAGAGCCTGGCGCGCTTCCTCGCGGGCAGCGCCGTGTCGTCGCTGCTCATGACTCTGGGGATGCTGGGCATCATGATCGAGCTGTGGGCTCCGGGCCACCTCGTGTCCGGTCTCATCGGCCTTTGCTGCCTGCTGCTCTTCACGTTCGGGCAGTACGTCGTGAACCTCGCCGGGTGGGAGACGCTGATTCTGTTCGGCGCGGGGGCCGCGCTCATCGCGGTCGAGCTGCTCTTCTTTCCGGGCCACGGCGTCATGGTCGTCCTGGGCGTCATCTTGGCGGTGGTCGCGCTCACCGTGTCGATGGTGGACGTCAAGCACGTGCCGCTCGGGATCTCCTGGTCGCTCGGCTGGCTGCCGTCGGCCCTGACGCGCGGGTTCGGCTCGCTCCTCGCGGCCGGCGTCGCCCTGGGGTTTCTCTCGCGCTTCCTGCCGCGCTCGCGCCTCGGCCGCGCGCTCATCCTGAGCGACACCGTGGGCGCGCCTGCGGCCATGTCGGCGCCGGCGTCGCTCGTGGGCCGCGCGGGCGTGGCGGGGACGGCGCTGCGGCCCACGGGCAAGGCCGTCGTCGACGGGCGCCGCCTCGACGTCGTGAGCGAGGGCGACTTCGTCGAGCAAGGCGCGGCCATCGAGGTCATCGAGGTGGCCGGCGCGCGCATCGTCGTCCGTCGCAAGCCGTAGGAACAGAGCCCAAGGAGACCCATGAATCTTGGTCAGGTCGTGATCGTCGGCGGGGGCGTCCTCGCGCTCATCGTGTTCTTCACGATCTTGTCGATCGTCCCTCTCGGCCTGTGGATCACGGCCAAGACGGCCGGCGCCGGGGTCGCCATGATGCAGCTCGTGGCCATGCGCCTGCGCAAGGTGCCGCCGCCGCTCATCGTCAACTCGCGCATCAATGCGCTCAAGGCCGGCCTCAACCTCACGACCGACCAGCTCGAGGCGCATTACCTCGCGCGCGGTCACGTCGAGCTCGTCGTCCAGGCGCTCATCTCGGCGGCCAAGGCCGGCATCCCGCTCGACTTCGATCGCGCGGCCGCCATCGACCTCGCGGGCCGGCACGTCCTCGAGGCGGTCCAAATGAGCGTCAACCCGCGCGTCATCACGACGCCCAAGATCCCGGGTGTCGCCAAGGACGGCATCCAGCTGCTCGCGGTGGCGCGCATCACGGTGCGCACCAACCTCGACCGCATCGTGGGCGGCGCCGGCGAGGAGACGATCCTCGCGCGCGTCGGCGAGGGCGTCGTCTCGACCATCGGCGCGGCGCACGACTACAAGCTCGTGCTCGAGAACCCTGATTCGATCTCGAAGACGGTGCTCAAGAAGGCCCTCGACGCCGGCACGGCCTTCGAGATCCTCTCGATCGACATCGCCGACGTCGAGGTCGGCGCGAACGTGGGCGCGAAGCTCCAGGCCGAGCAGGCGGAGGCCTCTAAGCTCGTCTCGCAGGCCCAGGCCGAGAGCCGGCGCGCCAGCGCCGTGGCCCTCGAGCAGGAGATGAAGGCCAAGGTGCAGGAGATGCGCGCCAAGCTCGTCGAGGCCGAGGCGCTCGTGCCGACGGCCATGGCCGAGGCGCTGCGGGCCGGGCGCCTCGGCGTCATGGACTACTACCAGATGAAGAACGTCGTCGCCGACACGGACATGCGCGCCTCGTTCGCCGACATGAGCGGCGGCAAGGGAACGAAGAGTGGCGGCGAGGTCTGACGGTCCGCCGGGCCAGCGGCCCGCGCCGCCTCCCCCGCTGTGGTTCCTCGCGGATCGCGAGGCGTTCGTGCGCCGATTCGCCTTGCGCACCCTGCTCCGGCCGTCGCCCTTCCGGCGCGGCCTCCCCCGGCGCGCGCTCAAGCGTTAGCGCGCGGCTCGTGAGCGCCTCATGAACGAGCTGCGCCTCCTCTTCCTGGTCGTGGGCGGGATCGCCAAGCTCATCTACCTGCTCCTGCGCGGGGTGGTGCGCCTGGTCGCGCGGATCCTGCGTGCGATCGCCGGGCGCGGGCGCGACGCGGCGCCGCAGGCGCCCTCCCCGCCTCCCAAGCTCGCGCAGCTCGGCCAGGCCACGGCGGCGACGCGGCCCGCGCCCGAGCGCGCGGCCATCGAGCGTCTCGCGGCCCAGCTGGGCGAGCTCGCGAAGCGGGCGCGCGTCCTCGAGGCGCGATGCACCGCCGCGCCCCTCTGCGCGCCGCTCGTGCAGACGCTCCGCGACTTCGCGCTGCCGAAGCTCGCGGAGCTGCAGGCCGATGCGCGGCGCGCCACGCCCGCCACGACGTTGCAGCCGCTCGTCTTCTCGGCCGCCCATCTCGAGGCGCTCCTGGGCCTCATCTCACGCATGGCTGACCAGCGCTGCGATCCGAGCCTCGCCGAGCTCATCGACGACGCCGACGCGCTCGCCGAGGCGTGTTACCGCCCGGTCGTCGACTGCTGCCGCATCAACGCCGTGCCGCTCAGCTCCGATCGGGCGGCGGCCGTCTTCGGTGACGACTGCTCGCCCTGGCTCGCGCGCGTCGACGATCCGACGGGCCTGGCCATCCTGCATTTACCGTGGAAGTGGTTGGCGGAGGTCCACCGCTGGCCCGCGCTCGGCCACGAGGTGGGCCACGACTTCTACGACAGCGTCGCGGGCCTGGATGACGAGCTCTTGCGCCGGCACGGTCTCGAAGCCGCTGCCGGCGACGCGCACGTTCTAGACGGCAGCGAGGGCGTCGGCCTCCGCGACGTCGATCGCATCGTGGCGAACTGGCGCCGCGAGCTCGTGGCGGATGCCTTCGGCGTCATGATGCTCGGCCCCGCGTATGTGGTCACGACCGCGGCGATCTTCGCCCACCCCGCCGCGCCCATGGAGGCGCTCACCGTCGCGATCGACGGCGACGACTACGAGGTCCACCCGCCCGGCCACGTTCGCGTCGCC
>DASXOE010000099.1:0-16469 GCA_036494575.1 Polyangia bacterium | reverse complement strand
CTCAACGCCGTCGCTGACGCGGCGTATGACCACCTCCGGCTGAAAGCCCGGCTCGACGAGGTACCCGCCGCAGACGAAGGGCGTTCGACGCCACGCGCCCTGCGCCTTCCACTTCGCGCCTTCGAGCGCCTGGCAGTAAGGCGCGTGATTCCGCTCCTTGGTGAAGTTGGTGGGCGCGCAGAAGATGGGGGCGCCCTCGGACGTGGCGAGAATCTGGCCATACTCCGACGGAAGGACTGTCTTCGAAGTTCCATCGGCTCTTAGCTCGTCCACGCGGAGGGAGAAGGAGGCCCAGCGGTGCCCGTGGATGGGCGCCAGGGACAGCAAGGCGTCGCGCCGGAACGTCCACGCCGTCAGGAGCCGCCCGTCAAAATCGACCGCGAAGACTTGGCTGTCTTCGATGCGGCTCGCTTCGTCGACCGTCCTTCCTGCGAGAAGGGCCCCCACGGGGTCGCCGATCGCGACGTGGAGCCACTGGCATGGGAGATCGATTGGCGGAGTGAGCGTGCCCTCCGAACGCGTAACCTGAATGCGTCGGTCACCCCACAACAACGCTGCGCCATTCTGAAGGACCACGATACCGCCGGAGTCGCGCGTGATTCGCACCATGGCCCGCGATCGTGGCGCGTCGGCGGCACGCGCGCCGCCCATGGCCAGGGCGGCGGCGAGGGCCGATACCACGGAGCTGAGGCGGGCCCCATTCGAGGTCGCCGTCATGGGCGAAGCTCGACATAGCGGTGAATGATCAATGTCGTCCCGCGCCTGAACGCGCCAAGCGCCAGGAGCGCCTTCTTGTCGAACGGCGCGAGATGGATGCACCCATGTGACTCGAACAGCGTCGTAGGGGGCCGGGCGCGCGAGCGCGGGTGAGCTGCATAGAACGCGCGCTCCTCGGCCTCGTTCTCGGGCGTAGTGTGAAACATCTCTCCTTCGAGTCGCTCGTGCCCGTCCAGAACGCGATTGCGGTTCCGATCGCGGAAGTATCGAATCGCTTGCGGGCCAAAGTCGTTCAAGAGCCAGCGGTCGGGCAGGGTCAGCGATC
The DNA here is from genome assembly GCA_036494575.1 of Polyangia bacterium. GTDB lineage: Bacteria > Myxococcota_A > Polyangia > Fen-1088 > Fen-1088 > DASZFV01. The sequence goes on along the minus strand of DASXOE010000099.1, from coordinate 15,427 downwards.
CCGTGAGGATCCGAACCCTTTCCAGGACGTCGTCTTTCGAAGCGCCGATCTTCGCCCTCACGGAATGCCATCGCCCGCTTCCGTCCTCGTAGAGAAGATCTTCGCGATCTCGCGGATTCAATCTCAGTCGCGATCCCCATCGAATGCCGGAGAAGGTCCAGGACCTTGTCGTGTACGGCACAACGCCATATATGACGAAAGTTCCCGTGTTCGTCGGTCCCTCGGCCATCGATTCGTTCAGCCGGAGCGGCTGCTCCTCCGCAGGGCCGCCCCAAGCCTCCACCTCAATGACTATCTTCCCGTCGACGACGTAGCGGAGCCGCTTACGGCCCGGGTAGAAGTGCAGCGCTGGCTCGCCCATCACAACCGTCTTCGGACGCGAGTCTGCCAGGGTTGCGCGTCTGCGACACGTCGCCGCACCAAAAGAGTTTTGACGTTCGCCATTCGCCCACCAAGCGCTTCTTCTGAAGGATGGCACGCTCCTACTGGGAAGGAGCCCAGCAGGACGCGCGCCTGATGGCGCCCGACGGGCAGGTGCGCACGGCGTGGTCCGGCGCCACGAGCCCCGACGTCGGCTTTCGTTGTGCGGCCGCCCGCTGAGGCGGCTCACCCTCGAGCGCCGCGGGGCTCGGCCTTGGTCGGCCTCAGTGAACGATGCCGGACGAGTAGCGATCCATCTTGGCCGTCGTGCCGACGGCGGTGACCTTCTTCGCGTCGAGGTCGCCGTTGCCCCAGGAGCCGGTCGCCGAGGTCTTCGTCGTCAGGGATAAGCTCTCCCGGTTGCCCCAGTCCCACATGATCGCGAACTCGGCCCCGTTCGGGGCCCAGTACCCGCCGCCCTTGAACATCGTCGGGCTTGCGGCGTCCGCGTAGAACACGCGGAACCCCTTGTAGAAGAAGTAGTACCAGGACTCGTCTCCGCTCGAGACGAGCCAGGTCCCCACGATGTCGGTCGCGGTCGCGGGCGTGCCGAAGGCGCCGTAGGGCGCGAGGTAGTCCGTCCCCGGGCGGGGCGTCCCGAAGGACACGGCGTCGATGTCGAACCAGCCGAGCATCCAGCGATCGCCGACCATCCACTTGCCGTTCTTGTATTGGACGTTGTGCGTGGTGATGTGGCCGCCGTTGCCCGTCTGCCCGGTCTCGGCGACGCGCCACGTCCCCTTGCCCTTGGTCATCGGGTCCCAGGTCCCGGGGTCGAGCACGACGAAGATGTGCGTGCTCTGCGCGCCGTTCGCGAACGGGGCACCCTGGATGATCACCGCGTCTCCCGCCTTGGGGCACATCGTGAGGTCGAGGAAGGGTTGGTCGTTCTTGGTCTTGACGCCGGCGCCGACATGCTTGAACTCGCCGTGGGCATAGACGCGGTTGATCTGGTAGCCGTTACGGTACGTGAACGGCGTGTCGGGCTCGTAACGGCACATGAGCTTCGCGTCGTTGCACCCCATCCGCCACCACAGCCAGTGCGGGAGGTAACCGCAGGTCGTGCCGCCGCCCTGCCAATCCTTGACGATGTGGTCCATTCCGATCGTCCCGCGCGGCACCAGCGTCCCCGCGGGGTCGAGATAGGTTTCGATGAGCGGAACGACGAGGTTGCGATTGGCCATGGGACGATCCTTTTCTGAGCGCGCGTTCGCTTGCCGTTCAGTTATCGCCCGCGCGCTCGGACGATCGCAAGGCCGGCGACGTCGAGGAGGAGCGATCGAGCCGCGGCGCCGCGCGTTCGGCTCGTGCCTCGCGGCGAAATGTCGCAGGCGCGCGGATCGCTCGCGTTCCCTGTTGCGCCTCGTCCCCCCGGCTGGCAATCTGCGGGCTCGCGCGCACATCATGATAAAGCGCTTTGGATACGCGGAATTGGCGGGGTGGTTCGTAGCGTCGACCCTCGCGCTCGCCGCTTGCGCGCACGCGCCCGAACAGGCTGCCGCGTGTGACAAGCCCGAGCCGCTGCGCGTGGCGCTCTCGGCCACCGACCGGCTGAACCCGGACGACAAGGGCGCGGCGCTCGCGACCGTCGTGCGCCTCTACCAGCTCAAGGGCGTGGAGAAGCTACAGCTCGCGTCGTTCGACGATCTCCTCGACCACGACAAGGAGACTCTGGGCGAGGACTTCCTGGCCGCGCAGGAGGTGACGATCAATCCCGGCGAACGACTGGCGCCGCCGGTCGTTCGCAACCCCGACGCCGTCTACCTGGTCGCCGTGGCGCTCTTCCGCCGGCCAGCCGCGCTCACCTGGCGCGCCGTCAAGAAGCTCCCGACGCCCGACCCGCAGTACTGTCACGCCAAGGATCCCACGGTTGCGGCGGCGCGCGCGACGCTCGCGCTCGCGCTCGACGAGAACCGCATCGAGGTCCGCTGAGGAGCCAAGCTCAACCATGAAACCGCCACAGAGAGTCGTCTGGTCCGAGGGGATGCTGGTCTCGCCGCAGCACTTTCAGCAGCAGGACCTGTATCACGAGCGGCTCCTCGGCCAGCGCATCGCCGCGCTCGCGCCGTACCCGTGGGGCGTGGTCGCCATCGACGTCGACGCGGGCGCGCTGGGGTCGGACCAGCTGCGCATCACCAAGTTCGTCGGCACGCTGCCCGACGGCGAGCTCGTCGTCTTCGAGAGCGGCGACGCCGAGTGCCCGCCCACGCGGCCCATCGGCCCGCACTTCGGCCCCACGCAGGCCTCGTGCGACGTTTACCTCGCGCTGCCGAAGGAGCACGAGGGCGTGCCGAGCGTCTCGGAGGGCGGCGCCGGCGATGGAACCGCGGTCAAGGGCGCGCGCGCGCGCTTCCGCGCCGCGAGCCGCGCCGTGCCCGACCTCGTGGGGACCGCCGCCGATCTGGCGATGGCCTTCGCGCTCCGCAACACGGTCGTGCTCTTCGGCGACGAGCCGCGGGAGGACTATGACGCGCTCAAGATCGCCGAGATTGTGCGCGACGGGCGAGGGGCGCTGCTCATCAACGAGGCGTACATCCCGCCGTCGCTGCGCATCGACAGCTCTGCGTTTCTCATGGCCGGCGTGCGGCGCTTGCTGGCGCTGCTCGTCGCGAAGCAGCGCCAGCTCGCGGGCTCGCGCCGCGAGCGCGACGGCGCGACGATCGAGTTCAACGCCGGCGACGTCACGCGCTTCCTGCAGCTGTCGACGATCAACACCGCCATCCCCGTGCTGACGCACGCGGCGACGAACGGCGAGCTGCCGCCCGTGCAGCTGTACCTGCTGTGCGCGCAGGTCGCGGGGCAGCTGGCGACGTTCTCGGCGGACGTCGATCCCTCGCAGCTGCCCGTTTACACGCACACCGACCTGCGCAAGACGTTCGAGGAGCTTTTCGCGCGCGTGACCTACCTGCTGCGCGGCGTACGCGAGGCCTACCTCACCGTGCCTCTCGAGATCTCGCAGGGCGTGCACGTCGGTAAGCTCGAGGACGACCGGCTGCTGCGCGCGTCGCACTTCCTGCTGGCCGTGCGGTCGGAGATGCCCGAGGAGCAGCTGACGCAGCGGCTGCCGGGCCTGTGCAAGATCGCCTCGCGCGGGCAGCTGCCGCAGATCCTGCGCGCGGCCTCGCCGGGCGTGCCCGTGCAGGTCAACCGGCGCCCGCCCTCGGAGATCCCTGTGCGCGCAGGCGTGACGTACTTCTCGCTTGGCCTTCAAAGCGAGTACTGGAGGCCCGTGCTCGACGAGCGCCTCGTGGCGATCTACCTGCCGCCGCCGCTCGACCCGGAGCACGTCAAGATCGAGCTCCTGGCAGTGCCTGGAGCCGGCTGACGGACAGGCGCTCACCGCCGCGGGAGGGGGACACCAGATGGACGCCATCAACCAGATCACGGCCGACTGCTTCAACGCGCTGACGCAGCTGCGCGAGCTCGAAGGGCCGTCGGCTTCGCCCGAGGACATCCACCACCGCCTGTGCGGCTTCGTCGAGGCGGCGCGCGAGCGCGCACGCGAACAGGGCCTGTCGCAGCGCGACGCCGACGACATCGGGTACGCGCTCGTCGCGCTCATCGACGAGGTCGCCATGGGCAAGCCCGAACCGCTCGGCGGCTACTGGATGAGCCAGTCGTTGCAGCTGCGCTTCTACAACGAGAACCTGGCGGGCGAGGGCTTCTTCACGCGCCTGCAGGAGCTGCGGCGCGACCAGCGGCGCGCCGACGTGCTGCGCGTCTACTACCAGTGCTTGCTGCTGGGCTTCCAGGGCAAGTACGCCGTGCGCGGCGGCGATCTCGAGCTCATGCGGCTCATCGACTCGCTGCGCCCGGAGATCGAGCGGCACATCGAGGCGCCCGATCCGCTGGCGCCCGCGGGCCTCGCGCCCGACACGGCCGAGCTCCAGCGCGGACGGCGCAACCCGCTCTTGTGGGTCGCGCTCGGCGTATGCGCGCTCGCCATCGCCGTCTTCATCGGCTTGCGCGTGTCGCTCGACAGGGGCGTCTCCAACCTCGCCGATCGCGTCGAGGAGCTGAACAAGTGAGCGCGCTGTGCTGAAGTACATTTTCGGAGCCATCTTCATCGCCCTCGCGTGGGCGCTGGTGCTCGTCTTCCACGGGACTGTGCCGATGTGGACGGCCATCGTCGTCACGGGCGTCGTCGCTGGCGGGCTGGCCGTGTACGCGCTCGTCCGCGTGCTCGCGGCGCGTCGAGCGGCCTCGAGCATCGAGCGCGGCCTGCGCGACCAGGCGCTGCGGCACAACGAGGGCATGCGGCCCGACCTGCAGGCCGAGATCGCGGCCATGGAGGTCGAGTTCCAGAAGTCGGTGCGCTCGCTCAAGAGCTCGAAGCTCGGGCGCAGCGGGCGCGACGCGCTGGGCCTGCTGCCCTGGTACGTCATCATCGGCCCGCCCGGGTCGGGCAAGACGACGGCCATCCGCAGCTCGGGGCTGAAGTTCCCCTTCGGCAAGTCGGGCGCCGTGCGCGGCGTGGGCGGCACGCGGAACTGCGACTGGTGGATGACGAACGACGCCATCCTCCTCGACACGGCGGGGCGCTGGAGCACCGAGGACGACGACAAGGACGAGTGGCTGGCGTTCCTCGACCTGCTCAAGCGCACGCGGCCCAAGAAGCCCATCAACGGCATCATCGTCGCCGTGAGCGTCACCGAGCTGCAGGGCGACGCAGACGGCATCGCGACGCTGGCCGAGGCGCTGCGCGAGCGCGTCGACGAGGTGCTGGCGCGCCTCGACATGGTGCTGCCGGTCTACCTGCTCGTCACGAAGTGCGATCTCATCGCGGGCTTCGTCGAGACCTTCGGGGATCTCAAGGACCGCGACCGCGGCCAGATCTGGGGCTTCACGCTGCCGCTCGTGAGCGAGGAGCAGGGCGATCAGATCGAGGCCGTGGCGCACCACTTCGACGAGCTCAACGACGTCCTCGAGCACCACTGCCTGCTGCGCATGGGCGAGGAGCGGCGCATCGAGGCGCGCGAGAAGGTGCTGGCCTTCCCGCAGCAGCTCGATTCGCTGCGCCAAGGGCTGGTCGATCTCGTCGCGGCGCTTTTCGACCGCAGCGTCTACGAGGACGCGCCCGTCATGCGCGGCGTCTACTTCACGAGCGGCACGCAGGAGGGTCGCCCCGTCGACCGCGTGATGAAGGGCATGGCCGAGGCCTTCGGCGTGCGCCCGCGCATGGCCGCGCCGCCGCCCACGAAGCCGAAGAGCTACTTCGTGCGCGATCTCTTCAAGCAGGTCGTCTTTCCCGACGGCGACGTGGCCGTGCGCAGCACGCGCGTCGTGCGGCGCCAGCGCCTCGTCGGCTGGGCGCTCGCGGGCCTCGCGCTCGTGGCGTCGTCGGCGTTCCTCGTGCTGCCGGTCTCCTCGTACCTGGAGAACATGGCGCTCGTGAAGCAGTCGCGCGCCTTCGTGGAGAAGCTGGCGCGCGCGCGCGTCGAGCACGGGCCGACGGGGCCGATCGCGGCCGCCTCGCTCGAGGCGGCCGAGCCCGCGGCCGTGCGCCTGGCCTCCTTCGCCTCGAAGGGCCCGGACATCTCGCTGCGCTTCGGCCTTTACCCAGGCGAGCGCCTGCTCGCGCCGCTCGACGCGGCCGTCGAACGCCTCGTCGTGCGCCCGCTGCTCGACGCCGACGGCGATCGCCTGGCGGCCTACGCGCGCGGTCTTGGCGACACGGACGCGGCCGGCGCCATGAGCGGCCTCATGCTCCAGTTGCTGCTCACGCAGCCGAAGGCTGCTGACGAGCCCGCGCCCGAGAACGACGGCTGGCGCGACAAGACGGTCGATGTGGCCGTGCAGCAGGCGGGCGCGCGCTGGGCGGGTCTGGCCGCCGAGACGGCGACCGCGAAGGCGCGCCACGGGCTCGAGAACGCCGTGCGCTTCTACGCGCTGCGCGCCACCGCCACCTCCGAGCTCGTCGAGCGCAAGGCCAACGTCGTCTCGCGCGTCCGCACGGCGCTCATCGGTTCGAGCGACGGCGATCCACTGGCCGAGCTCGTCACCGATCCGAGCCTGCCGCGCGACATCCACGTCGTCGATGTCGTGGGCGGCGCCGTGACGGCCTTCCAGCTCCCGGCCGATCCGCGCGCCGGGCCCTCCGTTCCCGGCGCCTTCACGCCAGAAGGGTGGAAGGTCATCAAGGCGCGCATCACGCGCATGACGGCGGACCACGAGCACGACGAGAACGGCTGGGTGCTGGGCGCGGCGCGCACGCGCACGAAGGTCAACGGCGCCGCGCTGCAGGCCGCCTACTTTCGCCGCTACGTCGATTCCTGGAAGACGTTCCTGCTGTCGCTCTCGATCAAGGAGCCCACCGACATCGCCGAGGTGCGCTCGCTGCTGAAGACGCTCATGACGCAGAAGCCGTTCGAGTCGATCTGGCGCAACGCCAGCAAGAGCCTCGTCTTCACGGACGACTCGCTGCTCGAGGGCGCGCTCGCCAAGGCCAAGACGGCGGCGAACGGCGCCGCGCCGGGCGCGGGCGACGCCGCCCTGGGACGAGCGGCGCCGCCTCGCCAGGGCACTGAGCCGACGACGCCCGAGGACGTGGGCCGCGAGTTCTCGTCGTGGCTGGCCTTCGGCCTCACGAAGCCGACGGGCCTCGAGAGCTACGGCGGCTTCCTCTCGGAGATCGCGAGCGCCGTGGGCGAGGAGGGGACGCCCGACCCGCGCGCCTTCGCGACCGCCGTGCGCACCCAGCACGTCAAGCTGTCCGACCTCATCCAGCGCTACAACGACAACGGCTGGGAGGGCGGCCTGCTCGAGAAGATCCTCATGCCGCCGCTGCGAGGCGCCGAGGTGGCCGTGACGGGCGCGACGGGCGAATCGGCCAACCGCAAGTGGTGCGACGGCATCGTGGTCGTCTACGACCAGCTCCTCGCGGGCAAGTACCCGTTCGTCACGGGGCGCGGCGCGCGCGACGCGCGCCTGGCCGACGTCGACAAGTTCTTCGCGCCCAAGACGGGCACGCTCTGGCAGTACTTCACGGAGTCGCTCGCGCCCGACATCGACCACCCGGCGGGCACGACGGTCTTCCACGTCAAGGACCAGCCGAGCGTGAAGTACAAGCCGAACCTCACGGTGTTCCTCAAGCGCTCCCAGGAGGTCACGGACCTCCTCTACGGCAAGGATCCAGCGAAGCTGGGCATCCCCCTCGCCATCCGCATCCGCCCGTCGGCGCCCTATACGAAGATCGTCTTCGAGGCGGGCGGTCGCAAGGTCACCTACTTCAACGCGAAGGAACGCTGGGACGACCTGGCGTGGCCGGCGCGCGGCGCGCTCTTCCGCTACTTCCAGAAGTCGGGCGAGGGCGAGCTCGGCTACACCGATGGCGAGTGGGCGCTGTTCCGGCTCCTCGAGGACGGAAAGCTCGCCTCGTCGCAGGACGGCGAGGAGTACCTCGCGGGAACGTGGACGCCGCCGCTCGGCGAGGGTGCGATCCGCGCCGACGTCAAGCCGGCGGGGTTGCTGCGTGCCTTCCGCGGTCTCGATGTCCCGCGGTCGATCGTGGCTGGCTCGGGCGGGTGCGGCAAATGACCACGGCGACCATCGGCGTCTATGGCAAGGTCGATACGCAGGGGGACTTCTTGCGCGCCGGCTCGGGTGACTTCTCGCGCGCCGGCCTCGACCGGTGGCTCGAGGAGGGCATGGGCGTCCTCAAGACGGAGAACGCCGCGCTGCCCGAGGGCGCTGCCGGGTTCCTGTTCGCGCCTGCTGGCGCGGCGCACGCGTTCCTGGGCGCGCTCGCGCCCAGCGAGGACAGCGTGGGCCGCAAGTTCCCGCTGCTCGCCTTCGTCGAGCTGCCCGCGGGTCCTGTCGCGATGGCGATGCCGGCGGCGGCGACCGCATACGGCGCGGTCTTCGTGGCGGCCTCGAGCGAGCTCGTCCTGTCCAGCCGCGGCGTCGTGGCCGCCGACCTCCTCGCGCGCGCGCGCGACCTGGCGGCGGCGGCGCCGGCGGCGGAGCCCCGCGACGACGAGGCGGTCTCGCTCACGGACGCGCCTTCGGCCGACCTGCGCGCCGCGCTCGGCGGTGGGGCGCCAGCGCTGGCCTACGCGCTGCGCACGCTCTGCGTCGCCTGCGACCAGGCCGCCAAGGCGGCCGACCCGGCCGCGCCCGGGGTCACGGTGGACGCGCCCGCCCCGTCGCCGACGGTGCGCGCCATGTGGCTCGAGCTGGCGTTGCGCCGCTTGCGTCGCGCCCACGCGCCAGCGCCGCGCGCACTGCTCTGGAGCGACGGTTCGGCGGGCCGGCTGCTCATCGCGCTCGGGACGCCGCCGCCGGCGATGTTCGCCTTCTGGGCGAACCCCCGCCACCGCTCGCAGCGCCTCTGGCCCCTCCGCACCGAGGTGGCCGCCGCGCTCGCGACTGCGACATCTGGCCTCACCCCGGCGCAGCGCCACATCGTCGACGACCCGTCGACTTCTCTGGCGCAGTTGGTGGCCGAGTTCGAATGAGGACCGTGATGCTATCCTTTCGTCCGCGATGAGCGACGGGGAGTCCGGACACCTCAGCGCTGGAGAGACCTTCGGCAGCTATCAGATCGTCCGCATGCTGGGCGAGGGCAGCATGTGCCGCGTCTACCAGGCCATTCACGTCGGCTTCAAGAAGCGCGTCGCGATCAAGACGCTGCTCCCGGCGATCTCGCGCAACCCCGAGGCGCAGACGCGCTTCATGCGCGAGGCCGAGGCCGCTTCGCGCATCAATCACCCCAACGTGGTCGACGTCACCGATGTCGGCAGCGAGCGCGGCATCCCGTACCTCGTCATGGAGTATCTCGAGGGCGAGACCCTCGCGGATCTCATCGAGCGCAAGGGCCCGCTCGACCTGTCGGGCGCCGTCGATCTCCTGCTGCCCTCGATCGCCGCCGTGTCGGCGGGCCACGAGCAGGGCGTCATCCACCGCGACCTCAAGCCGCAGAACGTCTTCATCGCGCGGGGGATGTGGCCCGAGGGTACGCCCAAGATCCTGGACTTCGGCGTCTCGAAGATCCTCGGCGAAGGGAACGCGCCGCTCACGGACACGATGGCCGTCATGGGCACGGCGGCATACATGTCACCCGAGCAGGCGCGCGGCGCGAAGGTCGTCGACGCCGCGAGCGACCAGTACGCCGTCGGGCTCATCTTCCACGAGATGCTGACGGCGAAGCGCGGGCACGACGGCGACTCGCCGCTCGCGGTGTTGCACGCCATCATGAGTGGACACGTCCCCGACGCGGGCAAGCTGCGGCCGGACCTGCCGCCCGCGGTGCTCGCCGTCTCGCGGCGCATGTTGGCCGTGAACCCGCGCGAGCGGTTCCCGTCGCTGCGCGCCGCGGCGCGTGAGCTGTTGCCTTACGCGAACGAGCGGCCGCGCTTGACCTACGCCGATTCGTTCCGCGAGCCCGGCGATGCGCCGCCGAACGTCGCAACCGACCTTCGCCCGCTCGCCAACAGGCCTGGGTCTGGATCGAAGCCGGGCCGGACGAAGCTGCTGCCGAGCATGGGCGGCGCCGGCGCGGGCGCCTCCTTTCCGGTCACGACGCTGGGACAGAGCGCCGTCGGGCGCTCGTCGTTCGGTGCTCGAAGGTCGCGCATGCCTGTCCTCTTGGTCGTGGGGGGCGTCGTCGTCGCGGGCGTGCTCGTCGTCGCCGTCCTCGGCAGGGAGGGCGCGCGCGACCCGCATGTCGACCCGCCCGCCGCGCCCGTCGCGGCGGCTCCCGCGCTGCCCACGCCTGGGACCGAGCTCCCGCACCCGCCGGCGCCGCCGCCCGTCGTGAGAGCGCCGCCGCCGTTGGCGATCGAGCCGAAGGCGGGCGACAAGCACGGGCGCGCGTCGTTGGACGAACGCCGCCCCTCGCGCGGATCGGGCAAGTCGGCCCCGCACGGCGGCGCCAGAGCCGAGGGCGGGCACGTCAAGGCCCATCGCGGCAACGACCAGACGCCGATCATCGATTAGATCGCGAAGTCGAGGAGTCGCGCGTGGCCATCAGAAGACCTTCATTCGGATCTGCCTTCGGCTTGATCGTCTTCGTGGCTGCGTGCTCGAGCGGCAAGGTCGGAGGCACGGGCGCGGGCGGGCGCGTTGGCGGCGGCGGGACGACCGGCGCGGCGGGCGCGACGGGAGTGGCGGGCGGGGCTGGGAGCACCGGCGTGGCCGGCTCGACAGGCACCGCCGGGACGAGCGGCGCCGCGGGCGCGACGGGCGCGGGCGGGGGCAGCCCGCCGCGTGATGGGGGCGCCCTCGACGCGTACGTCGCAGATCGGCCGCCCGGCGCGCCCGGCGTCCTCATCCACGTCGTCAACGGATGCTCGTTCGATCTCTACATGCGCGGCGCGGGCAGCGGCGCGACGCTCACGCCCGACGGCGCCATGGTCTCGGCGGGCGGCGGCAGCCAGGACTACATCGCCCCCGACAACTGGCCGGCGGCGCGCGTGACGGCGTATCTCGACGCGGAGTTGAAGACCCAGATCGACAAGGTCGAGCTGACGCTCGCCAACAAGGACATCAACTACAACATCACCTACGTCGACTGGATGGCGTTGCCCGTCGAGATGCTGGCCTTCGGCAACGGCACCGATTGCAAGAAGGTCGGCTGCTACGTCAAGCAGGCGGAGCTCGTCTCGACGTGCCCGGCCGACCTGCTCTCGGGCAAGCAGTGCATCTCCGCCTACGGCTTCTGCGCGAACAACGTCAACGCCGCGAATTCGCTCTGTCACGCCCTCGACGGTCAGTTCGCGAAGTGTGCCGCGGCCGGGTGCCCAATGGCGACGACGACGGAGGTGTACGGCTGCAACGGACCGTATACTAACGCGTCGAAGTGGTGCGCGGCGCTCAATCGGGGCCGCGCGATGAACCCCGACGATCCGGACGCATCGCTCTATTATTCGGCGCCGCCCTACAACGTTTACGCGAAGTGGGTGCACGACACTTGCCCCGGCATCTACGCCTTCTCGTACGATGACTACGGCAAGTCGAACCAGAGCAGCTTCCACGACTGCACGGGGGGAACCCAGCTCGACATCACGTTCTGCCCGAACGGCTGACCCGAGCGCGACTCAAAACCGTAGGGCGCATGCCAACCAGGGCTCGAGCAGGGGCCTGGTCTATTCCAGGATTGGCGAGTTATTCGCGCCTCGCGGCGCGACTTTCTCGGCCGGCTCCGGTTTCTTGGCGGAGCCTGCAGATCCAGTCGGTTCCCTCCTGGACGAGTGCGCATGATGCTTGGTCGCGAGTGGCGAGATTCCCGCTTTCGGCTCGGTGCTCGGCGCTCGGTGAGGGGAACTATCGTGCTCGCCGAGGACCGGCGCCGATTCTGCGCGGGCGCCCGAGGACGACCCGGAGATCTCTCTTGCTGACGTCGACGTCGACGTCGTGGCGGCGGGTTTCTGGGCTGGAGTTGGCTCGGCCGGAAGAGCGACAGCGGCTGTCGCTGGTGGCTTGGCTTCCGAGGGACTGGGGCTCACTTCTGTTCCGTGCTGGCCGCGCACGACAAAGGTCGCGATGCCGAGCGCAGCCGCCAAGACAGCACCACCCACGACCCATATCCCCTTGGAGGATCCTCCAGGGCCACCCGGAGCGGTCTCCATCGCTGATTGTCCGAGCGTCGTGATTTGCTTCGGGGCCGAGGGGGACTGCGCGCGCGCGGCGCCATCAGGAAGTAAGCGTGTCCCGCCGGCGCGGCTCGCCGGCACGACAGCGACGACAACCTCTCCTTCACCTTCAAATGCGCCCGCGAAGTTCATCCGCACCTTGTCGCTGGCGAAGGGGAGCAGAAGGCGCCCCACTGCCTTCAGCGAGGGATGGCGGTCGCCCGGTTGGTTCGCGAGCATGCGCATCAAGATCGCCTCGACCTCGGCCGGAAGATCGGGCCGCAGCTCACGCGGCTTCAACACGATACCGCTGGCGATCTTGTGCAGCACCTCGAATGGGTGGTCACCGTCGTGGGCGCGCCGGCCGGTCAGCATCTCGAAAAGAACCAGGCCCATTGAGTACTGGTCGCTCCTGGCATCGACGACGCGTGTACCGCGCGCCTGTTCGGGAGACATGTAAGAAGCCGTGCCCAGCACCGCCATGGTTCCGGTGAGCGCCGGGTCCTCGCTCCCTAGGATCTTCGAGACGCCAAAGTCGAGAACCTTCGGGATGAATTCTCCCCAGGCACCGCGTGCGAGGAAGATATTCTGTGGTTTGAGATCGCGATGGATGACGCCCTGGTCGTGCCCCGCGGCCACGGCCGAGATGGCCGGCAGGATCAGATCAACCGCGAGCGAGACGTCGAGCGGTCCCTTCCGAGCGACGAAGTCGCCCAAGGTCTCACCTTCGAGGTACTCCATCACGAGGTAGGGGATGCCCCCTTCGGTGCCGACGTCCGTGACGTCCACGATGTGCGGATGATTCATCCGTGAGGCGGCTTCGCCTTCGCGGAGAAAACGCGCTTGCGCCTCGGGGCTCTGGGCGATGGACGGCAGCAGCGTCTTGATCGCGAAGCGCTTCTTCAGGCCCAGGTGGACGGCCTCATAGACGGCGCCCATCCCGCCCTCGCCCAGCATCCTGACGATTCGGTAGCGGCCGAAGACCTGATTGTCTTCGAGTTTCTCGGACTCAGACATGTGCGACAGCGCAGGATATCACGCGGCTCGGCGACGCGACGCTCTTTGCGCGCCGGATCTCGGCTTGTCATTCGCCGAGATTGAGTCTCGACCGACGCAGGGGATGCAATGCGACGAAGAGCCGCGTCACGTGCCAGCTTGGGTTAGACTCCGGCGCCCGCCGCAGAAGTCTCAAACCCGGTAGAGCAGGGAGCGCCGTATGAAGGGATCGGGGTGGATCGAGAGCACCGTCGTCGCGTGCGCGATTCTGCTTTCGGCTTGCTCGTCGTCGTCTTCGTCGAAGACGGGGACCGGCGGTACGGGAGGGAGCGGCGGAGCGGCGGGCGCGACCGCGGGCACCTCTGGCGGCGCGGCCGGCATCACGACCATCGGCACCTCGGGCGGCACGGTTTCGATGGGCGGCGTGACGCTGACGATCCCTGCGGGCGCGCTCGCCTTCGATACGGCGATTTCGGTGACGACGACGACGGCCCCGAGCGGGTACACGCTCGCGTCGGTCGCGTACGAGTTCTCGCCCGACGGGACGACGTTCGGCAGGCCGATCACCGTCGCGATCCCGCTGACGTCGGCCGCCACGGGCGCGCACCTCTTCTGGTCGAACGCGACGAACGGCTACGACGATCTCGGCGGCACCGTGGACGGCACGACGCTGACGGGGCAGGTCTCGCACTTCAGCGTGGGCTTCGCCGCGATTCCGGGCGCTGACGGCGGCACGTCCGACGGCTCGGCGGGCACGTTTGGACAAACGGGTGACGACGGCGGCTCATCGGACTAGTCCACCCTTTCGATCAGCCAGAACGGTGAAATCGTGGCCTGCACGCCATCGACCAGCGGCACGTTCACGAAGAATTGAGCCCCGCCGCCGTGTTACCGTCGACAGATAGGAGCTACCCTTGTCCACGAAATTGAATTCGCCGCGACGACCCTCAAACGCGGGCCTCGTGGCTTGGGCCATCCCCCATGCTCTGACGATGTCGCTGTTGGTCGCCGTCGTCGGCTGCGGCTCGAGCTCGAAGCCGCCGGCTGACGCCGGTCACGGCGACGCGCTCCAGGATGCGGGCGATGCCGACGCCCCCTCGTCGACCGATACGCCCGCAGCCTCGTCCGACGGCGCCGACGCCGCGGACGCCGGCGCGCCCATGGTCGTCGCCTCGCTCATGCGCGTTCCGGCGTCCTTGGCGTTGAGCGGCAGCACCCTTTACGTCACCGTCGCCGAGAGCGCCGCTGGCGGCGACGGCAAGGTCGTCACCGTCGCCAAGACGGCGGTGGCCGCGACGCCCGACGGCGGGGTTGTCACCCTCGCCTCCTCGCTGATCCGGCCACGCGCCATCGCGGTCGACGGTGATCTCGTGCTCTGGGGCGACACCCAGCACGAGTTCCCGGGGTTGCAAGAGGTCATGACTGTCGCCAAGACTGGCGGCACGCCCAGCGTGCTCCTGACAGACGCCGCGGAGACGCCTCACCTCGCGATCGCGGGCTCGGTCCTTTACGCAATCACCGGTAACGGCAAGTCCATCTCGCCCGTGCCTCTCGGGGCCGCCGACGGCGGCGTGGGCACGGCGATCTATCCCGGCAATCCCCCGAACGCCACGGTGGGCCTGGACTCTGACGGCACGTCGGTCTTCTTCTTCACGAACGGCACGACGAATCTCGACCTCTTCAGTGTTGGCGTGGGAGGCAGCGCGGCCACCGACCTCTCGATGAACGCCACGAGCGCAAGCGTCGCCTTCGACTTTCTCACGCACGACGCGACGGCGATCTACTGGTCCGATTCGGGCACGGGCAGCCTCTTCTCGCTCGCGAAGACGGCCGGCGCGACAAAGTCGCCCCTGGCAACGTCCGCTCCGGGAAGCGACCCCGTGCAGATCCTTCCGGACGGCGACAACCTGTACTTGCTGTCGTCCAACAAGCTCATGCGACTGTCGAAGACAGGCGGTACTCCCGTGATTCTTGCCTCGGTCGCGGGCTCCGGCGCGGAGACCTACGTCGCGAGCCTCGGCAACGCCGTGTCGCTCGCGGTCGACGAAACCTTCGTCTACTGGCTCTACGAGGGCAGCGGCGAGATCTTGAAGATCTCAAAATAGCCGCATCAAAGGAGAAACACGCATCGGGTCTCCGGTTCGACTGGATCTGAGCGGGGAGATCGACGACGAGACCACCACCGGCGCCGTGGCGCCGATGCGCCTCGATCGCGGCCAGGGACGTTCGCTCGAGCGAAGGCGGGCATCGCGCGCTAGAATATTTGCGATCGAATCGTGACGATCGCGTCCTTGTCGGTGCTGCCGGCTTCAAAGATCAGGACCGCGCTCCCTCCGATCGACGGGGTGACGGGATAGTTGAACCCATATTCCGGTACCGTCATGCAGTCCGTCGAGCAGCCGCCGGAACAAACGGTTACGCCGCCCGGATTTTGAAAGACG
>DASXOE010000098.1:0-49588 GCA_036494575.1 Polyangia bacterium | reverse complement strand
CGCGTGCTCGCCGCCCACCCGAATCGCTACTTTTACGCCTCGGTCTTCGTCGTCGCGATGGCTTCGCCGAACGTCGTCATCGAGGAGTGCGAGGCGATCGACTTCCACTACTACGGCTTCCACGCCTACGACTCGCAGCAGGTCACGCTCCGGCGCGACTACGCCCACTCGCGCGACACGCCCGACATCGCGGGCGGCCCGGCGACGTTGTTCACGACGCTGGGGGACGGGGGCTTCATGTTCACGAAGACCTCGAACAGCATCATGGAGAATTGTGTCGCCGAGGACGTCGCGAACGGCTTCACGCTTCGAGCCAACCACGTCGCCGTGGGCGGACGCGTGCCGCCCGAGCGCGACCAGCTGCTCGGCGACATCGCCAACGGCGTCTCGCACGCCGGGTTCGAGCTCGACAGCTACTGCGAGAACAGCAAGCCCTGCACGCAGACCGATCAGATCGTGAGGGACTCCGTCTACGCCAACGACGTCTCGCGCGGTGGTGCCTTCGGCTTCTCGTTCGAGGGCGGCATCAACCTGTCGATCGCGAACGCCTCGGTCTTCGATACGACCGACACGGGCGTCTCCTTCGGCTTGAGCGCCGAAAACGCCGGGCTCCAGCCGAGCGCCACGGCGGACGCGTCGATCGTGACGTCGCCCGCCGGGACCTTCGGCTTCCATTCAGTGAGCCAGCTCAGCTGGGGCGTCTCGGATTCCAACGTCTTCGGGCCCACGCAGCCCTTCGTGCCCAGCGACACCCACGTCACGACGCCGACGGAGATCGATCCCCAGCTCGGCGGTTGTCTCGTCTACGTGCCCGACACGAGCCCGCTCAAGATGCTGGGCGCGCCGGGCGCGGGAGGCATCGGCGCCAACATCGTCTTTCAGACGGTGGGCGGGCAGGTCACGGCGACGAAGCTCTGGGACCAGACGACGGGTCAGTTCCCCTGCGGCGCCGTCGTCATGGGTCTGAACGACGCCACGCTCGCCGACGTGAGCTGCATGGGCCTGGGCGCGCGCATGCACGTCGGCGCCACGGGCTGCGCGATTCCCTAGGTTTTCCCTCGGGCTTTCCCTAGGCTGGCGCGCACCGGAAGTGGATCGTCTCGCCGTGTTCGAGGAGGGCGACGCGCCGGACGTCCTCGCCCGGCGCGGGTCGTGCGCCGAGGGGGAGGCGGCGCTCCCTGGCGAGGCGCCGCAACCACGCCGCAGGCGCCTCGAGGGGCTCGTAGCTGAGGGGGAAGGAGCCGTGGCAGATCGGGACGAGGACGCGCGCGCCCAGGTCATCGAAGGCGTGGATGGCGTCGAGGGGCGACAGGTGCTCGTCGCGGAACGCGGCGGGCTCGTAGCCACCGATGGGCAAGATCGCGACGTCGGGGTGGAAGCGGTGACCGATCTCGGCGAAGCCCGAGAAGTAGCCGGTGTCACCAGCGAAGTAGAAGCACGTGCCTTGCGCGCGGATGACGTACCCGCAGGCGCCGCGGTGGCTGCCGCCGAAGCCGCCCGCGCCGGAGTGACGGACGGGCACGGCCGTGATCTCGACGTCGCCGTGAGTGACGACGCCGCCGGGCGGGAGCTCCTCGATGACGAGGAAGCCGAGGCGCGCCAGCAGCGGGCCGCATCGCGGCGGCACGACGACCGGCACGTCCTTGAGCACGCGGCGGAGGCTCGGGGGCGAGAGGTGATCGCGATGGGCGTGCGAGATGACCACGAGATCGGAGTCGTCGACGTCGGCGGCGTGGACGCCCGCCTCCTTGGCGCGCCGCAGCCCGTAGAACGATCGCTCGAAGAGCGGGTCGGTGAAGAGGCGCGTGCGCGCCGTCGTGATCATGACGGTGGCGTGTCCGACGAAAGTCAGCGACGCCATGCCGGGCGCGGGCCGCGCCACCGGCAACGCCGGCACGAGCTCGGTGCCGGCGCGCAGCCTGCCGAGCGCCGTCGTGAGGTAGCGCAGCGACAAGGTCAGCGGCAGCGCGCCGCGCAACGCGCGCCGGTGCTCCGCGTCGAGCTCCTTCATGCGCTCGAAGGCGCCGGGCTCGGGCCGCGCGCCTTTGTGCGATGAGAGCCCTTTCCCCATGTCAGTGCCGTTCCATGGTAAGTCAGGTCTTCCGATCGTGACGGCAAAAGACGGGCAAGACGTCCCTCCGGTAGTCATTTTGGGTGGCGGCCTCACGGGCATTTCGACGGCGGTCCACCTGCGAGCGCCCTGGGTGCTCTTCGAGCGTGACGACCGCCTGGGCGGACACGCGCGCACCGACGAGCGCGACGGCTACCGCTTCGACAAGACGGGCCACTGGCTGCACCTGCGCGACCCGGGCGTCAAACAGCTGGTCGACGAGCTCTTGCCGGGCCAAATGGTGCCCATCGCGCGGCGGGCGAAGATCTTCTCTCATGGCGCGCTCACGCGCTTCCCGTTCCAGGCCAACCTGCAGGGCCTTCCGCCCGAGGTCGTCAAGGAGTGCCTCATGGGCGTCATCGAGGCGAGGGTCGCGAACGCGACGGCGACCGTCCAGACGGAGCCGAAGAACTTCGAGGAGTACTGCCTGCGCCACTTCGGCGCCGGCATCTCGAAGCACTTCATGATCCCGTACAACGAGAAGCTGTGGGGCGTGCCGCCGCGTGAGATCACGGCGACCTGGTGCTCGCGCTTCGTGCCGCTGCCCAACCTCGAGCAAATCGTCGCGGGCGCCGTGGGCGCGGGACCGCCCGAGATGGGCTACAACGTCAGCTTCCTCTATCCGAAAGCGGGCGGCATCGAGACGTTCACGCGCGCGCTGCAGACGCGCATGCGCGCCGACGGCGGCCGGGTGCACACGCGGACGAGCCCCGACGTCGTCGACTGGCGCCGCCGCGAGATCATCGCGGGCGGCGAGCGCGTCCCGTACCGGGCCGTCGTGGCGTCCATCCCGCTGCCGGAGCTGCTCAAGCGCATGCCGGATTTGCCGCCCGAGATCGAGGCCCACGCGGCCCGCCTGCGCTGCACGACGCTCCGCTATGTCAACATCGCCTCGCGCGCCAAGCCTCCCGCCGACTGGCACTGGATCTACGTGCCCGAGACGAAGTATCCCTTCTACCGCGTGAACGTCTTCTCGTCGGCCATGCCCACGATGGCGCCTGCGGGCGCCGCTTCGATCTGCGTCGAGATGTCCGACCGCGGACCCATCGGGGACGCGGCGCTCCGCGACTCGATCCTGGCGCTCACGGCGGCGGGCGCGCTCACGTCGCCCGACGACGTCGTGTTCGCCGAGCGCAAGGAGATCCAGTACGCCTACGTCGTGTTCGACGACCACTACTACGCGGCGACGCGCGCGATCTTCGCGTTTCTCGAGGCGAACGGCATCTATCCGCGGGGCCGCTACGGCGCGTGGACCTACAACGCCATGGAGGACTGCGTGCTCGCGGGGCGCGAGGTCGCGGCGCTCGTCGACGCCCTGCCGGCCGCGCCGGCCGCCGCGCGCGTGGGGGTGCAATGAGCGACGCGCCGCCGCTGCACGTCTCGATCGTCATCCCCGTCTACAACGAGGAGGGCATCCTGCGCGGCTCGGTGCTCGAGCTGCAGGAGAAGCTGCGCCGCTTCGGCTGGACGTACGAGCTGCTGCTCTGCGAGAACGGCTCGCGCGACCGCACGGTCGAGATCGGCAGGGAGCTCGAGATCGAGCATCCCGAGGTGCGCATGCTCCACGTGGGCCAGCCGAACTACGGCCTCGCCATGCGGATGGGCATCCTCGAGGCGCGCGGCGAATACGTCATCTGCGACGAGATCGATCTGCTCGACACCGAGTTCTACGCGCGCGCCATGGCGCTGCTCGAGCGCAGCGACACCGAGATGGTCGTCGGGTCGAAGGCCATGGTGGGCTCGAACGACCAGCGGCCGGTCTTCCGGCGTCTCGCGACGCGCGTCTACAACGGCCTCCTGCGGGTGACCTGCCACTACGACGGCACCGACACGCACGGCCTCAAGGGCTTCCGGCGCGAGGCGCTGCTCGAGACGGCGCGCCGCTGCGTGCTCGACCGCGACGTGTTCGCGAGCGAGTTCGTCATCCGCGCGCACCGAGAGGGCAAGAAGGTCGTCGAGATCCCGTTCGCAGTGCGCGAGAAGCGCCCGCCGTCGATCAACCTCACGAAGCGCGTCCCGCACGTCGTCAAGAGCGTCGCGCGCCTCGCGATCTCGGTTCGCCGCAACCAGGAGGGGCCGCATGGGTGACGACTCGGCGCCGGACCTCGAGATCGACGCCGAGCCGACGGGTACGACCCAGGTCGACAGCAAGTCGCACAGCAAGACCATGCCGCACGCCACGGTCGACTGGATGGTGGGCTTCGACGAGGGCCGGCAACGCGGCGCCGCCGAGATCCTCGACGCGCTCGAGGCGGCCCTCGTCTCCGTGGGCGTTGGCGCGGACGTCGCCAAGGTCATCGTCGCCCGCGTCCGCGCTCGCGCCGAGAAGCCCCAGCCGTAGGGCGCTGGAGGCGGCGGGGCGGTGCCTGACGCGCTATCGTTGGACGCCGTGGGAGTCACGGACATCAAAAACTTCGTGCGCATCGACGAGCGCGTGGGGACCGCCGGTCAGCCCACCGAGGCCCAGATGCGCGACGTGGCGGCGGATGGATACGCGGCCGTCGTGAACTTGGGCATGCTCGACCCGCGGTATTGCCTGCCGGACGAGGCCGGCGTGGTCGCGTCGCTCGGCATGAGCTACCGGCACATTCCCGTGAAGTTCGACGCGCCGGCGGTCGAAGACTTCGAGAGGTTCGCCGCGACCATGGATGAGTGGGCGGGGAAGAAGACGTTCGTGCATTGCGCGGCCAACTATCGCGTGTCGGCCTTCATGACGCTCTATGGTGAGCTGCGCCTCGGCTGGACGCGCGCCCGCGCCGACGAGCACACGCGCAGAGTGTGGATGCCCGACGAGACCTGGCGCGCCTTCATGGCGCGCTGCCGCTCGGAGGTCCTGAGCCGATGATCACCGATCCGGTGCCGCGCGCCGCGGGCAAGCGCGCCGAGTACGATCGCAGCGACGCGCTCCTCACGATGCCGCTGCCGCCCGCCGAGCTCCTCCGGGCCCGCACCGACGGCATCGTGGCGGCCATGGAGAAAGGCGAGGGCCGTCCCGTCACGTACGCCTGCGCCGAGCTCCTCGGCGCGCTCGCCGACTTCTACGACGTGCCGCCGCCGCCCGTGGCCGTCCTGGGCGTGCGGCCGCACAAGCTCACGAGCGGCGTGTGCACGTACCAGCTCTTCGGTGACTACACGCCCGCCACGCAGCGCATCCGCGTGTGGATGCGCACGGCCATTCGCGGGAAGGTGTCGAGCCCGAAGGCGCTGCTCAACACGCTCCTCCACGAGTTCTGCCACCACCTCGATTGCACGCGCCTGCGTTGCCCCGAGAGCTTCCACACGCGCGGCTTCTTTTGGCGCATCGACCACCTCTATCACCACGCCCTCGGCACGCCCCCCGACCGCCGCCGCCCGCTGCGCTGGATCCGCCGCGGCGGCGTGTGGGCGATCGACTGGACGAAACTGCGCGCGGGGGGGCCAGCGCGCGCGGGGGGGCCGGCGCGCCCCTGAAGAGGAATCGTAAGGTGAGCCGGCGCGGCGAAGCCGCTCCTCCCGGCGATGAATAGGCGATGCAGATGGATGAGGTGGTCGGTCGGGGGAGAGCACGACGGAATCTTGATTGGCCACTGTTCTTCCGTGGGGCGATCATTGCCCAATCGAGATTGGCGCGAGAGTCTCAGATGCCGAGCCAACCCGCGCGCACGGCCTTCGCGAGCGCGTTGGCCTTGGGGTCGGGGGCCAGGACGAGCTTGCGGTCAGGGGTCTCGGCGAGGGTGAGGGTGGCTTCGCGGAGCTCGTCGCGGCGGAAGTAGCTCACGCGCGCTTGGTCGCCGGGGCGGCGATCTGCGATGCGCTTCGCGAAGGTCGCGGCCGTGACGCGGGCGCCGTTGACGGCGACGAGCTCGTCGTTGAAGGTGAGGCCGGCGCGCCAGGCGGGCGAGTCGGGGACGACGTTGCGGACGGTCGTGCGCTCGGGCTGGAGCGCGAGGCCGGTCCAGGCGCGCGCGCGCGCGGCGCGCACGGCGTCGACGTCGTCGCCCTGCCACTCGGCGTGCTCGCGCACGGAGAGACCGGCGCGGCGCCACAGTGCGGGCAGGTGCAGCTCGTCTGTCCCGTTGACGTAGCGGTCGAAGAAGGCGTCGAGCTCGCGCCCCGCGGGCGAGCCGGCGCGCGCGCCGGTGACCGCGCGCGCCGCCGCGCGCACGTCGGCCTCGGTGACGTGGCGCGCGCCCTCGTCGAGATCGTGCCACAGCACGCGGAAGAGCTCGGGCAGCCCGCGCTTGCCGCCCGTGCGCAGGCGCAGCGTCAGGTCGAGCGCCATGGCCACCCACAGCCCCTTCTCGTAGTAGCTCACGGCGCGGTTGACGTGGTTCTCGGCCGGTTTGTAGAGCTTGATCCAGGCCTCGAACGACAGGTCCGAGAGCGGCGTCTCGTTGCGGCCGGGGCGGCTCGCGTACTTCGGCCAGTCCTCGGCGATCCACCGCCAGAAGTGCTTTTCGCGCGTCACGCCCGCGCGCAGGATGATGACGTTCGCGAGGTAGTCGGTGAAGCCCTCGTGCAGCCACAGCAGGCGCGTGTAGCTCTCGCGCGTGTAGTCGAACGGCCCGAGCGTCGCGTCGCGGATGCGCTTGACGTTCCAGACGTGGAAGAACTCGTGCGCCGCGAGATCGGCGAATTTGTGATAGCCGGTCTCGTCCTCGAACGACAGGCCCGAGATGTCCATCGTCACGGACGCGCGGTGCTCGAGGCCGCCCGAGCCCACGGGCAGCGCGTGCACGATGAAGAGGTAGCGCCGAAAGGGGAAGCCGCCGAAGATCTTGCCCGTGGCGGCGACGACGCGCCGGAGGACGTCGACGAGGCGATCGACCTCGGCGTTCGTGCGGCCGTAGAGAGCGAGCTCGAACCGCGCGCGGCCCACGGTGAAGCGCCGCCGCGCGTGCGTGCCGACCTCGAAGGGCGCGTCGACGAGCTCGTCGAAGTCGGCCGCGGCCCAGGTGCGGCGCGCGCCGCGCACCTGCTCGAGCGCCGTGTCGACCTGCCAGCGCGCGCCCGGCGGCGGCGTCACGACGACGCGGCAGGGGCGCGCGAGCTCGCCGTCGACGAAGAAGAAGAGGCTCGTGCCGTTCCAGTAGGCGTGGCTGTCGTCGAGGAACGACGTGCGCACGCTCTGCTCGAACGCGAAGACGCGGTAGCGCGCGCGGAAGGGCCGGCCGCCCGTCTCGACGCGCCAGCGCCCCTTTTCGAGCCGCTCGGCGGGCAGGGCGCGCCCGCGCTCGTCCGTGATGGCGAGGCGGTAGACGTGGCGCACGAAGTCGCGCACGAGGTAGCTGCCCGGTGCCCAGGCGGGGAAGACGAGGTCGACGGTCTCGCGCCCCGCGAGCGCGGGCACCTCGAGCTGGATCTCGTACTCGTGGCTCTGCGGGTCGGGCATGGCGACGCGGTAGGTGACCGGCGCGGCGACGGGCGTGGTAAGCACGAGCCGAGCATATGTCAGATCGCGTCGCCTCCGTCTCGGTCGACCTCGATCCCGTCGAGTGCTACTGGCGCATTCACGCGATGCCGGGCGCGCCGCCCGAGCGCGCGCGCCACGCCATCCTGCGCCGCTGCCTGCCGCGCTTCGCCGAGCTCTTCGCGCGCCATGGCTTGCGCGCGACCTTCTTCGTCGTCGCGCGCGACCTCGACGAGGACGCCGAGGGCCGCGCGCTCCTCGCGGCCCTCGCGCGCGACGGCCACGAGCTCGCGAGCCACACCTACTCGCACCCGTACGACCTGGTGCGCCTGCCGGCGCAGGCGATCGCCGCCGAGATCGATCGCGCCCACGCCCTCATCGGCGCCTGCGGCGGCGCCGCGCCCCACGGCTTCCGCGCGCCCGGCTACGCCGTCTCGAGCGAGCTCATCGACATGTTGCGCGCGCGCCGCTACCGCTACGACTCGTCGGCCTTCCCCTCGCTCGCCTACTACGGCGCCAAGGCGCTCGTCATGGGCGCCATGCGCCTCGTGGGTCGCAAGTCGGGCAGCGTCCTCGACACGCCCCGCGTGCTCGCGGCCCCGCGCGCGCCCTACCGCCCCGCGCCGGGCGCGCCCTATCGGGCCGCGCCCGGCAAGCCGAGCGATGCCGATGCGAGCGACCTCATCGAGCTGCCCATGGCCGTCACGCCTCTCGCGCGCCTGCCCGTCTTCGGGACCAGCCTCGTGACGGCGCCCGGCTGGATGCGCCGCCACCTGATCGCCGTGGCGCTGCGCGCGCCCTTCTTCAACCTCGAGCTGCACGGCATCGATCTCGCCGATGCGGACGCCGACGAGATCCCGCCCGCCCTCGTCGCGCGCCAGCCCGACCTGCGCCGCCCGCTCGCGCACAAGCTCGCCGCGCTCGACGAGACGCTCAGCGCCGCGCGCGCCGCCGGCGCCCGCTTCGCCCGCCTCGACGAGGTCGCCAGCACGTTCACGGCATGAGGCCGCGCGAGATGGCCTGGCGGGCCAGGACGTCGCAGCGCTCGTTCTCGGGGACGCCGGCGTGGCCCGCGACCTTGACGAACGTCAGGCGCGGACAGGCGGCCACCGACTGGCGGATGCGCGCCACCAGCTCCTGATTGGCCTTGGCCTTCCATCCTTTCTCGAGCAGGCCGATGGCGTAGCTCGAGTCGCTGTAGACGCGCAGCGGGCGCGCGCGGTCGCCCTTCGTCAGCTCGGACGCGAGCGCGATGCCGCGCTCGATCGCGACCAGCTCCGCGATGTTGTTCGTCCCCGAGCCCAAGTACTCGCCGAGCTCGCGACGCGTATCTCCGTCGATGACGACGACGCCGATGCCCATGGGGCCCGGGTTGCCCGAGCACGCGCCGTCGGTCCAGATCTCGACGGCGCCCGCCACGCTGGCCGGGCGCGGCGCCGTGGGCTTGTGGGCCGCGGAGCGCTGCGCGCTCGGCCGAGGCGCCGCGGAGCGCGCGCGCGGCACATCCACGCGCGCGCCGCCGCCGCTTCCCGAACCGACGTCGGGCATCAAGTTCCCGAGCGCCGGGCGGTAGCTCTTGGGGTCGGTTTCGCGGTACTTCATCTCGGCGCGGCCTTCGCCGTCCACGACGGGGTGCCCGGCGTCGTCGGCGCGCACCCAGACCGGCTGGTCCTTGAACCTCATGCGTATCCAAGACATCGCCCGCACTATCGCGCGAACGCGCGTCGCCTTTCCAGTCATCCCGGTCGTCGCGCTCGCGCTCGGCCTCGCGGGCGCGTGCCGCGACGGCTGCGCGCACAAGACGGATCCCGCGGCCACGGTCCAGGGCCGCCTGGCGCTCCTGCCCGAGCCCGTGCGCGTCGTCGTGTCGCTCGACGCAGCCAAGCTGCGGGCCAGCCCGGCGGCCGCCAAGCTCGCGGCGCTCGGCAAGCAAGATCGCGACGGCGATCGCGAGCTCGAGGAGTTCACGCGGCGCACGGGCTTCGATCCGCTCACGCAGCTCGACAGCGTCCTGGTCGGCTTCCCCGAGGACGCGCGCCAGCGCGGCGAGCTCGCGCTCGTGTTGCGCGCCGAGCACCTCTCGGAGGCGCGCCTCGTCGGGTACGTTCGCGACCAGCTCCAGAAGAAGGGCGACGACCTCGTGAGCGCGCCGCACGGCCGCCTCACGCTCTGGTCGGCGCGCGGAAACCCCGACGTGGCCGGCTTCTTCGTGGGCGACAAGACGTTCGTGCTGGGCGCCGGAGGTTGGGCGCCGCGCCTGGCCGACCTCGCCGAGACCGCGCACCCCGGCGACAGCGCGGCGACCAACATCGATCTCGGGCGCCTGACGGAGCGCGCCGCCGGTCACGCGCTCTGGGCGGCCGCGATCGTTCCCGCCGATACGCGGCGCGCGCTGCTCCAAGGCGAGCCTGCGCTGCGCGGCGCCGCCTCGCTCATGAACCTCGTCGTGGGCATCGATCTCGGGCGCGGGCTCGACGCTCTCGTCGTGGGCGACGTCGCGACGACCGCCGACGCGCAGGCGCTCGTGGCGAAGATGCAGGAGACGCTGCACGACGCCAAGCGCAGCGCGCAGATCCTCATGCTCGGCCTCGGCCCGTACCTGGACGGCGTGACGGCGCACGCCAGCGAGCAGCGCTTCGAGCTCCGCGCCTCACTCACCGAGCTGCAGCTCGACGATCTGCTCGCGCGTCTGGGCGCCTTTCTCGCCCTCGCGCGTCAGGGACGAGCGCCCGGCTTCCCGTGACGCTGCATTTTGTGACGCGACCAGGGCGCGGATGTCGCGCTTCGGACGCAAACTAGAACCTCACTCGGCGGCCCCGTCACTCGCATCGACGCCGCCAGCGTTGGCCGAGCCGCCGGTCCCGGAGGCGCCGCTCATGCCTCCC
The DNA here is from genome assembly GCA_036494575.1 of Polyangia bacterium. Classification (GTDB taxonomy): domain Bacteria; phylum Myxococcota_A; class Polyangia; order Fen-1088; family Fen-1088; genus DASZFV01. Next base: position 39,204 of record DASXOE010000098.1, on the reverse strand, counting down.
ACTCCGCCTGCCGTTCCCGTGACGTCGCTGCCACCGGTGCCGGTGCCGAAGGAGCCACCCTCGCCCGCTGCACCGGTGGTGCTGCTGTCGCCCGCGGCGCCCGTCCCGAAGCCGGTGCCCGTGCCGGCGGCGCCCGTCCCGAAGCCGGTGGTGCTGCCGGCCGTGCCCGTCAGGGTCGTGCCGGCCGTTCCGGCTATTCCCTCGTTGCGGTTGCACGCGCCGGGCAAGAACCGGTAGCCCGTCGCGCACTTGGAGGACGTCGAAAGGTAGGCCCGGTCGCCGGCGTCGCTGACGCACTGGGGTGGGACGGCGGGTTGGCCGGCGGCGCAACGATTGTCTGAGACGCCGAACGGTTGGTTGTTCACGTCGGTCGCCGGGAAGACGCAGTCGGTGAGGCCCGCCGGCCGAAACGTCCCGTACGGGCAGTCGTTGGCGTCGAGGCCCGTCGAGGTCGCTGAGGAACCGCCGTCGCATGAAATGGCGAGGGCCAGGCCGCCCGCCGCGAGGATGCCGAGAAGCGTTCTTTTGTTCATTTGTTCACCAGTTGCTGGCGGGTGGGAGCAAGAAGGAAGCTAGAAGCTCGACTCGGGTGACCCGTCGCTCGCGTCGACGCTGCTGGAGCTGGCCGAGCCGCCGGTCCCGGAGCCGCCGCTCGTGCCTCCAACGCCGCCTGCCATTCCCGCGACGTCGCTGCCCCCCGCGCCCGTGACGAAGGAGCCGGCAGCGCCGGTCTCAAACGAGCCCGCTCCGGCAGCGCTCCCGACCGGGAAGGCGATGCCGGTGCTCGCGCCCGCCGTGCCCGTCCCGAAGCCCGTATTGACGTTGTTGCGGCTGCACGCGCCGGGCAAGAACCGGTAGCCCGTGGCGCACTTGGACGACGTCGACAGGTAAGCGCGGTCGCCGGCGTCGCTGACGCACTGGGGTGGGACGGCGGGTTGGCCGAGGGCGCAACGATTGTCGGAGACGCCGAACTGTTGATTGTTCACGTCGGTTGCGGGGAAGACGCAGTCGGTGAGGCCCGCCGGCCGAAACGTCCCGTACGGGCAATCGTTGGCGTCGAGCCCAGCCGAGGTCGCGGAGGAACCGCCGTCGCAGGAGATGACGAGGGCCAGGCCACTCACCGCGAGAATGCCGAGAAGGTCGTTTTTCTTCATGTGTTCACCGGGTTGCTGGCAGGGAGGAGCAAGAACGAGACCGAATTGCTCAAGAAGTCGTCTCGACGGGCCGAAATTGTATCGCGACCAACGTCCGACTGCGCGGTTAGCCCCTCGACACCCCTTCCTGGAGCGATTGATGGTTGGCAATGTTCGTCCGGACGTCCGCGCTTGGCTTCTGCCCGTCTCATTGATCGTCCTCGGCGCCCTCGCGTGCGGGAAGAGCAAGTCGCCCGTCACGGCGACGTCGGGCGCGGCGCTCCACATCGTCTCGGCGCCCGTGCACGCCGCACAAGTCGGCAACCGGACCAGCTACCAAGCCGTGCTCTCGCAGCCGGGCGCGGCCCAATGGACGATGGCTCAGGGTCCGCACGGCGCGAGCATCGACGAGGGCGGCACGGTGACGTGGACGCCCGACGCGACTCAGGGCGGCGACCAGGCCTTCACGGTCTCGGCGACGATGAACGGGCACACGGTCACGCAATCGTTCCAGGTGACGGCGGCGAGCTCGGTCGTCGAGGCCTCGGCGCACGTCGATCCGAACGATCCCAACGGCGGCACGGTCGCGGTCGACGCGCCGCTGTCGAGCGTGCAGGGCACGGCCGTGCAGCTCGATCCGGGCGCGCTCCCGCCGGGCCAGCCCGTCGCGGTCTCGATCTCGTCGATGCAGCACGCGCCGATGCCGCCCGCGGCGCAGGTGGCCGGCGTCAGGCCGCAGGACCTCGAGCCGGTCGAGATCGGCCCGTCGGGGCTGACCTTCAAGAAGCCGGCGCGGCTGCAATTGTCCATCCCGTCGCGGCTGATGACGATGCCGAACCTCACCGTGCAGACCTACGACTACAGCTCGGGCCAGTGGAAGCGTGTCCACGTCCTCTCCGTCGACAGGACCGCGGGCATCGCCGTCGCCGAGATCGAGCACTTCTCGACCTACGTCGTGACGCCCGACGTGCCCGTCATCGATCTGAAGCTCGGCCTCGGCGGCGCCGCCTGCGCGGGCGCGCTCGTCGTGCGCGCGCCGCTCGCCGCCGGCTTCGCGGATGTTCCGGCCGCGGCGGTCAACGGCTACGCGGGCGCGGCGGGCACCGTGGCCGACGTGCTCGCGAGCATGACGGCGGGGCAGACGCTTCAGGTCTACACGCGCGTGCGGGCGCGGGCGGCCGCCGCCACGGGTGAGCAGAGCGGGTGGCTGCTCGCGGCGGCCACGCGGCAGGGCGACGGCACCTTCCTCGTCAGCGTCACGAGTGACAGCCACGCCGGCAGGTTTCTCACGGTGCCCGCGAAGGGTCTGGCCGCCACCGATCCCGAGCTCCTCGCGTGGATGAACGGTGGCCGCGCCGACCTCGTCTTCGGCGCGCTGGGCGATCTCGCGGGTGGCGCCGTCGCGAACGCCGAGGTGTCGCTCTATCTCGTGCCGGCCTCCGACGCAGACCACGCGCCGCCCGCGAGCGCCAATGCCTTCGGCACCGAGGACGCGACGGCGACGACCCTCGCGGCCGTCACCGTTCCGGACACCGACTGCGACGGCGCGCCCGACGCGTGGGATCCCGAGCCGGCCGGTACGGCGCCGCCCGTCCTCGTGGGCTTTCCGGGCAGCCCCGTGCACGTCGCCTTGGGCGCCGGGGCGCCCTTCAAGATCTCGTCGCCGCAGGACGGCGTCTCGTTCACGTGGGCCGCGAGCGATCCGTCGGTGACGGTCGTTACGGCCGCGGGCGGCGCCATCGCCATGGCCACGCCATCGCTGGCGGGCCTCTTCCACCTCACGGCGACGGGCACGCGCGCGGGGGCGTCGTCGATCTACGCCTGGGACGTCATCGCCGATCCGCCGTCGGTGACGGCCGCCAACACGCCGCCCTTCGTGGCCGTGAGCGCGAGCGCGAACGTCCTGCGCGCCGGCGAGGCCGTGACGCTCACGGCCCTCGGCAAGGACACCCAGCAGGCTGCGCTCACGTACGTTTGGACGGCCACCGACGCGAGCGCGCTCTCGGCAAAGACCGGCGGCGCCGTCGTCTTCTCGGAGATGGTGCCGGGTGACTACGTCGTGACGTGCGTCGCGAACGACGGCAGCGCGAATTCTCCTGCCGCGTCCGTGACGCTCACGGTGCTCTCGGCGACCGCCAATCGGCCGCCGGGCGCGCCGTCGGTGTCGCCGCTCAGCGCGGCGCTCCCGCACGACGCGGGCGCGCCCGTGACGCTCAGGCTCGCTGCGCAGGCCGCCGATCCCGACGGCGACGCCCTCACTTACGACTTCGCGCCCGACCCGGCCACGCTACCCACGTTCACGCTCATGAAGTCGGGCGCGTCGGCGACGTTCACGTCGTCGCAGGACGGCGTCTACGTCTTGTACGTGACGGCCACCGACGCGAACGGCGCGCGCGGGCCCTGGGCGCCCGTGAAGATCCTCGTCCTGCCGAAGCTCGCGGCGCAGCCGATCGACGGCGACCACGACGGCTTCCCCGCGGGGTTCGATTGTGACGATGGCGATCCGACGGTCTATCCCGGCGCCAAGGAGATCTGCGGCGACGGCAAGGACCAGGACTGCGATGGCCGCGATCTGCCGAGCGACCAGTGCGACGCCGACGGCGATCGGTTCTCGCCCGCGCAGGGCGACTGCGACGACAAGAACCCGGCCATCGGCCCACAGGTGGCCGAGCGCTGCGACGGCGTCGACAACAACTGCAACGGCATGATCGACGAGGGCTTCGGCGTGGGCGTCGACTGCGCGGCCGGCGTGGGCGCCTGTCAGGTCCAGGCGAAGACCGTGTGCAGCGCGAGCTTCGTCGGCGTCGTCTGCGGGGGCGTCGTGGGCGCGCCGCAGCCCGAGGTTTGCGACGGCATCGACAACGACTGCAACGGCCGCATCGACGACGTCGCGGGCCTCGGCATGTCGGGCGACGCGCAGAGCTGCGGCGGCTGCGGCGTCGCGTGCGCGACGCGACCGAACGGCGTCGCCGCCTGCGTCATGGGCGGGTGCGTCTCGGCCTGCGCGGCGGGCTTCGTCGACGCCGACCGGAACGCCGCCAACGGCTGCGAATGCAAGCTCTCCAACAACGGCGTCGAGATCTGCGACGGCGTCGACAATGATTGCAACGGCGCCGTCGACGACGGCGTCGGCGCCGTCAATTACCCGGGGCCGGCGGGCACGATGGGCGTGGGCGCGTGCGCGGCGGGGCTGGAGATCTGCCAGGGCGGACAGCTCGTGCAGACGCTGCCGCCGCGGCTCCCGTCGGCCGAGATCTGTGACGGACTCGACAACGATTGCAACGGAAAGGTCGATGACGGCTTCGACTTCCTCGGCGACAGCAAGAACTGCGGCGGCTGCGGCCTCGTGTGCGCGCCCGGCACGCAGTGCCAGCAGGGCAAGTGTCCGGTCGTCACGAGCGGCGACGGGGGCGTCGGTCCGGGGCCCGACGGCGGCGGTCCGGGTGGCACGCTGGGGCTCTGTCAGAACGCGGCGGGCGGCTCGAGCTGTACGGATCTCGCGAACGATCGCGCGAGCTGCGGCGCGTGCGGCCACGCCTGCGCGGCGACCCAGTACTGCCAGGGCGGCGTGTGCGCGGATGTCCCGTCCATGACGTGCGGCGCCGGCATGACGACGTGTCTCGATCCGTCGGGACAGAAGCCGTTCTGCACGAGCCTCATGTACGACGCGCGCAATTGCAACGCATGCGGCAACGTCTGCCAGAACGGCGCCGGCTGCATGAACGGCGTCTGCGTGGGCGGCACCGACGCGGGCACGGCCGCGAGCCCCGACGGTGGCGGCACCACGAGCACGACCTGTCCGAGTGGCGGCGGCCTCTGCTCGGGCGCCGGCGGCAGCACGTATTGCGCTTCGTTCATCTTCGGCGCGGCGGATTGCGGCGCCTGCGGGCACACCTGCGCCGCCGGTCAGTACTGCGCGAACGCCACCTGCCTTCTCGGGGGCGCGGGCACGGCGTGCGGCCAGGGCCAGGCGAGCTGCCCCAACGCCACGGGCAGCGGCATGTATTGCGTCGACCTCACCACGGACCCGGGCAACTGCGGCGCCTGCGCGCGCATGTGTCCTGGCGGCACGCGCTGCACGGCTGGTATCTGCGCGGCCCCCACCTGCGCCGCGCCGGCCACGGCCTGCGTCGGCGCGGCCGGTGGCACGATCTGCACCGACCTCACGCGCGACGCCACGAACTGCGGCGCGTGCGGGAAAGTTTGCGCCACGAACGCCATCTGCTCGGCCGGTGTCTGTGAGGGCGGCGGCGGGAGCTACCCGGGCCTCGCGGCGTGCACGGGTCCGGGCGGCGCCGCGTTCTGCACGAACCTGCTCAACGATCAGGGGAACTGCGGCGCGTGCGGGAACATGTGCGCCGCGGGCGACAGCTGCTTCGGCGGCACGTGCGGGACGTCGCCGCCGCCGCCCGTCTGCCCGGCGGACGCCGTGGTTTGCGCCGATTCGTCGGGTCAGAAATCATATTGCTCGAATCCGATGTTCGACAGCGGGAACTGCGGCCGGTGCGGCAACGTTTGTCCATCGGGGACGAGCTGCAACAACGGGGCGTGCGCGACGACGGCGACGACCGACGCGGGCACGGTGCAGTGCGGGGCCGCGATGAAGATGTGCGCCAACGCCGCCGGCATTTATTGCGCCGACGTCGTCAACGACTTCGCCAATTGCGGCATGTGCGGCATGCAGTGCCCGGGCGGCTGGTTCTGCCAGAACGGCAACTGCGTTGCGCAAGACGGCGGCACGGCGCCGCCGGCCGACGGGGGCGCTCAACCCGTGAATTGCGCCACCGGTTACTCGCCGTGCTATCCCGCGGCCGGTCCCGGGTACTGCACGAGCTTCTCTGATCCGGGCAACTGCGGCGGCTGCTTCAAGGCGTGCCCCGGCGGGTACTCGTGCCAGGCGGCGATCTGCGTGCCGCCACAGGACGGCGGGACCGCGCCCGACGGCGCCGGCATCAGCTGCGACCCGCCCGCCGTGGCCTGCGACGGCAAGTACTGCGCGGACGTCCTGACCGACATGGGCAATTGCGGCGCCTGCCACATCATGTGCTCGGCGGCGCAGCAGTGTTTGCAGGGCAAGTGCATCTAGGGTCGTTTTTGCGGAGGTCGCGCGCCGCGTGCCAGGATAAAGGGTGACCTTCGCCGAGTATGCAGAGCGCTGGCGCGAGTCCCTGCGCGGCGTCGCCACAGTCGCCGACTTCGGCGCCGTCATCGAGGCAGGTCGCGAGTACGCGTTGCTCTCCGCGGCGCCCGCGGCGGGCGCCGCGGGCCGCTCGGTCGTCATCACGGCCGGTTTCCACGGCGACGAGAAGGCCGGCCCGTTGACGTTGCTCGCGCACGCCGCCGAGCTGTTCGCGTACGCGGAGGCGCGCGGCGTGGGTCTGCGCCTCTATCCCTGCGTCAACCCGTCGGGGTTCGAGGCGCACACGCGCTACAACGTCGGCGGCGAGCGCCCGAACAACGACTTCCTGCGCTACGAGATCGCGCCCGGCGTGTGGCGCGGCGAGCTGCACGCGGGCGAGAGCGCGCTCTCCTGGCGCGCGCACGACGCGGGTCCGAAGGAGACGCTCGCGCTCGCACGAGAGCTCGCGCGCGCGCCCGTGCCGACGGCCGCGCTCGATCTGCACCAGGACAACTTCATCCACGGCCACGTCTTCTACTCGTACGTCTTCGGCGATCGCGCGCCCTACCGTCCGCTCCAGGCGCGCTCGGGCGCGCTGCTGCCCGTGTTGCGCAGCAGCCTCGTCGACTCGGGCTACGAGCCCGGCAGCGACGTGCACGCCGACGCCGAGGGCTTCATCGAGTGCCACGACGGCAGCATCACCGATCACTTTTACCGCGCGGGCGTCCCGTACACGGCGGCCATCGAGACGACGACCGACACGCCGCCCGCGCTCGCCGACGAGATCAACCTCATCTGGGCGCGGGGATTCATCGACCTCGCGCGATGAGCGGGCGCGGGTGGTCCCAACGACTACAAGTGCGACAGCGCGTGGCACCAGCGCGGACATTTCTACATAGCCAGCGATTGGGTGCGATGACGTTCTGCGCCGGATTGCGCCAGATATCTGGATGCGTTGACGAAGTGAGCCGTTTCTCGCGGTCGTGATCACTTATGAGCTGGGGTGTCTCGTAGAGCGTCCTTTACATGGAACCAAGCCCCGCTTACTCTGTCAATTCAGTCGAACGCGACGACGATGGCTCTCGCAAACATCGAAGCGCGAGGGCCACTGGAGGTGCCGTGAATCGCTCCACCCCGGCAAAGCTGTTCTTACTCGGCGCGGTCTCAATGGCCATGGCCTGCGGCCAGGGCGAGATCACTGGCGGTCCCGACACGGGAGGCCCCGGGCCCGGGAGCGGCGGCGCCGCTTCTCCAGGCGGCGTCACCGGCGCGGGGGGCTCGACGACGCGCGCCGATCCGAACGCTGCGGGCCTCATGCCCATGCTGCGGCTCACGAACCGCGAGTACAACAACACGGTCCACGATCTGTTGGGCGACACGTCGCAGCCGGCCAGTCAGTTCGCGACCGACTTGGATCCGACCTTCGAGTTTCGCCGCGCCGACGGCGTCGCCGTCCAAGACGCGACCCTGCTGCGCACGGCGGCCGAGGGCCTCGCGGCCGCGGCGGCGCCGAAGCTCGTGAGCGGCATGCTGCTGCCCTGCGATCCGGCCACGGGCGAGGACGCGTGCGCGCAGAAGTTCATCACGAGCTTCGGGCAACGCGCCTTCCGGCGACCCGTCGCCGCAGACGAGGCGATGCGTCTCACGGGCCTCTACATGACGGCGCGCACGTCGCTCAAGCTGTCGTTCACCGATGCCGTGAGCATGCTCATCGAGGCCATGCTCCAGGCGCCGCAGTTCCTGTATCACTGGGAAGCGGCGCCCACGGCGATGAACGTCCACGAGGGCGCCGTCGTGCGCCTCGGGTCGTATCAGATCGCGTCGCGGCTCTCGTACTTCATTTGGGGCTCGATGCCCGACGACATGCTGCTCGCGTCGGCGGCGGCGGGCAAGCTCGACACGGTCGCGGGCGTGCAGGCGGAGGCGCACCGGCTGCTCGCCGACCCGAGGGCCCAGCAAACCGTCTCGGCGTTCTTCTCGGATTGGATGGGGCTCTACGGCCTCACGTCGAACATGAAAGACCCGACCGTCTACAAGACATATACGGCGGCCACGCAGCAGGCGCTGCTCGATGAGACGAACGCGTTCGTGCAGAACGTCTCGTTCGGCGGCGACGGCCGCCTCGCGACGCTGCTGGGCGCGCCGTACTCGTACCTCAACGCCGCGCTGGCCCCGCTCTACGGCGCGTCGGCCACGGGCGCGGCCATGACCAAGACCGACCTCGACCCGACGCAGCGCGCTGGTCTGCTCACGCAGGGAAGCTTCCTCGCGCTCACGGGGAGCCCCGACGGCTCGAACCCCGTGCGGCGCGGCAAGTTCGTGTTCACGAAGCTGCTCTGCCAGACGCTGCCACCCCCGCCCGCGAACGTGCCGCCGCCCGCGCCCGCGTCGGCGGGCGGCACGACTCGCCAGCGCTTCGAGGTGCACGATCAGAACGCGTGCGCCAAGGGCTGCCACACGTCGATGGACCCCATCGGGTTCGGCTTCGAGAGCTACGACGGCATCGGCCAGTACCGCACGATGGACAACGGCTTGCCCGTCGACGCCTCGGGCTCGATCCCGCTCGACGGCAAGGCGCAGACGTTCAACGACGCCATCGGGCTCGTGGGCCTGCTCGCGAAGAGCCCGCAGGTGCGGACCTGCTTCGCGGGTGAGTGGTCGCGCTTCGCGCTCTCTCGCACGGATACGCCCGACGACGCGGCTTCGCTCCAGGCGACGGCGACCGCGTTCGCGTCCGACACGGCCTCGGTTCAGGATCTGATGGCGGCCGTCGCGACGATGCGCAGCTTCCGGTACCGCAGCCCATCGCCGGGGGAGATGCCATGAAACGGTCCATGAAAGCTCCGGCGATCCGGACGAGCACGACGCGCGCTTATCTCTCGCGGCGCAACTTCTTGCGCAGCGTGGGGGCGAGCGCGGCGCTCCTGCCGCTGCTCGAGTCGGGCCGGGCGCAGGCCGCGGGCGGCGTGAAGCGCCTCATCACGATCGCGTGGGGCAACGGCGTCGCGCAGCCCTCGTTCTATCCCCCGGCCGACGACCCGACGGCGAGCGTCATCATGGCGCCGCTCGCCGCGCTCAAGGCGAAGGTCACGCTCGTGGCGGGGCTCGACTACAAGCTCATGCTCGACGGCGGGCACACCTATGACGGGCACTTCTCCTACCCGACGATGTTCACGGGCACCTACAAGAACACGGGCGGACAGAGCTGCACCGCGACGGGCATGTCGATCGACCAGGCGTACTCGACGGCCGTCGCGAAGACGGTGAACCTGCCCATGCCGCTGCTCACGATCACCCCGCAGGGCCGGTCGACGAGCTACCGCGCCGACGGCTCGCTCAACACGGGCGAGAACCAGGTCGCGCGCTTGTTCAAGACGCTGTTCTCGTCGTCGCCCGCGATGACGGCGACGCCCAACCCGGCGCTGCTCGCGCAGCAGGCCCGCCGAAAGAGCGTCATCGATTACCTCCTGCCCGAGCTGCAGACCTTCGCGGCGCGCCGGGGCACCGACGATCGCGCGAAGATCGCGGCGCACCTCGACTCGATCCGGCAGGTCGAGACGAGCTTGACGGCGACGGTAGGCGGCGGCGGCGCGGCGTGCAAGCCCGTCGACCCTGGCGCGCCCACGGAGTACTCGGCGCAGGTCAAGGGCTTCAATGATCTCGTCGCCATGGCGTTTCGCTGCGACGTCACCCGCTCGGTGGCGATGTCCTGGGCCGACGACGGCGGCAGCGGCCCGTCCTCGATGCCGTTCCTCATGCTCGGCGGCGGGGACGCGGGCGGCATCGGCGAGGTGCACGCCATCGCGCACCAGGGCATGGCCGGCTACCCCAAGAAGATCCTCATCGACACGTGGTACATGCAGCAGCTCGCCTACCTCGCGGGCTTGCTCGACGCGACCGCCGACGTCGGCGGCACGCTCCTCGACAACACCCTCATCGTCATGGCCAACGACATGACGGAGGGCTCGTTCCACTCGGTGAGCTCGATTCCCATCGTGCTCGTCGGCAGCGCGGGGGGCGCGTTCACGGCCGGCCGCACGGTCAGGGTCGGCCCCTGGGCAAAGGCCACCGGCAACTACTGGTCGAGCGGCAAGACCGGCGTGGCGCACAACCAGCTCCTCGCCTCGATCTCGAACTTTCTGGGCGTCCCCACGACCGGCTTCGGCACGACCTACATGGGCACGCTCCCCGAGCTGACCTAGCCACGACATGGGACGGCGTCTGGCTAATCTGCTCCCGCGTCCGCGGTCGGAGCTTCGAGCTGGCAGACGCCGTTGTCGCACGCCACTCGCCCCGCCTCTCCGCCGCAGATTTGACCAGCGGGGCACGGAGGCTGGAGGCCGTGGCAAGTGGCAGTGACGGCGCGATCAAAGTCGTTCATGTACTTCGCGAGCGCATCCTGCCTGATTACCGTGTTCGGACACCCGGCGCCGCAGCAGCCGACTGGCCCCTCGTAGACGGGGAAGCAATCCGCGACGGTCGTGCACGTGCGGTCGTAATTCTTCGCGGACACCGAGTGACTGGGGTCCCCCGAGCCGCATCCAGCTGGCAGCGCGAGGAAAAGGAACAGCGCCGCGCATGTTGCCCACCGACCAGCGATCATGCGACGAGTGTAGCTCAGCGCGCAACGACGCCGGCCCAGCCTGGTGGTCACCGCCGCCTGCGCGCGTCCAGGCTCCACGGGCCCGGGCCCGCCGCCGAGAAGTAGAGCCACACGAAGCAGTACAGCACGGCCGAGACGCCGCCGTTGACGGTCGGCCAGGCGCTCTTGGGGAAGTGGAACTGGAAGTAGGCGACCGCCATCTCGCCGGCTAGCACGAACGCGATCGGGCGCGTGCAGAGGCCGAGCAGCAGCAAGGCGCCGCCGAAGGTCTCGAGGACGCCGGCCACCCAGATCTGCGACGGGGCGTGCGCGGTTCCGCCGTGGGGCGGCATTCCGGCGGGGAAGGCGAAGAGCTTCGACGTGCCCGCGAGCATGAACATGAACGCCGCCGCGATGCGAAGCACGCTCCGGAGCTGGGGCGCGTATGAGGACCACCTGCCGGTCGGGTTGGAGGCCATCGGTGTCTTCTACCGCAACGAAGAGACTTCGGCCGCTGCCGCGTCCCTCTCGCGCGCCGACTCTCTCGTGGGCGCGCCGGGCCAATCCCACGGGTGGGAGTCGTAGTCAGCCAGCATCTCGCGGGGCCCGTCGTAGATCGCGATGGCGTCCTCGAGCTCGCGATCGGCCGAGCCGCCGCAGCGAAAGGCGATGGCGCCGAGATCGGCCCGCCGCGCGGCCTCGATGTCGTAGGGCGTGTCGCCCACCATGAGCGCGGCGGCGGGTGCGACGCCGAGGCGGGACAGGGCGGCGCGCACGACGTCGGGATCGGGCTTCGAGGAGTCGACGTCCCCGGCCGAGGCCGACGTCCGACGGTCGACGAGATCGCGCACGTTGGCCACCTCGAGCAGCGCCTCGAGCTCGTCCTGCTGCGCGGAGCTAGCGATTGCGAGGCGCACGCCGTCCTCCCTCAGCCGCCCGAACAGCTCGCGCACGCACGGGAACGGCGAGAGGTGGTCGAGATAGGTGTCGCGGAAACACTGCGCGCGGCGGGCGACGATGCGGCGTCCGAGCTGGCTGTCGTCCGAGACGCCAGCCAGGCGAGGCAGCAATTTGTCGCCGCCCATGCCGATGAGCGGCCGCACGACGTCGACGGCGCGCTCGATGCCGAACTCGCGCAGCGCCTCGGCCCAGGCGGCCGCGTGAGCGCCGTTGCTGTCGACGAGCGTGCCGTCGACGTCGAAGATCATGGCGCGCTCCGGAGCGGGCATTCCCCCAAGGTGGTGATACATCGGCCGGCGGCAAGGGCCGCGAGGCCGGAATCGGCAGCGAACGTGGCTATTTTTTCAGCCGGTAGCCGGTTTTGAACATCCACCCCACGATGGCCAGCAGCACCAGCAAGAAGGCGGCCGTCATCCCCAGGCTCACGCCCACGGCGACGTCGGCCGTGCCGTAGAAGCTCCACCGGAAGCCGCTGATGAGGTAGACGACCGGGTTGAAGAGCGCGACGGTGCGCCAGGTCGGCGGCAGCATGTCGATCGAATAGAAGGCGCCGCCCAGGAAGGTCAGCGGCGTCACGATGAGGGCCGGGATGAACTGCAGCTGCTCGAAGCCCGTGGCCCAGATCCCGATGACGAAGCCGAAGAGGCTGAACGTCGTCGCCGTGAGCAGCAGGAACGCCGCCATGACGAACGGATGGTGGATCTGCACGGGCACGAAGGTCGACGCCGTCGCGAGGATGACGAGCCCGAGCAGCACCGACTTCGTGACGGCCGCGCCGACGTAGCCGATGATCATCTCGTAGAACGAGACGGGCGCCGAGAGCAGCTCGTAGATCGTGCCCGTGAACTTCGGAAAGTAGATGCCGAACGAGGCGTTCGAGATGCTCGTCGTGAAGAGCGACAGCATGATGAGCCCCGGCACGATGAAGGCGCCGTAGGGGACGCCGTCGACGCGCGACATGCGCCCGCCGATGGCTGACCCGAACACGACGAAATAGAGCGACGTAGAGACGACGGGCGTCACCACGCTCTGCAGCAGCGTGCGCGTGAAGCGCGCCATCTCGAAGCGATAGATGGCCCAGACGCCGCGGTGGTTGAAGGCCGCGACGCTCACGGCCGCGCCTCGGCGCGGTCGTGCACGAGCCCGACGAAGATGTCCTCGAGCGAGCTCTGCCGCGTGCTCAGGTCCTTGAACCCGATGCCGAGCTCGCCGAGCTTGCGCAGCAGCGCCGGGATGTCGGCGTCGGCGCGACCGTCCTTGGCGTCGAACGTGTACTCGAGCTCGCTGCCCCTCGCCTTGAGCGCCAGCGGCCAGGCCGCGAGCGCCTCGGGGACCGCGGCCATCGGCTCCTGCAGGCTCAGCGTGAGCTGCCGCTTGCCGAGCTTGCGCATGAGCGTGGCCTTCTCCTCGGTGAGGATGAGCTCGCCCTTGGCGATGATGCCGATGCGGTCCGCCATCTCTTCGGCCTCGTCGATGTAGTGGGTCGTGAGGATGATCGTGACGCCGCTGCCGCGCAGGCGCCGCACGAGGGCCCACATGTCGCGGCGCAGCTCGACGTCGACGCCCGCCGTCGGCTCGTCGAGGAACAGGATCTCCGGCTCGTGCGAGAGCGCCTTCGCGATCATGACCCGGCGCTTCATGCCCCCCGACAGCGTCATGATGCGGTCCTTGCGCTTGTCCCACAGCGTCAGGTCGCGCAGCAGCCGCTCGACGTAGGCGGCGTCGGGGGGCCGCCCGAAGAGGCCGCGGCTGAAGGTGACCGTGGCCCACACCGTCTCGAAGGCGTCGGTCGTGAGCTCTTGCGGCACGAGGCCGATCTTCGAGCGCGCGGCGCGGTAGTCGCGCTTGATGTCGTGACCGTCGGCGAGCACGCGCCCGCCGCTCGGCGTGACGATGCCGCAGATGATGTTGATGAGCGTCGTCTTCCCGGCGCCGTTCGGCCCGAGCAGCGCGAAGATCTCGCCCTTCCGAATGGAGAGATCCACGTTCTTGAGCGCGACGAAGCCGGAGGCGTACGTCTTCGTGAGGCCAGCGACGGAGATGACGGCGTCCACGGCGCGACGATAGCGCACGAACCGGGTCGCGGGGGGCTCGCTCGACTAGACGGGCTCGGGCTCCGGGATCTTGTGCTGGCTGACGTTGTCACCGTCGGTGTTGGTCAGACCGCGAAAGAGGAGCGCCGACGAGGCCGTGAGCGCGCCCAGCGTCAGGAAGGCCAGGTGGATGCCGTGGACGAGGCCCGTGACGCTGCCGCGGGCGCGCGGCGGGATGAAGAGCGCCGCCGCGAGCGACGCCGCGGCGACGCCGAAGCTCATCGACATCTGCTGGGCCGCGCTCGCGAGCGTGCTGGCCTTGCTCGTGTCGGCGTCGGACACGTCGGCGTAGGTGAGCGTGTTCATGCTCGTGTACTGGAAGGACGAGAAGAAGCCGAACACGAACGACAGGCAGGCGATGGCGGGCGTCGGCGTCCCAGGGCCTACGAGCGCATAGAGCGCGATGACGACGCCGATCATCGCCGTGTTCGTGAGCAGCACGCGCCGGTACCCGAAGCGTCGCAAGAGCCTGGGCATGACGAGGCGCAGGCTCATGGCCGCCAGCGACTGGGGCAGGATGAGCAGACCCGACTCGAGGGGGCTGTATCCGAGGCCGAGCTGGTAGAGCATGGGCAGCAGGAACGGCATGCCGGCCACGGCGATGCGCGTGACGAAGGCGCCCACGATGGCGATGCGCAGCGTGCGCGCGCGAAAGAGATCGAGGCGCAGCAGCGGGAAAGGGTTGCTCGCGGAGTGGCGATGGTAGGCATAGAGCAAGGCCGCCGAGAGCGCGAGCAGGCCCGTCATCTCGGTGGGGCCGAGCGAGTGCTCGCCGAAGATCTCGAGGACGTAAGACAGGAGCGCGACGCCGCTGCCGAAGAGGACGAGCCCGACGACGTCGAGGGGCGCCACGCGCTCGGTGCGGTAATCGGGCATCTTGCGCAGCACGAGGGCGAGGCCGAGGGCCCCGAAGGGCAGGTTGACGAAGAAGACGAGGCGCCAGCTCCAGAAGCGCACGATGGCGCCGCCCGCGACGGGGCCGAGCATGGGGCCGATGAGCGCCGGGATCGCGACGAAGGCCATGGCGCGAACGAGCTGCGACTTCGGGAAGGTCCGCACCATCGTGAGCCGCCCCACGGGCACCATGAGCGCCCCGCCCAGCCCCTGGACGACGCGGAAGAAGACCAGCGCGTGGATGTTCGTCGCGAGGCCGCACAGCAGAGACCCGAGCGAGAAGATGGCGATCGCGGACGCGAAGACGCGTCGCGTGCCGAAGCGATCGGCGGCCCACCCGCTCGCGGGGATGAACACGGCCAGGCTGAGCGTGTAGCTCGAGAGCACGGAGCGCATGCTGAGCGGCGCCACGTGCAGCGCAGCCGCGAGCGTCGGCACGGCGGTGTTCAAGATCGTCGTGTCGAGGGCCTCCATGAAGAAGGCCACGGCGACGAGCCAGGGAACGACGCGCAGCGGGGCGGGCGCGGCGGCATGGGGCGCGGCGGGTGGCACGGTAAGGACGTGGGCTGGCGAGGGCCGCGCTCGAGGGGCGTGCGGCCGTTCAGCCGCGCGACGCGCCGCCGAACCGCGCCTCGCTCTCCTCCAAGAACCGCTCCACCGAGCCCCGCGCGTTGTCGTCCTTCGCGAACGCCTCGGGACGCGCGAGGACGGCGCGGAGGAGCGCGATGAGCTTCTGCCGGTGTTGCTCCTGCTCGGCGATCGTCAGATCGATCGTCTCTTGCACGATGCGCGTGAGCTCGCCCAGCGTGGGACCGGGCACCGGCGGCAGGCTCGCGATCTGGATGGCGGCGTTCGCCGCCGTGCCACGCGCCATCGCGACGGGCGCCGTCGAGTCTTCAATCTCTTTCATGCGGTCGAGGTGAAGTATGGCACCTCGACCGCCGTGAGAAAGAGCGTTCTTACGGGCAGACGGCCGTGGGCGGGTCGGCGCAGGGCGAGGTCGCCGTGACGCTGCCATCGCCGGGGCTGTAGTCAACGCCGGTCGTGGGGGTGGCGCTGGCCCACCGCGTGCCGCTCGCGTCGACGCTGATGGGCAGCAGGTTCGCCACGACGCGCAGTCCGACCTTGCCCGTGCCGTAGCACGACAGCGTGTTCGAGCTCGAGCCACAGGTCCCCCCAGCGGGGGCGATGCTCCAGGAGAGGCCGCCGTTCGGCAAAGCCGCGAAGCCGAGCTCGTCGCCGCCGTTCGAGTGGATCTTGTTCGAGACCATGCTCGTGAGCGTGCTCGCCGTCTCGAAGAAGACGCCGCCCACGCTGTGCCCACCCGCGGTGTTGTTGCCGGAGACGTCGTTGCTCTGGATGGCCTCGCGCGTCGTCTTGCCCGCGCCCTGGTCGACGAGCACGCCCGTGTCGTGGTTGCCGGGAATGGCGTTGTTGCGGATGGTGGCGCCAATCGAGCCGGTGTCACCGGCGAGGAAGACGCCGACGCCCGTGTTGCCGGAGACGGTGACCGTGTCGACTGTCACCGTGTTCGCGTCGCTGCCATTCGGGGGCGACTGGTGGACGACGATGCCGTTCTTCTTGTTGGCGGCGATCGTCGTCGTGCTCGCGGGCGTGCCGAGGCCGATGCTGGCGGCGTTGGACGAGTCGACCGTGACGCCGTCGCCCGTGTTGTCGTGGATGTTCGCGCCGGCGACCGTCGCCGTGCAGCCCATGAGGTCGAGGCCCGCGCCCGTGTTGCTCCTCACCTCGGCGCCGCCCTGAACGACCAGCGTGCCGCTCGTGCAGGCGATGCCGTCGAGGCTGTTGGTGGAGACGACGCCTCCCGTGAGCGACACGCTACCGCCCGAGAGAGAGACGCCGTTCGCCAGGTTCGCCGTCAGGCTCGTCGCGCCCGCCAGGGTCACGCTGCCGCCCGAAACGGTGACGCCGCTCGCCGTGCTCTGGCCGACGGTGAGCCCCGTCGACATGACCGTGCCGCCGCTGACGAGCAGACCCGTGACGCCGCCGCTGATGCTCACGGCCGTCAAATCCACGGTGGTTCCGCTCGCGACCGAGACGCCGGCCGTGCCATTTCCCGTGACGACGCTGTCCGACGCCGTCAGCGTGCCCGTGGCCACGCGGATGGCCGGGAAGCCGCCTCCGGAGAGGCCGTTCTGGTCGATGAGGCCGCCCCCAAGCGTCAGATGCGGTGTGCCCGTGTCGAGCAGGACGCCCTCGCCGTTGTTCAAATGAATGTTGAGGCCCGTCGAGGTCACCGTTCCCTGTCGCTGGCGCAGCCCGTTGAGTGACGTGGCGAGCATGCCGCCCGAGATCGTGGACGTCCCCGAGCTGTTGGCGTTGAGCGCGATGCCCATCAGGTGCTCGGCGGTCACGAGGTGCAAGCTCGCGGCGCAGCTGCCCAGCAGGTCGACGCCGTTGTTCTCGTGGTCGCCGCC
Source organism: Polyangia bacterium (assembly GCA_036494575.1). Classification (GTDB taxonomy): domain Bacteria; phylum Myxococcota_A; class Polyangia; order Fen-1088; family Fen-1088; genus DASZFV01. Next base: position 21,985 of record DASXOE010000098.1, on the reverse strand, counting down.
GTTGAGCTCGAGCGAGTCGAGCGTCACGGGGCCCGCCGAACACGAGACGAGCGTGGCGGCGGCGTTTCCGCCGGTGGCGTTGAGGACCGACAGGCCTTTGAGCGTGGCGCCCGTGCTCAACATCACCGCGGCCGTGGCGACGGAGTCGTCGAAGAGAATTTTGTAGTCGGCGGGCGTCGCCACGGCGTCGGCCGTCGTCAGCGTCGTCCCTGCCGGCACGGTGATCGGGAATGCCTCGTTGCCGAACGTCGCCGGGAGCGTCGCGCTGATGGCGATCACCGAGCCGCCCGCCGTGACGTTCGCTAGGCTGGTCGTGAGCCTGCGAAAGCGGCACGCGGGGGGCGACTGCACGCCCGTCGGGAACAGCCCGGCGAGCACGTCGCTGCCGGCGCTCGGATCGGCGTAGACGGTCGTGCCTGCGTTCTCGAGGCACTGGCAGGCCGCCGGTCCACCCTTCGTGCCGCACGTCAGCGCGCCGCCCACGTTGGCGGCGCAATGGGTCGAGGCCTGCCAGATGCTGCACCCGCTCGCGGACTCCGTGACGCAGGTGAGGATGTCGTCACCCGAGCACTTCGTCGTCGCCAGCGTCGCGCAGCCCGTGCCGGCCGTCGTGCCCATCGCCGGGCAGACGCACGCGCCGCCCGAGCAGGTCTGCGAGCCCTGGCAGCTGGTCACGCCCGTGATCGTGTGGCACGCGGGCGTGTTGCCGTCCGCCGTGCAGGTCGCGCGCGTGTTCACGTCGACGCAGAACGCGCTCGTGCCGACGCACTCGTTGTTGCACGTGCACGCCGCGGAGGGCAGCGCGCCCTGGCAGGTCTCGTGCGTGGGGCACGCGGCCGGCGTGCCCGAGATGAAGCGGCAGCCCTGCGCGTCGGCGGCGCAGGTCGCGAGGTTGCCGGAGCCGTCGCAGAAGGTGCCCGCCTGCGAGCAGCCGGTCGGCGCCGTGTTGCACACGCACGTGCCCGACGAACAGGTCTGGCGCGTGCCACAAGCCGCCTCGGTGCCCCAGACGGTGCAGCCCGTGCTGGCGAGCACGCAGGTTTGCGTGCCTCCGTTCGGGCCGCACTGATGGTTGCCGGCGGTGCACACGTTGGTGCAGGTCGGTCCGACGTCGCTCCCGGCTTCGGCGTCGCCCGCCTCACCGGCGTCCGCCTTCACGTCGCTGCCGGCGTCGGTGCCCGCGTCGGGACTGCCGTCGACCTTGACGTCGCTCGTCGCGTCGCCCTTGTCCGTCGCGGCATCCGGCGCGTCCGCGCTGCCGTCGATGCCCGCCGTGCCCGCGTCGGTTCCGGCCATGCCGCCACCGCCGCCGCCGCTCACCCCGCCGGAGCCAGCGCCGCCGGAGCCCGCGCCGCCCGAGCCCGCGCCGCCACCGTCAGCGGAGCCAGCCGCGCCGTCAGCCTTGGTGTCGGTCTTCGCGTCGACCTTTGGCCCCGAGCTGCTGCCGCAACCGGCGCTGCCCGCGACGATGAAACCGGCCAACGCCATCCAAAGACCTGCCCGAAATCGGATCATCGCGGACCTCCAAGCGTAAGATTTTGAGAGCTGGAGTGTCGGCACTTCGCGCCACATTGTCAATGCGCGCGAAGAGCGAAATGTCGCATTTTCGGCCTCCTGCATGCGTGCATGGTGCCCCCAAGGTGAGGGGTTACTCGCGCGCGCGAGGTCACCGAAGCGTGACCGGCTCCCGTGCACCCGGCTCCCGGTGTTCCTTCATGGGCCGCGCCCGCATCCGCGCCGCAAGCGTTGGTACGGAGATTGAACTCTAAGGCTCGCGGTCCGCGAATCACGGGACCGGAAAGGAACAATCATGCGCAAGACACTTCTGGCAATGATGCTCTCGGGCGCTCTGCTGGCTCCCGCGGTCGCCGGCGCGCAAGCCGGGTCGGGCAGCCCCGGCCCTTCGGGCTCGCCCAGCGCGGGTCCCGATACCACGAATCCGGGATCTCCCAACACGAACAACACTGCCCCCAGCACGGACACGAGCCGCGGCGGGACGGAAAATGACCGCGGCAGCTCGACCGGGAGCAACGCGGCGGACCCGCGCGGCAGCATGGGAGCGAACGACACGTCGGGGAGCGACACCTCGAGCTCGAGCAGCAGCAAGAGCTCCAAGCGTCGGCGCCGCTCGTCGACGGGCACGGAGGGGAGCTCCGGCTCGAACACCTCCGGGTCGAGCGGCCCGGGGTCGACGTCGAGCGGCTCGCCGAGCGGCACCAATCCCTGAAGGGAGGCGCTCCCTACCTACTTAGTCCCTTGGCTCGTGTCCGGGGCGGGCTCGTCCTTGAAGGTGTCGATGAGCTTGTTGACGTCCATCTTGTTGAACGCGGCGCCCGACGACCCGCCCGGCACGAGCAGAATCGACTTGCCCTCGAGGGCCTCGGCGACCTTGAGCTTGACCATGGCCTTGCCGCCCGCGCCGCGCAGCGCCTCGTTGCGCTTCGCGATGGCCTTGGCCTTGGCGGTGCGCTCGGCGATGAGCGCCTCGGCGTTCTGCTGCTGGGCATAGAACGCGGCGTCCGCCTGGAGCGAGACCTGCTTGAGCTTGCCTTCGGCCTTCGCGATGTCCGAGGCGACGCTGCCGCGCGCGGTCTCGAGGTTGCGTAGCGCCTCTTGCTGCACGGCCTCGGTCTCGCTCTTGAGCTGCTCGGCGCGCTGCTCGGCCAGCTTGCGATCGTGGATGACCTTCTCGTACTCGGGCGCGAAGCGGTGCTCGTGCAGGATCACCTGCATGATGGCGACGCCGAAGCCCGCGAGCGCCTGCGTGAGCACCTGCCGGGCCTTGTCGGCCTTCTGGAAGCGCTTGTCCGAGTTGTAGACCGCCTCGCTGTCGAGCTCGTTGAGCACGTCGCGCACGAGCGTGCGCGCCATGGGCCGCACGAGCTTCTCCTTCACCTCGTCGGTCGAGGTGCCCACGTTCTGCAGGATCGACGGGATGAGCTTGGGATCGAGCGTCCACACGACGGTGACGTCCATCGAGATGTCGTTGCCGTCGGTGGTCTTGAACTGCAGGTCGTCGCGCTCGCTCCGGTCGCCGCCCTTGGCCGTGGCCGTCATCTCCAGGTTCTGGACCTTGGTGTCGAAGGTGTAGAAGTCGCGGATGAAGGGCGCGAACACGTTCGTCGAGCCGGGCGGATAGAGCTGCTCCTGCACGCCCTTGTGCGCACACCCGAGGCCGATCTTGCACACGAGCACGCCCACCTCGGTCTCCCCCGTCGAGTGCGAGACGCACCCCCCCAAGCACCCCCCGACGACGAGCACCAACAACAAGACGATGCCCAGGATCTTCATTTCACCTGGAACTTCCGCAACAAATCCCCGAGGTCGAGCGGGTTCGTTCCGTCCTTGCCGTCGCTCGGCAGCACGATGATGCGCACGCCCTTGAGCGCGTCGGCCATCTTGAGGCCCACGAGGTTCTCGCTGCCCGCGCCCTGGAGCGCGGCGTTCTCGAGCTGCGTGCCCCTGGCGTCCGCGAGCTCGACGAGCAGCTTGCCTTCGGCGGCGCGCTTGCGCTCGTAGAGATCGGCCTGCGCGCGCAGCTTCTCGACCTCGGCCCGCCCGCGCGCGCGCTCGGTCTCCTGGTTGGCGGCGCCCTCGGCCACCATGGTGTCGCGCTTGCGTTGCTCGATGGCGGCCTTGGCCTCGGCCTGGCGCAGGAAGACGGTCTGGTCGCGGATCTTCCGCCCCTCGATCATCTGCTGGTACTTGGGGTCGTAGGTATAGCCGCGCACGAGCACGGCCTCGATCTCGATGCCGTAGCCCGCCACCTCGGTGACGAGCTGGTCGTGCGCGGCGCGCGCCTTCTCGATGCGCTTCGGCCCCTGGTAGAACTCCTCGCTGTTGAGCTCGCCCAACGTCTTGCGCAGGATGCGGTCGGCGCGCGGGATGACGAGGCGGTCCTCGAAGGCGCGCCCCGGACCGGCCTCCGTGAAGACGTGGTACGGGTCCTTGATGCGATAGATGATGCTGACGTCGAGCTGGACGTTGTAGCCGTCGCTCGTCTGGATCTTGATCGAGTCCGCCTGGCGCTCCTGCGTCGACGCCTCGCTCGACGACCCGCTGAAGTTGATGACCTGGAGGTCGTGCGGAAACAGGTGTAGGCGCTCGACGCCCGCGACGATGAAGTGGAGGCCAGGGCCGTAGCTCTCGGGGCGGATGCCGGCGTTCGAGCCGAAGTAGACCTGACGGATCCCGATCATGTTGGGCTGCACGTACGTCGAGCACGACGAGCCGAGGACGTAGACGGCGAGCACGCTCCCGAGGACGAGCCACAGGCGCTTGATGCGGAAGAGCCGCCGCAGCACGCCGCCCGCGACGGCGCCGGCGGTCGACCAGTCGAAGGGCACGCGCGGGCGAACGGGGTCGCTCAAGGGGCGCCCCGCGGCGGCAAGAGCTCGCTCATGGGGACCCGCGCTTCGAGCGCCTTCTGCGAGGCCTCGAGACGCCTGACGATCCTCCCCAGCTCCCGTCCATAGCGGCGACGGTGCCACGCGACCTGGGCGTCTGGCAACCACCAGCCCGCGATGGCGAGCGCGAACGGCACCCATTTTTCCCAGATGGGGATGAACGGCAGCCACACGATGAGCCCGCCCACCGTGAGCCCGCCGAGGACATAGATGAGGCGCGCCGAGAGATCGCCGCCGCGCCAGCGCCCGAAGCCGCGCCCCTCGAGCGCCGTGAACGGCACGGCCACGGCGCGCCATGCGGCTGGCAGCGCGCCGCGCAGCTCGGCCTCGAGCGCCGCGAAGTAGGCCTGGGGCAGCTCGGACTCGCGGTACGCCGCGCGAATGGGCTCGAGCGCCGCCTCGACCTCGCGGGCCGCCGTCGCCTCGTCGCGCACAGCGACCTCGCGGTGCCGCTCGAGGTGCGCCACGACGTCGACGGCCACCTTCGAGATCGCGAACTCACCGGTCATGGGGGCCGCTCGATCTTGGCCGCATGGACGCGCCGGCGCTACTTGCGGATGACGTAGTCGTCGCCCGTGAGGCTGCTGCGGGCGAGGAATTGGCCTTGCTCGTCCTCGATCCAGACGTCGAGGCGCGCCGTGCCGCCGCCGATGCGCGGCAGCGCGCCGAGGTCGGTCACCTTGATGACGCCGTCGGCGGGGATGTCGACGCCGCGGCTGCGAACGACGGGCTTGCTGCCCCCGCGCGGGTCGGTGAGCTTCCATTTGACGACCGCCTTGGGCACGGGCTGCAGGTGATCGTTGACGACCCAGAGCGAGATGGGGCCGTCGGCCTTGTGGATGTCGAACTCGATGCTGGGCAGCAGCCGTTGCATCGAGTCGCGCAGCGTCCCGTAGGCGAGCTTGGGGCGGCGGTAGTAATCGACCACGCTCCAGGTGATCGACGGCCAGTCGTCGACGAACATGAACTGGTAGAGCCCGGTGTTCTTCGTCCACTTCGCGCGGCGGAAGATCTCGGCCTGGAAGCGGATGAGGTTGGCCTGGTAGCGCTGCGAGGCCGCGATGAACTCCTGGATGGTCTTCCCCATCTTGACCTTCGCGACGTTGAAGGTCTGCTCGGGCTGGAAATCGGCGAACTTCCAGGCCTCCCAGTCGAGCGGCGTGTCGGGCCACAACGTTTGCTCGTCGAACATCGTCTTCAGCGTCTCGAGCGCGGGCAGGCCCTGGGCGCCGAACTCGGTGACGTAACGCTCCTCGGGCAGCGCGCGCGGCAGGTCGCCGATCTGCGAGACGTACCAGCCGGTGTACGAGTGGCCGTCGCCAGCGCCCGAGTCGGCGTGCGCGATGCGCGCGGGATCACCCTGCCGCGCGACGGCCAGCAGCTCCTCGTCGAGCGTGGCGTTCTGTTGGCTGTCCTTCTTCTTCATCCACGTCATCGAGTGCGGCGACTCGTTGTGCATGCACCACACGATGATGGACGGGTGGTCGAAGTAGCGATCGAGCATGTCGGCGGCCTGGCGCTTGGCCTCGGCGCGAAAGGGCGCCTCGTCGGTGTAGCCCCACTGCAGCGGGAAGTCCTGCCAGATCATGACGCCGAGCTCGTCGGCGACGTCGTAGAGCTCGGGGCGCTCGAGGTGCGCGTGAACGCGCAGCGAGTTCAGGTTGGCGCCCACGACGAGCCGGAGATCCCTCTCGTAGAAGGCGCGGTCGGCCTGCGAGAGCCACTGCGTCGCGATGTAGTTGCTGCCGCGCGCGTAGATGCGCTGGCCGTTGAGGCGCACGACCCAGTTCGCGTCGCGCGAGATCGAGCGGACGCCGAAGGTGACCACCTTCGCGTCGAGCACGCCGGGACCCTTGGCGACGAGCTCGGCCTCGAGCGCGTAGAGGTTGGGCTTGCCGTAGTCCCACGACCACCACAGGGCGGGCTTGTCGAGCTTGACCTCGCCGGTGGTGCGCGAGAGGCCGGGCGCCGCCTTGACGGCGAACGAGACGGGCAGGTGGCCCGCCCAGACGAAGTTCTTGGAGCGGATCACGCCCGTGAGCGCGGCGTCGACCGGCTTCTTGCCCCAGTTGCGCGTCACGGCCTCGATGACGAGGCGCGCGGAGGCCGCGCTCACGTCGAGCGGCGTGACCTTGAGCTCCACGAGATCGACGCCCGACGACGAGCGCAGCTCGATGCCGCGCAGGATGCCGCCCGTGCCGCGCTCCTGGCCGCGCACGCTCGTCGCGCCGGGCCGCGTGTCGTGATAGGCGAAGATTCCCTTGACCTGGTTCTGCTGCTTGGGCCAGCTCACGGCGAATTGCTGCGCGAGATCGAACGCGAGCGCGGGCGCCGACACCTTCACCGCGACGAGGTTCTTGCCCTTGCGCAGCGCGCCTGAGACGTCGACCGACCAGCGCTGGAAATAGCCCTCGTGGCGGCCGACCGAGGCGCCGTTCACGAAGACCTCGGCGTAGTAATCGACCATGTCGAGGTCGAGCACGGGCACGCCCGCGCGGCCGTCCCAGGTGATCGTCTTGCGGAACCAGACCGTGCCCTCGTAGTCGAGGCCCGTGTCGTGGGGCGGCGGCGGCAGCTCGGCGGGGGAGCCCACCTCCATGAGGCGCGCCGTGGCGCGCGCCTTCGCCGGGTACGACTTGCTGCCCTCGAGGAACCAGTTGCTCGGCAGCGCCATCGTGGGCCAGCCGCTGTCGTCGATGGTCTCGGCGCCCATGTTCCCCTCGCCGTCGTAGGGCAGGTACTTCCAATCGCCGGCGAGATCGATGGCCTTGGGCGGCGCCGCGACGGCCGGCGCGGCGGGCAGGCAGACCGACGCTAGGAGACACGACGCGAGGGCACGGCGCATGCGCAACCGAGACTAACACCCAGCCGAAGCCCTGTCTGGGACCGGCGCCCATGCTACCCTCGAACGGAAGGAAAACTCGAAGATGGCCCGCCCCGCTTCGAAGATGCGCGCGACCTACCAAGACGTCATCGACGCGCCCGAGCACCTCATCGCCGAAATCCTCGGCGGGGAGCTGGTCTTGACGCCGCGCCCTGGGCCGCCCCACGCTCGGGCGTCCGGGCAACTCCTTCGTCGGCTAGGCGCTCCTTTCGAGGACGCCTTCGGAGGACCGGGGGGCTGGGTCTTCATCTACGAGCCAGAGCTGCACTTCGCGGCCGAGGGACCGAGGTCGTCGTGCCCGACCTCGTGGGTTGGCGCCGCGACCATTTGCCCGAGATGCCCAAGACAGCCGCGTTCCACGTCGTGCCCGATTGGGTTTGCGAAACGCTCTCGCCGAGCACCGAAGCCATCGATCGCTCGCGCAAGATGACCATCTACGCACGCGAGAAGATGAGTCACCTTTGGCTCCTCGACCCGCGACGCCAGCGCCTCGAGGTCTACGGCCTGGACGGCGGTCGGTGGCGGGCCTTGGGCGACCCCGTCGATCCGGCGCGGCCGGACTTTCGCGCCGAGCCATTCGAGGAGGTCGAGCTCGACCTATCGAACCTCTGGAAATGGTAGGGCCGAAAGTCGTTTCCCTTCGGGGCGTTTTTGAGGTAAATACGCCCCCTTCTCAGGAGAAACGCGCACCATGCCCAGCCCCAGCCCGCTCGCACGGGTCAAAGAAGAGTTCGGTGGTAAGGACAAGCTGGTCGACAAGCTCGTCGGCCTCGTCGATGCCGGTGATGAGCCGAAGGACGACCTGCGCAAGCGCCTGCTCGGCGCGGCGAACAGCAAGCTCCTGCGCCTGCACGTTGTCGCCACCAAGGTGAAGGCGCAGGGCGGGCACGACCAGCTCGCCGCCGCGGCCGCCGCGGGCGTCGGGCACGGCAAGGACAAGGACTACGTCTCCAAGCTCGAGAGCTTCTCGAACGGGCGGCTCGTCGACATGCTCGAGGCCGCGGAGCGCCGCGCCAAGAGCAAGGCGGGCGCCGCGCCTGCGTCAGGCGACAAGCCGGCGGCGAAGGCCAAGGCGCCGCGCGCGCCGAAGGCCGCCAAGGCGCCCGCCGCCAAGGCGCCCGCCGCCAAACGGACCAAGTCCTCGGCCCGCAAGTAATCGCCGGGGCGTCCCATGGTCATCGGCGAGGTCGTCGGGAGGCTGTGGGCTTCGCGGCAGGCCGGCACGCTCGCCGGCCAGAAGCTGCTGCTCGTCCGTCCCCTCGGGGCGACGGGGCGGTCGGCGCGCGTCATCGTCGCCCTGGACGCGCTCGACGCGGGGCCCGGTGACCGCGTCCTCGTCGCGCGCGGCTCGCGCGTGCGCGACGTCACCGTCGGTGAGACCGTGGCCGACAAGGACGTCGTCGTCGGCATCGTCGACGGCGCGACGCCCGAGCTGCCGCGCCCCGCGGGCCGGAAGGGCGCGCCGTGATCCTGGGGCGCGTCGTCGGACGCGTGTGGGCCACGCGGCAGGACGCGCGGCTCGCGGGCGGCAAGCTGCTCGTCGTGCGGCCGCACGGCGTGTACGAGCCGGCGCTCGCGACCGGTCATCTCGTGGCGGTCGACCACGTCGACGCGGGCGTGGGCGACGACGTCGTCGTGGCGCTGGGCCGGCCGGCGCGCCTCGCGCCCGGCGGGCAGGCGCGCGCGGTCGAGCCGGTCGACGACAACCGGCCCGTCGACGCGGCGATCCTGGGCGTCGTCGACCGCGTCGAGCTCGACGCGGCGGCCTCGGCGCGCCCGGGCGCGGCGCCCGGCATCCGTCGCCCGCTGCCGGCGCTCGGGGGCCGCGCGTGATCCGCGGGACGATCATCGGCAGCGTGTGGGCCACGCGGCAGGCCGCGGGGCTCGCGGGGCGCAAGCTCGTGCTCGTGGCGGCCCGCGACGCGGAGGGCCGCGCGAGCGGGCGCGTCGTCGTCGCGATCGACACGCTCGGCGCGGGCGCGGGCGACGACGTCACCGTGGCCTTCGGCTCGGGCGCGCGCAACGTGCTCGCGCCCGGCCCCGACAACCGCGCGCTGCTGTGCGACGCCGCCGTGGCCGCCATCGTCGAGGGCGCGGGCTGATGTTTCTCGGGCGCGTCACGGGCTCCGTCTGGTCGACCGTGAAGTGGCCGGCCGCCAAGGGGCTCAAGCTCCTGCTCGTGCGGCCCTACCGGCTGGCCGACCTGCCGCCCACCGTCGCGGGCGGGGCCGCCGGCGGCGAGGCGCTCGACGATCTCGTCGTGTGCGCCGACGTGCTCGACGCGGGCCCGGGCGACGACGTCCTCGTGGCGTTCGGGCACGCGGCGCGCGTCGCCGTCGCGGGCGCGCTCGCGCCGGGACAGAAGCCCGACGCGCCCATCGACGCCGCCGTCGTCGCCGTCGTCGACCGCGTGGAGCTCGAGGGTGAGCGCGACCCCCGACGGTGAGGGTGCGGCGCGCACCTTCTTCGTCCTGACGCTGGACGGCGACGTTCGACTCGAGGTCGACGCCACGCGCGGCGGGCGCGTCACGGCGCTGCGCCTCGGCGAGCGCAACCTGCTGTCGGGCGCCGAGGTCGACGCCGTGAACTACGGCTCGACGTTCTGGACGAGCCCGCAGTCGGCCTGGGGCTGGCCGCCCGACGTCGAGATCGACAGCGCGCCCTACGCCGGCGCCCTCGACGGCGAGGCCGTGGTCCTGCGCGGTCCCGCGAGCGCGGCGCTGGGCGTCTCCGTCGAGAAGCGCCTCGAGTGCGATCGGGCGCGCCGGGCCTTCGCGCTCTCGTACCGCGTCACGAGCCACGCGTCCGTGCCCCTGCGCCTCGCGCCGTGGGAGGTCACGCGCGTGCAGCCCAACGGGCTGACGTTCTTCGCGACGGGCGCGGGCCGGTACGCGCCGTCGGACCTTCCCGCGCGCGACGTCGACGGCGTGACCTGGGTCGAGCACGACGCCGCCGTCGTCGCCGGCCACCAGAAGCTCTACGCCGACGCAGGCGAGGGCTGGGTGGCGCACGCCGACGACGACGCGCTCTTCGTGAAGACGTTCGACGTCGTGCCGCGCGCCGGGCACGCGCCGGGCGAGGCGCAGGTCGAGATCTACGCGAGCTCGCTCCATCGCTACGTCGAGGTCGAGCAGCAGGGGCCGTGCGAGACGCTGGCGCCGGGCGGCGTGCTCGCCTGGCGCGTCGAGTGGCGCGTGCGCCGCCTGGCCGCCGACATCGCGCGCGAGGTGGGGAGCGCCGCGCTCGTGCGCCTCGCGCGCGCCGTCGCCGCCGGAGACGCGTGAGCGCCGAGGACGCCGTCGCCGCGCCGTTCGCGCGCACGCTGCCCTTCGGCCGCGTCGTGGGCGTGGCGTTGCCCGCCGCCACCGACGCCGCCGGTCTCGAGGCGCTCGCGGCGCGGCTCTTGCCGGAAGAGCAGGCGCACGCGCGCGCCCTCGCACCGGCGCGGCGCGCGACGTGGATGGGCGGTCGCGCCGCCCTGCGCGCCGCGCTGGCCGACCTCGGCCTCGACGCCGGGCCCATCCTCGCCACGCCGCGCGGCGCGCCCGCGCTGCCGGCCGGCGTCCTCGGCTCGATCGCGCACAAGCCCACGCTCGCCGTCGCGCTCGCGGCACGCGGGCCGGCTGGGCCCTCCGCCGGCGTCGCGCTGGGGATCGACGTCGAGCTCGCGCGCGCCCCGCGCGTCGACATCTCGGCTCGCGTCCTGACGCCCGCCGAGCGCCGGCGCGTGGACGCGCTCGACGACGATGCCCGCGCGCGCGCCGTGCTCGTGGCCTTTGCCGCCAAGGAGGCCATCTACAAGGCCCTCGATCCGTGGCTGCGCCGCGCCGCCTCGTTCCAGGAGGTCGAGCTCGACGGCCTGAACGCGACGTTCTCGCCGCGCGCGGGTGAGCCGTCCTTCGACATCGAGGTGCGCGACGAGCCGCTCGTGGGCCACGTGCTCATGACGGCGCGTGTCCTGCGCCGCGGGGCCTGACCCGAGGCCGCCCTACAACGTCTACGCCGCCCACGCGCGCGCGTCTGCCGCTACGTTGTGGTCACGAACCCTATGTGGAACCAGGACAACTTCGACGCCACGTTCTACGAGAATGATCCGTTCGAGCGGTTCACGTCCCGCGGGGGCCACGCGTCGTGCTCGAGCGCCGGACTGGGCGTGGTAACGGCAACCGGGGCGAGAATCGGGAGAAAAGTACTCGGAAGATCGGGTTTCGAGGCGATAGCTCACTGAAGACTGGTGAAGAACGCTGAACGCTTGCACATCATCATGAAGGACGAGGCGCGCTCAGACGGCCGGCTGCGCTGGCGCCGGCGCCGCCGCCTGGGCCGAGGCGAAGGCCTCGCGCGCGCGCACGCGGCGCACGATGACCGTGAGCAGCGGGGGCAAGGTGAAGGCGAGGACGAGGGAGAGCGTCGAGATGCGATCGATGCCCGCGAGCTTGCCGTCGGGCGTGTTGCGCAGGAGCTGCGACGAGATGAAGGCGCCGGCCGCCGAGGACAGGTGCTGCGACATGGACTGCAGCGACATGAAGCCGGCGCGCTCGTGCGCCCGCGGCACGCGCGTCGACAGCGAGCCGACGCTGATGTTGCGCATCGACATGGCGGCCATGAAGATCGCGAACAGCGCGAACACGGGCAGGTGGAAGAAGCGGCCGGGCGCGATGAAGCCCAGCACGAGCGCGGCCGCGTAGACGACGGTCCCGAGCGTCGCGACGAACGTGGGTCCGCGTTTGTCGACGGCGCGGCCCGCGGCGATGAGCACGAACAGGCTGACGACGCCGCCCACGGTGTAGGCGGGCGACAGGCGCGGGCGCGGGTAGCCGAGGTTCTGCAGCAGGTGCGCCGCGATGTTGGGGATCACGAGGAAGGCGGTCAGGAAGACGAGCGCGTTCGCGAGCAGCGCGAGCCGGATCGTCGCATCGCTCCAGAGCGCGCGCATGCGGTCGAGCGGCTTGACGGTCGCGCCGCCCGTGATGTGGCCCGTGAGCGACGGCATGCGGCCGAGCGCGAGCACGACGATGACGAGGCCGAGGCCCGCGACGGCGAGGAACGGCACGCGCCAGCCGAACCACACGGAGAGCTGCAGGCCCACGGGCACGCCCGCGATCGAGGCGATCGAGAACGCGCCCATGACGGTGCTCATGGCGCGGCCGCGGCGCGCGGGCGGCACGACGTCGGCGACGATCGACAGCGCGAGCGAGGTGGCCGGGCCGCCGAAGGCGCCCGCGACGACGCGCGCGAGGATCATCGTCGCGAGGCCCTGCGCGAGGGCGCCGGCCGCCGTGCCCGCCACGAGGCCCGTGATGGCGACGGCGAGCGCCTTGCGGCGATCGAAGCGGTCGAGGAACGAGGCGCCCAGGAAGCCCGCGAGCGCGGCCGCGGCGGCGTAGCTGCCGCTCACGAGCCCGAGGCTGGCCGTGGGGATGCCGAGGCCGCGCGCGAAGTCGGGCCCGAGCGGCATCACCATCATGAAGTCGAGGACGTTGACGAACTGCACGGCCGCGACGAGCAGCACGATGAACCGCTCGCTGGGCGCCGCCGGTTTTTGCGCCGTCACGGCCGGCCTCCAGCGGAGGTACACTGGGCGCTTCCGCGCGGAAGGAGACCGAAACCATGAGCTTCGATCCGGCCGACCGAAACCTGGCCCGCGCGCTCAGGCCGCCCTCGCAGGCGCCCTGGGTGCTGATGTTCCTCACGCTCGGGGCGGCGGGGGCGGGCGGGGCCTGGCTGTGGGGCGAGACGGGCAAGGCCAAGGCGGCGGTCGCCGCGGCCGACGTGCGCATTGGCGCCGTCGAGGCCAAGCGCGCGGCGCTCGCGCCGCAGGCCGAGAAGGCCACCAAGCTCGAGGCCGAGAACGCCGACCTCAAGACGGCCAAGGAGACGCTCGAGCACGACAAGGAGGCGCTCGCGCACGACGTCGAGGCCAAGACGGGCGAGCTGGCAGCGCTCAAGGGCACGGCGGACAAGCTGCAGGCGCAGATGAAGGAGGAGATCGCGCGCGGCGACGTCCGGCTCACGGAGAGCGGCGGCAAGCTGCGCGTCGACCTCGTCGACAAGATCCTCTTCGAGTCGGGCGAGGCGACGATCTCGGGGCGCGGCGAGGGCGTGCTCGCGCGCGTGGGCGCCGTGCTCGCGCAGATCGACGACAAGACGATCCAGGTCTCCGGTCACACCGACAATCTGCCGCTCGGCGACAAGCTCACGGCGCAGTTCCCGACGAACTGGGAGCTGTCGGCGGCGCGCGCCGTCACCGTCGTGCGCTTCCTCACCGAGAAGGCGAACGTGCCGCCGCAGCGCCTCGTCGCGAGCGGCTACGGCGAGTGGACCCCGCTCGCGAGCAACCGGTCGGCGTCGGGACGCGCGCGCAACCGGCGCATCGAGATCCTCTTGACGCCCGCCCTCGCGCCCAAGCCCATGGCGCGCGGCAAGCTCGCCGAGGTCGCCGACGCGCACGCCGGCCGGAAGGCCAAAGCCAAGAAGTAGGTCCACGCGCCCGTACAGATGCTCTAGGCGCGCTTTCGTTCCCGCAGCGCGCGAAATTCTTCGAAGGTGCGGCAGCGCAGGTACGGGTTGGTCTCGCGCTCGTGCCCGATCGTCGACGTCGGGGTCCTCCCATAGTCGTGGCCCGGGTAGACGCGCGTCTCTTCGGGGAGCGCCGCGACGCGCTGCAGGCTGCGCCACATCGTCGCCGTGTCGCCGCCCTGGAAGTCGGTGCGGCCGCAGCCGCCCACGAACAGCAGGTCGCCCGTGACGATGGACCCGTCCATGAGGAAGCAGGTGCCGCCCACGGTGTGCCCGGGCGTGTCGAGCGCGCGCACGCCGCGCCGGCCGATCATGACGTCGCGCCCGTCGACGGCGTCGACGACCGTGCGCGCGTCGCGGCGCACGCGCTCGGCCTCGCGCGGGCTCACGACGACGACGGCGCCCGTCTGCGAGACGAGCGCGCCCACGCCCTCGATGTGGTCGTGGTGCGTGTGCGTGATGAGCGCCGTCGTGACGCGCAGGCCGCGCGCCTCGACTTCGCGCAGCAGGCGATCGACCTCCCACGCCGGATCGACGATGGCGGCCTCGCGCGTGTCGGGGCAGAAGAGGATCTCGCAGAAGTTCTGCGCGAGCCCGACCTCGATCTGCACGATCTCGGGCGCGGGCGGCAGCGGCGCCGCGAGCGCGGGGTCGGGCGACGGGGGCGACGGGGGCGACGGCGACATGGCTACGGGCCCTTCGTCGTCGATGGACTGCCGGGCGGGCGCACGGTGATCGACGCCGCGCCCACGTTGTCGGCGCTGTCCCAGGCGCGCACGGTGACGTCGTGCGGCCCGGGCGCGAGCGACGGCAGCTTCACGGTGAAGGACTCGACGAGGTCGTCGCAGATGCCGTCGGAGGGCGCGACCTCGTGCCACTCGGCGCCGTCGACGGCCATCTCGATCTGCGTGATGGGGCTGGCGGCGTCGCGCGCGCGGCCCGAGACGAACGGGTACTTCGCGGCCAGCCCGGCCACCTCGGGCTTGCGGTTGTCGACGAGCACGGGCGGCGACAGGTACGTCGAGTCGAGCACGCGCTCGCGCGGCTGCGCGCGCTCGTCGCTCGTGACGATGCGGACGACGTACGTGCCGTCGGGCAGGCCCTCGGTGTTCCAGTCGTATTCGGGCTTGAGCAGCGCGTCCGGCCCGCCGAGCGGCCGCCACACGGCCTCGTTCTGCTCGCGGAACGCCAGGCGGTAGTCGAGCTCGTCGCCGTCGAGGTTCTCGATCTTCCAGCGCAGCTTGAGCACGGTGGCGTGCGCGTGCACGACGGGCGTGCCGGCCGCAGGCGGTGCGCCGCCCGCCGCCGAGCCGTCGGTCGTCGTGAATTCGGTCACGCGCGCGCGCTGGTTCTGCGCCAGGTACGCCAGCGTGAGCTCGCCGAGCCGCGCCTCGGCGCCCGCGAGCGTCACGCGGTACTGGACGTAACGCGCCGCCGGGCTCGCCACCTGGCCGGCCCCGCCCTCGAAGCTGCCGCGCACGTCCTGGAGCTTCTGGAAGCCCGACCAGCCCTCGTCGGGCTTCGACGTCACCCCGCTGCGCGTCTCGATCGTGACGCCCTTGCCGCCCTGCCAACGCAAAAGGCCCCAGCGCGCGCGCGTCTCGGCGTCGAAGACCTTCGACAGATAAGTCGCCTCGCCGCCGGCCGCCGGACGCGCGCGGTAGATCGCGCCCACGTCGCCCGTGCCCACGAGGAACCCGCCGCCCGCGCGCAGCAGCGTGAGCGCCTGCCGCTCGGGCAGATCGATGGCCAGCCCGGACGTGCGGTCGGGGCGCACGCGGTACACACGCCCCTGCGTGCCCGTCGCGGCGTAGACGTCGCCCGTGGCGTCGTCGACGGCCAGCGACGTGAAATAGCCGTCGGCGATCGCGAAGATCTGCTCGAGGCGCCCGTCGCGCTCGAGGCGGTAGAGGGCGGCCTTGGCCTTCTGCGCGCCCGGCCGCGGCAGCGTCCCCGCCGACGACGGCGTGCCGCCCGTCGAGATCACGACCTTCGTGCCCTTGGCGGCTGGCGGGCCGAAGAGCAGGGGCGGCGTCGTCTTGTCGAAGTCGTTGACGGCGATCATGACGGCGTCGCCCGCGCGCGCGACGGCGCGCACCTCTTCGGCCTCGAAGTCCTGCACGGCCTCGGCGCGCCCGTCCATGCCCACGCGATAGAGGATCGCCTCCTCGGACGTGCCGGCCAGCAGGTGGTTGGCGTCGTCGCGCGCGAGCGAGACGACGTGCTTGTCGCGCGAGTCCCACAGCGCGCGCGTCTTGCCCTTGCCGTCGACGGCGAAGATCTTCCCGGGCGCGCCCGAGCCCACGTACGCCGTCGCCGACTTGTCGTCGTACACGATGGCCCACACGTGCTCGGCGGCGACCCTGGCGAATTCCTTCACGGCGCCCGAGCGCGGGTCCACCGAGAAGATGCGCCCGCCCGGCGTCGTGCCCGCGAGGAGCACGCCGTCGGGGCGCACGGCGAGCGCCGTGACCCACGGCGCCTCGAGCGTCGCGACGAGCCGCGCCTTCTCGCCCGTCTTGCCTGCGTCCTTGGCGTCGACGGCGTAGATCTTCCCCTCGTCGCCGCCGCCGAAGTACGCGACGCCGCCGTCGCGCGACAGCGCCGAGCACCACGTGAACGCGCCCGGCGCCTCGACGGCGCTCGCCTTCAGGCCGGGCACGACCTCGCCCGTGGGCTGCACCATGCTGCCCGTCGCCTCGCCCTCCTCGAAGTCCTTGGCCGTGGCCTGCCGGAAGGTGCGCGTCGCGTTGGCGCGCGCGGGCGCGGCGGCCGCGAGCGTCGCGAGCGCGGCGGCGCCCAACATCAAGAGACGGTGGGGGCGCGGGCGAGGGCGAGGGCGAGGGGATATCAGGCGAATTTCGGGGCGCGTCGGCGAGGTCATCGTTTCCTTTGGCGGGTCGTCTTGATGGTCACCGGTTGTGGCCGAGCACGTCGTCGACGACGGCGACGTTCAGCTCCTGGCGGCCCGTGACGAGCCGCTTCGACGGAAAGACGGTGCGCTCGGCCACGCGGTACGCGTCGGCGCGGCGGGTCCCGTTGCCGGGGCGCAGCGTGTCCAGCGCCGACGCCGGCAGATCGGGGATGAGCCGGCCGCGCAGCGCCGCGCCCTCGTCGGGCGTCTGGACGGACACGACGATGCTGGCCGCCGTGTAGTACTTGCGCAGGTTCTCGATGTAGTCGCCCAGCGTCTCGGCGGGCGGCACCTCGGGCCGCGCCATGGCGCCCGACGCGGCCTCGAGGTGCACGGCCCGCCCCGCGGCGGCGCGCGGGATCTTCACGAGCACGGTCTCGACGTACTCGGCCCCCGCGAACGGCCGCAGCGTCACGCGCACGGGCACGGTGTCGCCGGCGCGCACGGTCTCGGTGGGCAGCGCGAGGCCCACGATGTCGGCGACGTCGCGCCGCAGCTCGACGCGCACGTCGACCTCGACGCGATCGACGACGACGGGCTCGAAGGGGTTGAACATGAGCTCGCCGAGCGCGCGCAGCCCGTGCGTGCCGCCGAGCAACCGCCCCGAGATGCCCTCGGCCGAGAAGATCTCGTCCTTGAGCTCGAGCGGCGCGCGGCCCTGCAGCGTGAGCTTGCCGTCGACGCTCGCGACCATGTCGGTGACGTCGGGCTCGGCGTCGGCCACGGCGTTGGCGACGACCATCGACGCCAGCATGGGCGTGAGCCGCCGGTTGCGCGCCACCTCGGCGTGGAAGGCGCGCGTCTTGCCCTCGGGCCCGGTGACGCGGACGTCGACGGGCATCATGGTCGTGCGCCCGTCGAGGTTGCCGATGATGCAGGTCTGGCGATCCTGCACGAGCACGCCGATCTCGTGCAGCGGCGACGACATCTTGAACGACTGCGCGAGGCTGGGCAGGAACGCGTGGATCTCGGCGTCGACGAGCGGCAGGTACGACTCGCCGATGCCGAACATGGGGTGCCCGAACGCCAGCACGGTCGAGCCGTCGATGTAGGTCACGGTGCCGGTGCCCACCATGCTCATGTCGCCGCGCACGAGCTCGACGCCGATGGACGACCCCGGCTCGACGTGCCCGGCCTCGACCTTGCCGGGCAGAAGCCGCCGCCCGCCGCCCGCCTGCATGGGCACGAGGCCCACGGGCCCGAGCGCCTCGGTGAGCTCCGCCACGGTGCGCGCCGTGAACCCCGACACCGACAGGGGCACGGACGCCTGCACGAGCCGACCTTCACCACCGAGCGCGCCGCCCAGCGCACCGCCAGCGGGCCGCGCCCCGGCCAGCGCGGGCAGGGCGCGCGCGCCCGCGTCCCCGTCGTTCGCGGCCAGCTCCATCGGGTCGAGGCGCCGCGGCCGCGCGCGCTCGGCCAGCATGCTCTCGATCGGCGTGACGCCGCCCAGCGGATCCTTGGCGAAGCTCCACGCGTAGGCGATGGCGCCCATGAGCTTGCCGTCGACGTACACGGGGCTGCCGCTCATGCCGGCCACGATCCCGGAGTGCTCGACGCGCGGATCCTCGGCGCGGATCAGGATCACGTCCTCTTTGGGCAGGAACTGCTTGAGGACGGCGACGACGCGCACCTTGAACGGCTCGGGCTTCGTGCCGTGAAACACGGTGAGCGCCTCGCCGACCATGCCGGGCCGCACGTCGGCGAGCTTGAGCAGCTGCGGCGGCGGTCCCCCCGACACGATGGCGCGCTTGGCGCCCGCGGGCAGCGTGAACGTCAGCGCGGCGGGCTTCGGCGCGGGCCACGCGGCCCGCGTCGCGACGCCCGCCCCCACGAGGATCCCGCCGACGACGAAGGCAAAGGAGCGAAACGAACGGCCACGCACGAAGGTTCGAGGTTAGGGGGGGCTTCCTATGGTGTCAACCGACGGGCGGGCGTTTCACGCGGGAATTCACGCGCGCGCGCCAGAACAGTGACGCTCGCGCTCGACCGGCTAACGCCGACCCGGGCCGCCGAGCAACGAAGTCATCGCAGACGTAACTCCGAAGCCGATTGGACTCGGGGAAATGGGGTCACTCACGCCAACTGTGTATTCAGCCCTGGTCGGCACGTCCCAGGGGTTGTCGATCGCCAGGAACCATTTGGAAAGGACGGGCAGCTTCACGCGTAGCTCATGCAACAGGCCGACCCTCGACTGCGCGATCGCTCCCGCCGGAGCATCTCTCCGTTCAGAAGAGAGGAATGCATCGAGCGTCTCCTGGTCCAAGACATAGACATTCACAGCCTTGTCCGCCGCGACCCTGATGCTGACGTGCTGAGAAGGCGGCAGTGGGTACTGCACGTGGAGCGTCTTCCTAGGCTCGATGATGCTCACGTCTGCTCTTCCTTCTCCTCTGGCTTCACCTTGGGTTCTTGGAGCATAGCCAGATCGCCGAAGGGCGTCTTGAGACTCGTCGATTTTAGCTTATCCAGCCCCTCGCGAAGGGTCACATAGAAGATCAGAGCCGTCAGGATGACCGCTCCCCGCCACTGGTCATGGAGCATGGTCAAAAGACCGCTGAGCTCCCACCTTGTGGCGCGGGCATGCTTGACGAGTCCGACCCATGCCGACGAACCTGACCGCCACCGTTCCCGCCCCCTCGGCTCCTCCGGGTGCCTGGTTGTCTCGTCGGCCGAAAAGCACGGGAGTTGCGCCCTTGCTTGACACCGTCGCGCCCTCCCCCAATCATGAAGGCGTGCACCCTCGCTTTCGCTTCGGGCCTGCGCGGACGGTGATCCTGGGCATCGCGATCGCGCTGGGCGCCGGGGCGGTCGGCTGCGGACCGAAGGACAAGTTCTGCCCCGACGCGGGCGACGGCATCTGCCGCCCGATCCCGGAGGCGTCCGTGACCGACACCTACGAGGCACCCGCGATGGAGATGGGCAGCATCTTCATCGGCGCCGACGGTGGCTCCGCCGCCGGCTCCGGCGGCGGCTGACGCGCCCTCGCGCAACGGACGCGGGCGCCGTAAAATAGAAGCGGTGAAGCGCTTCAAGGCGGTGGTCATCGGCGGCACGGGCTACGGCGGCGCCGAGATGATCCGGCGGCTGCTCATCCACCCCGAGGTGGAGCTTTTGCGCGTCGTCTCCGTCGACCACGTGGGCGAGCCGCTGGGCGCGGTCCACCCGCCCCTGCTGGGCCGCACGCCGCTGCGCTTCGAGAACGTCCCGCCCGCCGAGGCGGCCGCGGGCGCGGACGTCGCGCTGCTGGGGCTGCCCCACAAGGTCAGCGCGCAGCACGCGCCCGCGATCCTCAAGACGGGCGCGCGCGTGGTCGACATGTCGGGCGACTTCCGCCTCACGGACGCGGCGGCCTACGCGAAGTACTACGGCGGCGCGCACCCGCACCCCGAATTGCTGGGCACCTTCGTCTACGGCCTGCCGGAGCTCCACCGCGCGCGCATCGCGACGGCGCGCGCCGTGGCGTCGCCGGGCTGCTTCGCGACGACGATCGAGCTCGGGCTGCTGCCGCTCGCGCGCGCCGGCAAGCTGGGCGGCGTCGTGCACGTCGTGGGCATGACGGGCTCCTCGGGCAGCGGCGTCGCGCCGTCGGCGGGCACGCACCACCCGGTGCGCGCCGTGAATCTGAAGACGTACAAGGTGCTCGAGCACCAGCACACGCCCGAGATCGTCGAGACGCTGGCGGCGGCGGGCGCGCGCGCGGTCGAGCTGCGCTTCGTGCCGGTGTCGGCGCCGCTGTCGCGCGGGATCCTGGCGACGGCGTTCGTCGAGGTGGAGGGCGGCGAGACGGAGGCGTCGATCGGGGGCTTGTTCGCGGCGGCGTACGACAACGAGCCGTTCGTGCGCTTCGTGCGCGAGCGGCTGCCGGAGGTCGCGGCGGTCGCGGGCGCGAACACGGCCGAGGTCGGCTTCACGCTGGGGGAGGTCGACGCGGCGACGGGCAAGCGTACGTTGGCGATCGTGAGCGCGCTCGACAACCTCATCAAAGGCGGCGCGGGCCAGGCCATCCAGAACATGAACTTGATGCTCGGGCTGGATGAGAGGCTTTCGCTGGAAGATCCTGGGCCCTGGCCGTGAGCGGGGCTCAGCGGGTCGTCGTGAAGTTGGGGGGCGACGTGCTGGGAGGCGCGGCGCTGGGGGTGGTCGCGCGGGAGCTCGCGCGGGCTTTGCCGGGGCGGCGGATCGTCGTCGTGCACGGCGGGGGGCCGCAGGCGACGGAGTTTTCGCGGCGGCTGGGCTTGGAGCCGAAGATCGTGGGCGGGCGGCGTGTGACCGATGAAGCCACGCTCGACGTCATGAAGATGGTCGTCGCGGGGAAGCTCAACGTCGATCTGTGCGCGGCGCTGCGCGGCGCGGGCGTGCCCGCGGTGGGCGTGAGCGGCACGAGCGGCGTGATCCGCGCGAAGAAACGCCCGCCGCGCGTGGTCTCGGGCGGCGGCGCGGCGCCGGTGGACTTCGGGTTCGTGGGCGACGTCGAGAGCTTCGACGTGGATTTGCTCGCGGCGCTCGAGCTCGCGGGGTACGTGCCGGTGATTGCGTGCCTGGGGGGCGCGGCGGGGGCGGGGGCGGACGTGGCGGGTGGGGTGTTGAACATCAACGCGGACGTCGTCGCGAGCCAGCTCGCGGGGGCGTTGAAGGCGGACGCGTTGGTCGCGTGCACGGCGGTGGGCGGCGTGCGGAGGGATCGAGACGATCCGGCGTCGCGGCTGGCGCGGCTTACGGTCGCGGAAGCGCGGGCGGCGATCGCGGCGGGCACGGTGGTGGGCGGCATGATTCCGAAGCTCGAGGAGGCTTTTGCGTCGCTCGAGGCGGGGGTTGCCGCGGTTCACATCGTGGGGGCGGGGGAGATTGCGGCGTCGTTGGGGGAGCCGGGGAGCGTGGGGACGTTGTTGGTGGGGTAGGGGCGGGTGGGTTATTGGGGGCGTCGCAGATGGATGGCTGATTCGCGAGGGCGATGGTGTCTCGAAGTCCCGTTTTGATGTTCGACTTGAGAGCCAAGCGGTCCCGAGATATTGGATTGTCGAGATTTGCACAGCGCCAAGCTCAGGGACGCGCCGAGGTCGCGGCGCCCAACGGCCCTAGACACATCGTCATATTTGCGCCTACGCTGGGTTCGTGAATCTTACCGACCTGTATCGCCGCCGACCATTCAAGACTCGGAACGCCGACGAGTTCTCGCTGGAGGATGTGCTTGAGCTCTTTGTTGCGCCGGTAGACGGCCTGGCAAGTCCGTTCGAGTATGAGAACAACATTGTCAAAGGC
>DASXOE010000097.1:0-46301 GCA_036494575.1 Polyangia bacterium | reverse complement strand
ATGAGCACGACGGGGTTGGTGCACCAGGGTTGGAAGGATTCGCACGATTCGATCTTCCACGACGACGGAACCCTCGCCGAGGGACCCATCGCGCTCGTCGAGGTGCAGGGCTACGTGTACGCGGCCTGGCGCGTGGCAGCGGAGATGGCGCGCGCGCTCGGGTACGCCGACCTGGGCGCGCGGTGCGAGAGCAAGGCCGAGAGCCTGCGCCGGCGCTTCGAAGAGTGCTTCTGGTCTGACGCGCTCGGGACGTACGTGCTCGCGCTCGACGGGGTCAAGCGCCAGTGTCGCGTGCGCAGCTCGAACGCCGGTCACGCGCTCTGGTGCGGGATCGCAGACCGCGCGCGCGGCCGGAAGGCGGCGCAAGCGCTCATGAGCGAGGGCAGCTTCTCCGGGTGGGGCGTCCGGACTGTCGCCGCGGGCGAGCGTCGCTACAATCCCATGTCGTATCACAACGGCTCCGTGTGGCCGCACGACAACGCGATCGTCGCGGCAGGTCTCGCGCGCTACGGATGCCGGGCTCTCGCCTCGAGGATCTTGGAGGGGCTCCTGGCCGCCAGCCGCTTCGTCGAGTTCCGGCGGTTGCCGGAGCTGTTCTGCGGGTTCGAGCGCCGGTCCGACGAGGGACCCACGATCTATCCCGTGGCGTGTGCGCCCCAGGCCTGGGCCGCCGGCGCCGTCTTCCACCTCCTGCACTCAGCGCTGGGGTTGACCGTCGATGGCCGCCGCCGAGAGGTGACGTTCTCGCACCCGCTGCTCCCGGAGTCGGTGCCCGAGCTGCGCATCACGGGCCTGTGCCTCGGCGACAGCACGGTCGATCTCCTCGTCGAGAACCACCCCCACGACACGGGCGTCACCGTTCTTCGGCGCGAAGGCGACGTGCGTGTGTTGGTCGTAAAATGAGCGTCGGCTGCTGCTAGAGTCCGTGGCGCGATGCTCTCGGCGCTGGCGGTCTCGTTGGTCGTCGTCGTCGCCGAGGGAGGCGCGCCGACGCCGCCCGCCGGCGCGCCCCCGATCCGCACCATGCTCGCGCAATTGGATTCGTTGCACGAACGGCGCGACGATGCGGCCGCCCTGCGCGAGGCCCATCGCCTCGTCGAGGCCCTCCTGTTGGTGGCGCCGCGCGACTACGGCGCGCTCTGGCGCGCGGCGCGCGCGCGGTTCACGGAGAGCGACGTGCCGGGCCGCTCGGCGGAAGAGCGTTCACGCCTCGGCAAGGAGGCCTATGAGCTGGCCGAGCGCGCGATCGCCGCCAACCCGAACGACGTGGCCGGACACTACTGGGCCGCGTTGAGCATCGGCAGCTACGCCGAGGGCATGGGGGTGGTGCGCGCCATCGCCAACGGCATCGAGGGGAAGTTCAAGCGGCCGCTCGAGCGGGCCACGGCGCTCGACGTCCGCTACGACCACGGCAGCATCCCCGTTGTCTGGGCGGCCTATGACCTGGCTCTGCCTTGGCCCAAGCGCGATCGGGACAAGGCCGCGCTCGAGCTCCGGCGGGCGCTCGCGATCAACCCAGCGAACCTCCGGGCGCGCCTGTACGAGGCCCGCATCGCCGCCGACGAGGGCCGTCCCGCGGACGCCAAGGCGCTGCTCGCCGACATCGCGGCGGCCCGCGTCGGCAGCTACGACGCGCCCGAGGAGCGACGGGTCAAGCGCGAAGCCGCCGAGATGGCGAAGACGCTGCGCTGAAACGCTGCGCGTCCCTACGCGAGCGGGATCAGTCGGGCGCGCGCGAGCTGCGAGAGCGCCATCAGCGGGAAGTAGTGCCGATAGTAGTGGTAGTTCAGATAGAAGACCTTCGGAAACCCCGTCCCCGTCCAAGGCTCCTGCTGCCACGTCCCGTCGGCGTCCTGCCTGTCGAGGAGCCAGCGCGTGCCGCGCCGAACCGCGGGGCTGTCGGCTTCGCCGCCGGCGGAAAGGCCCATGAGCGCCCAGGCCGTCTGGCTGGATGTCGAGGCGCCGATCCCTCGCTGCGAAGGGTCGTCGTAGCTCGCGATGCTCTCACCCCAGCCGCCGTCGGCGTTCTGGTGCTCGAGCAGCCACTTCACGCCACGCCGCACGTAGGGCGCCTCCAGATCCTCGCCGATGCAGGTGACGCCCCGGAGCACCTGCCAGGTCCCGTAGATGTAGTTCACGCCCCAGCGCCCGTACCAGGCTCCGTCGGAGGTTTGATCGCGGCGAAGGAAGTCCAGCGCGCGCCGCACGACGGGATGCGCGGGCGTGTACTCGGGGAAGTGGCTGAGGGACTCGAGCACGCGGCCCGTGATGTCCGCCGTGCTCGGATCGATCATGGCGTTGTGGTCTGCGAACGGGACCTCGGTGAGCCACTGCTTGTCGTTGTCTTTGTCGAAGCTCGCCCAGCCGCCGTCGGCGTTCTGCATGCCGAGCATCCAGGTCAAACCGCGGCGCACGGCCTCTTCTTGGGCGGCCTCGGGGACGTCGGCGCGCGCGCGGCGCAGGACCATGAGGGCCATGCAGGTGTCGTCGACGTCCGGGTAGAACTCGTTTCGGTGCTCGAAGTACCAGCCGCCCGGGGGCGCGGTGTTGCGCCGTGACCAATCACCGTCGCGCGTCGTCTGCTTGCCGATGAGCCACGACGCCGCGCGCCGGAGAGGGGGAGCGTCGGCGGGGAGACCGCTCTGCGCGAGCGCGTGGCTCGCGAGCACGGTGTCCCAGACCGGCGACAGACAAGGTTGCATGCGCAGATCCGACGTCGCGGGGTCGCGCAGCAGGAGGGCGTCCAGGTGCGCGAGCTGCGTCGCGAGCAGCGGATCGTCTTCGCGCCGGCCGAGGACTTTGAGGGCCATCACCGAGTTCGCCATGGCGGGCAGGATCGCCGAGAGGCCGTCGGAGGCGTCGAGGCGCTCGATCATCCAGGCGGCGGCGCGCTGTACGGCGAGCCGGCGCAGCGCCGCGCTGCCGGGCAGCCGTTCGTAAGCCTTGAGCAGCCGATCGACGCCGAAGAAGACCTTCTTCCATGCGGCGCTCGAGGAGGTCGCGGGCCCGCGCTCGGCGCCATCGGCGGCCACGCTGCGCGCGAAGAGCTCGGACACGCCGCAGGACGCGGGCAGGGCCGTCACGGGCTTCGCGGCGTACAGGATCGAGAGCGGCACGAAGATCGTCCGCGACCAACTCGACATGTCATAGACCGTGAACGGACCGCCGCCCGGCAGGAACACCATCTCGGGCGGGATGGCGGGCACGTCGCTCCAGGCGTATTGCCCGAAGAGAGCCAGGTGGTACTTCGTGTACGTATTGGCGCGTTCGGCGCCCCCGAGGCCGACGATGACGTCGCGCGAACGAAGCATGTCCGGCGCGTCCGCGGGCTCGCCCGCGACCTTCATGGCGAGGTAGCTCAGCACCGAGACCGAGATCTCCGGCGGGCCGCCGAGGTACTGGGCCCATCCGCCCGCAGGGAGCACCTCGGCGCCGACCACGCGCGCCAGCGCCAGCGACTTCTCGCCCCCGCGCCGACCGAAGAAGGCCTCGAGCAGGATCATGTAGCTCTCGAGCGTCGTGTCGCCTTCGAGCTCTCCGCACCAGAAACCGGCCGGGTCCTGGCGCGCCAGCAACCAGTCGCGCGCCTTCGCGATGCTGCGCAGGACGACGCCCGGCGCCGCCGGCAGCGGCGTGACGCCGACGAGCCGCTCGGCCGAGGACGCCCCCCCGGGCGCGGATGCGGGGCTGGTGTCGCTCGCGGTCGTCACGTGAGAAACCTCCAGCCGCCTCGGGGCTTTCCTGGTACAACCCGGTTCTCAAACGAGGTCATCATGCGCTTTCCTCTACATATTACGACGGACATGGTCGCACACCAGCTCAAGCAGTCGATGCTGGGGAACAGTCGTTACCCGTTCGTGCTCATGCTCGAGCCTTTGTACACGTGCAACCT
This sequence comes from Polyangia bacterium, assembly GCA_036494575.1. GTDB lineage: Bacteria > Myxococcota_A > Polyangia > Fen-1088 > Fen-1088 > DASZFV01. Next base: position 42,409 of record DASXOE010000097.1, on the reverse strand, counting down.
CGCGTGCATCGGCTGCTCGACCGAGCGGCACACGGGCAAGCTGTCCGATCGCTTGCCGCTCGAGACCTGCCTTGCGGCCGTCGACGATTGCGGCGCGCCCGCGGTGTCGATCTGCGGCGGAGAGCCGACGCTCTACCCGGAGCTCAAGGAGCTCGTGGACGGCATCATCGCGCGCAAGCGGCACATCTACCTGTGCACGAACGGCCTCGTGCTCGACAGCAAGGTGTTCGGGAAGATCGCGCCGCACAAGCGTCTCACGATCAACGTCCACCTCGACGGCATGCGCAAGACGCACGACGAGGTCTGCGCGCGCGAGGGCGTCTTCGACAAGGCCGTCGAGATGATCCGCGAGGCCAAGCGGCTCGGCTATCACGTCATGACGAACACGACGGTCTTCAAGAACACCGAGATCGCCGAGATCGAGGAGCTGTGCGCGTTCCTGACCCAGCTCGGCGTCAACGGCCTCTTGCTCTCGCCCGGGTACCACTACGAGTCCGTATCGGAGGACATCTTCCTCACTCGGCAGGAGATTCAGAAGAAGTTCCAGCGCGTGCTCGAGCTGTCGAAGACATTTCCGGTGAGCTCGACCCCGATGTACCTCGAGTTCGCGGCCGGAAAGCGCGACTACGACTGCTCGCCCTGGAGCACGGTCACCTTCACGCCGCGCGGTTGGAAGGGGCCCTGCTACTTGATCGGCGAGACCTACACGGCCGATTGGAACGAGTTCTGGACGAAGACGAACTGGTCGTACTGGGAGTCTCGCAAGGACAGCCGGTGCGCGAACTGTGCGATGCACTCGGGCTTCGAGGCCTCGGCCGTCCGCCAGCTCTCCAAGAGCCCTCGCGACATGGTGCGCATGGCGGCCTGGAACTTCCTCGGGTGAGAGGGCCTAACCGTGACGGTCGAGACGGCAGGTTGGGCAGGTCGTGAGCGCGCGCTGACGGCGATCGTCGCGGCGATGGAAGACGAGGTGGCTCCCCTCCGGGCGCGGCTCGTCGGCCAGCGAGCGGCGGCCGTCACGGGCGCGCGCGTGACGCTGGGCGCCCTGGGCGCGGCGCCCGTGGCGCTGGCCGTCACGGGCGACGGAGAGCGGAACGCCCGGCGCGGCCTGGCCGCGGTGCTCGCGGCGTTTCCCGTGAGTCGCGTGATCGTCGTCGGTGTCGCGGGCGGCTTGACGGCCGGGCTCGGCGCGGAGGCGTTGCTGGTCGTCGAGCGCGTCATCGACGAGACCGACGGCAGCCTCCACGCGGCGGACGCCGCGCTGACGGCGGCGGCTGCGCGCGTCTCGGGAGCCCGCCGCGGCGCCGCCGTGACCGCCGTTCGCATCGCCGACACGGCGGACGACAAGCGGCGGCTCTTCGCGCTCGCGGGGGCGCGGCTCGCCGCCGACGGCGACGCGTCCAACCTCCCGCTCGTCGTCGATCTGGAGTCGTCGGTCTTCGCGGCTGTCGCGAGCCGCGCGGGCGTGCCCTGGATGTCCCTGCGCGCCGTGAGCGATCCGGCCGCCGAGTCCGTGCCCGCGCTGTTGAATCGGAGCCGCGACGACGGCGGAGCGGTTCGCCGGAGCCGCGTCGTCGTCGGCCTCCTCACGAGGCCGAGCGACCTTCGGCGGTTGCTGGCCCTTCGCGACCGTGTGCGCGCCTGCGCGAGGGGCCTGGCGCGCGCCGCCGCGCTCACCGTGGAGGCGCTCTACGCCGCCGAACGATCGACCTCCGCCGCCGCGGCGCAAGCCGGGCCCGGTCTCGAAGACGAGCTCGCGACGAGGAACGCCTGAATGGAATCCGCGCCACAGCCCTTTGCCGACGGCGGCGGCGACCCGCCGCCGGAGCTGCGGCCGCTGCTGCAGCGGACGAGCCGCACGTTCGCGCTGACCATTCCAATGTTGCCGGAGCCGCTCCAGACCGAGGTGGCCACGGCGTATCTCTTGTTTCGCATCATCGACACCTTCGAGGACGCCACCCGGTGGGAGCCGCCGCGTCGCGCGAGGGCGCTGGCCCACTTCGTTCGCGCGATGGAGGCCGAGGACGGGCCCGCGTCGCGGGAGATGACCGCCGGGTGGAGGGACGATCCTCCCCTCGAGCACGCGGGTTACCTCGAGCTCCTCGCGGCGACGCCAGACGTCATCGGGTGGCTACGGCGGCTGCGGCCCGCGGCCCGCGCCCCGTTGAAGCTCCACGTGGCGCGCAGCGCGCGCGAGATGGCCAACATCGTCGCGCGGACGGACGCGGCGGGTAACCTGCAGCTGCAAACGTTGCAAGACCTGCACGACTATTGCTTCGCCGTCGCGGGCATCGTCGGCGAGATGCTGACCGAGCTCTTCTTGTTGCAGAGCCCGTCGTTGGCGACGGTGGCCGGCGAGCTGCGCGCGCGCGCCGTCGCCTTCGGAGAGGCGCTGCAGCTCGTGAACATCCTCAAGGACGTGGACGGCGACGCCGCCGAGGGCCGCGTCTATCTGCCGCGCCAGGCGAGCCTTGCCGAGGTGTTCCTGCTGGCGCGCGCCGATCTGCGACAGGCCGTCGAATACACGGAGCTCCTGCGCACGGCCGGAGCGGACCGGGGCATCGTGGCCTTCAACGCCCTCAACACGCGCCTCGCCATCGGGACCTTGCACCTGCTGCGCGGCCAGGGCGCGGGCGCCAAGCTGACGCGCCTGCAGGTCATGTCCATGGCGGCGCAGGTGATGAGCGCCGTCGAGACCGGGGCCGTTCTCTTCCCCGAGGCGCCCTGATGGCCTTCGACATCCTCAAGGAGCTGGCCGACCGCGCCAGCGAGAGCTTCTCCCTGCACGAAAAATATCTGAACCGACAGATGGTCCGCGTGCTCAAGACCATCGGCTTCGATCGCCACTACACGCGCGCCGAGGGCGCGTACCTCTTCGACAAGAAGGGCACGCGCTATCTGGATCTGCTGGCGGGCTTCGGCGTCTTCGCGGTCGGGCGGAATCACCCGACCGTCAAGAAGGCCATGATCGACGTTCTCGACGCCGATCTTCCCAACCTCGTGCAGATGGACGTGTCGCTCCTGTCGGGGCTCTTGGCGGAGCGCCTGCTCGCGCACATCCCCGGGCAGGAGCGGGTCTTCTTCTGCAACTCGGGCACCGAGGCCGTCGAGGCTGCCATCAAGCTCTCGCGGGCCGCGACGCGCCGTTCGAAGCTGGTCTTCTGTGACCACGCCTTTCACGGGCTCACGATGGGGGCGTTGACGATGAACGGAGACGCGTCCTTCCGGGACGGGTTCGGCCCGTTGCTGACCGACGCCGCGCAGGTCCCGTGGAACGACCTGCCGGCGCTCGAGGCGGCGTTGTCCGGCAATGACGTGGCCGCCTTCTTCGTCGAGCCCATTCAAGGCAAGGGAGTCAACTTGCCCGCGCCCGGATATCTCGCGGAGGCGGCGCGCCTGTGCAAAGAATACGGCGCCCTGTTCGTCGCCGACGAGGTGCAGACCGGACTCGGCCGCACGGGCAAGTTCCTGGCGGTCCAGCACGACGACGTCGATCCCGATCTCGTGCTCCTCGCCAAAGCTCTCTCGGGCGGCTTCGTGCCCGTGGGCGCCGTCGTCGGTAAAAAGTGGATCTTCGACCGCACCTTCGATCGCATGGACCGCGCCGTCGTGCACGGCTCGACGTTCGGCAAGAACAACCTCGCGATGGCGGCGGGGCTCGCGACGCTCGCCGTGCTCGAGGACGAAGGGCTCATCGAGAACGCCGCCCGGCGCGGCGCCGGCCTGCTCGGTCGGCTCGGCGCCCTCACGGGGAAGTACGAGCTCCTCACCGAGGTGCGCGGGCGCGGCCTCATGGTGGCCCTCGAATTCGGCGCGCCGCGGTCGCTGCCGCTTCGGGCCGCCTGGGCGCTCCTCGAGAAGGCCACCAAGGGACTCTTCTGTCAGATGGTGATCATTCCGCTGTTCTCGCGGCACCGCATCCTGTCGCAGGTCGCCGGGCACGAGATGTACGTCATCAAGCTCCTACCGCCGCTCTGCCTCTCGCAGGCGGACGAGGACTGGATCGTCGCGGCCTTCGACGACGTCATCGCGGACTGTCACAAGGTCCCCGGCGCCGTCTGGGACCTCGCGACGACGCTGGCCGGGCACGCCATGAAGAGCAAGGCCGGCGCTTGAGGCCGTGCGCCGGTCGCTGATCGCCGTCGGCCTGGCGGGTGTGTGCGGGCTGGCGTCCGCGAAGCCGGCGCGCGCCATGACCTGCGCGGCCCCGCCGGGAGCCGATGCGAGCCTCGCCGCCATGGACGGCAGGGACCGCCTCTCCTGGATCGATCGGAAGCTCGGCGAGGACGCGGCGCGGGGCCGGCTCTGGACGTACGGCTGGGTCATCGGCATCGGCGCCGCGGGTGTCGGCAGCTTGGCGGTCGTGCCGTTCGTCGCGGCGAAGGACCGCGTCGACTGGTACGTGAGCGCCGCCACGGCGGCCGTCGGCGTCGTGCCGTTGCTGGCCGTGCCGCTCGACGTCACGCGCGACGCGCCGAAGCTGAGCGCGGCCCTCGCCGCGGGGCTCTTGGACGACGACGCGCGTGTGTGCGCGCTGCTCGCCGACGCCGAAGGCAAGCTGGCGGCCGACGCCGCGGACGAGCGGTGGCAACGCGGATGGTGGATGCACGCGGGCAACATCGCGTTCAACACGGGCGTGCTCCTCTTCCTGGGGCTCGGGTACCACCACTGGTCGTCGGGCCTCATCAACGGCCTCGCGGGCGCGGCGGTCGGCGAGGCGCTGCTCTTCACGCAGCCGACCGGCGCCATCGACGCCGCGGCGACTTACCGCGGCGGCGCTTTGTCGGGCGAGGGGAAGGCCGGCGCGTCGCTATCGTTGGGGTGGACCTACGACCTCGGGTTCTAGGAACCCGAGGCGGGGCCTAAAGGCCGTGTTGGGCGAGGCGCGCTTCGAGGGTGGCCTTGGGCGCCGCGCCGCGAATCTGGTCGATGAGGGCCCCGCCGCGGAAGAGCGCCAGCGTCGGGATTGCGCTCACGGAGAAGCGCGCCGAGAGAGCGGGGTTCTCGTCGACGTTCACTTTCGCGATCTTGAGTCGCCCCGCGCGCTCGCCCGCGAGCTTCTCCAACATGGGCGCGACGGCGCGACACGGTCCGCACCAAGGCGCCCAGAAATCCACGAGGACGGGCACGGTGGATTGCTCGACCTCGGCGCGGAAGTTCTGCTCCGTGACGGTCACGGGATGCGCCTCCGCGGCTGCGGCCACAGGCAGGTCGGTGTGGCACCGGCCGCACCGAGGCCGTTCCGAGGTCCGGCTCACCGGGACGCGGTTCTTGGCGCCGCACCGAGGGCACGCCTGGATGATCGAGTCAGTCGCGACGCTCACCCCACATACGTAAGCACGGTCGGCACCAGGTCAACGTGACGGTCCGCGCGGCCCCAACTGTGGCCGGACGGCGGACGGGCCGCTCAGTTCATGAGGACGGCGTAGAAGATCGCGGCCAACGCGCCCACCGTGAGAAAGCCGCTGATGATCATGGCGCGCTGGCGGTTGCGATAGCGACGCAACTTCACGCGCGTGCGGACCTCGGGCCCGCGCGCGCGACGGCGAGCCCGGGCCTCTCGGTAGTACTGAGTCCACCGCTCCGACGACGGGTCTTCACCCCGAGTTTCGCCCTGTACCATGCTCATGAAACCAACCCGCAGCAGACTCTACACCAAACCCCGCCGGCTTTCACCTGCGACAATCAGTCGGCGTCGGGAGGCTTTGTTTCGTTCTGGTCATCGTCATCTCCGGGGTCTTCTCCGTGCCGCTCCGGGGGCAGGGGTACGCCCCTGACGCGGCGTATCCTCCGGTCCCGGACGTCGAGGACCGTCAGGTGATGTCCCGCTGCCAGCACGACGTCGCCGGGGACGGCCCGCTCGGACAGCTGTGTCACGAGGAAGCCGCCCAGCGTCTCGACCTCGGGCGGGAGGGGCGGAAAATTGAGCCCGAGGTCACGCGTGGCGACGTCGAGCGTGAGGCGGCCGTCGGCCTCGAAGCTGCCGTCGGGATTGCGCGTGATGGGCGGGATCTCTTCGAGATCCTGCTCGTCTTGAATCTCGCCCAGCACCTCCTCCACGAGGTCCTCGAGCGTCACGATGCCCGTGAAGGCGTGCCCCGGCCCGAGGATGATCGCGATGTGCACGCGCCGCCGCTGGAACTCCCGGCGGAGCCACTCGAGGCGCGTGTCCTCCGAGGCGTAGATGGGCTCGCGCACGAGCTCGCGCATGCGCTGCGGCCGCGTGCCCGAGGCGAGCGCCGTCACGATGTCCTTCATGTGCACGTACCCGACGACGCGGTCGGTGACGGGCTCGCACAGCGGGTAGCGCGTGTACTGGTTGGCGACGGCGATGCGCAGGTTGTCCTCGAACGGCCGCCCCGCCTCGAGCGTGACGACGTCCCGGCGCAGCGTCATCACGTGGCGCGCCACGCGGTGCGTGTAGTCGAAGACGCGGTCGATGAGGCGGCGCGCGCCCGGGTCCAGCTTGACGTGCTGGACGACCATGCGCAGCTCCTCGGGCGAGTGCAGCATCTCGGCCTCCGAGGCGGGCGGCAGGTGCAGCACGCGCAGCACGAGGAACGCCGCGCCCTTGAGGGTCCAGATGAGCGGGAACGCCACGACGTAGAACGCCCGAAAAGGCAGGGCCGCCCACATTGCGATGGGCTCCGTGAGCTGGAGCGCCATGGCCTTGGGCGCGAGCTCGCCGATGACCGTGTGCAGGAACGTGATGACGGCCAGGCTGATCGTGACGGCGAGCGTGTGCACCGTACGCTCGTGGAAGACGCCGACGCGCTCGAGCAGCGGACGCAGCATCTTCGCGAAGGCGGGCTCGCCGAGCCAACCGAGCGACAGCGACGAGATCGTGATGCCGAGCTGGCTCGCGGACAGGTACGCGGGCAGCTGCTTCGTGATGGTCTGCAGGAGGCGCGCGCGGCGGCTGCCCTGCTTGACGAGCTGCTGGAGGCGCGTCGGACGGATCTTGACGAAGGCGAACTCGGCGGCCACGAAGAAGGCGTTGGCGAGCACGATCACCATCGTCAGCAGCAGCGCGAGGGTCGGGCTCATGGGCGCCCAGAATGGCACAGGGTGACGGACGACGCCTGAGAGTCCCGAAGTTGCCGGTCCGATTCAATATTTGCAGCAGGCCTGCTAATGTCCGGCATCATGGCGGGCCCAAGAATGGCTGGCAATCGCGTCGCTTTGTCGGGGACGTTCGCGTTGCTCGCCGTCGTCGCGTGGGCCACACCGGCCGCCGCCGAGGACGTGTCCTCGCCCGCGTGCGGCACGGAGAACCTCCTCGCGGGGAAGCTGCCGTCGGCGCAGCAGGACATCGGCCGCAACGTGCGCCTCGTAACGGACGGGCAGGCGGCCCCCGAGGGCGCGCAGTGGGACGCGCCGCCCGCCGTCGTGTTCGATACGGCCGCCGGCTCGCTCACGTACGATCTCGGGCGGCCCACGCCCGTGTCGGCGTTCTCCGTGCAGGCCGACGCCAACGACGTCTACAAGATCTGGGGCTCGCTCGACGGCGCGCGTGACAGCTTCAAGCTGCTCGTCGAGGTCGACAACGTCGTAGGCATCGGACACGGCCTGCGCACGCGCCCCGTGACGATCGGGACGACGATGGTGCGTTACCTGCGCATCGGCGAGCCCACGGGTGACAACTTCTATTCGATCTCCGAGTTCCAGGCCTTCTGCCAGGCGCCGTCGCCGTTCCCGCCGCACCTCAAGATCGTCGACGCGCCGCCGGCCAGGGTCGTGCAGCCGACCTTCTGGAGCTTCGCGTGGTGGGACAACGACGCGAGCTCGCGCTTCGAGATGGCGCTCGCCATGGGCGCGCTCGCCCTCATCGGCTGGGGCGTTTGGCTCGCGAAGAAGGGGACGCCGGAGCTCTTCCGCCGCCTGCGCGATCGCCTGCTCATCATCGTGGGGCTGCTGTCGTTCTGCGCGTACTGGAACTTCTTCTCGTTCCACTTCGGCAACTACTTCCACGTCTGGGACACGTTCCACTACTACGTGGGCTCGAAGTACTTCAAGGAGCTGTCCTACGACCGCCTGTACGAGTGCGTGGCCGTCGCCGACTCCGAGGATCCGACGCTGCGCCGGCGCGTCGAGCTGCGCAAGATCATGAACCTGCGCACGAACATGATGCAGTCGACGACGGACGTCCTCGCGCACCCCGACGCGTGCAAGTCGCACTTCTCACCGGAGCGCTGGCAGTCGTTCAAGCAGGACGTCGCGTACTTTCGCGCGCGCCACGGCGTCAAGCGCTGGGAGGAGGCGCAGACCGACCACGGCTACAACGCGACCCCCGTGTGGAACATCCTGGGCTCGTTCCTCGCGAACACGTCGCCGGCCACCGATGGGCAGGTGAACATCCTCATACGGATAGACCCGGCCTTCATCCTGGGGATGCTCCTGCTGACCTGGTGGGCGTTCGGGTGGCGCGTCTTGTGCGTAGCGCTGGCCGTCTTCGCGACTAACTTCCCGTGCCGCTTCTACTGGACGGGGGGGGCGTTCCTCCGCTGGGACTGGCTCTTCTACTTCGTGGGAGGGGTGTGCCTGGTGCGCAAGGAGAAGCCCTTCCTGGGCGGGCTCTTCCTCGGGTATTCGTCGCTGCTCCGGGTCTTCCCGTCGTTCTGCCTCGTCGGCCCCGTCCTCGTCGTCGCGCAGCAGCTCCTCGGCGAGCGCGCGCCGGGCCGGCCGTGGTGGAAGCCCCAACCCTTCGCGAGCGCGCGCGAGCTCTTCACGCGCATCGATCGGCGCTACCTGAGGTTCTTCGCGGGCGTCACGCTCGTCTTCGCGCTGCTCGTCCCCGTGAGCCTCGCGACGAGCAACGGCATCGCGAGCTACCGCGAATTTCTCAAGAACTCGGAGAAGCACAACAAGACGCCGCTCACGAACTACATGGGCCTCAAGACGGTCATGATCTATCGGCCGTCCGAGGTGGGGCGCTTCCTCAAGAACGACAAGCTCGAGGATCCGTGGGGCCACTGGAAGCAGGTCAAGCTCGAGACCGCCGAGCACTCGAAGTTCCTGCTGCGCATCGCGCAGCTCGCGTTCATCGTGCTGCTGTGGCGGGCCCTGCGCGGCGTCGAGCCGTGGGTCGCGCTCAGCATGGGCACGATGATGATGGCGATCCTCTTCGAGCTCACCTGCTACTACTACTCGTTCATGTTCGTCGTGGCGTTCCTCTACGAGAAACGTAAGGACGCGGGCCTGCTCTTGCTCGCGGCCACGGCGACGACGGGCTTTCTCGATTGGGCGCCCACGAAGTACCTCCCGAACAAGCCGCCTTGGGATCACCTGCGTATGCCGCAGTGGCTCGACGAGCAATACACGTGGATGTCCCTCGCCATCATCGTGGCCTTCGTGTGGATCCTCTATCAGTTCGCCTACCCGCAGCCGGAGGCCGCGGCGGCCACGGCGGGCGGCCCGGCGGCCGTGCCCGAAGAGGAGGACGAGGACGACGGCGCGCCGGCCATGAAGAAGAGCGCGGGCCCGCGTCGCGGCAAGCGCACCGGCGGCGGCCGCCGCGCCAAATGACCGGCTAGCAACAAATGACCGGCTAGCAAATGACCGTTAGAACGACGAGAGGCCGCGGGACTTTTGCCACGCGGCCTCATGTCGGAATAACGAAGGACTCAGGTCTTTAGCGGCGTCCCTTTTTCTTCGCCTTCTTCTTCGCGCCAGCCTTCTTGCTCGACTTTTTGCCCTTCGAGGCCGCCTTCTTCTTGGCTGCCTTCTTGGGGGCCGCCTTCTTCCGGGCGGCTTTCTTGGCGCCGCCCTTCTTTTTGCGCTTCTGCCCGCCGATGGCGCGCTTGGCGCGGGCAATGTCTCCGTCGCGATCGACGAAGTAGATGTAGTTCGTGTCCATCTCGACGCCGCCGTCAGCCACCTTCTCGGGACGGCCCTTGGGAACACCGGGCTGCTTTCGCTGAACCTTCCAGACAGCCCCGTCCTTCACGTAATACATGAAGTCCTTCTCGCGGTTCACGCCCAACTTTGCGACTTTCTCGGCCATCTGGTAGCCCCCCGTCAGAAAGTTTGCGAAGACCTCGGCATCGTAGCGGGGGGGTGGATCCTGTCAAGGGAAATCCCGTCGCTGCTCTGACGGAGAAGGGGCTTTTTCACGGTGTTTCCCGAGGATTTCGCGCGCGTCTGCCGCGCGCGTCCGTGAACGCGTCAGACTCTTCGCGCCAGATGAACGTGCTGTTCGCTGCCGCCCGACGTCGAGGGCTCGAGCGGCGCGCCGCTGAAATTTCCCCACGATTGGAGCAGCGCGAGGCCCGCTCGCGTCAATAAATCGGCGACCGCCACCGGTTCGAGCTGGCGGTGGCAGAGGCGCACGTGTCGCTCGGGCCCTCGCCGTCGGCCGAGGGCGTCGACGGGCTGGTAGTGGAACGTCGTGAGCAGCGTGCCCCTCCGCGCGTCGAACGCGTAGCTCGCCGAGTACGCCTCGCGTCGGCCCGTCACGGGGTGACGAAAGAGCGTGCGGTGCCAGCGCCGCGCGGGGCCGGCCGCTCGCACGCGGCCCATGAACGCCGGGTCGGGCGCGAACAGGTCGAAGGCGAGCCAGCCGCCCGGGATGAGCGCGGCGCGCACGCGACGGAGGAGCCCTAGGAGCTCCGCGTCGGTCACGAGGTGCTGGATGCCGTGAAACGCCACGATCGCGAGGGCGAAGCGTGGTGCCGCCTCGACGGCCAGCCGCCGCAGGTCGCCCCGCACGAGCAGCGCGCGCCGCCGCCCGCTCAGCGGCAGCCTGGCCACGCGCTCCCCGGCGCGGGCGAGCATTGCGGGCGCGTGGTCGATGCCCACGACCACGTGGCCGTCTCGGAGCAGCGGCACCATGAGACGCCCCGTGCCGCAGCCGAGGTCGAGCACCGGGCCGCCGCGCTCGTCTGCGAGCATGCGATAGAAGCCGAGGTCTTCGCGGCGGCGCCGGTACTCCCAGTCGTAGAGCGTGGCGTCCTCGAAGGGCTCGCGCGCGCCGGCGATTTCATCCTCGCGCATATGTGCACTAATCTATTTCGAGAATGACCGACGCGATCGTGCTTCTTTCAGGTGGAATCGATTCGGCGACGGCGCTCGCCATGACGCGCGCCGCGGGACGCCGCTGCCACGCGCTCTCCTTCCGCTACGGCCAGCGCCACGCCGTGGAGCTCGCGGCCGCCGCGCGGGTCGCGCAAGCCCTCGGAGCCGCCGAACACCGCATCATCGACCTCGATCTCCGGGCCATCGGCGGGTCGGCCCTCACGGACGCCATCCCCGTTCCCAAGGGACGCAGCGAGGCGGAGATCGGGGGCGGGATCCCCGTGACGTACGTGCCGGCGCGCAACACGATCTTCATGGCGTACGCCATCGCCGTCGCCGAGGTCACGGGGGCGAGCGAGATCGTCGTCGGCGTCAACGTGCTCGATTCGTCGGGCTACCCCGATTGCCGTCCGGAGTGGCTCGCGGCCATGCAGGAGGTCGCGCGCCTCGGGACGAAGGCGGGCGTCGAGCGCCGCCCGTTCACGATGCGCGCGCCGCTCATTCGCATGTCGAAGGCCGAGATCATCCAGGCCGGCGTCGCGCTCGGCGTCGACTACGGCCTGACCCATTCGTGCTACGACCCCGACGCGTCGGGGTCGGCCTGCGGCGGCTGCGATTCCTGTCAGCTCCGACGCCGCGGTTTCGAGGCCGCGGGAGTACGCGACCCGACAAGCTATGCGAGACCCTGAGAGGGTCCCGGGCCCCCGGCGCTCGCTTCGCGCGGCGGAGCCGCGCTCGCTCGAACCATTTGGGAGCGCGTGAGAGGGTCCCGCGCCCCCGGCGCTCGCTTCGCGCGGCGGAGCCGCGCTCGCTCGATCTATTGGGCGCGGTGAGAGGGTCCGCGGCCGCGTCGAGCGCCTTGCTCGCGCACCACGAGCTCATGTTCGCGCGTCACTTCGGAGGACAGGGAGAAAGACCCCCTGTCGGTTATGACATCAGCGCCATGACAGCGACTCCCCGATCGCCTGTTCCCAGTTTCGGCCGTCGAACAGAGCGGCGGCCACCTGCCGGGGATCGACGTCGTCGATGCAGCGGACGTTAACGTCGATCTTGTCGGGATCGGAGCGGGGGACGTAGAAGGGGTGGATCCCGCACACGCGGCAGAACGTATGCCGGGCGACTGCGGTGTTGAACGTGTATGTCGCCAGCGCGTCGCGCCCGGAGGTCAGCTGGAAGTGCTGGGCGGGCACGATCAGATGCAGGAAGCCTTTTTGGGTGCAGATCGAGCAGTTGCATTCGGTGACGGTGCGCAAGTCGCCGGTCACGCAAAATCGCACCGCCCCGCAGTGGCAGCCGCCGCTGAACGTTTGCGGGCCGGCGTCTCCCGGCGCCCCGTACCGCGGCCCCTCGTCACCGATCAGGATCTCCGTATTGGCGACGGCCTGTTCGCGTTGCGGTGCCAGCGCGGCCAGCGCGGGGTCGTCCCGATATTCGTCGAACGCGCGTGCCGACGGGAATCGCACCAGGTGGACCTCGCGCAGCGCTACCGGCTCGCCGGCAGCGGGGGGGACCACTACCACGCGTTCGATGACGCCACCGTGCCGAGCCATGATGGCAGCAGCGGCGCGCTCATACGCGCGGAACGTCTCGGTGGTGCCGGCGCGCACGGTCAGAATCACGACCATTGTCATGCCCGCACTATCAGTGCGAACGGCGTCGTGGACAATCGGACTGTGCGGGTTATTCGACGCGGCTGGACCAGGGGCCGCCGAAGGCGCCGCTGCCGAGGAAGGCCGGCCGCGAGGCAGCCGACGAGAGGCTTCGCGTCGCCGCGAGGAGCCCGTTCAGGTCGACGGGGACAGGCGAGGGAAGCGGGGCGGGGCTGCGACCGTGGGACGGGATGCCACGCCCGTGCGCCGCGGGCGGGCCCATCCGACCTTCTGGCTCCGCTTCGCGCATCCGACCTTGGCCGCGCCGTCCGCGGCGTCGGCGGCGGCTGCCGTCGCTCTCGAATCCTTCGAGCTCGGGCGGAAGGGCGCCGTCGTCGAGGTTCAGACCGTCGTCGACCGCGGCCGCGTCCGTGGTCGACGCGCCATCGTCCAGGCTGGCGCCCGGTTGCACCGCGAGCCCCGGCTCGAGCCCCTCGGCGTCGACGACGATCTCGCAGAGGTGCATGGCGTCCTCGTAAAAATCGCGGCCGCGCAGGTTCTGCTTTTGGCGCGAGCTCCCCGCCGGGAGGAGATAACGGAGCGCCAAGAGCGTCTGCCGCGCGAGCTCGCTGTCGCGCCGTGAGGGCCGCAGGCGCTCGAGCGCCGGCGCGATGGACTGTGAGATGAGCTGCCCGATGTCTCGAACGCCGCGCGTGTTTGGGTCGAGCGCGTCGCGCAGCGGCGGCAACAGCAGCGTCGCGAGGATGAGGGCGTTCGTCGGCGGGGTGGGCCGCCGCTCGGTCGACCGGTCGAGCGCGCCCAAGTAGGCCCAGAGGCGCGCGCGGCGTCGCGCGGCTTCTTCTTCGAGTTGCGCATCGGGGGCCGCGTCGGCCGCGGGCGCCGGGCGCAGTCCGCGTGCGATCTCGGGCGCAAAGATCTCGAGCAAATCGGTCTCGACGAGGAGCTCCATCGAGCGCTTGGCGGCGCCCGCGCGCAGCAAGCGATAGAACTCCTCCGAGACGCGCGCCTGCGCGCTCTTCGCGATCTCCGATCGGTGCTCCATCATGCGCCGGTAGGTCTCCGGCTCGATCGTGAGGTCGCAACGGGCCGCGAACTTCACGGCGCGCAGGATGCGGATCGGATCCTCGCGGAAGCGGATGTCCGGATCGCCGATCGTGCGCACGATGCGCGCCTCGAGGTCGGCCATGCCGTTGACGTGGTCGATGACCTGCCCCGTCTTCGTGTCGTAGAAGAGGCCGTTGATCGTGAAGTCGCGCCGGCGCGCATCCTCCTCGGGCGTGCCGAACATGTTGTCGCGACGAATGAGCAGGTCGCCCGTCTCGGCCTCTCCGCCCCCCGCGTCATCGTCCTCGAGCTCGCGCGGGTTCGCGCGGAACGTCGAGGTCTCGATGATCTTGGGGCCGTAGAAGATGTGGGCGAGCCGAAAACGCCGGCCGATGATGCGGCAGTTCCTGAACAGGCGCTTGATCTCGTTCGGCGTCGCGCTCGTGACGACGTCGAAGTCCTTGGGCTTGCGCCCGAGGAGGAGGTCGCGCACGGCCCCACCGACGAGGTAAGCGAGGTGATCGTTTTCTCGGAGTCTCTGGACGACCTTGGCGGCGTCGGGATCGATCTGATCCGGCGCAATCTGCATGATGGGCTCTCTCTCTATTCGGACAGGGGCAAGGTGCCGTCGGGATCGTCTACGGCCTTGCCTCGCTTGCCAGGAACGACGGGCTTGTTTTCGTGAACGGGTCCGACGGGCCGCGCCGTCGGGGGCGCTGTCGGCTTGGTCACCGGAGCCGTGACCGCGGCCGCCTCGTGATGCCTCACGTGCGCCCGAACCGGCGGCACGGGCGCCGGGGCGGCCTCTGGCGCGGCCTCCGCGGGTGGCGTCGGCGCCTCGGCGGGTGGCGTCGGGGCGACGGTGCCCACAGGGGTGGGAGCGGCCGAGGCGGCCGCGGGCTGTGAGACCTCGGCAGGCGCCGCGGCCGCGTTGGCGGGCGCGGTTCCGGCGGATGCGGCCGGGTTGTCCAGGCCGCTCGGTGCGGTGCCCGCAGCAGAAGGCGGCGTGGCGCGCACTTCCATCGAAGGGTTCTCCGGCTTGCGCACGCGCACCCAGGCGATGGCCGCGACCACGAAGACCGACACGACGGCGAGGAAGATCGCGCCGCGCGCCATGAGCTTGCCGCGGGGGTTTTCGGGCTCGTACTCGGGGTTGATCGTGGGATCGCTGTCGAAGAACTGCGCGTCGCCGTGCGAGAAACCGGCGCCAGACTCGAGGACGATCGCGTCCGAGGCCGGCGGCCGCGCTATCGCGAGGACCTCGGCCCGTCGATTTTCGTCGGTCGTCTCGGGCAGGTCAGGCAGGTGCAGGCTGTGACCGAGCAGCGTCCCCTTCATGCGATCGTCGACCGAGATGGGCAGGTTGCCTTGACCGGCGGCCGCGCTCAGCGCGTGTCCGTGGGCCGTGCCGCGCGATCGAATGAGCTCGGCCGTTGCCGGCGGGAGCTTGAAGGGCGTCGACGCGGCGCCGATCGCGGGGATGCCCTCCTTGAGGGTGGGCATCGAGGACCCCGAAGTCGGCAAGGCCGAGATGCTTCCGAGCGGCTCATCGAGCGAGCGCAGCTTCTTGAGGCCCTCGGCGACCTTGTCCTCACTTACGTCTTTGTCGACCGCGGGCGTTTGTGGCACTGGCCCGCCGATGATCGTCGACAGGGGCATGCGGTCGGTGCTCCGCGTGGCTGGCGTCTTCTCCTGACGCCAACTGGGGCCGGACTCGTCCAGCGCAAGCTCGTGCTTGCCGGATTCGTCCTCGCCTATGCCTGAAAGGGTTTTCCCCGCCATTTGTCGATCGACCAGCCCGGATTTTAGCCAATATGGGCCAAAAGACCCAGCTATACTACATGTCGTTCCGGGCCGGATGGTGACTTTCGACCGTCGTCCCTGGACCGGGTCGGACCGGGATGCGCGTCTGTTTCGTCGTCAACAACGTCAGGACCCAGAAGGCGACGTATACGACGCTGTGCCTGGCGTTCGCGGGACACCGGCGCGGTCATGACGTCGCGTTCGCCTCGGTCGACGCTTTTTCCCAGGGCGAGGGCCCGGAGATCATCGCCGACGTCGTCCGCCCCAAGCCCGGGCGCCTGCGCGATGCGGCGGCGTACGCGCGCGCGCTGACGTCCTCGTCCGCGTCGCACGAGGACGCACGCCTGGCCGACTTCGACGTCGTCTTCCTGCGCAACAACCCGAACGCCGGAGCGAGCGACGGCGATCCCTTCAATCCGGCGCTCGACTTCGGGCGCCGGCTCAGGTCGCAAGGCGTGCTCGTCGTCAACGACCCGGACGGGCTGTCGCGCGCGGGCTCGAAGATGTACCTCGCGGGGTTTCCGGCGGAGCTGCGGCCGCGCACGCTCGTCACGCGGTCGATCGATCGCGTGCGCGCGTTCCTGCGCGAGCTCGACGGGCCCGCCATCATCAAGCCCCTTGCCGGCTTTGGCGGGCAGAACGTCTTCTACGTCGCGCGGGGGCAGGCGGCCAACCTGCCGCAGATGATCTCGACCGTCCGGCGCGACGGCTACGTCATCGTGCAGGAGTTCCTACCCGCGGTCGCCAAGGGTGACAAGCGCGTGCTGCTGCTGGGCGGCGCGCCCCTGCGCGTGGGCGACACGGTCGCGGCGTACAAGCGCATGCGCCCGCGGGACGACATCCGCAACAACATGCACGTGGGCGGCGCGCGCCGGCGCGCCGACTTCTCCGAGACCGAGCAGCGCATCTGCGACCTGCTGCGCCCGCGCCTCACGGCCGACGGCCTCTACCTCGTGGGGGTCGACCTCGTGGGCGACAAGATCCTCGAGATCAACGTCTATGCCCCCGGGGGCATCCACAACATCAACGAGCTCTACGACGTCGACGTCGGGACCGCCGTCATCCGCGACCTCGAGCGCAAGGTCGAGCTGCGTGCTGTGTACCGCGACGGGATACCGTCGCACGTCTTCATGCGGACCTAGCGGGTGCGACGCTCGCTCGCCCTACGGGCTCGCATCGGGCATCCGGGGTGCGACGCTCGCTCGCCCCTCCGGGGTGCGACACTCGCTCGCCCTACGGGCTCGCATCGAGCCTCCGGGGTGCGACGCTCGCTCGCCCTACGGGCTCGCATCGAGCCTCAAGGCGTCCCGAGCAGCCGCGGATCGAGCGTCGCGACAAGCTCGACGCCGTGGGCCGCGGCTCGCACTCCGACGGGAGGAGGCCTCGCCTTGCGCACGGTCTGTGGCCAGAGCCCTCGCCGACGCGTGGCATCCGTCCGGCCTTGAATCGAAGCAAGGCCTCCTCCCGTCGGAGTGCTCTGCCCGAAGATGGTGACGGATGCCACCGGGCGGCGAGGGCGAGCCGCGGCCCACGGCGTCGAGCTTGTCGCGAGGGTGGATCCGCGGCTGCTCGGGACACCCGGCGGCTCGATGCGAGCCCGCAGGGCGAGCGAGCGCCGCCCCCGGGCGGAGGCCTCGGCGGCTCGATGCGAGCCCGCAGGGCGAGCGAGCGCCGCCCCGAAGCGGCGAGGCCCGATCAGGTCTGCAAATGAAGCGGGAGTCCCTTCTCGATGGACTCCACGGCGCCGTCGGACACGAGGTGCCAGATGTGACGGAGCTGGGCCTCGATGACGGTGCCTTCGTCCTCCTCTTCGTCCTCGTCTTCCTCTTCTTCTTCGTCCTCCGCCTCTTCCTCGGCGTCGACGTCGAGCTCCTCGCGCATCTCCTCGAGGATGTCGAGGAGGGCCTGGGTCGAGGCGACGCGGTACTCGCCGATGGTGACGCGGCCCTCGAATTCGATGGGCAGGTAGATCTCGGCGCCCAGGTCGTGAGCGTCGAGGCGGTCGAGGAACTCGGTGAGGGCCTCCTCCGAAAGGCGAGCCGCGATCGTGTGCGAGACGTGCTCGTCCGTGCGGCCGATGGCCGGGGCGCCGACGTCCTCGAGGAGCTTCGACAAGGTTTTCATCTCCTCGTCGTCGAGGCGGTGGGAAAGCGGAGCGAGCTCGATCTCGGCCATGGCCCTTACCGTGCCGTACCGGGACATCGCCGTCAATCCGCGGACGCTGGTAGAGTGACGCGCAGATGACCGAGTCGATAGCGCAGCGGTTCGCGAGCGCTCGCGAGAAGGCGGCGGCGGCCGTGCGGCAGGGCGGAAATGGCATCGAGGTCGCCCGCGAGCTGTCCCGGGACGTCGACGTCCTGGTCTCGGAGGCCGCGGGCCCCGAGGTGGCGAAATGCCCCAGGCCCGTCGCCATCCTCGCGACGGGCGGCTTCGGCCGCTCCGAGCTGGCGCCCTATTCGGACCTCGACCTGCTGGTGCTGTGCGCCGAGCGGCCGGGCGCCGACGTTCAGACGCTCGCCGAGGCCATCCTCTACCCGCTTTGGGACGCCAAGGTCGATGCGGGGCACGCCGTGCGTTCGTTCGAGCAGGCGCTGGCGCTGCCCGCGACGGACCTGGCGGCCGCCACCGCGCTGCTCGACGCGCGCTTCCTCGTGGGGGACGCGGGCCTCGCGGGGCGCTTCCTCGAGCAGTTCACGGCCCGCATCGCGGCGACGGCCGCCGACGACTTCGTGGCCCGCCTGCGCGCCGAGCAGCGCGCGCGTCACAGCCGCTTCGGCGACACGATCTTCCTGCTCGAGCCCGACCTCAAGAATGGGCCCGGCGGCATGCGCGATCTCTGCGTCGGACGGTGGGCGGCCATGGCGCGCTTCGGGACGAGCGACCCGCGCGCGCTGCAGCAGAAGGGCGTCATGACGGGGCGCCTGGCGGCGGCGTTCACGGCCGCGACGGAGTGGCTCCTGCGCGTGCGCATCGCAATGCACGCCGCCGCGGGGCGGAGGCAGGATCACCTGCGCTTCGCCCTCCAAGAGGCCATCGCGCCCGTGCTTTGTCCCGAGGCGCGCGACCGCGGCGGCGTCATCCGTCCGGCCGTGCACCCGGCCGTCGAGGCGCTCATGCACCAGTACCACGCGCACGCCAAGCTCATCCGGAACGAGACCGAGCGGCTCTTGCAGCGCGCGACCGCCACGCCCGACAAGAGGCGCAACACGGGGCCGGTCTTCATCCGGCCGGACGCGGCGCCCGATCCCAGCTTCGTCGTGCGCGAGGGCGCCCTCGAGGTCGTCGACGAGGTCGTCTTCGAGCGGCAGCCGTCGGAGATGATCCGCGTCTTCTCGCTCGCCATCGACATCGACCTGCCCATCGGGCTGCGCACGCGGGAGCTCATCGGCGAGCTCGCGGCCGCGCGCGCAGAGGCCCTGCGCGAGGACGCCGACTCGGGCCGGCGCTTCGTCGACCTGCTCTGTGATGCGCGCGATCGCGCGAACCCTTCGCGTCTCGAGCTGATGCAGGACCTTGGTCTGCTCGCCGCGCTCATGCCCGAGTGGGAGCCGAGCACGGGCCGCGTCCAGCACGACATCTATCACGTGTACACGGTCGACCAGCACGCCCTCTACGCCGTGGGTCGCCTGCACGCGCTCGCGCGCGGCGATCACTCCGACGATTTCCCGGTGCCGACCGAGACGTTCCAGGAGGTGAAGAACCGCGTCGCCCTCACGCTCGGGACGTTGCTCCACGACGTCGGTAAGCCCTATGGCAGTCCCCACAGCGAGATCGGCGCGGGCCTCGCCGTGACGATCTGCCGGCGGCTGGGCCGGCCCGAGGAGGACATCCGCCTCATCGAGTTTCTCGTACGCCAGCACCTCGTCATGGGCCAGATGTCGCAGCGACGCGACCTCGACGACCTGGGCATGATCGCGGACTTCGCCACCCTGTGCGGCGACGAGGAGAGCCTGCGCCAGCTCTACCTGTTGACCTTCTGCGACCTGGCCTCCGTCTCGCCCGACGCCATGACGGGTTGGAAAGAGACGCTGCTGCGGGAGCTCTACTCGCGGACGCTCATCTATCTGCGCCGCGGCCCCGACCTGCTCGGGGCCGAGCGGGCCGAGATCGTCAAGCGCCGCCAGGGCCGCGCGGCGCGCATGCTGGGCGAGGATCCGAACGGCGCGGCGGTCTCGGCGCTGTACCTCGGCTTTCCGGACCGCTACTTCGCCGAGAACACGGCGCGGCGCATCGCCGCCCACATGGATCTGCTCCGCGTGCGGCGCGAGCGCCTGCTGAGCTCGGTCATCGAGGTCGTGCACCAGAAGCGGCTCGGCATCACCGAGATGGTGCTCGCGGCGCGCGACACGCCGGGGCTCCTCGCCGACGTCGCGGGCGTGCTCTACGCGAACCGCATCGAGGTCGTCGACGCCGCGATCTACTCGCGCGCGCCCGGCGATCCCAAGGATCCGGCCGAGGCGCTCGACATCTTCCGCGTGCGCGACGCGCTCGGCCGGGCGGTCACGGACGACGGACGCTGGCGCAAGGTCCGCCAGGAGCTCGAGGCGGTCCTGTCGGGCAAGGCGAAGGTGACCGAGCTCGTCGCCTCGCGACCGAAGGGGGATTCGGTCGTGGCGTGGAAGACGCCCGCCGTGCCGACTGAGCTCAAGATCGACAACGGCGTGAGCCGCGACTTCACGGTCGTCGAGATCATCACGGAGGATCGCGCGGGCGTGCTCTACGCCATCACGGGCACGCTGGCCGCCGAGGGCCTCGACATCCACCGCTCGAAGATCGCGACGGAGGCCAACCGCGCCATCGACGTCTTCTACGTCCGCGACAAGGCCACGGGCGAGAAGATCCTGGATGCCGGGCGCCTCGAGGCGCTGCGCGCCGCGCTCCTCGCGTCACTGCCGCAGATGTAGACTCGCGCAATGCGCGCCATTCTCGTCATCGTGCAGCTCTGCCTGCTCGCCGGCCCCGGCGGCTCCGACCCGGCGGCCGCCGGCGCGGCGCCGCTCCTCGAAAAGGGCGAGCGGCTCTTCAGACAAGGAGACACGGCGGGCGCGATCGCGGCCTTCGAGGCAGCCGGCAAGGTCGACCCCAAGGACGCGCGGCCGCACTACCTGCGCGGCGTCGCGCTCGAGAAGAAGGGCGACCTCGCCGCCGCCGCCGAGGCGTACCGCCAGGCGGTCGCGCGCAAGGCCGACTTCCCCGAGCCGCACAACAACCTGGGCGCGCTCTTGCTCGCGCGGGGAGAGGCGGCGCGCGCGGCCGCCGAGCTCGAGGCCGCCGTGCGCGCGCGCCCCGACTACGCCGAGGCGCAATACAACCTGGGTGTCGCGCGCGATGGGCTCGGCAGGAAGGCCGAGGCGGTCGCGGCCTACCGCGAGGCCGTGCGCCTCAAGCCGGCCGACGCCGCCTATCGGCTGAACCTGGGCGCGGCGCTGCGGCGCACGGGCGACGTCGACGGGGCGCTCGGCGCGCTCAAGGAGGCGACGCGCCTCGCGCCCGGCGACGCCGTGGCCTGGGCCGACCTCGGCATGATCCTCTCGGACAAGAAGGCCTACGACCCCGCGCAGGCCGCGCTCGAGAAGGCCACGAAGCTCAAGCCCGACTTCGCGCTGGCCTGGAACCGGCTCGGGCGCGTCGAGCTGCGCCGCGGGCACGTGCCGGAGGCCGTCGCGGCAGGCGAGCGCGCGCGCAAGCTCGAGCCGAAGAACGCGGCCTTCGCGGCCGACCTTTGCCGCGCCCTCTTCGAGAAGAAGGAGCCGGCGCGCGCCGTCGGCGAGTGCCGGGGCGCCGTGGAGCTCGATCCCGCCAACCCGCTCGCGCGCTACGAGCTCGGCAAGGCGCTCGTCGCGCAGGGCGACTGCAAGGCGGCCCGGGCCGAGCTGCAACGCTTCAAGGCCTTGCCGGGCGTCAAGCCAGAAGCGGCCGCGCAGGCAGACGGCATCGCCGCCAGCTGCGGCGCGCCCGTGAAGTAGTCGCCGGCGGGATCGGACGCTCTTGCACCCTTGCCGCCGCGGACGCCGGTCGGCTAATCTCCCGAGATGCTGCCGGACGGTCACCTCGAAGAAGCGCTCACGTTCGATGACGTCCTCCTGGTCCCGGCCGAGAGCGACGTCGTTCCGAAGGACGTCGACGTCCGCACGCAGCTGACGCCGGAGATCCGGCTCGCGATCCCGATCGTGTCCTCGGCCATGGATACGGTCACCGAGGCCGCGACGGCCATCTGCATGGCGCGCGAGGGTGGCGTGGGCATCATCCACAAGAACCTCTCGATCCCCGAGCAGGTCCTCGAGGTCACGAAGGTCAAGAAGGCCGAGTCGGGCGTCGTCGTCAATCCGGTGACCGTCGCGCCCGAGCAGAAGCTCGCCGCCGCGCTCGAGCTCATGAAGCGGCACGAGATCTCGGGCCTGCCCGTCGTGGCCGCGGACGGGCGCCCCGTGGGCATCCTCACGAACCGCGACATCCGGTTCGAGCGCAACCTCGAGCAGCCCGTGAGCGCGATGATGACGAAGAAGCTCATCACGATCGCAGAGGGTACGTCGGTCGAGGCGGCCAAGGAGCTCCTGCACAAGAACCGCATCGAGAAGCTCCTCGTCATCGACGGCGGCGGTTACCTGAAGGGCCTCGTCACGATCAAGGACATCGAGAAGGCCCAGCGCCACCCGATGGCCGCCAAGGACGAGCTCGGCCGCCTGCGCACGGGCGGCGCCGTCGGCACCGGCTCGGACCGCGACGAGCGCGTCGACGCGCTCATGAAGGCCGGGTGCGACGTCATCTGCATCGACACGGCGCACGGCCACTCGAAGAACGTCATCCAGGCCGTCGCCGACGTTCGGCGCAACTTCCCACGCGCCCAAATAATCGCGGGCAACGTCGCGACGGGCGATGCGGCGCTCGCGCTCGCCAAGGCGGGCGCCGACGCCATCAAGGTGGGCATCGGCCCCGGATCGATCTGCACGACGCGCGTCGTGGCCGGCGTAGGCGTGCCGCAGATCCGCGCCATCACCGACTGCGCAAAGGCGCTGCGCGGGATGAACGTCACCGTCGTCGCCGACGGCGGCATCAAATATTCGGGCGACGTCGCCAAGGCCATCGCGGCGGGCGCGCACACCGTCATGATCGGGAGCCTCTTCGCGGGCACCGACGAGGCGCCGGGCGAGATCATTCTTTACCAGGGCCGCAGCTACAAGATGTACCGGGGCATGGGCTCGATCGGCGCCATGCGCGCCGGCAGCAAGGACCGCTACTTCCAGAGCGAGGTCACGACCGACGCCAAGCTCGTGCCCGAGGGCATCGAGGGACGCGTGCCGTACCGCGGCTCGCTGTCGCAGTCGCTCTACCAGCTCATCGGCGGGCTCAAGTCGGGCATGGGCTACACGGGCTGCCGCACGATCGACGAGCTGCGCACGAAGGCGCGCTTCCTGCGCACGACCGCCATGGGCCTGCGCGAGTCGCACGTCCACGACGTCATCATCACCAAAGAGGCGCCGAACTACCGGGTCGAGCAGTGAGCGAACGCCCGAGCCCAAAAGGGACGGCCGGCCGCGATCTCATCCTCATCCTCGACTTCGGTGGTCAGTACACCCAGCTCATCGCGCGCCGCGTGCGCGAGCAGAAGGTCTACTCCGAGATCCACCCGTTCAACGTCCCGATCTCCAAGATCCGCGAGCTCGCGCCGCGCGGGATCATTCTCTCGGGTGGTCCCGCCTCCTGCTACGACGCGGGCGCGCCACGCGTTTCGACGGAGCTCTACGATCTCGGGGTCCCCGTGCTCGGCATCTGCTACGGCGTGCAGCTCACGGCGCTGCTGCTGGGCGGCCAGGTGGCGCCGGCCGAGCGGCGCGAGTACGGTCGCGCGTCGCTGAAGGTCAAAGACGCGACGGGACTCTTCCACGGTTTTTCGGCGGGCGAAGAGATCTCGGTGTGGATGAGCCACGGCGATCGCATCGAGAAGCTGCCCGACGGCTTCGACGTCTCGGGCGAGAGCGCGAACTGCCCGGCGGCGGCCGTGGCGGCGCCCGCGCGCAAGTTCTGGGGGGTGCAGTTCCACCCCGAGGTCGCGCACACGCCCCGCGGCGGCGAGGTCCTCGCGAACTTCCTTTTTCGCATCTGCGGGTGCGAGCCGACCTGGGCGATGGCGAGCTTCGTCGACGAGGCCGTGGCGGCCGTCAAGAAGGCCGTGGGCGAGCGCGGGCGCGCCGTGTGCGGCCTGTCGGGCGGCGTCGACTCGTCGGTGGCGGCGGCGCTGGTCCTGCGCGCCATGGGCGAGCGCTTGACCTGCATCTTCGTCGACACGGGGCTCCAGCGCGCCGGCGAGGCGGCCCAGGTCGAGTCGCTCTTTCGCGACGCCTTCAAGGCGGACCTGCGCGTCGTCGACGCGAGCGATCGATTCCTCGCCAAGCTCGCGGGCGTCACCGACCCCGAGCAGAAGCGCAAGCTCATCGGCCGCGAGTTCATCGCCGTGTTCGAGGAAGAGGCCAAGAAGATCGCCGGGTCGGGGGAAGGCGTGGACTTCCTCGTGCAAGGCACGCTGTATCCCGACGTCATCGAGTCGGTCTCGCACAAGGGGCCATCGGCGACCATCAAGTCCCACCACAACGTGGGCGGCCTGCCCGAGCGCATGGCTCTCAAGCTCATCGAGCCCCTGCGCGAGCTCTTCAAGGACGAGGTGCGCGAGCTCGGCGCCGCGCTCGAGCTGCCGCGACACGTGCTGTGGCGGCAGCCGTTCCCGGGCCCCGGCCTGGCCGTGCGCGTCCTCGGCGAGGTCACGCGCTCGCGCTGCGACGTCCTGCGCGCCGCCGACGTCATCATCGAAGAAGAGATCCGCGCCGCCGGCCTCTACGAGTCCATCTGGCAGTCGTTCGGCGTCCTCTTGCCCGTGCAAACCGTCGGCGTCATGGGCGACGAGCGCACCTACGCCAACGTGCTCGCGGTGCGCGCCGTGCACTCGCGAGACGGAATGACGGCCGACTGGGTGCCGCTGCCGTACGAGCTGCTCGCGACGATCTCGTCGCGCCTCGTCAACGAGGTCAAGGGGATTAACCGCGTGGTCTATGACATCTCGTCGAAGCCCCCGGCGACGATTGAGTGGGAGTAGGCCCGCGTTCGGCGCGGTCGCCCTCGTCGCGCTCGGCTTCCTGGAGGCGACCGCGGGCGCGCGGACCGGACCTGACGTCGCCGCGCGACCGGGCGCGTCGGCGCTCGTCGAGCGGCGCGACGGCGTCGACGTCGACTGGGCCGCCGGCACCGTGACGGCCAGCGGCGGCGCGGCCGCGGATCTCCACATGCCGAGCGCCGAGGTGGCCCGCCCGGGCGCCGTGAGGCGCGCAGAGAGCCGCGCTCGGGAACGCCTCGGGCGCGCCCTCGCCGCGCTGCCCCTCGGCGGCGAGCGCAAGCTCGGGACCGCCGCCGTCGCGCTCGCCGTGGGGCACGCACGCACGACCGGGACCGAGTATCAATCGAACGGCGGCGCGCTCGTGCGCGTGACCGTCCGCTTCGTCGACTGGATCGATCCGCCCCCCGCCGCCGATGCACCCACGTCGGTGACGCTCGCCGTGCCGGCCATGCGGCTCGGGGCCCGGCCGCTCGCGAAGCTCGGCGAAGGCGAGTGCGCGTTGGGCGCCGCGGTCTATCGCCTGGGCCCGCCCCCCGCCGGCATCGAGGCCGTGCCCGCGCGGATCGACCACGCCGGTCGGCTCGTCATCGAGGCGAAACACGGCGCCGCGTCCGCCCAGAAGCTCGCGGGCGGCGCCGCGCTGATCTACGTTGGCAAGGTGCTGAAATGAGGCGATCGATCGCGCCCCTGCCGACGGCCGTCGCGGCCGGGCTCACGCTCTTCGCGGCGGCGGCGCTCGCACAGGAGCCTCCGGCCGCGCCCGCGAGTCAGCCGGGCGTGCGAATCGTCGTCGGCCAGTCCGCGATCATCGGCGGCAATGGCGCGGGTGCCCGCGACCGCGCTCTCGAGGAGGCGTTCCGCCAGGCCATCGATCAATCGCTCGCCGACCTTCTCGACGCCTCGACGCGCGCCGGCCAGGCCCGCGCCATCAAGGCGCTCGAGGCGCGCGCGCGCACCTACGTCAGGCGCTACCGGGCGCTCGAGGAAGGCGAGGCCAACGGCGCCTACTCCGTGCGGCTGGAGGTCGAGGTAGACGAGCCCGCGCTCCGGCGCGCCGTCGAGAGCTGGGGTCAGTCGTCCCAGAGGTCGCCGGCACCGTCCGCCGTCGTCTCGGGGATCCTGCTCGTCTCGAGCGGTGCGCCCGAGGCGACATC
Source organism: Polyangia bacterium (assembly GCA_036494575.1). GTDB lineage: Bacteria > Myxococcota_A > Polyangia > Fen-1088 > Fen-1088 > DASZFV01. The sequence continues at coordinate 16,679 of DASXOE010000097.1, read as the reverse complement.
GCTCCTGCTGTCGGCGCTCGTCGCGGCGGGCGCGCGCGCTCAGCTGGCCGATCCCGCGGTGAAGGAGGTCGCCGACGCGCAGCGCGCGGCGATCCGCGCCAACCTGCCGCAGGTCGCGATCGTGAGCGCCCAGGCGGCAGGCGAGGGGGCCGTGCGCGGCACGGGCAAGGTCTCCGCCTCCTGCCGCATCGCCGCGCGCTTGATCTCCGCTCCATCCGGGCTCGCGCTCGGCGAGCCCGACGCGGCGCCACGGGCCTTCGCCGCCGACGAGGGGGCCGCGCGCACGGAGTGCCTCAACCGCGCCGCCGGTGACGTCGCGGCGCGGCTCGCGTCCGCCGGCGGCGCCGCCGTCGCGCCAGGAGGCGATTTGCGAACCGTCACCGTCGAGGCAGACATCGTCGAGCCTGCGGCCGTCGTCGCCCTGCTCAAGGACGTGCGTTCGGTAGGGTCCGTCTCGTCGGCCGAGCTGCGTCGCATCGAGTCAGGCCACGCCGAGATCCGCGCGCGCACCCGGGCGCTCGCCGCGGCGCTCGCGCCGGCGCTCTCCCGCGACGCCGCTCTCGCCCTGTCGAACGTCGAGGTGTCTGGCGACGTCATCCGCCTCCGCGCGCGGCTCCGCGCACCCACCACGCCCTGACATGCGCTCCGCCCAGACACTGCTCATCGGGATCACGTTCGCGCTCGGTCTCGCGTCGTGCGCGCACGTCCCGACGCCGGCCGGCGTGGCCTTGCGGGTGGAGTCGAACGTCCTCGACGCGACGATCTGGGTCGACGACGTGCTCGTCGGCACCGTCGCGGCCTGGGCGCGCGAGGGCCGTCACATACGCGCCGGCTTCCACCGCGTCGAGATCCGCGCGCCCGGCTATTACTCGGTCTTCCAGGAGATCGAGCGGCCCGACGGCGGTCAGGCCACGCTCGCGGTCACGTTGCGGCCCTTGCTCGAGTAGGCCGGGGGTTCGGGACCCTGGACCCTCTCAGGGTCCCGAGGGGGTTGGGGACCCTCTCAGGGTCCCGCGATTGTACTGAGCTGCTCGCAGAACTCGATCTGCCGCGGGACCTTGTACGGCGCCAGGTTCCGCGCGCAGTGGTCGATGATGTCCTCGGCGCGGCAGACGCCCGCGCGCACGACGCGCGCGATGACCATGGGTCCGCCCAGGTCGTCGGTCACGACGCGCGCCTGGGCCGCCTTGACCTTCGGGAACGCCTCGAGACAGCCCTCGACCTCGCCGAGCGCCACGCGCTTGCCGTCGACCTTCACGAGATCGTCCTCGCGCCCCGTGATGGTGAGCCGGCTGCTGCGATCGAGCAGTCCGAGATCGCCCGTGCGGAACCAGCCCTCGCGATCGACGTCTCCGATCGCGACGCCGCCGTCGCGCTTGGGCAGGTGAATCTTCGGCACGGCGAGCATGGACAAGGCCTTCGAGCGCGCCCAGACGGGGCCCGCTTCGCCCGCGGCGAGCTTGTCGCCCTTGGACGCGGCGACACGCAGCTCGACGCCCTCGAACCCTTTTCCGACGGTCGCGGGATCCTTGCCCGGCCGGTCGATGGCGAGCGGCCCGGCCTGCGTGCTGTGGTAGCAGGACAGCAATCGAATGCCGAAGCGTTGGTGGAAGCTCTCCGCGATGCTCGGCGGCAGCGTCGAGCCCGAGGACAAGTAGCGGGCTCCCGCGATCTTGATCGGCTTGACCGTCGGCACGCGGACGAGCGCGCCGAAGAGGGCGGGCGTTCCCGGGAACACGTCGACGCTCTGCTCGCGCAGGAGCTTGGCGATGCGCTTGGGCGAGATCTCGTCCTCTAGAAAGAGCGACGTGCCGTGCGCGAGGGTCGCCAGCAGGCCGAAGTCGAACCCGTAGCTGTGATGCAGCGGCATCGTGCACAAGATGCGGTCTTCGGGCTTGATGTCGAGCGAGGCGCCGATGGCCTTCGCGGCCGCCTCGAGGTTGGCCGTCGTCTTCAGCACGCCCTTCGGATCGCCGCCCACGGTGGCCGTGAACTGAACCACGGCCGGTCCGCTCTCGCCGAGGTTCGCGATGGGCGCGCGCTTGTAGAGGCTGCAGGTCAGCAGCGTCCCCTGCAGCCGCCGACGGTTCTCCGGAACGAACTTCGACGGCGCGGCCACGCGCGCCACGGGCGCGGGGCGGGGCGTGGGCGGCGCCGCGTAGTAGGGCGGCCCGGCCGAGCCCTGTCCGGCCTCTCCGCCGCGCGGGCGCGTGATGAGCGCGCGCAGCGGCGCCGCCTCGAGCACCATCTCGAGCTCCCGGTTGCCCATCGTCGGATCGAGCGGCACGACGACCGCCTCCACCTTCGAGAGCGCGAGCGCGAGGATCACGAAGTCGGGAACGTTTCCGAGCATGAGCCCGACCCACGCGCCGGGGCCGATGCCCATCGCGTGCAGCTCCTGGGCGCGCCGGTCGACACGATGCAACAGCCCTCGCCAGGACAGGTACGTGTCCCTGTAGACGAGGGCTTTGGCGCTACCGCGATCGGTCGCGACGTTCGAGAGCCATTGATAGAGCTGCATTGACTCCGGGCAAGGCGTTTTGAAACCCGGCTCAGTCTATACGCGTGGGTGTTACTCCCACAACACCTAACGCTCACCGAATGTGCGACGAATTGTCGCGGGGCCGTCGCGGCCGGCGGCGGTCGCGAATCCTAGCGGGCCGCCAGGATGCGCGGCGCGGTGCGCGCCTTCTCCGAACGCTCGGTCAGGTACTCCGTCACGATGCGTCGCGCAACATAGGTCGCCTTGATGCGCCAGCTCGGGTGGTTGCCCAGCGTCACCGCGAACGCGATCTTGGGATGGTCCGCGGGCGCGAAGCCGACGAACCAGCTGTATCCGACGTAGCCGTGATCGGTCTCGGCGCCGAGCGTCCCGGTCTTGCCGGCCACGTCGACGGCGAGCAGGCGGTGGCCGCGCTTGTCGTTGAAGGTGCCCTTGGCCGTGCCCATGCGCGTCGTCAGCTCCATCATCTTGCCGACCTCGCGGGCGGTCGAGGCCGCGACGACGCGACGCGGGGCCGCGAGGGGCAGCGCCGGCGTGCTGCCGTCGACGCCGACGACGCGATCGACCAGTGTCGCCGTCGGCATGACACCCCGATTCGCGATCGTCGCCGCGAGCAGCGCGCCGTGAAGCGGCGACAGCGTCGAGTGCCAGAAGCCCGCGGCGGTCCGCGCGAACTCGAGCGGGTCGGAGGGGACGTCCAGGTGCGACGGCTCCACCGGCAGCTCGAAGGGGATGACCGCGTCGAACCCGAATGCCGCGCCGACGCGCCCCAGGCTCTCGGTCGTGAGGTGCCGCGTGGCGAGCTTCGCGAGGATGGCGTTCTGCGACTTGCCGATCCCGTAGGCGAGGGTCTCGCAGCGGCCGTCGATCGAGGGGATGTCGACGAGATTGTCGGGGAGGATCGACGACACGCCGCCGTGATAGCAGGTGCGGGTCGCGCCGGAGACGCCGCCCAGCTCGACGAGCGCGGAGGCCGACACCACCTTGAACACGGACGCGGCCGGCGCCCACGCCCGCAGCGCGAGCTCCTCGGCGCCGAGGCGCGGATCGGCGGCCGAACGGCCGACCATCGCGAGCACGCGTCCATCGGGAATCGACAGCACGACGGCGCCAGCGTAAGGGATGGCGAACGTCCGCAGGACCTCGTCCGTGGCCTCCTGCATGCCCGGATCGAGCGTCAGCTCGGCGCGGCCTCCGTCGGCGGTCGCCGCGAAATAACCGTCGCCCACGCGCTGGAGCGTTTCGAGCCGAAGCGCCGTTCCGGGCCTCGACGACCTCGCGGAGGGGTCCGTAACGCTCTGCGCAGCAGCCGTCGTCGACCAGGTCGACCAGAATGACGCGAGCGCGCACATGAGACGGATCTGGCTGTAAGTACGGAACATAATGACACGGTCATACATGTAGGTGAATGTGTCAAATTATGTACCGGGCTTTACCTGGGACGTGGATCTGACCTACCCTGCTCGGCCAAAGCCCTTGGCCCGACCTCCCCGAGATCCGAATGACAGCTCCGACTCGGACCACGTCCGGGCGAAGACCGTCGTCACGAGTATCAGCCGCATTTCCGAGCGCCCCACGGGCAAGGAGGCCTGCCTCGTCGTGATCTACGGCTCCGAGCTCGGCAAGAAATACAACCTGAACGCGCCGTCGCTCGTCATCGGTCGGTCGTCGAAGTGCGACATCCAGATCGACCAAGAATCCATCTCGCGCAATCACACGAAGATCGTCAACACGGGCAAGTCCATCCTCATTCGCGATCTCGGCTCGACCAACGGCACCTACGTCAACGACGAGCCGATCGACGAGTACGTCATGCGCGACGGCGATCTCATCAAGATCGGCCGCACGATCTTCAAATTCCTCACGGGCGGCAACATCGAGAACGCCTATCACGAGGAGATCTACCGCCTCACGACGATCGACGGCCTCACGCAGATCTTCAACAAGCGTTACTTCCTCGAGACGCTCGAGCGTGAAATTGCCCGCTCGCATCGCTACCGCAGAGAGCTGTCGCTCGTGATGTTCGACATCGACCACTTCAAGAAGATCAACGACAGCTACGGACACCTCGCGGGCGACTACGTGCTCAAGCACCTCGCGCAGACGGTCAAGACGCGCATCCGCCGCGAGGACTGCTTCGCCCGCTACGGCGGCGAGGAGTTCTCGATCGTGCTGCCCGAGATCGACGGCCTCAACGCCAAGCCCTTCGCGGAGAAGATCCGCCAGCTCGTCGAGATCACCGACTTCAAGTTCGAGAACACGAGCATGCCCATCACGATCTCGATGGGTGTCGCGACGCTCGACATGGACTCGACCGACCCGCAAGCGCTCATCAAGCGTGCAGACGATCGCCTCTACGAGGCCAAGTCCAGCGGCCGCAACTGCGTTTGCGCCTAGCGCGCCCGACGAGCTCAGGCTTCGCCTGACCGAGAAGCGTCGGGGTCGCAGGGACCCTCTCAGGGTCTCTGATCTAGCGGTAGCCCGGGGGTCGCAGGGACCCTCTCAGGGTCCCTGATCTAGCGGTAGCCCGGGGGTCGCACGGACCCTCTCAGGGTCCCTGATCTAGCGGTAGCTCGGCTCGAGGACTTCGTCTTCGCCGGGGCTGCTCTTGGAACTAGACGGCCCAGTGGGCCTCGGGCGGCGGGCCGTCGCGGGCGGTGCCGGCGGCGTCTTCCGGGCGGGCGACGGGGCCGGCGCGGCCGTCTCGGTCTCCTGCATCGTCGCGAAGAGCGGTGAAGGAAGGTTGGGGACGATGTACATCGTCTTCGTCTCGAAGCCTTGTTTCTTGAAGACGTACTCGACGGCCGAGTCGCTGTACGGAACCTCTATCGACAGAGGCGTGAGGCCGAGCGACTTCCCTTCGCCGGTCGAGATCATGGCGCCGTCCGGGTCGGAATTGAAGTTCACGCGCACGGTCGCGGGCCGAGAGGGCAACGCCGCGATGGGGGCGGGCGGGCGCGCCTCGCGTCGCGAGCCCGTGATGACGGCGATGGCGGCGCCGGTCATGGCCGCGATGGAGACGAAGAGCAGGGCACGGCTGGTTTTCTTCTGGGGCGTGAGATCATCGATCATTTCGCCCATGCCCTGGCGGAACGTCGACGGCCCCGTGCCCGACTGGCGGACGACGCCCTCGCCGCCCGGGCCGAGCTTGCTCTGGATGTCCATCTCCGAGCGCGCCATCGGCGTCGCGGCGCGGGCGACTCCCGACAGATCGTCCGGAACCGCGACGATGGGCGCCGCAGAGGCGTAGCGGTTCGGATCGAGCAGGGCGTCGCGCAGCTCGGCCATGGTCTGGAAGCGCTGCGTGCGATCTTTGGCGAGCGCGCGAAACAGGATCAAGTCGAGCTCGGGCGTGAGCTCGGGCACGAGGCTGCGCACCGACGGCGGCGGCATCGTGATGTGCTTGACGATGATCTCGCCGTAGCCGTCGCCGCCGAAGGGCACCTTGCCCGTGAGCATCTCGAACAGGAGGACGCCGAGGGAGTAGATGTCGGCGCGGTGGTCGATCTCCGTCTTCCCCTCGCACTGTTCGGGCGCCATGTAGTACGGCGTGCCCATGACCGATCCGGCGCGCGTCTTGTGCGAGACCTTCTCCTCGGTCTGCGTGAGCTTCGCGAGGCCGAAGTCGAGGACCTTGACGAAGTCCTTCGTGCCGCCGCGCGAGACGAGGAAGATGTTCTCGGGCTTGAGGTCACGGTGGATGATGCCGTGCTCGTGCGACGCATCGAGCGCGTCGGCGATCTGCGCGCCGATGACCATGGCTCGCGTCGCATCGAGGTGGCCTTCCCGCTTGAGGCAATCGGACAACGCCTCGCCCTGCAGGTACTCCATGATGAAATAGAACTCGCCGCCCGGCGTCGTCCCAAAGTCCGCGATGTCGACGATGTGCTCGTGGCCGATCTGGTTGACCGACTTCGCTTCGGTGACGAAGCGCGAGACGACCTCGGCGTTCCGAGACAGCTCCGGGTGGATCGCCTTGAGCGCGATCTTCTTGCCGATCACGGGGTGCTCGGCGAGGTACACGACTCCCATACCCCCCTCGCCCAATCTGGCAGTGAGCCGATAGTTCCCTATGGTTTGACCGACCTCGATCATTCGGCCTGGCTAAGCGCGCTCCCTTTTATGCTGAGAGTGTACAGAGGTCTACGTTAAGAACGTGTAACGACGGGACTATTCCAAAGTTAACGAGCGACGGTCGCAAGGTAAGTAGAAAACATATATCAGCATACCTTTGGCCTGGAGGCAACAATGCTGTCAGAAAAGTGTGTCTATCCAAACAGAATCGAGCGCCGCTGAGCAAGAAGGTCCGAGATCATGAGGTCGATCGCCGACCGAACCGCCTCGGCGGCTCGGGTCGTGCCCTGAAGGTCGTCCTCGGCGGGAGGCGCAATCGGCTCGCCGATCTGTATGGTCCATTTGGTAGGAACCGGGAGCAGCCCGAAGGGACCGAGCCATGGGAAGGTCGGCGTGATGGGGATGTACGGCAGACCGAGCGGCGCGGAGAGCGCCGTGAGCTTGCCGATCACGGGGTGGATCTCTTCGGCGCCGACGATGGCGACGGGGATCATCGGCACGGCGGCTTCGCGCGCGAGGCGGGCGAAGCCGCCGCGGCCGAAGCGCGCGAGGCGATACCGCTCGCGGTAGAGCTTGCCGACTCCCTTGAGGCCCTCGGGGAAGACGGCGAGCAGCTGGCCTGCCGCCAGGAGCGGCAGCGCGGTCTCCGTCGAGGCGCGGACGCCGCCGACGCGCCCGACGACATGGGACATCCAACCCGAGCGGAAAGCGAAGTTGGCGACGAGCGGACGCACGCGGCGGTGGTGCGCGTGATCGCGGTGTACGCCGTACATGAGCAGCGTGCCGTCATACGGAATGCCGCCCGAGTGATTGGCCACGAGCAGCGCGGCGCCCGCGTCGGGGATGTTCTCGACGCCCAGGAGCCGAACGCGGAAGTAACGCGACCACAGGAACTCGAGGAGGGGCGCCGTCCGCTCGAGGAAGCCGGGATCGTGACCGCCGTCGGGCAAGTCCTGCGGCTTCTTCGCGCCAGGCGCGTGGCCGGCGCGCATCGCTTCGTAGATGGCCGCGAGCGCCGAGCGGATCGTGCCTTCAGACATCCGCGCGCGAGCCCCCGAGCGCTTCGAGCGTGTCCAAGAAATCGGTCGGCGGCGACGCGCGGAGATCGATGGGATCGCCCGTCACGGGGTGCGGCAGCCCGAGCGTCGCGGCGTGCAACATGAGGCGCGGCGCGGGGAGGGGTTGCGCGCCCGCGCGCAGCAAGTCGCGGATGTAGACCGTCTCGCCGACGAGCGGGTGCCCGGCCTCGGCCAGGTGCACGCGTATCTGATGCGTGCGGCCCGTCTCGAGGCGCGCGCGCACGAGCGTCGCGGCGGGCAGGCGGCGTACCGCCTCGACGTGGGTCACGGCGCGCCTCCCCTCGCCGGGACGGCGGGCCGAACCGCGAATGCCGTCGCCGCGATCGGCGACGAGCGACGACTCGATGCGCCGGCTCTCGACGGCGCCGTGCGCGACCGCGACGTACTCGCGGCGCGCCGTGTGGCGCTGGAACACCTCGTGGAGGGCGCGCTCGGCGAGGCGCGTCTTCGCGAAGCAGAGCAGGCCGGAGGTGTCCTTGTCGAGCCGGTGCACCGTGTAGAGCGGGGTGGCGGTCGCGCGCTTGCCGGCGTGGCGCCAGTGCGTGCGGATGAGATCGAGCGCCGTGCCAGCGTCCTTGCGCTCGTAGGGCACGCTCATGACGCCCGCGGGCTTTTCGATGACGACGAGGTGACCGTCCTCGAAGGCGACGCGGAAGCCGACGACCTCGGCGCGCGGGCGCGGCGCCGCCATGACGATCGCGAGGCGACCGCCGGCGCCCACGCGGGCCGCCGGCTCTGTGACGAGCTCGCCGTTCACGCGCACCTTTCCGGTCTCGACGAGCCGCCGCACGTCGGCCCAGCTCCGCCCCGACATGCGCCGCCGCAGCGCCGCCGCCAACGTCGTCCCCGCGTCGACAGCGTCGAGCACGAGCTCATCGTCATCCTTGCCGGGAGCCTTGGCGTCGTGGTCGGGGGAGGGTTTCGCCCCCGCGCTCACATCGCCTCCCGGACGAGATCGTCGACGCGCGCGAGGGCCGCGTCGAGCTCGGCGGGGAGGGAGCCGCCGCCTTGGGCCATGTCGGCGCGCCCGCCGCCCTTGCCGCCGACGTTCTTCGACACGGCGCCCACGATCTTGCCGGCGTTCAGCTTCGCCGTCAGATCGGCGGTCACCTTGGCCACGAGCGCGATCTTGTCGCCCTCGACGCCGGCCAGCACGACGATGCCGGACTTCATCTTGTCGGTCAGCTGGTCGGCGACCTCGCGCAAGGCCTTGGCGTCGGCGACGTCGGCGCGCGTCGCGAGGACGCGCACGCCGGCCACGACGCGCGCCTCGCCGAGCAGATCGCGGCCGCCGCCCGAGGCGAGCTTGCGGCGCAGCTTCTCGATCTCCTTGTCGCGCTCGCGCAGGACCTCTTGCAGCTTGGCGACCTTGGCGCCGACCTCGAAGGGCGCCGCCGATAGTGACTCGCCGGCCGCCGCGAGCTCGTCCTCGAGCCGCCAGAGCTGACCCAGAGCCCCCTCGCCCGTGACGGCCTCGATGCGGCGCACGCCTTGGGCGACGCCGCTCTCGGAGGTGAGCACGAAGACCGCGATGTCGCCCGTGCGCGCGACGTGCGTGCCGCCGCAGAACTCCTTGGACTCGCCCATGCTGACCACGCGCACGGTGTCGCCATACTTCTCGCCGAAGAAGGCGATGGCGCCGGCCTTCTTGGCCTCGGCGATGGGCAGAACCTGGGTGTCGGTGGCGGCGTTGGCGCGGACGCGCGCGTTCACGAGGCCCTCGACCCGACGTTTCTCCTCGAGCGTGAGCGGCGCGGAGTGTGAGAAGTCGAAGCGCAGGCGATCGGGCGCGACGAGCGAGCCCTTCTGCGTGACGTGCTCGCCCAAGACGGCGCGCAGCGCCCAGTGCAGGAGGTGCGTCGCCGAATGGTTGCGGCGAATGGCGTCTCGGCGGTCGCCGTCGACCTTGAGTTCGACCTCATCGCCGACGCGCAGCTCGCCTTCGGTGACTTCGCCGTAATGGACCCAGAGTGTAGGGACGGGGCGCTTGACGTCCCGGACCCGCAGCTTGGTCTTGCCGCGCGCTGCGGTCATCGTTCCTGTATCGCCGACCTGTCCGCCCTGTTCGCCGTAAAACGGCGTCACCGTCGTAACGACCCCAACGTTCTTCGAGAACGGACCAACCGAGTTGACCTCGGCGCCGTCGGCGATGAGTGCAATTACATTAGACAACGCCGCTGTCGTCTCGTACCCCTCAAACGTAGCAGTCCCGCCTACGCGATCCGCCACCTTCTGGAACACAGCCTCGACGGCCACCTCGCCCGAGCCGTGGAACTCACTGCGAGCCCGCTGCTCCGACATGGCCTTCTCAAACCCAACCTCATCGACAGTCGCGCTGTCTTGCTCGGCGATGACGCGCGTCAGATCGAGCGGGAAGCCGAACGTATCGTAGAGCTTGAACGCGAGATCGCCCGGGATGGTCGAACCCGCCGGATGCTTCGAGATGTACTCGATCAAGATTCCTTTGCCGCGATCGAGCGTTTCGCGGAAACGGAGTTCCTCTTCTGTGCAGATCTTCTCGATAAGACTCGAGCGATCTCGCAGGTCCGGATAGATCGGCGCCATCATACCGACGACAAGACCGGCGATGTCTGCGAAGAACGGGTCTCGGATGTGGAGGAGCGAGCCGTGATAGACGGCCCTGCGCATGATTCGACGGAGGACGTACTCGCGCCCCGTCTTGTCGGGGAACACGCCGTCGGCGATGAGAAAGGCCGCCGCACGAGCGTGATCGGCGATCGCCCGGAGCGAGACGCTGGATCCCTCGTAGTTGCTGGGCTCGAATTGGGTTCTCGAAAGCCCTTCGAGCTGGATGATGAGGGGCCTGAGCAGATCCGTCTCGTAGTTCGACCGCACGCCCTGGAGCACGGCGCACAGGCGCTCGAGGCCCATGCCCGTGTCGACGGACGGCTTGGGCAGCGGCCGGCGGTTGCCGGGGCCGAGCTGCTCGAACTGCATGAAGACGAGGTTCCAGATCTCGACCCACCGGTCACAGTCGCAGGCGGGGCCCTGGCACGTGCCGCCCGCCGCCTCGGTAGGGCAGGGGATGTCTTGACCCTGGAGGTAATGAATCTCGCTGCAGGGGCCACACGGGCCGGTCTCGCCCATGGCCCAGAAGTTGTCCTTGTCGCCGAGCCGGATCACGCGGTCGTCGCCGACGCCGGCGATCTTCTTCCAGAGCCGCAGCGCCTCGTCGTCCGCCTCGTGGACCGTGTAGACCAGGCGTTTCGGATCGATCGCGAGGTCGCGCGTCAGCAAGGTGAAGGCGAAGGCGACGGCCTCCTCTTTGAAGTAGTCCCCGAACGAGAAGTTGCCGAGCATCTCGAAGAACGTGTGGTGGCGCGCCGTGCGGCCGACGTTGTCGAGGTCGTTGTGCTTGCCGCCGGCGCGCACGCACTTCTGCGCCGTCGTCGCGCGCGAAAAGAGCAGCTCGCGCTTGCCCGTGAAGTAATCCTTGAATTGGTTCATGCCCGCGTTCGCGAAGAGGAGCGTCGGGTCGTCCTGCGGGACCAGGGACGAGCTCGCGATCTCGTGGTGGCCCTCGGCCTTGAAGAAGTCGAGGAAGGCGCGGCGGACGTCGGCGGAGAGCTTGGGGGTCGTCGGGGGCATTGGGTGCGCGAAGACTAATCGGCCCTCGCGTCGTCCTCAACAGCGTCTTCTTCTGCGGCGTCGTCCGACGCGGCGCCGGTGGCGCCGGTGGCGTCCGGTGGACTCTGGGCGAGCAGCGCGCGCACGGCGGCCGGGTCGGTGGCGCGGGAGACGGCGCTCTCGGCGGTGATGCGCCGCGCCCGCGCGAGCGCGACGAGCGTGGCGTCGAAGCTCTGGCTGCCGGGCGGCCGCCCCGCCAGGAGGGCCGCCCGCAGCGGCGCGTCGCTCCCGGGCTCTCGCAGGAGGCGGCGCGTCTCGTCGTCGACGAGCAGCAGCTCGGCGACGGCGAGCCGCCCCTTGCCGTCCGCGCGCGGCACGAGCTGCTGCGCGACGATCCCGCGCAGCACCGTCGCGAGGCGTGGCCGCATCATGGAACGGTCGCTGGCGCCGCCGAGCTCGAGCAGACGCGACAAGGCGCTCACGGCGTCGCGCGCCGCGATACCAGCCAGCACGAGGCGTCCCGTCTCGGCGGCGAAGATCGCGAGGTCGATGGCGTCGGCGTCGCGGAGCTCTCCCACGACGACGACGTCGGCGTCCTGGCGGAGGGCCGCGCGCAGCGCCGCCGCCGTCGTCGGCGCGTCCAAGCCCACCTCTCGCTGGACGACGACGCTGCGTCTGTCCTTGAGGACGATCTCGACGGGATCCTCGACGGTGATGATGTGACAGGCCCGCTCACCCCCGAGATGGTCGACGAGGGAGGCGAGCGTCGTCGTCTTGCCCGATCCGGCGGGGCCCGCGACGAGCCCGAGGCCGGCGCCCGCCGCGACCAGCGCGCTCACGGCGGGCGGCAGGTCCAACTTCTCGAGGGCCGGCGCCTGCGCGGGCACGAGCCGGGCGGCGACCGCCGTGCCGCCGCGGTGCTGCCAGACGTGCAGGCGCTGGCGGGACCCATCGGCCGCCGTGATCGACAGCGCGACGTCGCCCGTGCGCTCGAGGATCTCGCGCCGCCGGTCGTTGAGCAGCGACATCGCGAGGCTCTGGATGAAGTCTCGTGAAAGCGGGGGCACGTCGGACAGCGTCCGCAGCTCGCCGTCGATGCGCAGGATGGGCGCGAGGCCCCCCTTGAGGTGGATGTCGGAGGCGCCGAGCTGCCGCGCGGCCGCCAGAGCCCGGTCGAGGAGCGAATGCATGCCGTGGTCCAGGTTTGGAGTCTATACCGCCCGACCGTCGAGCGCGCCCGCGGCCGCGCGCGAGGGCGCTTCTGGATTGTTGGGCGCGAACCGGAGTACCTTCGGAGGGGATCCCGCGATGGCCGACGCACCCGAACCTTCAGCCTCTGCCGCCGCCGCCGGACAGGAGGTCCTCGTCGTCGATGCCGACGAGCAGGTCATCAAGGGCCTCGACCGGCTGCTCACGCGCGTGGGCCTCGTGGTCACGGGCACGACCGATCCGGTCCGCGCGCGCGATCAGCTCCTGAACAAGTTCTACGCCGTGGCGCTCATCGACGCCGACACGCCCACGCCGGGCGCCGGCATCGAGCTCCTCCAGTTCGCGCGCGACAAGGCGCCGCTGACGTCGGTGATCATCATGAGCGCCCGCAAGTCGTACGAGACCTCGGTGAAGGCTTTTCGCGCCGGCGCCGTCGACGTCGTGCTCAAGGAGCCGGACGTCGTGCCGTACCTGCGCGAGCGCGTCATCGACGCCGCCAACGACCTGCACTCCGTGAGCGAACGCAACACGCTCATGGAGGAGATCTCCGAGACGCACGAGGAGTTCTTGCGCCGCATGCGCGACATGGCGAAGGAGGTCGTCGACATCGAGGATCGCCTGCTCGGTCGCGCGACGAGCGACGCCGACGACGGCGGCGACGGAATGAACGTCGTGCTCGTCGACGACGATCCCTCGGCGCTCGCCAAGCTCGAGAGCGTGCTCTCGGCCGCCAACGGCTGGCGCTTCCGCGTCGCCGTCACGGGCGGAGAGGCCCTCGACTTCGTGACCCAGATGCGGCCGCAGATCGTCCTCGTCAAGGAGCAGCTCCCCGATCTGCCCGGCAGCATGGTCGTCAAGACGGTGCGCGCGGGCGCGCCCGACACAGTGACGCTGCTCTACAACCCGCCGATGCGCGCGGGTGCCACCGGCGAGGTGAAGATGATCGACGCGAGCCGGGTCATGAACCTGGTCCCGAACTACACCGACGCCGAGCAGCTCGTCGGACCGCTCAACGAGATCCGCGAGGGCCTGCGCCAGAAGACCAAGGAGCGGCGCTACCTGCAGGCCTTCCGCCAGCGCAACTACGAGTTCCTGCAGCGCTACGCGTCGCTCAAGCAGCGCATCAAGGCCGAGCTCGACCGAGGCAAGAAGTAGGCGCCGGCCGTGAGCGCGCCTGCCGGGGCCGTCAGGCCTTGGAGGGCTCGATCGCGCCGATGTAGGGCAGGTTCCGGTAGAGCTGGGCCGCGTCGAGGCCGTAACCGACGACGAAGGCGTTCGGCGCTTCGAAGCCAACGAAGTCGATCTTGATGGACGGCGGCAGCGTCGGCTTGGCCAGCAAGACACAGGTGTGGAGGCTGGCCGGATGGCGCGCGAGCAGCAGCTCTTGGAGGTAGCGCAACGTCAGCCCGGTGTCGGCGATGTCCTCTATGAGCAGGACGTGCCGCCCCTCGATCGGGGAGCCGAGGTCGCTCGTGATTTCGACCACGCCCGACGACACGGTGGCGTCGCCGTAGCTGCGCACGCCCAGAAAGTCGCAGGTCAGCGGGCGCGGGATGCCGCGCACGAGATCCGCCATGAAGACGAACGCGCCTCGCAGCACCCCGACGACGGTGAGGGGACCCGCGGGCAGCCGCGCGTCGATTTCCTTCGACAGCTCGGCCACACGCCGGGCGATGGCGGCGGTGGAGATGATTTCCCTGGGGAGCATCCCCACGACGGTGCACCAGGGGCCGCGCGGGTTCAAGACCCGCGCGCGAGCGCCGATGGGAACTTCGCCGTAAGCTCGATGTCAGTGGAGTAGAGGCCGACGACCATGAAGAAGCCGATCTTGACCTTGGGCGCCACTGGCGCCGGGCGTCTCGGGATGGCCCTCTGCGTCGCGCTCGCCTCCGCGTGCGCGGGCAAGGGCCGCAACGACGTCGCCGCGCCGGGCGCCAAGGTCGAGGAAATCGAGATGGAGCCCATTAAGCTCCAGGCGGTCAAGGGGCCCGACGGCGTCCAGCACGTCGAGACCTACGACGCGACCGAGCTCTTCGAGCGGGCGGGCGCCGCGCTCTCCGAGAAGCGCTACGACGACGCCGTCTCGGCTTATGAGCGGCTCCTCAAGGAGTTCCCAGCCGAGAGCAAGTACACGAAGGCGGCGCTCTACAACCTGGGGCTCGCCTACCAGGGCAAGAAAGACTTTGCGACCGCCATCGCGCGGTTCCAGCGACTCGCCGACCAGTACCCCGGGACGTCCGACTCGAAGGACGCGCAGTTCCAGATCGGCGCCTCGTACGCCGAGATGGGCAACTGGCCGACCTCGGCGGCCCTGTTCGCGCAGATCCTCGAGCGCCGGGATCTCTCCGCCGACGACAAGATCGAGGCCATGGCGCGGCGGGGCTTCGCCCAGTTTCAGCTCCACGACTTCGACACCTCCGAGCGCACCTTCAAGACCGTGCTCTGGTACTTCGCGTCGATCGAGAGCGAGGAGCGGCTCCAGACGGACTTCTATCTCGGCCTCGCGAAGTACCACCTCGGGGAGATCCCCCACGAGCATTTCCGCGCCATGCCTCTGCGCTTGCCCGAGAAGCAGATGGCGATCGACATGGAGGAGAAGGCCCGGCTGCTGCTCGTCGCGCAGCGCCAGTACATCGAGACCATCAAGCTCGGGAACCCGCAGTGGGCCTCGGCCTCCGGTTACCAGATCGGCTCACTCTACGAGGAGTTCTACGACGCCTTCATGCACGCCCCGATCCCGCCCGAGCTCTTGGGCGAGGCCAACCAGGAGAAGCTCGAGGTCTACTACGAAGAGTTGCGCAAGCGGATCCGCATCTTGCTCGAGAAGGCCCTGCGCACCCACGAGCAGAACCTTCTCATGCTCGAGCGGCTCGGCGTCCAGAACGAGTGGCGGGACAAGTCGAAGCTCGCCTTCGCCAACCTGAAGAAGATGCTCGACCCGACGTTCAAGTTCGAGTTCGCCGATCCGTCGACCCCCGCGCCCGCGGCGACGCCGGGGCCCCCTACGCCACAGGCCCCAGGGGGGCGCGGCGAGGGCGGCGATTCGTCGAACCCAGACCGCAAGGACAAGGCTCCGCCCGCGGGCCCGGCCCGGCAGATTCTCTAGGGAGTCGCCGAGGCCTTCGTCGCTCGCGATGCGCCGCGCCGAGAGCGGCTAACCCGCCGCGTCAGGAGGGCCCGGCAAGAAGTCGGCCAATTTGCCCGAATGGCGCTTGACAGAGCGGCGCGATCGAACTATACGTTCGCGCTCTGCGGCCGCTGGGGATACCTATGCCAATCGGCGCAGAGACGCAAACTCATCAGAATCACAAGACAACGCTGAAAATAAAAGGCAAGGAACGACGATCGAACGCTGGCGTAGCTCAACTGGTAGAGCAGCTGATTTGTAATCAGCAGGTTGCGGGTTCAAGTCCCTTCGCCAGCTCGGAGCCTGATGGGCAACCGCCAAGCGCACAACGAGCTTTTCTTAACATAGTCACCGGGACGGGTTCCCGAGCGGTCAAAGGGAACAGACTGTAAATCTGTCGCCACTGGCTTCGAAGGTTCGAATCCTTCCCCGTCCACGAAGCCGGTCCACGAAGCCGCGAGACGAAGAAGCAAACGACGGGGAGCGATTTTTCCAACGACCAGCGCATGAAGCCATGAAAAAGGAGAACGACATACGCGGGAGTAGCTCAGTTGGTAGAGCTCCAGCCTTCCAAGCTGGACGTCGCGGGTTCGAGCCCCGTCTCCCGCTCCGAGCTTTTAGTCGGGGGGCATTCGCTCGCTTCGCTCGCTCGGCGCCCCCCGCGCCCGCGGCTCTCATCGGCAGAGACATCCCAAGGAATGAGCCGCCCACGTAGCTCAGTTGGCAGAGCACGTCCTTGGTAAGGACGAGGTCACCCGTTCAATCCGGGTCGTGGGCTCGACGCGGTTGAAGTTTCGGGTCAGAGAAAACAACGACACGACGGCGTACAGAGGAAAATCCGATGGCCAAAGAAAAATTCATCCGGAACAAGCCGCACCTGAACATCGGAACGATCGGGCACGTCGACCACGGGAAGACGACGCTGACGGCCGCGATCACGAAGGTGCTCACGAAGAAAGGCTTCGCGAAGTTCCTGGCGTACGACCAGATCGACAAGGCACCGGAGGAGCGGGAGCGCGGGATCACGATCGCGATCGCGCACGTGGAGTACGAGACGGAGAACCGTCACTACGCGCACGTGGACTGCCCCGGGCACGCG
>DASXOE010000096.1:0-41660 GCA_036494575.1 Polyangia bacterium | reverse complement strand
TCAGGTTCTGCTTCGCCCGCGAACCTGCACGGGCACGAACGTCGGCGCCAGCACGTGGCTGAGCGCGAACGCCACCAGATACGCCGATCCGCAGAAGAGAAACAGAATCGTGTATCCGGCCGTGATGTTCCCCGCGGCCTGGAAGTGATCGAGCAGCTCCCCCGAGAAGATGGGGAACAGGATCCCGCCCACCGAGCCGGCCATTCCCCCGATGCCGACCACCGAGGCGACGGCCTCCTTGGGGAACATGTCAGACACGGTGGTGAAGAGGTTCGCCGACCACGCCTGATGGGCGGCGCCGGCGACGCCGATGAGCACCACCGCTCCCCAGTCGCTCGCCTTGGTGACGAAGAGGATCGGGACCACCGCGAGCGCGAAGATGAACATCGCCGTCTTGCGCGCGCGCGTGGCGGTCCACCCTCGCCGCGTGAGATGACCGGCGAGCCAGCCGCCCACGATGCTGAGCACGGTGACGATGGCGTAGATCGAGACGAGGTGCACCCAGCTCTTCTTGATGTCCAGGCCGCGCGTCTTCTTGAAGTAGTCCGGCAGCCAGATCAGGAAGAACCACCAGACCGGGTCAGTGAGGAACTTACCGACGATGAAGGACCAAGCCTGGCGGTAACCGAGGATGGAGAGCCACGGCACGCGGCGGCTCCCACCCTGCTCTTCCGGAACGTCGGCGTCGCTGCGAATGTACGCGAGCTCCTCCGCTGACAAGCGTCGCTTCCGTTCGGGTAAGTCGTAGAAGGCGAGCCAGAGCGCGAGCCAAACAAATCCTGCCACGCCCGCGAGGACGAAGGCCGCCTTCCAGCCCCATGTCGACGCGATCCAGGGAACGACGGCCGGGGCGACGATGGCGCCCACGTTCGCGCCCGAGTTGAACAGCGCCGTGGCGAGCGCCCTCTCCTTCTTGGGGAACCAGATGGCCACCGTCTTGATCGCGGACGGAAAGTTGCCGCCCTCTCCGAGACCCAGCGCTATGCGCGCTCGGAAGAACCCGCTCACGCCGCCGACGAGCGCGTGCCCGATCGCGGCCAGGCTCCACGCCGCGATGGAGATCGCATACCCGACCTTGGTTCCAATGCGATCGATCAACGCCCCGAACAGCAGGAGCCCCACGGCGTAGGAGGCTTGAAAGGCGGCGTTGACGCGCCCGAACTCGGCGTTCGTCCACTTGAGCTGATCGTCGAGGATCGGCTTGAGGAGCGAGAGGATTTGCCTGTCGACGTAGTTGACCGTCGTCGCGAAGAACAACAGCAGACATACGAACCAACGGTACCGACCTACGAGCTCCGACGTGGCGCGCATGGGAGCGGCGCCGTCTACCAGGTGAACATCATGCCGGTGTTGTAGACGTAGACGACTTGCTTCTCACCGAGGAACCAGGCCGCCTCGGCCCGGAAGAGGTCGACATCGAAGTGGATGGAGGGCGTGTAGTGGTAGACGACGCCGGCCGACTCGCCCATCTGGTACTTGATCACGCTGTGCGGGATGATCCGCCTCATCATGGTCGGGTCGGTGGGATCGGGCACGGCGACGTTGTCGGCCGGGTTCAAGAAGACGCGGGCAATGCCCCAACCGGCGGACACGTCCACCTTGCCTAGGACGAACATCGACTGCACGTAGTAGCCGTCGAACTTGCGCAGATTGCCCACCGGATCGATGTTCGCGTCGCTGACCTCGAGCGCGTAGTTCAGACCCAGGCCCTGTCCGTAGTGGCCCGCGATGCCCAAGCGCACGGGCCCGAGCTCGAAACGACCGCCGTAGCCGAATCCCGCGGCGGTGGCCTCGCACGGCGGATCCGTCGGCAAGACCATGGTGCAGGCGTCCGATTTGTAGACGCGCTGGTACGCCCCGTTGGCGAAGAGGACGAGCTTGCCCCCCGTCTGGCCGATGGGCCGCTCGAAGGTCAGCTCCGCTTCGGGACGCGCCCACTTCGTTCGGAACCAGGCCGCGCCCTGGAGCTGGATCGGATCGAAGATGCCGACGTTGAGCTGCAGGCCGCCGATGTTGGGCGTCCCATAGATGATTCCGCCCGCGAATCCGCTGCCGAGGACGCCGAAGCCGATACTGCCGAGCGTGGGTCCATTGGAGTCGATGTCACCGGGGAACCCGACGCCGTAACGGTGCCCGTAAAGGACGTCGATGTCGGTGGCGCCGCGCGAGAACAACGCCCGCGTCCGTCCGGCCAGGATGCTGCCCCACGTCCCTTGTAGCTTTGCGTATCCCTGCCTGACGTCCGCCGGATTGGGCCGGTTCTTCTGGCGCGATTCGCTCTCGATGAAGGCCCAGATCTGGATGTAACCCATGACAGAGGTCGTGGGATTGATCTGTTCCCGGACTCCGACCCCCAGCGTGTTGCCGATGAAGCCGCTGCGGACCCGCATGGAGTCGATCGTGCCCTGACTCAGCTGGCCGCCGGGGCCCGCGGGCTGGCGCTCGGCCAGCGCATCGAAGCCCCCTCCCCTGACGTCGTGAAGCTGGACCTGAGCCCCGGTGGAATCGGTTCCATATGTGGCCTGCGGGAGCCCGTCTCCGTGAACGTAGCTCACGAAGCCGCCAGCGCGGCCGTCGCTGTAGAGCTGCCAGTCGGCGCCTTCCGCGAGGATCTTTTCGGCGGCGGCGCTCCTGGGAAAAGCAAGCGAGGCGAGGATGAACGCGTAGAGCAGATGGACGCGTGGCGTCCGAGGTCGCGATAGGGGCAAGGACGTTCTCCCGGGTTCGGGCTGTCGGGACCGGTTAAGGCGTGGTCACCGACTTCACGTTGAAAAAGAGCCACTGCGGGTGGTAACCGTTGGACTGGACGTACGGCTGCACGAACGAGGCCGGAGGCTGCGGCGACAATCCCGTCAGGTCGATCGAGCGCGGGCTCTTGCAGGTCGGCTGGGCGTTGGGCGACCCACAGTTCTGCTGCGCGAGGCAGTTCGAATCGTGGATGGTCAGCTTGATCGTGCCGCCACCGAGGACGGGGAAGCTGGCCATGTACTTGAACGGGAAGGTCTCGTGCTTCTCGCAGAACCCGGAGGAGGCCGGGAACGCGTTCATGTAGTAGACGTTTGCGGCACCAGGCACCGGAGGGTCGACGTGGATCTCGTAAGAATTCCAGTGGCTGTCGGTCGTGGGCGTGCCGCCCACGTACCAGCCGTTGTTGTTGACCTCGGGATCCGGGCTGAGGTTCGGAACCGCCGCCGTGCCACCGGTGTAGCAGCGCGTTCCCGCGACGCCGCGGACCTCGAAGGTAATCGTGTACTTCGTCCCGGTCGTTCCGGCGACCTTGTGCGTGAAGTTGTGAAACGCCCCCCGCATGTTGTAGTCGGTGGCGTTGGGATTCGGACAGGCAACGTTAGGCTGAGTGTCATCGTGCAGAGGACAATCGAGACCTGAAGCGGCGCCGTCCGCGCAAACGCTGATCCAGTTATATCCGTCGAGGGTCGGCACGACGGTGGCGGTCGGAACCGTCATCGCGCCCCCGGCGCCGGCGGCTCCTCCGGCCGCGCCGGCGGTACCGCCTGCGGCGCCGCCCGTGCCCGTTCCGGCAGCGCCACCCGCTCCTGCGGCACCCATCCCGGCCGCGCCACCGGAGCCGCTGGCGCCCGCTGCGCCGCTCGCTCCCGCCGCACCCGTATCAGTCGTGCCGCCCGACCCGCTGGCTCCGGTCGAGCCGGCGGCGCTCGCGCCCGCGGCGCCCTGCGTTCCAGCTCCGGCGCTCCCCTGGCCCTGGGACCCGGCTTCGCCACCCACGGGGGACGGCCCCTGCTGGGAGCAAGCACCTGCCGCCATGAGAAGAAGCACACCGGTTCGACGAGCGATCAGCGATAAGTTCAGGTTCATCTTATGAGTCCTCCCAGACGACTTGCGGGGGCCAGCTTGGTAGGCAGCGCGGGTGAATGAAAGCGGCGAAGGTCTTTGGTGTCAAGGATCGTCAAGGATCCTGCGGTCCTCGAATCCTGGTTTCTCGGTTCACGGCTCACCGTTTTCCCCAAAGTGTCCGAAACCCGTCAGAACGGCTCACGCCGCACCCAGACACAGTCGGAAAACGCTCTGACGCCGATAGTTACCGGTATCAGAGGTCTTGCTCGCCGACGCGCCTCAGCCGCGTAGCGTCCATTGACTTTGCAGCTTAATACACGAAACTCGCCGGCTGTGAATCTGCTCATTACCGGGGGCGCGGGCTTCATCGGCTCTCACTACGCGTGCCAGCTGCGGCGCACGCGCGCCACCGACCTGCTCATCAACGTCGACGCCCTCACGTACGCCGGGAATCTCGAGAACCTGCGTCAGCTCGAGGGCGACGCGGGGCACGTATTCGTGCGCGCCGACATCCGTGACGGCGCCGCCATGCTCGAGCTCATGCGGCGCCACCAAATCGAGGCAGTCGTGAACTTCGCGGCCGAGAGCCACGTCGATCGCAGCATCCAGTCGGCGGAGCCGTTCCTCGACACGAACGTCGTCGGGACGTTGCGCCTGCTCGAGGCGGCGCGCGCCGCCGGGGTGCGTCGCTTCCTGCAGGTCTCGACGGACGAGGTCTATGGCAGCCTGGGACCCAAGGGGGCCTTCGAGGAGTCCACCCCCGTCGCACCGCGCAGCCCCTACTCGGCGAGCAAGGCCGCCGCCGATCATCTCGTGATGGCGTTCCATCACACCCACGGCATGGACACCGTCATCACGCGGTGCTCGAACAATTACGGCCCTTACCAGTTTCCAGAGAAGCTCATCCCCCTCATGATCCTGAACGCGCTCGGCGGTCAGGCGCTGCCCGTCTACGGCGATGGCCTGTACGTGCGCGACTGGATCCACGTCGAGGATCACTGCGAGGCCATCGACGCCGTGCTCGCGCGCGGCGCCGCCGGCGAGGTCTACAACATCGGCGCCGAGAACGAGCGCGCGAACCTCGACGTCGTGCGGTCGATCCTCGAGCTGTGCGGGAGGAGCCCGACGCTCGTGCGTCACGTCGGCGACCGCCCGGGTCACGATCGCCGCTACGCCATGAACTCCAAGAAGATTCGCGAGGCGCTCGGCTGGCGGCCGAGACACACGTTCGAGGACGGATTGGCCGAGACCGTGGCGTGGTACCGGGGCAACGCGCCTTGGGCCGAACGCGTGCGCAGCGGCGCCTACCGCGACTACTACGAGCGCCAATATGGCGCGAGGTTGGCGGGCGCCGGGGGCGGCGGACGATGAGCGCCACCGAGACCGGAAAGGATGAGCTTCGGGGAGTCGTGCTCGCGGGGGGTACGGGCTCCCGCCTGTTCCCGCTCACGAAGGTCACGAACAAGCACCTTTTGCCCGTGGGCCGCGAGCCCATGATCTTCCACCCCGTCAAGAAGCTCGTCGAGGCCGGCATCGGCGAGATCCTCATCGTCACGGGCACCGACCACATGGGCGACGTCGTCGGCTTGCTCGGCAGCGGCAAAGAGTTCGGCTGCGAGTTCACCTACCGCGTGCAGGACCAAGCCGGCGGCATCGCGCAGGCCCTGGGCCTCGCGCGTCGCTTCGGGCGCGGCGGGCGCCTGGCCGTCATCCTCGGTGACAACATCTTCGAGGGCTCGATCCAACCCTTCGCCGAGGCGTTCCGCCGCCAGCACAGCGGCGCCAAGATCCTGCTCAAGGAGGTGCCCGACCCCGGGCGCTACGGCGTCGCCATCACGGGCGGCGGGCGGGTCATCAAGATCATCGAGAAGCCGAAGCAACCGCCGTCGAACCTGGCGGTGACGGGCATCTACTTCTACGACGAGGACGTCTTCGAGATCGTGCGGACGCTCGCTCCGTCGGGACGTGGGGAGCTCGAGATCACCGACGTCAACAACGCCTACATCGCGCGCGGCGACATGACGTACGACGTCCTGCCGGGGTGGTGGACCGACGCGGGGACGTTCGAGTCGCTCAAGCACGCGAACGATCTGACGGCCGGCTGACGGCCGGCTGACGCCGCGCCGTCAATGAAGCCGCGCCGACTCAGCGAGGACGCTCGGCGTCGGGAATCTCGGCCAACGACGGATTCTTCTGGTCGCGCTCCGATACGATGGGCGCGGGGCCCGCGCTCACCCCCCAGTCGATGCCCAGCGCCGGATCGTCCCAGCGCACGCCGAGCTCGTCGCTGTTGTCGTAGTACTCGTCCACGAGGTAGGTCATGAACGAATCCTCGAGCGCGTAAAACCCGTGCGCGACGCCCTTGGGAATATAGAGCCCGCGGGCGTTCCCGGCGCCCTCTCCGAGGTCGAGGACCTGCGCGGCGCCGCGCGTGGCCGAGGTCGTGCGGAGGTCGTAGAGCGCCGCGCGCACGAGCCCCGTGGGCACACCCCAGAAGTCGGCCTGCTTGCGGTGGAAATGCAGCCCGCGCAGGACGCCCGCCTTCGAGAACGAACAGTTGCCCTGGATCATCTCGCGGCTGCCCGGGACCCACGTCCGCCGGAAACTCTCGTAGAAGTACCCGCGCGGGTCGGAGAACGTCCGAAAGGGCACGACGTAGACTCCGGCGATGCGCTCGGACGGTTGGGCGGGGCTCGCGCTCATCTCGGGCACCCTATCACTTGCTTGCGGCCCCAGTCTCTTCGGCGATGAAGGCGCGCGCAGCGTCCTGCCAGCTCGACATGCCGTCGAGCCCGCGCGCGCGCAGCATGCGGTTGTCGAGGATCGAGCGCCGCGGACGCGGCGCCTTCATCCCGATGGCCGACGTCGGCAGCGCCTCGACGCGCGACTCCGGCAGGCCCAGCGTCGCGGCCGCGAAGCGCGCGAAGTCCGCCCAGCTCGTCTCGCCCTGTGACGTGCAGTGATAGACGCCGTACGCGTCCGTGCCCGCGAGCGCCGCCGAGACGCGCGCCACCTCCCGCACCCAGGATGGGGAGCCGAAGCGCTCGCGATCCGCGCGCACGATCTCGCCCGCGCGGAGGCGGCGCACGATCGTCGACGGGAAGTTGCGGCCGTCGTGCCCGTAGAGGCACCCGACGCGCACGGTGAACAGACGCGGCGTCGCCGCGGCGGCCAGGAGCTCGCCCGCACGCTTCGAGCGCGCGTACACGCCCTGCGGCGTCGGCACGTCGAATTCGTCGTACGACCGGTCGAGCGTTCCGTCGAAGACGAAGTCGGTCGAATAGTGGACGAGCGTGGCGCCCGCCTCGTGCGTCGCGCGCCCCAGGGTCTCGACGGCGACGGCGTTCACGGCGTAGGCGAGGTCACCCTCGCTCTCGGCGCGGTCGACGTCGGTGTAGGCCGCGGCGTTGAAGACGACGCCCGGACGTCCCCCGAGTCCCCGCGCGACGACGGCGCGCACCGACGCCGCCTCACGAAGATCGCAGACGGCACGATCGGCGGCCAGCGCGAGCGTCCAGCCCGCGCGCGGCAGCTCCTCGACGAGCGCCTGGCCCAGCGTCCCGCGCGCCCCCACGACGACCGCGAGCGGCGCGTCTTCGCCGGGCATCGTGCTCACGACGTCGGCGCGCGGCCGGCGAGCGAGGTCCGCACGTCCTCTTCGTCGGCGCGCACCATCATTTGAATGAGCGTCTTGAACGTGACCTTGGGCTTCCACCCGAGCATGCGCGTCGCCTTGGCCGGGTTCCCTTTGAGGTGATCGACCTCGGTGGGGCGAAAGTAGCGCGGGTCGATCTCGACGTACTTTTTCCAGTCGAGCTCGAGCTCGCCGAAGGCCACGTCGAGGCACTCGCGCACGCTGTGCGACTCGCCCGTCGCGACGACGTAGTCATCGCCCTTGTCCTGCTGGAGCATCATCCACATGGCCTCGACGTAGTCGCCCGCGAAGCCCCAGTCGCGGAACGAGTCGAGGTTCCCGAGGTAGAGCTTGTGCTCGAGGCCGTGGCGGATGCGCGCCGCCGCGCGCGTGATCTTGCGCGTCACGAACGGGATTCCGCGCCGCGGCGACTCGTGATTGAAGAGGATGCCGCACGAGATGTGCATGCCGTAGGCGTCGCGGTAGTTCTGGCAGAGCTGGTGGGCAAAGACCTTGGCGCAGGCGTACGGGCTGCGCGGCAGGAACGGCGTGTTCTCGTCCTGGGGCGGCGCCGCGGCGCCGAACATCTCGCTCGACGATGCCTGGTAGAAGCGGACGCTCTTGTCCTGGCCGGACTCGCGGATGGCCTCGAGCAGGCGCAACGTCCCGATGCCCACCGTCGACGCCGTGTACTCGGGGACGTCGAAGCTCACGCGCACGTGGCTCTGGGCGCCCAGGTTGTAGATCTCGTCGGGTTTTAAGGTGCGCAAGACGCGGTTGAGCGAGCTCGCGTCGTCGAGATCGCCGTAGACGAGGCGCAGCTGGTAGTTCGCGGCGTGCGGATCCTGATAGATGGCGTCGAGGCGCTCGGTGTTGAAGGAGCTGGAGCGCCGCACGAGCCCCGTGACCTCATAGCCCTTCGCGAGCAGGAGCTCGGCGAGGTACGACCCGTCTTGTCCCGTGATGCCCGTGATGAACGCGCGTTTCATCCCTCGATTTCCTTCCTGTGTGCCTCGAAGTGAGCCACCGTCTTCGCGATCCCGTCCTCGAACGACGTCTTGGCCACGAACCCGAAGCGCTCGCGCGCGCGGCTCACTTCGAGCTGTCGGCGCGGCTGCCCGTTGGGCCTCGAGTGGTCCCAGACGAACCGGCCCGTAAAGCGCGTCGCGCGCCCGATGAGCGCCGCGAGGTCCTGGATGCTGATCTCGACCCCGCTGCCCAGGTTCACGGGCTCGCTCGCGTCGTAGCGCTCGGCGGCCAGCAGCAGCCCTTCGGCGGCGTCCTCGACGTAAAGGAACTCGCGCGTCGGTGTGCCGTCGCCCCACAGCACGACCTCGGCGTGGCCAGCCTCGCGCGCGGCGACGCACTTGCGGATCATGGCCGGGATGACGTGCGAGGTCTCGAGATCGAAGTTGTCGCGCGGCCCGTAGAGGTTCACGGGGAACAAGACGACGCTGTTCATGCCGTACTGTTCGCGGTAGCCCTGCGACTGCACCAGCATGATCTTCTTGGCGATGCCGTAGGGCGCGTTGGTCTCCTCGGGGTAACCGTTCCACAGATCGTCTTCCTTGAACGGCACGGGCGCGAACTTCGGGTAGGCGCAGATCGTCCCGGCGGCGACGAGCTTCTCGATGCCCGCGAGGCGGCACTCCTCGAAGAGCTGCAGGCCCATCATGGCGTTCTCGAAGAAGAAGCGTCCCGGGTTGGCCCGGTTGGCGCCGATGCCGCCCACCTGGGCGGCGAGGTGGATCACGAGCTCGGGCCGCGCGTCGGCGAGCATGCGGCGCACAGCAGAGCGATCGACGAGGTCGTACTCCGCCGAGCGCGGCACGAACACGGATGCGCCTTCGCTCTCGAGGCGCCCGACGACGAACGAGCCGAGGAAGCCTCCGCCGCCCGTGACGACGACGCGCTTGCCCTGCCAGAAGGTGCTCATGAGCGGCCGGAATCTATACGGAAGCGCCCGGGGCCGCCAGTGCGCATCGTCGCGCGACGCGGCCTCTCGCGGCCGGGAATCAGCGCCGGAGCGCGGCGCGGCTGGACCGGCGCCCCGCGGCCACCTCGGCCGCGAGCGCCGTCAGCTCGGGGAGTGCCGCCGTGGCGTCGGCGCCCGCCGCCCGGACGCCGCCGGGCTTCACGGTGGCGCCGTACGTCGTGACGATGAAGATGCGGTAGGCCTCGGCGCGCTCGCCGGGCATGGCCCGCCCGTACGCGTCGACGAGCGCGGCCACGTCCGCGGGTGGCGTGCCCGCGAGCACGGCGCGCGCCCACGCCGTGAGCAGCTTCGCTTGAAAATTGCGGAAAGGCCCCAGCACGGCGGCCGGGCTCACGCCGGGCGGCACGCGGTCGGTGACGAACGGCGCGTACACGTCGGCGGGCGCCACGCGCCGGCCCACGGCCTTCGACTGCGCGAGGCGGTAGATCACCGTGGCGGCAAGCCCCGGATCGGCGAGCAGCTCCGCCGCCTGCCTGGGCGCGCCGTCGGCGCCCACGGCAAATCGATTCTCGCGCACGCCGGCGAAGAGCGCGCGCTGCGTGCCGGTCCCGGCATCGGGCGCGACGGCTCCCTCGGGCCCCTCTCCCACTCGCCACTCGCGCGCGATGACCTCCATGGCGCGCACGTACCCGTCGACGAGCACGGGCGAGGCCTCACTCCCCACGACGCGCGAAACGACCCGCCGCGCGACCAAGGCCGTCACCGTCTGCGGCATCGCGCGATCCTCCGCGATGTTCTCGCGTAGGCCGATCCAGGCCAGCGCGGGTCGCTCGACGGCCCCGCCGAGGAAGCTCTTGGTCGCGAACCCGGCACCGAACGGTTCGAGGCCGCGCCCGACCACGAAGACCGTCGGCTCCCGGGCCGCGACGCGCGCCGCCTCGGGAAATCTCTTGCCCTCGAAGGACACGTCGCGGACGAGCTGCTTCGCCAGGTAGTCCGTCCGCAGGATCTCGCCCACGATTCCGACGGAGATCTGCCGGTGCAGCGTCGCCGCGCGCGCGTCGTCGAGCGCGAGCGGCTCGAGCCACGGCAACCCCTGCGGGCTGCGCCGCGCCGTCCCGGTCGCGTCCACGGCCGGCGTGTACACGACGTACGAGTCCGGCACGCCGAGCGTCGTGTCACGCCGATGGCTCACCACGCCCGCGACGACGGCGCTCACGATCCCGAGCGCCAGCAAGGTGCCCTTCGCGCGCTTCAACCTGTCTCCTTTCGGTGACCCCGGCCCGATTCGAACATGACCACGAAGACTACCAAGAGGACAGTACTCAGGTGGGGCGAAGGATCAGTACGCCACCGAGGCGGAAAGTTCCCCGCTCAAGCCCACAGCCGCGTCGAGAGCGCTCAGGCATCTACCACGGGTCAACCTAACGGGAGATCACACCTAGGGCGTGACCGTGAGTGCGGCGTGACCTATCACGCCGCCCTGGGAGGCCGAAATGTCCGTGCTGCCGGCTGCGAGGCCCGTGGCGCGGCCCAGCGAACCGGCCGCATTGGAGATGGTCGCCGTCGCTGGCGTGCCGGAGGCCCAGGTGGCCGTCGCCGTTAGGATCTGCGTGCTCGAGTCGCTGTACGTCCCCGTCGCGACGAAGTTTTGCGTGGCTCCCTTGGCGATGGAAACCGTGGCCGGCGTCACCGCGATAGAAACCAGGGTCGCCGCCGTCACGGTGAGCGTCGTCATGCCGACGATGGCGCCGCTCGTCGCCGAGATCATGGTCGTTCCCTCCGCGACGGCGTTCGCCAGCCCCTGGGAGGCGGCGGCGTTGGAAATCGTGGCCGTTCCCATCGTCGCCGACACCCAGGTCGCCGTGGCCGTCAGGTCCTGTGTCGTCGCGTCGCTGTAGGTGCCGGTCGCGACGAATTGCTGCTTCGTCCCCTTCGCGACCGACGGCGTCGCCGGCGTCACGGCGATCGAGGTCAGGGTCGCCGCCGTCACCGTGAGGGTCGTCTTGCCCACGACGCCACCGCTCGTCGCCGAGATGTCGGTCGTTCCGACCGCGACGCTGCTCGCGAGCCCCCGCGAGGCATTGGCGTTCGATATCGTGGCCGTCGCGGACGTCGCCGACGCCCAGGTCACAGTGTCGGTGAGATCCTGCGTCGTCGCATCGGTATAGGTGCCGGTCGCGATGAACTGTTGCTTCGTCCCCTTCGCGATCGACGGCGTCGGCGGCGTCACGGCGATCGAGACCAAGTTCGCCGGCGTCACCGTGAGCGTCGTGCTGCCGCTGATTGCCCCGATGGCCGCCGAGATGCTCGTCGTGCCGGTCGTGAGGCCGGAGGCCAGACCGTTCGAGTCGGCGGCGTTCGAGACGGTCGCGACGGCGGCCATGCTGGACGCCCACGTCACGCTGTCGGAGACGTCCTGTGTCGATGCGTCGTCGAAGAAGCCCGTTGCGATGAACTGCTGCTTGGTCCCCTTGGCGATCGACGGCACCGGGGGCGTCACGGCGATCGAGACGAGAGTGGCCCCAGTCACCGTGAGGGTCGTGCTGCCGCTCACCGCCCCCAGCGTCGCCGAGATGAGGGACGTTCCGGCTGCCACGCCCGTCGCGAGCCCGAACGAATCGGCCGCGTTCGAGATCGTCGCCGTCGCCGCCGTCGCCGAGGCCCAGGTGACACTGCCCGAGATGTTCTGCGTCGTCGCGTCGTTGTAGGTGCCCGTCGCGACGAACTGTTGCTTGGTCCCGTGGGGGATCGTGGGCGTGGCCGGCGTGACCGAGATCGAGACCAAGACGGCCGGAGTCACTGTGAGCGTCGTGCCGCCGCTCACCGCGCCCAGCGTCGCCGAGATCGTCGACGTCCCCGCTGCGACGCCTGCCGCGAGACCTTTCGAGCCGGCCGCGTTCGAGATCGTGGCCGCGGCCGTGGTCGAGGACCCCCAGGTCGCCGCGTCCGTGAGCGTTTGCGTCGTGGAGTCGCTGTAGGTGCCCGTCGCGACGAACTGCTGCGTCGTCGCCTTCGCGATCGACGGCGTCGCGGGCGTCACTGAGATCGCCGTCAGGACCGCCGCCGTCACCGTGAGCGTCGTTTTGCCGCTGATGGCGCCGACCGTCGCCGAGACGACCGTGCTGCCCACGGCCACGGCGCTGGCCAGACCGACCGAGCCCGCGGCGTTCGAGATCGTGGCCGTCGCGGTCGTCGCCGACGCCCACGTCGCCGCGCCCGTGATGTCCTGCTTCGTGCCGTCGCCGTAGGTGCCCGTCGCGACGAACTGCTGCTTGGTCCCCTTGGCAATCGACGGCGCCGTGGGTGTGACCTCGATGGCGGTCAGGACGGCCGCCGTCACCGTGAGCGTCGTGCTGCCCGTGATGGTCCCGATCTTCGCGGAGATGACCGTGTTGCCCACGGCGACGCCGCTCGCGAGGCCCTTCGAGCCGGCAGCGTTCGAGATCGTGGCCGTCGCCGCGGTCACCGAGCCCCAGGTCGCAGTCATCGTCACGTCCTGAGTCGTCGCGTCACTGAAGAAGCCCGTCGCGACGAATTGCCGGTTGGTCCCCTTGGCGATCGACGGCAGGGCCGGCGTCACGACGATTGACACGAGCGTCGCAGCCGTGACGTTGAGTGTCGTGCTTCCGCTCACCGTTCCTATGGCCGCGGAGATGACGCTGCTGCCGGCCCCGACGCCGCTCGCCAACCCCTTCGAGTCGTTGGCGTTGGAGATCGTCGCCGTGGCCTGCGTCGCCGACCGCCAGGTCGCCGTCGTGGTCAGATCCTGCGTCGTCGAATCGCTGTACGCTCCGGTAGCGACGAACTGCTGACTCGTCCCTTTCGCGATCGACGGCGTCGCGGGCGTCACGGCGATCGACACGAGCGTCGCAGCCGTGACCGTGAGCGTCGTGGTCCCGCTGATGGCGGCGCTCGTGGCCGAGACGACCGTCGTGCCCAGCGCCACCGCGCTCGCGAGACCCACCGACCCCGCGGCGTTGGAGATCGTGGCCGTCGCCGTCGTCGCCGACGCCCACGTCACGGTGGCCGTCAGGTTCTGCGTCGTGGCGTCGCTGTACGTACCTGTCGCGACGAACTGCTGACTCGTCCCCTTCGCGATCGATGGCGTCGCCGGCGTCACGGCGATCGACACGAGTGTCGCCGCCGTCACCGTGAGCGTCGTGTTGCCGCTGACGGCGCCGCTCGTCGCCGAGATGACTGTCGTGCCCGCGGCGACGCTCGTCGCGAGACCCGCCGACCCGGCGGCATTGGAGATCGTGGCCGTCGCCTTCGTCACCGACGCCCACGTGACGGTGGTCGTCAGGTTCTGCGTCGTGGCGTCGCTGTACGTACCCGTCGCGACGAATTGCTGACTCGTCCCCTTCGCGATCGACGGCGTCGCCGGCGTCACGGCGATCGACACGAGTGTCGCCGCCGTCACCGTGAGCGTCGTGCTCCCACTAATCGCCCCGCTCGTGGCCGAGATCACCGTCGTCCCGGCCGCGATGCTCGTCGCGTGGCCGGCCGTGCCCGCGGCGTTGGAGATCGTGGCCGTGGCCGACGTCGCCGACGCCCACATCACGGTGGCCGTCAGGTTCTGCGTCGTGGCGTCGCTGTACGTGCCCGTCGCGACGAACTGCTGACTCGTCCCCTTCGCGATCGACGGCGTCGCCGGCGTCACGGCGATCGACGCGAGCGTCGCCGCCGTCACCGTGAGCGTCGTGTTGCCGCTGACGGCGCCGCTCGTCGCCGAGATGACCGTCGTGCCCGCGGCGACGCTCGTCGCTAGACCTACCGACCCCGCGGCGTTCGAAACCGTGGCCGTCGCAGTCGTCGCCGACGCCCAGGTCGCCGTGGCCGTCAGGTTCTGAGTCGTTCCGTCGCCGTACGTCCCCGTGGCGACGAACTGCTGATTCGTCCCCTTCGCGATCGACGGCGTCGCGGGCGTGACGGCGATCGAGACGAGCGTCGCGCCCGTAACCGTGAGCGTGGCCATGCCGCTCACGGCGCCGCTGGCAGCCGTGATGACCGTCGTCCCCGCGGCCACGGCCGTGGCCAATCCCTTCGAGTCCGCCGCGTCGGATATCGTGGCCGTGGCGGGCGTCGCGGAGGTCCAGGTCGCGGCCGCCGTGAGATCCTGCGTCGTCGCGTCGTCGTAGGTGCCGACGGCCGCGAATTGCTGGTTCGTGCCCTTGGCGATCGACGGCGCCGCCGGCGTCACCGCGATAGAGACCAGAGTCGCGCCCGTCACCGTCAACGTCGTGCTGCCGCTGACGGCGCCGAGCGCCGCGGAGATGACCGAGGTGCCCGCGGCGACGGCGGTCGCGATGCCCGCCGCGGAGATCGTGGCCTTCGCAGTCGTGGCCGACGACCACATCACCGTGGCGGTCAGATCCTTGGTCGTGGCGTCATCGTAGCTGCCCGTCGCCGTGAACTGCTGGGTGCTGCCCTTGGCGATCGACGGCATGGAGGGCGTCACGGCGATCGACAACAACTTCGCGGCCGTCACGGTGAGCGTCGTGCTGCCCATGATCGTGCCCTGCTTCGCGGAGATGACCGTGCTGCCCGGCGCCACGCCCGTCGCCTTCCCCGAGGACGAGATCGTCGCCGCGGCCGGCATCCCGGACATCCAGGTCACGGTGCTCGAGACGTTCTTCGTCGTCTTGTCGCTGAAGGTGCCCGTCGCGACGAATTGCTGCTGGGCGCCGACGGCGATCGCGGGCGAGGGTGGCGTCACGGCGATCGAGACGAGCTTCGGCGTGGAGGTCGAGCCTCCACAACCGACCGCGGTCAACGAGCCAATGAATGAAACGGCGACACACGTGCGCACGAGCAGCTTCGTGATAGCGGCTTTGGTCTTCATGTTCATGGAGCCCATCCCTCCCGAGGTAAGCGTCAAAGTCGAAGCGTTGCCACGAATCAATTGAAATAGCGAGAACATCCCTGCAGGTCGGGATCGGCGGCGGGGATCCGCGGGCCCGCGGCATAATGCCGCACGCGCGGGGCCGCCGCCGCCGCGTGACGCGATTCGGGTTACCTTCGACCGCCGTGCAAGGCCCCCTCGCCTCTCCGGCGCCCTCCGCGCCGCCGTCTCAGTGCGGCGCGGCGCGACGAGGCCACGCTCTATCCCTTCATCATCGATCGCCGGCTCGGCTTCGACCTTCGTCCTGCTCCCTTCCTTCTTCGTCCGCCAGCTCGACCTCAACCTGTTCGCGAACGCGGCGCTCGGGGCACGAAGCCTCGGATCCTTCGACACGGGCGCGAGCTACCACGAGGCGGAGGGCGCCGCGCTCATCCTGAGCACCGTGTTCGGCTCGACGCCCCTGACGCTGACGTACCAGATCTCGCGGCGTCGCACCGACGATCGCGGCGCGACCCAGCTCGTGACCTTGACGAACTGACGTCCTTTCTCGCCTAGCTGCTTGTGACCCCGGCCTGATTCGAACAGGCGACCTACGGTTTAGGAAACCGCCGCTCTATCCACCTGAGCTACGGGGCCTTGCTTGTGACTCTCGCGACTCGTTCAACGACTCGTCGGGCTCCCGCTTTCCCACAACGACGCGAGCGGAAGGTTTCTACCATCTCGCGCCCCGACAGATCATCCCTCCCATGCTCTCTGTATTTGTCACCCCGCCCAGAGACGGGATAGAGTGCCGGGACCCGAACCTTGGGCGAGCCACGACAGACATGCGCAAACGGCAAAAGCGGTGGGCGACCGCTGGGGCTGCGGTTCTCATCGTGAGCGCGACGGCCGTCTTGCTGCGGCATCGCCATCATCGAGACGCGTCGTCGGAAGAGGCAGAGGCGAGCGACCCCGTGCGCGTGGCCGACCGGTGGCGTGGCTTCGCGTCGGGCACCGACGTGCCGCAGCCGCCACGAGGGGACGCGGGGGCGACGACGCCCGATTGGTTCTCGTCGAAGGTCACCCCGGACCAGGTCGACGGCGCGATGGAGGAATGGCGCCGCGGTATTCTAGAGAAGCGCTCCGAGCTCGTGCTTTCTCTCGATCAGGCTTTTTCCATGCTGCCGGGTCGGTACGGGCCCGCGCTCGTCAAGCTGGCCGAAGCCGACTCGGACGAGCGGGTGCGCGCGTTCTCCACGCGCGTCCTCGGCAAGATGAAGAACGCCGCGCTCGTCGAAGATTTTCAGCGACTCCTCGCGGACAAGAGCCCGTTCGTCCGCCAGAATGCCGCCTGGGCACTGGGCGAGCTCGCCGCGCGGCCAGGGGGCCGAGAGGCGGCCGAGGCCGCGCTCGACGAGCTGCGTCAGGCTCAAGACGACCCCGCAACCGAGGTCAGGGCAGCCGCAACCAACACCTTGAAGGCGCTGCAGTAAGCACATGCACCTGCCGATGCCTGGGACGCAACAGGACCGAAAAGTGAAAGGAAGAACGGATCGTGGCTGAAAAAAAACCGCGCAAACCAACGGCCAAGGCGAAGAAGAAGCCCTGGGAGTCCCCGCGCGTGAAATCCGGGCGGCTCTTCGAGAGCAACAGCCTCGCGTGCTCGAAGAACGTGCCTGACGGCGGTGCCTGCGAGCACGATCCCTCATCATCGTGAGCCCATCCCGTCCCAAGACCCCGGCCGCGAACCTGCTGCTCTCGATCGGGGGTCTCGCCGGCCGCCTCGAGCTCGGCGGCGCGCCCGAGCCCTTCCTCGCCCAGGTGCGGGGGCGCTACGGCGCGTTCGCCATGCCGGCCGCGCCCACCGTCGACGCTGGGTTCTCGCTACGTCTCCGCTTCGAGACCGCGCAACCGCCCGCCGACAGGGCGGCGCACTTCGCGAAGGCCGAAGCGCACCCGCTGACCGTCAAGGCGACCGACAAGACGATCACGATCGCGCGCTGGGACCTTTCCGTGCGCCTGACGGCGAAGCGGTCGCGCGGGCGCACAGAGTGGGTCGGCACGGGCCGCTGTCGGATGAGCCCCTTCTCCCTCGACTGCATTCTGCGTGTGATCTGGTCCGCGCTCTTGCCCCGCGAAGACGCCTTACTCGTGCACTCGTGCGGGCTGCGCCACGCCGAGGTCGGCGTGGTGTTCCCGGGACAAAGCGGCCTCGGCAAGACCACGCTGGCGCGTAAGGCGCCCGACGCCGACGACGTGCTGTCCGACGAGCTCATCGTGATCCGACGGACCGCTTCGGACGGCGGGTGGCGGGTCCACGGCACGCCGTTTTGGGGCGACTTCGCGCGCGGAGGAATCTCGATGCGGAGCTGGCCGCTGCGCGCGCTCGCGTTCTTGGCGCAGCGGGACCGCGTCGAGATGTCGCCCGTGACCTCCTCGGAGTCGGCGCAGCGCCTGCTCGAGTGCATGCTCTGCTTCCAGATCGACCGCCCGACGGTCGAGCGCAACCTCGCGCTCGTGACGCGTCTTTGTTCGGAGGTCCGCTCCGTCGAAGCACAGCTCACGCATTCCGCGAGCACGACCGAGATCTTCGGGAAGCTCGAGCCGCACCTGGGCCGGGACGTCCATCGTCAGGTGCCGACCTTCAACCCTCGCGAGATGATCTCGGAGTTTCGGTCGTTCCTGCGCAAGCACGAGCTCTATGCCTTCTCGCCCAAGGGCGCGGGCCTGCGTCCTTACGTCAAGGCAGGTGACTCGCTCCTCATTCAGAAGGCGGAGAAGAACGAGCTCGACGTCGGCGACGTCGTCCTGTACTGGTCACCGGGGCGCACGCCCGACGACGACGTTCTGCGCTGCCACCGGATCGGCACGCCGCTGCCCAAGGGACACTCCTGGACTCACGCCGAAGTCCTGGGACGCGTCTCGGGAATCGCGCGCGACGGGCGCAGCGTCCCCATGCCGGGGCGCCTCGACTCTCTGGCGCGCCTCTTCGGGGCACAGGTCGCGATGCCCATCCTGCGGCTCGCGGGCAGATAAGGAGACGAGACGATGATCGACGAGAGCAAGCCTGCGACCCTGCGTCGAGACCCAGCCCTGCCGTTTCAGCGCATGGACGAGGACGCCATCGTCGTCGACCCGCGGTCGCGCGAGGTCCACCTGCTGAACGAGACGGGCGCCCGCATCTGGGAGCTCCTCGAGACGGCGAGCTCCGTCGACGACCTCGCCGAGGCGCTCGCGGAGGAGTACGAGGGAGTGGCCCCCGAAGCGCTCCGGAACGAGGTCGAGGCCTTCTTGGGCGATCTCGGCGCCAAGGGCCTCCTCCTGCCGCGGGGCCGGGGGTGAGCGAGCGCGAGCCGCGCTGCCCGGATCAAGAGGTCATCGGCGACGCCGGCGGCCACGCGCTCATCGGGCAAGCCCAACAATGGGCGCATCGGAATCAGATTCCGCTCAACGCGTCGATCGAGATCACCCTGCGCTGCAACATCCGCTGCCTGCATTGCTACAATTTCGATCGCGACGAGCCACGCCCCGCGTGTGAAAAGCCGGAGCTCTCGACCGAGGAGATCCTTCGCGTCATGGGCGACCTGCGAGACGCCGGCTGCCTCTTCCTCATGCTCACGGGCGGCGAGATCCTGTCGCACCCCGACCTCTTCCAGCTCCTCGACCGGGCCCGTGAGCTGAACCTCGCCGTCCAGCTGCTCACGAACGGCACGATGTTGCGGCCGGGGATCGCGGCGCGCATCGCGTCCTACGAGAACCTGCAGGGCGTGAGCGTGAGCCTCTACGGCGCGACGGCCGAGGTCCACGACGGCGTCACGCAGATGCCCGGATCATTTCGCCGCACGTGGGAAGGCGTGCAGCGCCTGCGCCACGTGGGCGTGGCCGTGCGGCTCAAGTTCATCCTCATGAAGCAGAACGCGCACGAGGCGGAGGCCATGCGGGCCCAGGCCGCCGAGCGGGGCTTTCACTACCTCATGGACCTCACGATCACCTCGCGGCACGACGGCACGCATGGCAGCCTCGAGACGCGCATCGACCGCTCGACGCTCGAGCAGCTCTATCGCGGTCCTCTCCGCGAGCTCGGCCGCCGCGACGCCATCGAGCCCACCGAGGAGAGCTTTCCGTGCAACTGCGCGCGCGGCAACGTCGCCATCACGGCGACGGGTGACGTCCAACCGTGCATCTCCCTGCCGTGGGCCGCGGGGAACATCCGGGAGCAACCGTTCGCGGAGATCTGGCGGAGCTCGCCCGTGTTTCAGCAGATCCGGGGCCTCAAGATGGCCGACTACACGCAGTGTGTCCCGTGCGACCACAGGCGCCACTGCTCCCGCAACCGTGGCGCAGCCTTGACGGCATCCGGCAGCTACACGGGCGTCGATCCGTTCGTGTGCGCGACCGCCGAGATCGTTCACGCGCTGTCCGACGAGCGCGCCGCCGAGGCCTCCGCCCGCCCCGCCTACGAACCGGCCGCCGGCCCCCAGGTCAGGGCGCGGCTGGCCGTCCTGCGTTAGTCGCGCCGGCCGCGGTGCCCGCGGCGACGCCGCTCACCCAGGCCTCGATCTGCGCACGAAGGACGGGCAGGCTCACGGCGCCCGCGCCGAGGAGCGCGTCGTGGAAAGCCCGCAGGTCGAAGGCCGCGCCCAGGCGCTTCTGCGCGTCGGCCCGCAGGCGGCGAATCTCCAGCTCGCCGAGCTTGTAGGCGAGGGCCTGCCCCGGCCACGCGATGTAGCGGTCTACCTCGTTGACGACGTTCTCGCGCGAGAGCGCGGCGTTGTCCTCCATGAAGGCGATGGCGCGCGCTCGGCTCCAGCCGAGGGCGTGCACGCCCGTGTCGACGACGAGGCGGATGGCCCGCCAGGCCGAGAAGCTGAGGCGCCCGAGGCGCTCGAGCGGCCCCGAATAGAGGCCGAGCTCGTCGGCCAGCCCCTCGGCGTAGAGGCCCCACCCTTCGACGAACGCCGTGACGCCGAGGTGCTTGCGGAACTCCGGCAGCCCCGTGAGCTCCTGGGCGAGGGCAATCTGGATGTGGTGGCCGGGGATCGACTCGTGGAAGGCCAGCGCCTCGACCTCGTGACGCGGCCGCGTCTCGGGCGCGTACGTGTTGATGTAGTAGGCGCCCGGCCGGCTGCCGTCGATGGCGGCCGGCCGGTAATAGGCGATGGGGCTGTCTTTCTCCTCGAACGACTCGATGCGCTTGACGTCACAACGGGTCTTGGGCAGGCGCCCGAGGAACCGCGGCTCGGCCGCCTGCGCGCGCGCGAGCGTCGCGCGCGCCGAGGCCTCGATCTCGTCGCGCGTCTTGAACATGAGCGACTTGTCGCCGAGCAGGCGGCGGCGGATCTCGGGCAGCGCGTCGGTGCCGAGCGCCTGCTTGCCGAGCGCGCGCATCTCGGCCTGGACGCGCGCGAGCTCGTCGAGGCCGATCTTGTGGATCTCCTCGGGCGGCAGCTCGAGTGACGTGTGGACCTTGATGAGCTTCGCGTAGCACTCGGCGCCGCCCGGCACGTTGGCGATCCCCGCGTGCGCGTCGTCGCGCGCCCGCGGCTGCACCTGCCCGGCGAGGAAGTCGCGGTAGCGCGTGAAGGCGGGCCGAATCCGCTGCGCGATCGCGCCGTCGATGGCCGTCGCGAGAGCCGCGCGCTCCGCGGGCGGCCAGTCGGCGTGCGGCGCCGTCGCGGGCGCGCGCAGCGGCCACGCGGCGTCGGGCTTCGCGAGGAGATCGTCGAGCTGGCCGAGGACGCGCGCGACCTCGGCCTTCGTCGACACCCTGCCCTCGGCGAGGCCGCGGCGGAGGTTCGTCGTCTCCTGATCGATGGCGCCGCCGATCTTCCACCAGCGCGTCGCGAGCGCCCGCCCCTCGGCAACGGTGCGCACGGGCTGCAGCTCGGGCAGGCGCAGGAAGACGACCTGCGGGCCCTCGCGCGCGTCGACGGTCCAGTCCTCGAGCTCGCACGACGCGCGCGCGAGATCGGCGTCGAGCTCGCCCGCGAGGAGCGCGAGCGTGACCCGATCGCCAGGCGACAGCGCCGGCGCGGGGACGGCGGCGACGCGCTCCCTGAGGCGCCCGAGCCGCACGCGATCGGCGGCGCGGCCCTCGGGGCTCAGGTCGGGCAGCCGGTCGTCGAAGCGGCGATCGCCGATCTCCGTGGCCTCGAGTGGGTCGGCGGCGAGGCGCTCGTCCCAGTAGGTCCGCGCGAGCGCGGCGAGCTCCGCGGGCGGACTGGCCGCGCGGGCCGGCGCGTCGTGATTCGCCATCCGGCGCTCGGGCATGTCGCAGGGACTGGGCCTGCAGCCAGCGGCTGCCAGCGCCGCGAGCACGAGAGCGAAGGAGCCACGAGGCTCGTGCGGAACGGTCGCTTTCATCTGCGAGCCCCGAACCATACCCTCCGCCGTGGTCACCGCCAACGGAATGAGCTCAGGTATGATCCACGGCCACGTGACGCCGGACCTGCCCACGATCGTCGAGGTGAAGCGGACGCTCGCGGGCGTCGAGAAGCGCTTCGAGTGTCGGGTCCTCGCGCGCACGTCCACGCACCTGGCCGTCCTGTGGATCGCGCCAGGCGCCATGCACGTGCACGGCGTCGACCTGCCGGCGGGCACGGTGAGCGTCGGCCACTTCTGGACCGACCGGCCGTACAACGTCTACCACTGGCTGCGCAGCGACCAGACGACGCTCGGGTACTACTTCAACCTCGCCGACGGCACGAGCTGGACGGCGGAGCGGCTCGATTGGCGCGACCTGACCGTCGACGTGGTCGCGACGCCCGAGGGCCGGCTCGACGTGGTGGACGAGGACGAGCTGCCGGCAGAGCTCGACGGCGAGGCGCGCGCCCACATCGAGGCCGGCAAGGCCGCGCTCCTCGGCGCGACCTCCGCCGTGCTCGCCGAGGTCGAGGCCGCGTCGCGCGCCGTCCTGCCCTTCGCGTTCGGGGCCGCGCCGTGAAGACCGTCGTCCAGCGCGTGACGCGCGCCCAGGTGAGCGTCGGTGGCGCCGTCGTGGCTGCCGTCGCGCGCGGCGTGCTGTTGCTCGTGGGCGTCGAGAAGGGCGACGCCGAAGCCGACGCCGACGCGACGGCGCGGAAGATCGCGGCGCTGCGCATTTTTCCATCGCCTTCGGCGTTGGCGGGCAAGGCGCCCATGGATCTCACGCTCGCCGAGATCGGCGGCGGCTGCCTCGTCGTGAGCCAGTTCACGCTGTGCGCTTCTCTCGCGAAGGGCAACCGCCCGAGCTTCGAGCCCGCCGAGGCGCCGCCGCGCGCCGAGGCGCTCTACCTGCGCGTGGCCGAGGGTCTGCGCGCCGCGGGCCTGCCCGTCGCGCTCGGCCGCTTCGGCGCCGACATGGCGGTCGAGCTCGTCAACGACGGGCCCGTGACGTTTCTCGTCGTCGCCAAAGACGGCGCCCTCGTCAAGACGTGAGCGCAGCCGCGTCGACGACCACGGGCGCGCGCTCGATGCGCGCGAGCGAGAAGCCGGAGACGAGGTCCCACGCGCGCGGCCGATCGCCGCGCGCGCACAGCCCCGCGGAAGCGCCGAGAGCGCCCACGACCGCTTCGGGCGCGACGCCGCGCGCGCGCAGGTCGGCGAGCGAGGTCGGGCGCGTGCGCTTCGCGAGACGTTCGCCCCCCGGCGCGAGCACGAGCGGGACGTGCGCGAACGTGGGCGCCGCGAGCGCGAGCGCCGCGTAGAGCGCGAGCTGGCGCGGCGTCGAGCCCAGGAGATCGTCACCGCGCACGACGCGCGTGATGCCCATGGCCGCGTCGTCGACGACGACGGCGAGCTGGTAGGCCGCCGTGCAGTCGGCGCGCCGGAGCACGAAGTCGTCGATCCCGCCGGGTCCCGTCGCGACGGCGCCGCGCAGCTCGTCGTCGAAGTAGAACGCGTCGCCGCGTCCGTCGAAGCGCATCGCGGGCGCGCGGCCCTGGGCCGCGGCGCGCGCCTCGACCTCGGCCGCCGGCAGGCCACGGCAGGTCCCGGGATAGCGCGGCCCCTCCTCGTCGGCGGCGTGCGGCGCGCTGGCGGCGCGCGCGACGTCCGCGCGCGAGCACGCGCAGCGAAAGGCCCGGCCCGCGCCCAGCAGGACCGCGATCGCCTCGTCGTAGCGCCCCGCGCGCTCGCTCTGCCGGTAAGGCCCGAAGGAGCCGCCCCGATCGGGTCCTTCGTCCCAGTCCAGCCCCAACCAGCGCAGATCGTCCAGCAGCCGCTCCTCGGCGTCCGCCGGCACGCGCGCGCGGTCGAGGTCCTCGACCCGCATGACGAAGGCGGCGCCCGCGGCGCGCGCCTCGAGCCACGCGAGCAAGGCCGTCCGCGCGTTGCCGAGGTGAATGGCGCCCGTGGGGCTCGGGGCGTATCGTCCTCGAGCAGTCCCCATCTCAGACCATGTCGGAGCTCAAGCGAGCCCTCGGGCCGGTGACGTTGTGGGGTTTGGGCGTCGGGTACGTCATCTCGGGGATGTACTTCGGCTGGAACCTCGGGCTGCCTCTCGGCGGCACGGGCGGCATGGCGGCGGCGATCGTCATCGCCACCATTCTCTACGTCACGTTCATCTTCAGCTACACGGAATTGGCGTGCGCCATCCCGCGCGCGGGCGGCGCCTTCGACTTCGGCCTGCGCGCCTTCGGCCCCACGGGCGGCCTCGTATTGGGCGTCGCACAGCTCGTCGAGTTTCTCTTCGCGCCGCCCGCGATCGCGGCCGCCATCGGCGCCTACTTCAACCTGTTCTTCCCCGCGGCGTCGCCCGCGGCGATCGCCATGGTCGCCTACGTCCTCTTCACGGCGCTCAACATCTGGGGCGTCAAGCAGGCGGCCGCCTTCGAGCTCGCCGTCACGATCGCCGCGGTCGGCGAGCTCCTCCTGTTCATGGCCGTGACGGCGCCACGCTTCGACGCGGCCCTCTTCGCGCGCGACGCCCTGCCGCACGGCTGGGGCGGCGCCCTCGCCTGCCTGCCCTTCGGCGTATGGATGTACCTTGGCATCGAGGGTGTCGCCAACGTCGCCGAGGAGGCGCGCGACCCCCACCGCGACATCGTGCGCGGCTTCGGCTGGGCCATCGCGACGCTCGTGGTGCTCGCGCTCGGCGTCTTCGTCACGAGCCTGGGCGTCGCCGGCTGGCCCGCCGTCGTCTACCCGTCGCCGGGCGCCTCGCCCTCCGACAGCCCGCTGCCGCTCGCGCTCGGCCACGTCGTGGGTGGCCGCGGACCCATGTTCCACCTGCTGGTCACCGTGGGTCTCTTCGGCCTCGTCGCCTCGTTCCACGGCATCGTGCTCGCGGCGGGCCGCGCCGCCTTCGAGCTCGGCCGCACGGGCTACGCGCCCGCGTTCATCGGCCGCGTCAACCCGCGCACGCGCACGCCGGCCGCGGCGCTCGTAGTCAACGCCGTCGTGGGCATCACGGCGATTCTCTCGAGCCGCACGGGCGATCTCATCGTGCTCTCCGGATTCGGCGCGCTCACGCTCTACGCGCTTTCGATGGTGGCTCTGTTCGCGCTCCGCCGCCGCGAGCCCTCTCTCCCACGACCCTTCCGCGCCGTCGCCTACCCTTGGTTCCCGGCCATCGCGCTCGTCCTCGCCCTCGTCTCGCTGGGCGCCATGGCCTGGACGAACCGCGCCGTAGCCGCCGTCTATGCCGCCATCGTCGTCGGCGCCGGCGTCTACTGGAAGCTCGCCTCTAGTAGGCGATCAAGGCGTCGACCGGAAGATCCGGCAGGCGCGCCCGGCCCCTGAGCAACGTCAGCTCGACCACGAAGGCCGCCGCGACGACGATGGCGCCCTGCTCGCGCACGAGCTCCACCGTGGCGGCCGCCGTGCCACCCGTCGCGAGGAGGTCGTCCACGATCACGACGCGCGTGCCGGGCTCGACGGCGTCGGCGTGCATCTCCAGGGAGTCGGTCCCGTACTCGAGATCGTACGTCCGCCGGAGCGTCCGGGACGGCAGCTTGCCCGGCTTGCGCACGGGCGCGAACCCGACGCCGAGCGCCGCCGCCACGGGCGCGCCGAAGATGAAGCCACGCGACTCGACGGCGACGACGACGTCGGGGCGGTGAGCCGCGACGCGCTCGCCCAGCACGGCGACGCACGCGCGCAGGGCCGCGCCGTCGCCCATGAGGGGCGTCAGATCGCGGAACAGGATGCCTGGCTTCGGGAAGTCGGGTACGTCGCGCACGCGCGCTCGCAAGAGCGCGAGCCGCGGATCCTCGACGCTCAACGCGCGCCTCCCGACAAGTAGCTCATGGGGTCTCGGGGAATTTGCCCCTGCCGGACCTCGAAGTGCAAGTGCGGCCCCGTGGCGCGGCCGGTCTGCCCCACGGCGGCAATGCGGTCGCCCGCGCGCACCGCCTGCCCCTGCGCGACGAACAGCGCCGAGTTGTGCGCGTAGACCGTGAGCAGATCGCCAGGGTGCTGGAGCACGACGAGGTTGCCGTAGCCGCGGATGCCGTCGCCGGCGTAGACGACCTCGCCGTCTGCGGCGGCGACGACCGGAGTGCCCGTGGGCGCGGGCAGATCGATCCCTTCGTGCGCCCGTCCGTCGCGCGTGCCGAACGGGGAGCCGACGTCGTGGGGCACGTTGGCGAGCGGCCAGCGGAACCGCGCCGCGCCCGGCGGCGGGGCCGCCTCCAACCTGGCGCTGACAGCGCCGGTCGGCCCCGGCGGAAGAGCCGCTCCGTTCGACGGCTCCTGCCCCGCGAGCACGAAGATCAGGCGGCCGGGCTTGACGTCCCCGGCCCGCGCGAGCCCGTTGAGCTCGAGGATGTCCTCGGCGGGAACGCCGGCGCGCTTGGCGATGTCGTCCAGCGTCTCTCCGCGCGAGACGACGTACCAGGAGCCAGGCGGCGTCTCCGGGTGCATGGGCGCGCGGGAGAAGCGGCAACTCGCCGACCCGAGGGCGATGAC
This sequence comes from Polyangia bacterium, assembly GCA_036494575.1. GTDB lineage: Bacteria > Myxococcota_A > Polyangia > Fen-1088 > Fen-1088 > DASZFV01. The sequence continues at coordinate 15,566 of DASXOE010000096.1, read as the reverse complement.
CGGAACGACGGCGAGAACGAGCATCCAGCGAGGCGCCATGCGGCGCGCATTATAGGCCCGGCGGCGGGGCCGGCGCTCTGGGTCGGCGCGCTGGGCCGCGCCCCTAGGCCGCTGGCGGCTCGGTCCCGACGCCGAAGCGGCCGAGCAGGTCGACGTACCGGCAGCGCGTGTCCTCGCGCGTCTCGTAGCGATCGCCGTTGCGGCGGACGACGGCCAGCGTCTGCTCCTCGCGCGGCCCCACGGGCACGACGAGCCGCCCGCCGTCGGCGAGCTGGTCGACGAGCAACGGCGGCACGCGCGGCGCGCCCGCCGAGACGATGATGACGTCGTAAGGCGCGTGCTCCGGCCAGCCCACGCTGCCGTCGAACGAATCGACGGTGACGTTCCGGACGTCCAGCGCCCTCAAGGTCGCGCGCGCCTGGTTCCCGAGCCCCGGCACGATCTCGACGGCGAAGACCTCGCCGCAGAGCTTCGCGAGCACGGCCGCCTGGTAGCCGCACCCGGCGCCCACCTCGAGGGCGCGCTCGCCCTCGCGCGGCGCGGCGAGCTCGGTGGCGCGCGCCACCATGTACGGCTGGGAGATCGTCTGCCCGAAGCCGATGGGCAAGGGGCGATCGCCGTAGGCCTCGTCGGCGAGCGCCGGCGCGACGAACAGGTGACGCGGCACCGTCCCCATGGCGACGAGGACGCGCGGATCCGCGATCTCCCGCCGCACGAGCTGCTCCCGCACCATGAGCCGCCGCGCTTCGGCGAAGCGGGCGTCCTCGGCCACCCCCGAGCCGTCCATGCTTACCTCTTAGCGTGCTCGACGGCCTCGCGCACGAACTTCCCGACCTGCCACTCGACGAGCTCGCCGATGAGCCGCATGTGCGTCAGGTCGAGGCCGAGGGGCGTGAGGGAAACGTGCCCGTCGCGTACGGCGCTGCAGTCGGAGCCCGGCAAGTCGGTCGCCTTCTCCTCGGGACCTCCGATCCAGTAGTACGACCGACCGCGCAGGTCCTCGCGGACGTCGACCTGGTCGCGGTAGACGCGCCGTCCGAGAAACGTCACCTGGTAGCCGGTCACGGGGCCGGGCGGCACGTTGACGCTCAGGAGCGACCGCTCCGGTAGGGCCCCCTCGCCTCTCCTCACGACCTCGGCCGCGAGCGCCCCGAGAAATCCCGCCGCGTGTGAAAAATCCTGGGGACGGCGGCGCTCGAGCGAGATGGCGATCGCGGGGACGCCGCGGAGCGCCGCCTCGACGGCGCCCGCGACCGTGCCCGAGTAGAAGACGTCGGAGCCGAGGTTGTAGCCATTGTTGATGCCCGACACGACGACGGCCGGCCGCCGGGGCACGAGGTGCAACAACGCCAGGTACACGCAATCCACCGGCGTCCCGTCGACGGCGAACACGCCCGGCTCGACCTCGTCGACGCGCAGGGGCCGGTCGAGCGAAATCGAGTGCGACGAGGCGCTTCGCTCGCGATCGGGGGCCGCGACGATGACCTCGCCGATCTCACTCAGCGCCTCCCGCGCCGCCGCGATCCCGGGCGCGCTTACGCCGTCATCATTCGTCAGCAGGATTAGGGGGCGCTCGTTCATGCCCTCTATATACACGTCCCCCCGCACGCCCACCCGCCGCTCCCGGATCCGCTCGCGCGGCTCGACTCATCCGGACTCGCTCCGGTCGCGGGGCGCCTGGAGGGGGTATCCATCCCGTGCTCAAACACCGGTCGCGCGGAAGGACCGCGACGCGTGCTCGGCACACTCCCGGCCGCGCTCCGAACTGCGCGCGGGACGGATACCCCCTCCAGACGATCTGACGGGGGGTGGCTCGCTGCCGCTCGCACCCCCCGGTCCTCCTCGCTCCGCGCGGCAAAGCCGCGCTGCGCTCGCGCCGATGTGCGCGCTCGACCGGAACTTGGTTGAGCGGATCTATCGACGGGAGGCGCGGCTCTGCCGCGCCGGCTCGCCCTACGAAGCGAAGACCCGTGAGCCAAACGGAGGGCGGACGCGGCCTTTGGCGCGAGGCGGGTCGGGTTCGCGGGGAGGGCCATTAAGGCCCTCCCCGCGCTCTTCGTCGGGGCGACTGGATTTGAACCAGCGACCCCCTGTCCCCCAGACAGGTGCGCTAACCAGGCTGCGCCACGCCCCGATGGATGAAATTCGCGGTCAATCGCCGCAGATACGTATCAGATCTTGAAGCCCTTGCTTGATTTTTCGCAGCACCTCGGGGCTCACGTCGGGTGGCGGCGGCAGCGGCGCCGGCGACTCGTCGTGGCCGAGCTCGCGCAGCCGCGCGCGCGCCCCCTCGATCGTGAACCGCTCCTCGTAGAGGAGGTGGCGAATGCGCAGCAAGAGCTCGACGTCGCGGCGCTTGTAGAGGCGCTGCTGGGACCGCGTCTTCTGCGGCTTGACTGACCGGAACTCGGTCTCCCAATAGCGCAGCACGTAGGGCTTGACGCCAACGAGACGGGCCGCATCGCCGATCTTGAAGAAGGGCTTGTCGGGAATCCCCGACGCGGTGGTCACGGAGCCTCGCGCCAATTCGTATCCCTGCCCACACTCAGCCGTTGAGCGCGTTCTTGAGGACCTGGCTCGGCTTGAACGTCAGCACGCGCCGCGCGCTGATCGTGATCTCTTGCCCGGTCTGCGGGTTGCGGCCCGCGCGCGCGTTCTTGTCGCGAACGACGAAGTTCCCGAAGCCGGAGATCTTGATCTTCTCTCCGCGCTCGAGCGTCTCCTTGATGGTGTCGAAAACCGTCTCGACGATCTCGGCAGCTTCCTTCTTCGAGAATCCGCCGACCTTCTCGTACACGTTCTCAACAATGTCGGCCTTCGTCATGGTGTCTTCGTATATCCAAAAACGCCTTTTGGGTCAATGGGTTACTACCGAATCGCGATGGCGTGGGCCGCGCCGAGCGCCGTCACGACGCGCGCGTGGGCGGTGTCCACCTCGGCGTCCGTGAGGGTGCGATCGTCCGCGCGGTAGGTCAGCGTCCAGAGCATCCCCTTCTTGCCCGGGGGGGCGTACTTCGGGTCGCGGAAGTCCTCGAGCACCGCGAGCTCGCGCACGAGCGGCTCGGCGGCGCCCAGCAAGGCGTGCCGCTGGTCGTCCGCCGTGACGGCGAGGTCGATCCAGAACGACACGTCGCGTGTCACCGACGGGTAACGGGGCGTCGGCGCGCTCTGCACGGTGCCGCCCGCGCCCGCGACGGCGTCCAGCGCGAGCTCGAGGTACAGCGCGCGCGCGTCGCGGCCGAAGGCGCGCGCGAGCCGCGGGTCGAGCTCGCCGGCCAATCCAACGGGCTGGCCACCCGCGAGGATGTCGGCGCCCGCGCCTGGGTGGAGCGGGCGGCCCCCGGCGCGGGCGCGAAAGACCGGCGCGGCGACGCCGAGCGCGCGCAGGAGCTCCGCCGCCGCGCGCTTGGCGTCGTAGAAGTCGAGCGGCTCGCCTGGCTTGAGCCAACCCGCGCGGCGCCCGAGCCAGATCGCCGCTGCGTACATCGGCTCCCGGGGCGGCTCCTTGGCGTCCTTGCCGGGCGCGCGGCGCACGACGGGTCCGACCTCGAACAGCCCGACGTCGCTCACGCCGCGCGCGAGATTGCGCTTGGCCGCGTCGACGAGACCCGGCAGCAACGAGGTGCGCATGACCTCGTAGTCCGCCGAGATCGGGTTCTTGACGACGATGCCGTCGGCGAGCGGGTCTTCTTTCTCGGCGCCGCCCGCGAGCGGCGTGAGCCAGGCGCGCGGCACGAAGGCCCACGTCGCGGCCTCGTGCAGGCCCAGCGCCGCGAGCGCGTCGCGCACCCGGTCGGCCAGCGCCTCGGGGCTGGGCTCGGGCGCGCGGCGGCCGGCGGGCAGGCGCGCGGGCACGCGGTCGTAGCCGTGCAGGCGCATGACCTCCTCGACGAGGTCTTCTTCGATCGTGATGTCCGGGCGAAAGGTGGGCACCGTGGCCGTGATGGACTCGTCGCCCGGGGTCAAGGGCGCCGTCTCGATCTCGACGGACTGAAGGTGCCGCGCCGCCTGGTCGAGCGGAATGTCGAAGCCAGCGAGACGACGCAAGCCCGCCATCGACAGCGAGACGACGCGTGGCTCGGGGACGCGCGGGTGGCGATCCACGACGTCGCCCGCGAGCGTGCCGCCTCCGAGACGCGCCAGCAGCGCCGCCGCGCGCGCGCTCGCGTACGGAAGCCCGTTGGCGTCGACGCCGCGCTCGAAGCGATGCGAGGCCTCCGAGTGCAGCCCGAGCCGCTTGGCGGTGCGCCTCACGGCGCGGGGATCGAATGTCGCGGCCTCGAGGAGCACGGCGGTCGTCGCGTCCGAGACCTCGCTGCCGGCGCCGCCCATGACGCCTGCGAGCGCGACCGGTCCTTTGTCGTCGGCGATGACGACGTCGTTCTCCTGCAGCGGCCGCTCCGCGCCGTCGAGCGTCGTCATGCGCTCCGCGCGCGCGGCGCGGCGGACGTGGATGTCGCCCGAGAGCTTGGCGAGGTCGAACGCGTGCAGCGGATGGCCGGTCTCGAGCATGACGTAGTTCGTGACGTCGACGAGGTTCGACAGGGGGCGCACGCCGCAGGCCGCGAGGCGGACGCGCATGGCCACGGGGCTCGGCGCCACGCGCACCCCCGTCACGAGGCGCGCCAGATAGCGCGGGCAGGCCTCGGGGTCGCGAATGTCGACGTCGATGCCCCGCCCCGGGGGGAAAGGCCCCTGCGGCGCGGCGTCGGGCGCGGGGAGGCGCCAGCGCGTCTCGAAGAGCGCCGCGACCTCACGCGCGATCCCGGCGTGCGACAGCGCATCCGGCCGGTTCGGCGTGACGTTGACCTCGAGGATCTCGTCGAGGATGCCGAGCTGGCTCGCGACCTCGGCGCCGAGCGGAGCGCTGAGCGCATCGGATGACAGAACCAAGATTCCGTCACCTCCCTCGCCGATGCCGAGCTCGAGCTCGCTGCAGAGCATGCCGGGCGACGTCACGCCTCGGACGTCCTTGCGCTGGAGCGTGCGCCCGCCCGGAAGATGCGCCCCCGGTGGCGCCCACGCCACGCGCCCGCCGGGCGCCGGGACGTTGGGCGCGCCGCACACGACGTCCTCCTCGCCCGTTCCGGCGCGCACGCGCACAATCGACAGCTTGTCCGAGGCCGGGTGCGATCTCCGCCCGACGACCTCGGCGACGACGACGCCGCCGAGCTCGCGGCCCCGGCGCTCGATCGACTCGACCTCGAGCCCGGCGAGCGTGAGCCGCGCGGCCACGGCGTCGGCCGTCACGCCGGGCGGCAGCTCGACGAGCTCGCGCAGCCAGTTGAAGGAGACCTTCATCGTCGTAGGCTCATGTCACCGGAATTGCGCCAGGAAGCGCGTGTCGTTCTCGTAGAACGCCCGCAGGTCGTCGACGCCGTACTTGAGCATCGCCATGCGCGACAGCCCCATGCCGAAAGCGAAGCCCGAGACGACCTTCGGGTCGTAGCCGACGGCCTTGAAGACGTTCGGGTGCACCATCCCGGAGCCGCCGATCTCGATCCATCCGCTGCCCTTGCATAGCTTGCACGCCCGGCCCACGGCCTCGGGACTCCTCGACGGCCCCGCGACCGCCGTGCCGCTGCCCTCGCACAGGTAGCACGCCGCGTCGACCTCGGCGGACGGCTCGGTGAACGGGAAGTAGCTCGGCCGGAGGCGCACCCCGAGCTTCGGCCCGAAGAAGCGCTGGACGAAGTGCAGCAGAGTGCCCTTGAGGTCGGCGAACGAGACGCCCTCGTCGACGAGCAGGCACTCGAGCTGGGGAAACATGGGCGTGTGCGTGGCGTCGTCGTCGCGGCGGAAGACGTTGCCGGGCGCGACGATGCGCACGGGCGGAGGGCCGGCCATCATGGTGCGGATCTGCACGGGCGAGGTGTGCGAGCGCAGGATGCGTCCCCCCTCGACGAAGAAGGTGTCCTGCATGTCGCGCGCTGGGTGATCGGCGGGCGTGTTGAGGGCGTCGAAGTTGTTCCACTCCGTCTCGATCCACGGCCCCGTGCGCACCTCGAAGCCGAGGCCGAGGAAGATCTGCTCGATCTCGCGGCGCACGAGCGTGAGCGGGTGCAGCGTGCCAAGTCGCGGGCCGCGGCCCGGCAGCGTGACGTCGAGGACGCGCGCGAGATCGGCGCCGAGCGCCGCCTCGGCGAGCGCCCCGAGGCGCGCGCCCACGGCCGCCTCGATGCTGCCCTTGGCGCGGTTGGCCGCCTCTCCCACGGCGGGACGATCCTCGGCCGGCAGCCGGCCGAGCGCCTTCATGGGCTCCGCGAGGCGCCCCTTCTTGCCGAGGTACCGCGCCTGCGCCGCGCGGATCTCCTGCTCCGTCGCGAGGCCCCCGAGCTCCGTCACGAGCTCGGAAGCGAGCCGATCGAGCTCGGCGATGATCGCGGCTGCGCCAGCGCTGGGCATGGCCGGCGCGCCGCTAGGCCGCCGACGCCTGCGCGGTCTCGACGACCTTCTTGAAGGCGCCCGGGTCGCTGATCGCGAGGTCCGAGAGGATCTTGCGGTCGAGGGCGATGTTGGCCTTGTCGAGCGCGGCGATGAGCCGCGAGTAAGACACGCCGAGGTCACGCGCGGCCGCGTTGATGCGGACGATCCAAAGGCCGCGGAAGTCCGGTTTGCGCTTGCGCCGGTGGAACAGCGCGTACCGCCACTTGCGGTGGACGGCCTCTACGGCGGCCTTCCAGAGCTTGGACCGCCCGCCGCGAAAGCCCTTCGCGTGCTTCTTGATGCGGTTCCGCCGATGCCGAGACTTGTATCCACCTTTAGCGCGAGGCATGTCCCAATTCCTTGTTCCGTTGTTCTTCTCTAGAGCCTGGCCGCGACGCCGCTAGGCGTACGGAAGCATCGCCTTGATCTGATGCTCCTGCGTCTTGCTGACGTAGGCGCCGCGGCGCAAGCGGCGCTTCGCCGCCGACGTCTTGTGCGTGAGGCAGTGGCGCAGATACGCCCTCTTGCGCTTCACGCGACCGTTGGCGGTGAGCTTGAAGCGCTTCTTGGCGCTGCTGTTCGACTTCATCTTTATCTTGGCCATGAGAGCGGCGGAGTATAGCGATTGCGGGGGTCTGCGCAAGAGCCTTGCACGAACGGCCGGGTCAATCGGGGGCCACCCAGGCGAGATAAAAGGCCGCGATCAGATCCGTCCGATCCTCGCCCACGACCGGGACCTCGACGAGCATCGCCGCGACGAGGCCGTGCCGCAGCGCGAGGCGTGCCGCGACGCGCGGCGCGAGCGTGAGAAACGTCGGGTCGGGGGAGACCTCGGCGCGCGCCGACAGGCCCGCCGACAGGCCGAGCCGGGGCCGCGGCGCGAACCACCCCTCGACGAGCGCCACGGGCTCGAAGGCCGTGTGGGTTTGCCCCGCGACGGCGACGAGCGGCGCCAGCATGGCCACGCCGCCCTGAATGCCCGCGCGCCCGGTCGTCCCCAGCTGGCGCCGGCCCGTGAGGCCGAGCTCGAGACCCGTGCGAACGCCGCTGCTGCGGGCCGTGTCGAGCGGGAGCAGCGCGCGCCCGTAGACGGTGGCGGCCGTCCGCGGCCACTCGCCCAGGGCGCGGTGGAGCCCCAGCGCGGGAGGGCCGAAGCCGAAGCCCTGGGAGGCCACCGGGCCGTTGACGACGTACCGGTAGGTCAGCAAATCGGCGGCGAGCGTCAGCCACGTCCGTGACGAGCGCGTGAGGCGCTGACGCAGGCGCAACGTCGAGGTCGCGACGACGGCACCGAAGAAGTCGGGATTCGCGCTCGCGACGAGCGCGGTCCCTCGCAGCCGCAGCCCGAGGTCCGCGCCGGAGCAGGCCTCGGGTATCGCGCCGAAGTCGGCCGCGTCGGTGCCCCCGGCGAGCGGCCCGCCCTGCGCCCGGCCCGAATCTGCACAGGTCTCGGCCTGCGCGGCCGCGGCCCCGCAGACCGCCGCCACCACGAAGGCCACGAGCAAACGGACGCGGGCGCCCACCCTCAACGCGCCAACCCCGGCGCTTGCCAGTCCGCGACGCCGTTCCGGTCGAGGAAAAAGGGATTGCTGAAGGCCACTGGCCAGACGCCCGGCGCGACCGCCTCGAGATCGAAGCGCGACATGTCGGTCTCGGCCGCGTTCGGCGGGCGCGTCGGCAGGTCTGCGTCGGACAGGTCGGGCAGGCCGTCGTCGTCGGTATCGGGCGGCTCGTCCTGGTGCAGGCCCGCCTCGACGACGATCCAGACATCGGCGGTGGGCGGCAACGACAGGCTCTCGAGCGGGATCGAGACGACGGCGCGCGGCGCGCCGAGGCCGAAGTGGTTGCTTCCAGCGAACGAGGCGGAGACATCGACCGTCTTCGTGAGCGCGCCGTTGACGAAGACGCGCACTTCGGTCACGGGGATCCACGGCGCGGCCGCGACCGCGACCGTGAGCACCGACTTGTCTCCCGGCGCGAACTCCTCGAGGCTCGGCCGCTGGAGCGCCCCCTTCGCGTCGTCGATCGTCGCGTCGAGCACGGGCCCGTTCGTGCCGAACATGTGCCCGGCGCGCACGTCGGCGTCGAAGCGCTCGCGATCGAAGGTCGCCCGGTCGTGTCCGCCGAAGACGAGGTTGCGCGGGTACCCGACGCGCTCGACCGTGAGCGTGTGCGAGTCGCTGTTGGCGGCGCCCGCGCGCCTGTAGCCCTGGGAGAGCAGCGAGAACCAGATGGCGCGGTAGCGCAGCCAATCGCGGCGCGAGGCGCCCGTCATGACCTCCTGGACGTCGAAGTCGATGTTCCGAAAGTGCGCGCCCGGCTGGCGCAGGAGCACGTTGCCCGCGAAGTAGCCCGGGTCGGTGAGCGGCCGGCGCGGATCCATCTCGATCATGCGCATGAAGCCCTGGTCGCGCCCGAGCTTCGCGTCGGACCAAGGGTGGTTCATTTGGCGGACGCCGGCGCCCACGTAGGCGGGCTCCATGTCGTCCATCATCTGCCCGGGCTCGCGCAGCTCGTCCCAGGGCGAGCCGTTGCGCGGCGCGAGCGCGTCCTTCGCGAGCGGCCAGAAGTTGAAGTGACCCACGGTCTTGGGGAACGTCTGCCCGGGCACGTCGAACCACAAAATGTTGGGCGTCTGCTCGACGCCGGGCACGACGATGAGCTGGTCGGTCACGCCCAGCGTCGCGAGCGTGTCGGCGTAGCTCGTGACGACATCGTGATCGGTCGCGACGATGACGTCGACGCCCGATGCGAGGAAGCTCATGACGCGATCCTGGTCGGGGATCGACGAGTCGTAGCTCGCGCCGCCGTGCACGTGAAAGTCGCCCGACAGCGTCCCCGCCGGCAGGAGATTGGGCAAGCTCTCGGTGAGCAGCGAGATCGCGGCCTCCTCGCCGGCGTCGAGATCGATCTCGCGTCGATCGAGCGAGGCGAACGGCCCGCGCGTCGCATAGACGTAATACCGCCCGGGGGGCACGAGCAGGTCGAAGCGGCCGTCCGTCGTGAGCGCGCGGTTGCCGGCGGGCGACCCGCCGTGCGGCGGCCCCAACATTGGATCGCTGCCCGCGAAGAGGCCATAGAGGCTGGGCGGCGGCGTGTTCACGGCGGGCGGATCGACGGGGATGAGCACGAGCTCCGCGAACGTGGCGCGCTCTCCCGGTCGATCCTCGACAGTCGCGAGCAGGTGCCCCGCGGGCGCGAGCGTGATGTCGCCCGCGTCGAGATCGGCCGCGGCGAGGGCCAGCGAGCTCGGGGCGGCCGCGGTCCGGCCGAACGCGTAGGGCTGGACGCGGTAGAGGCGGTTCGGCGGGAGCGTGACGTGGAACCGTCCGTCCGGGCCCGGTACGGCTTCCGTGCGCGGCGTGCGCTTGGTCTCGTCGTCGGGATCGGCGCCGGGCGCGGGCTCGTAGAACAGCAGCGAAGCCGCGCGCCCGTCCCGCCCGTCGAGCGGACCGGCGGACGTCACGACGCGGCCCGTGACCGTCACCGCGGGCGCGTCGCCGTGGACGAAGGTGCGCACGCGCATGGCCTCGTCGACGGCCGTCGAGAGGCCGGGGCCCGGCGTGGCGATGATGAAGCGCTCGAAGGACAGTCCGTCACCCGGCAACGTCGGCGCGAGCGGCACGCCGGCCGCCGACAGCGTCGGGTCGTTGAAGCCCGCCGCCAGGTCCCGATCGCACGGCACGGCGGCGTACGCGACCTCTGGGACGGCCTGCGTGCGCGCGGCCATGAACGGCCATTGATTCCAGGCGCGCGACAGGTGGAGGAGCTCGAGCTCGGGCGCGCGGAAGCCGTGACCCGCGATCGGGATGAACGGCAGGAGCGTACGATCGCCCCAAAAATAACCGTCCGTGAGCGCGAGCGTGTTCGGATCCCGGGCGCCGTTGTAGACGTCGGTGCGCACGCGCAGCCCGGCCTCGCAGGCGCGCAGCTCGTAGCGGGTCACGACCGTCACGCGGCGATCGCCCTCGAGGTGGCCGCGAAACACGACGGCGACGTAGGCGCCCGCCGACGTCGCCGCGAGCCGCTCGTCGAGCACCTCCCAGGTCTCGTAGTGGACGCCGTCGCGCGGGAGCAGCCCCGCAGCCTGAGAGATGCCGTTCACCTGATCGCCCGTGGCGGCGCCCTGGGCGTCGATCGGCGACAGGTCGATGATCGTCCCGCCCGACGGCGCCAGACCCTGGGCGTGCTCGGGCGCGTCCAGCACGGCGCGCAGGCGATCGTTCTCGAGGACGAAGTCGCCCGCGGCGGCCAGCGCCTTGGGCCCGGGCGCGCGCGCCTTCGTGTCAGTCACTCGGAAGACGGCGAGCCCGGCCGCCCCGGCGCAGGTCGCCGTCGGCAACGCCGCGCAGGCCGTCGGCGGGACGCAGTGACCGTCGTCGCCGCCGACGCACCCCTCGCGTCGACAGCCGGACGCGGCGAGCGCGCCGACGATCGTCACGACGAGGAACGCGGCCGGGCGCATGCCGGCCGATATTAGACCGATCAGGCTTTGGCCGGGGCCTTGTCGCCGACGGGGGCCGCGGCCGGCTTCGCCGCGGCCGCAGCTGGCTTCGCGGCGACGGGTGTCGGCTTGACGGCGGCAGGCGCGGCGGCCGGCGCGGCCGCCGACGGCGTTCCCTGGGCGCCGGCCGCGGCGGCAGGCGCCGCGCCACCGGCCGGTGCCGGGCTCCCCGCCGGCGCGGGACCGGTGCGCGGCGGCGCGCTCGCGGGCGGCGGCGGCGCACCAGGCGCGCGAATGACGCCGCCCCGCGGACCGATCACCATCACCATGCGCCGCCCTTCCATCATCGAGCGTTGCTCGACCATGGCCAGGTCGTTCACCGCCTTGACGACCTGGTCGAGCATGACCTGGCCCATCTCGGGGTGCACGATCTCACGGCCGCGGAAGACGACGACGAGCTTGCACTTGTTGCCTTCCTGCAAGAAGCGCCGGATGTGCTTCACCTTGAAGTCGAAGTCGTGGTCGTCGGTCTTCGGGCGGAGCTTGATCTCCTTGAGCACGATCGTCGACTGGTGCTTGCGCGAAGCCTTCTCCTTCTTCGACGTCTCGTACTTGAACTTCCCGAAGTCCATGACCTTGCAGACCGGCGGCGCGGCGCGCGGATTGACCTCGACGAGCTCCAGTCCCTGCTCTTCGGCGAGCTTGAGGGCCTCGTGCGTCGGGAGGATGCCGACCTGCGAGCCGTCGGCGCCAATGACGCGCACCTCGGGCACTCGGATGCGGCGGCCGACGCGGTAGTTGTCGGTCGCGCTCGGGGGGGCTGAGTTGAATGGCCTTGGGATGTTCTTGCTCCTTGTTCAGTGTATCAGGCCGCGCCACCGACACCCGCACCTACGGGGGGCATAGCGGCTTCCTGCGCGAGACGGCGCGCGAACTCATCGAGCGGCGCCGCCGGTTGTTGCTCACCTTCCCGCGTGCGCGGCGAAACCACGCCCGCGGCCATGTCCTTCTCCCCCACGACGACCATGTAGGGGATCTTCTCCATCTGGGCGCGACGGATCTTGGCGCCCAGCTTGTCGGCCGTGACGTCGGCCTCGATGCGCAGACCTTCCTGCTTGAGCCGCGCCAATACTTGATGGGCGTAGGCCTCGGCCTTGTCGCTGACCGTGAGCACGCGCGCCTGCACGGGCGCGAGCCACAGCGGAAACGCGCCCGCGAAGTGCTCGATGAGCACGGCGATGAAGCGCTCCATCGACCCGAGCAGCGCGCGGTGGATCATGATGGGCTGCTTGCGCGTGCCGTCCTGCGCGACGTACTCGAGGTTGAACCGGGCCGGGATCTGGTAGTCGAGCTGGAACGTCGAGCACTGCCACTCGCGCCCGAGCGCGTCCTTGATCTTGAGATCGATCTTGGGGCCGTAGAAGGCCCCGCCGCCCGCGTCGACCTCGAAGGGCCGCCCGAGCGCCTCGAGCACGGTGCGCAGCGCCGACTCGGCCTTGTCCCAGGCCGACACCTCGCCGAGGAAGCTCTCGGGCCGCGTCGCGAGGTAGAGGTTGAAGTTCTCGAAGCCGAAGAGCTTGAGCATCTCGAGGGAGAAACGTAAGCACTCCGAGATTTCGTGGGCGATGTCTTCTTCGCGGACGAAGAGGTGCCCGTCGTCCATCGTGAGGCCGCGCACGCGCAGCAGGCCGTGCAGCACGCCCGAGCGCTCGTAGCGATACACCGTGCCGAGCTCCGAGTACCGGATTGGCAGCTCGCGGTACGAGCGCAGACCCGACTTGTAGATCGTCGCGTGGAACGGACAGTTCATGGGCTTGACGAGGTAACGCTGCCCGTCGAGCTCCATGCCGCCGAAGAGGTTCTCCTTGTAGTGCGCGAGGTGCCCCGAGGTCTCGAGGAGCTGCTCGCGCGCGAGGTGCGGCGTGTAGACGAGCTCATAGCCGCGCCGCACGTTCTCGCGCCGGATGACGTCCTCGATCGTGTAGCGCAGGAACGCGCCCTTCGGGTGCCACAGCACGAAGCCGGGCCCCACGAGATCGTCCATCGAGTAGAGGTCGAGCTGCTTGCCGAGCACGCGGTGGTCGCGCCGCTTGGCCTCCTCGATGCGCGCGAGGTGCTCGTCGAGGTCCTTCTGCGTCGCGAAGGCCGTGCCGTAGACGCGCTGGAGCTGGGCGTTGCGCTCGTCGCCGCGCCAGTACGCGCCCGCGAACGAGAGGACCTTGAAGGCCTTGATGTCGCCCGTGCGCTCGACGTGCGGGCCGCGGCACAGATCGATGAAGTCTCCGTGCGAGAAGTACGAGACCTCCTCGTCCACCGGGATCGACTCGACGATCTCGACCTTGTACTTCTCGCCGCGCGCCCTGAAGAGCGCCAGCGCCTCGTCGCGCGAGACGACCCGCCGCTCGAACGGCAGGTTCTCGGCGATGATCTTCTTCATCTCCGCTTCGATGCGCTCGGCATCTTCAGGCGCGAAGGGCTCTGTGTCGAAGTCGTAGTAGAAGCCGTTCTCGATCGAGGGCCCGATGGCGACCTTGGCGTTCGGCCTCAGCCGGCGCACGGCGTCCGCCATGACGTGCGACGCCGAATGGCGCATCCGCGACAGCGGATCGTCCGGCACGTCGCCCTTGTCCCGGGGGCGGATGCTCTTCGAGTCGTTCACTTGCACAGACAAGTCGACAACCTAAGCGCGCCCCGCCGCTCTGCGCAAGGCCCCCGGCGGCCGCGTCTGAATGTCGACGGCCGTCTGTAGGCACAGGCAGGATTGAACTGCAGGCCTGGAAAGTGGGGTGCGGGAGAAGCCGCCCAAGAAAAAAAGGCGCTAAGCACTTGGAACCTCTGTAGGCGCGGGCAGGATTGAACTGCCGACCCCTTCCGTGTCAAGGAAGTGCTCTACCACTGAGCTACGCGCCTGTCCGTCGGCAATTCGAATCCGCGTAAATTACGGTTACCACCCGGAGTGTCAAGAGAAAGCGGGCCGCGCCCGACTGTAAAACCTTCGCACGATGGCGCGCCGCCTTCGTTTACCATCGCGGGCGACAATGCCCCGTCTCGTCGCGCCCCTCTTCCTGTCCCTCGCGGTCGCCGTCGCGTCGCCCACGGCCGGCGCCCAGACGGTCCCGGCCGGGACCTTGGGCTCGCCCGCCGTCGAGCTGCACCAATTCCATGGCTCGCCGTTCTCGGATCGCACGCTGCGCCTCGACGGGACGAACGGGCTGCCTCCCGGGAAGCTGAGCCTCGGCCTCGATGCCGACTACGGCCTGCGCCCGCTCGTCGTCAAGGACGCCGCCGACGCTTCGTATGCGCTCGTGCGTCACGCCGCGGGCGCCGAGCTGCGCGCCGCGGTCGGCCTCACCGAGCGTCTCGAGATCGGGGCGCTGATCCCGTTCACGGCATACCAAACGGGTGATTCGCTCGCGAATGTAGCTCCGCCGGCCAAGGCGGGCCTCGAGGCCATCCGGGCCGGGCTCAAGGCCCGCTTGCTGGGCAACGGCAGCACGGGCCCCAGCCTGGGCGCGACGGCTCTGGCCGTGATCCCCGCGGGGGCGGCGGGCGGCCTCGTCCGCGAGCGGGGACTCGGCGCCGAGGGCAACCTCTTCGGCGGCTACAGGCGCGGCGCGCTCACGCTCGCCGCGGGCGGCGGCGCGCGACTGCGGCGCGCGACGCGCCTCTACGACATCGCGCTCGGCGACGAGCTCCTCGTCCACGTCGCCGCCGAGGTCCGCCTCGACGGGCGCACGAGCTTGTTCGGTGAGCTCTCGGGCGCGACGGCGCTCGCGCGGCCCTGGGCGTCCGCGAAGCAGTCGCCGCTCGAGCTGCTGCTGGGCGGCCGCCAGCGCTTGGGCGCCCTCCAGCTCTACGGCGCGCTCGGGCCCGGCCTCGCCGACGGCTACGGCACCCCCGTCTTCCGGATCGTCGCGGGCGGCTCCTGGTCGAACGCGCCGCGCGACGTCGACCGCGACCACGACGGCATCCCCGACGCGACGGACAAGTGCCCCGACGAGCCCGAGGACCGCGACGGCTTCCAGGACGCCGACGGCTGCCCCGATCCCGACAACGACAAGGACGGTATCCCCGACCTCAAGGACAAGTGTCCGAGCGAGCCCGAGACCAAGAACGGCTACAAGGACGAGGACGGCTGCCCCGACAAGAACATGCACGCGATCGACGCCGACAAGGACGGCGTCATGGACGACGTCGACAAGTGCCCGACCGAGCCCGAGGACAAGGACGGCTTCGAGGACGCCGACGGCTGCCCCGATCCCGACAACGACAAGGACGGCATCCCCGACGTCAAGGACAAGTGCCCCAATGAGCCCGAGACGATCAACGGCGTCGACGACGAGGACGGCTGCCCCGACAAGGGCATCGTGACGCTCAAGGAGGGCGAGCTCGAGACGCTGACGCCGATCTTCTTCGCGACCGACCGCGCGCGCGTGCGCCACGCCTTCCGACCCCCGCTCGACGTCATCGCCGCCATCCTGAAGGCGCACCCCGAGATCGGCCGCTGCGCCGTCGAGGGCCACACCGACGCCACGGGCCCCGAGGCCTGGAACCGGAAGCTTTCGCTCGAGCGCGCGAAGTCGGTGGTCACCTACCTCGTCGGCAAGGGTGTCGATCCCGCGCGGGTCGTCGCCATCGGCCAGGGCGAGGTGCTGCCGTGGGCCACGAACCAGACCGAGGCGGGCCGCGCCGCCAA
>DASXOE010000095.1:0-13361 GCA_036494575.1 Polyangia bacterium | reverse complement strand
CGCCCGGCCACGTTCGCGTCGCCGCCGTCTGCCGCCTGCTGGCGCGCATGGGCTACGGCAAGCTCGGCGTGACCCTCGAGGCGCAGTGGCGCGCGCGCCACGGCGCGCCGAGCGGCATCCTCCTACCCATCCCCGACGGCTGGCTGCGCGTCCGAGACGAGCCCTTCATCGAGCGCGCCGTCGCGCTGACCACCTCGCTCTACGAGGAGGGCTTCACGGCCCTGCGCGGAATTCCGCTGTCGAGCATGCCCGGCTTCGACTTCGGGCCGCGCGAGCACGAGGCGGCGCTCGCCGCCAAGGACGCGTTCCTCACCGACCGGCGCCCGCTCGTGACCGACGCGCGCCTGCTCATCGCGGGCGCCGTACTCGCGTGGGCGGAGCGGCCCGGGGACGCGCTGCGCCTCTTGCGCGCCGCGCGCGTCGCCGTGGGCAACCTGCCGCTCCGGCTCCCCGAAGACGCCCTCGCGCCCGCGCCGGCGAGCTCGACACGCGAGCTGCTGCGCGACGCGTTCTTGCTCGATCTGCTGCTATCGCCGCCGGTGGCGCTCCGCGGAAGGAGCCCTCACGGCGCGAGGAGGTGAGCGGCCTCATTTTTGTTTGAACACGCCGCCGACGCTGGCGTGAACATGACGGCCCGCCGAGGGGCGAACCTTGGCGATCGCGTAGGGCGTGCCTCCCTTGATGATCACCAAGCGGTTGGGCTTGGCCGAGACGTACGACCCGATGCCAGGATTCATCAACAGCTGGCTGGCGTCCCGGTTGTCCAAGTGGCTGGGCCACGCGGGCGGCGCCGGGAGGTCGGGCATGGGGCGCAGGCGATGTAGGAAGGCGCCGTATTCGTCGGGCAGGTCGGGTTCCTGCGCGACGAACAGCTCGCCGCCCCATTCGATGTTCCACTCGCGATGCGCGTAGTAGATCCAGCTGGCGGCGTCGCCGTCGACGTCGCGGTGCCACACGAGGCCCTGGCCAGCCGAATAGAGCGTCGGCGCGGCGTTGAAAACGTCCCAGTCCGCGCCGCGCCCGCCGGCGGTCGCCGCAAAATGTGGGGCCGCATCGACGACCGCCTCGAGCAGAGCGTCGACCGGTGTCTTGGTCGGGTACTGCGCGTCCCAGGCCTGACCCCAGCCGACCGTGGGACCGCGCAGGACCGCGCTGTCTTCCAGGAGCCACTGTCCCTGCAGGCCGAGGGCGTCGACGCGCTGGAACGGCTGCAGCTGGAAATAGTTCCAGAGGCGATCCGTTTGATCGGCGGAGAGGACGCCGTCGAGGACGGTGAACGATTCGGTTTGCGCAGCGACCGTGACAGCATCCGACATGCGAGACCCCGCCAACCGGCGCAGCATATCAGCCCATCGCCGTCGCGGTCCGCCGCGTGTTAGTTTTCCGTGCCGATGTCTGGATCCGCCAAGGTCACGGCGCAGACCGACTTCTTCACCGTCGTGGACGACGTCCTGGCGCCCGAGATTTGCGATCGCGTGTGGAACTACTTCCAGTCGCAGCCCATGAGCCCGGTGCACGCTCTCGGCATGCAAGGTCACTGGCTGCTCGAGGACAGCGAGGCGCTGCGGGGTCCGACCTTCGGCTGGGGGCACAGCTGGGACGGCCAGTATCCGACGGGCGCGCCCGTGGACGACGTCATGAAGGCGGTGGTCGACTGCGCCGGCTTGTTCGCGGCGTCGGTGGGCCGCTACGAGGTCGACTGGAAGGTGTTCAGCGCCATGCCGACGATTTATCAAGCGGGGCAAGGGCTGGTCTGGCACCGCGACTCCGAGGACAACACCGGCAGCTGGATCTACTACGCGCACCCCGAATGGAACATCGAATGGGGCGGTGAGCTGCTGCTGTCGCACGCGCGCGACGTGTCGCGCGAATACGGCGTGTATTTTCACCGCCTGCGCGTCACGAGCGATCTGCCCATGCCGCCGCCGTGGCAGAGCCACCTCGACAACGAGGACGCGAACTGCTTGTTGATGGAGGGGGGGCTCGGCTCTTACGTCGCGCCCAAGCCGAACCGGCTCGTCGTGATCAAGGGCGGCACCCCCCACGCCATCGCCAAGGTCCGTTCATCGGCCGGGCGGAACATCCGCGCCAGCGTCGGCGGCTTCTTCAAGAAGGCGACCGTTCGTCTCGATCTGCCGGCGACGCGCGTCCCGCTGTGAGCCAGAATTCTCCGCCCGGCGGCCGCCGCGGGTGTAGAACGAGCGACCATGGCAAGCGCGCCCGACGACGACGAGGCCGGCCACGGGCCCGACGGAATCGACGCCGTGTCGGCAGCGCAAGAACCGCAAGATACGGAGGATACGGAGGATACGGAAGAACCGACGGGCGAGGCCGAGCGAGTCGAGGCCGCTCGGCCGTCCGAGCCTCCCGAACAGGCTGAGCTGTTCGATCGAGAAGCCCCCTCCGAGCGGGCCGAGGAAGAAGCCCCCCCGCGCGCCCACGTCCTCGCATTCGCCGCGGGCCGTGGCGGTACGGGGCGCTCGCTCCTGGCGGCGAACGTGGCGGTGTACCTCGCGCAGACCGGCAAGAAGGTCGTCGCCATCGACGCGGATCCCGCGGGTGGCTCGTTACACCTGCTCCTCGGGACGCCGCGGCCACCGCGCGGCTTCGGCGAGTTCTTGCGCGCGCGGGTCGAGGGCCTCACAGAGCTCATGGTGGACACGCCCGTCGCCGGCGTGAGCCTCATCGGCGGCGAGGGATCGGCGTTCGGCGCGACGAGGCCCAAACAGACGGCAAAGGGCATCCTCGCGGCCATCGCCGATCTCGAGGTCGACTACGTCGTGCTCGACATGGGGCCTCCCGACTCGACGCTCGTGCTCGATCTGTGGCTCGCGGCGGACGTTCCCATCCTGGTGACGTTGCCGGACCCGGCGTCGATCGAGGCGACCTACCGCTTCGTCAAGAGCGGCTTCGTGCGCAGGCTGCGCGCGACGCGCGGCCTCGAGAAGCTCGTCACGAACCCGCAGGGCCCGCCGCGCGCCGCGCTCGACCTGTACCGGGCGGCGCGCGACGGCGCGGGCCCCGCCGAGAGGCTCGAGCAGGAGCTCCGGCGTTACCGCCCGCGCTTCATCGTCAACCAAACGCGCACGCTGCCGGACCTCAAGCTCGGCGGCTGGATGCAGGCGGCCGCGCGCCGGCGCCTCGGGCACGCCTTCGACTATCTCGGACACGTCGAATCCGACGAGACCGTGTGGTTGGCCGCGCGGCGGCGGCGGCCGCTCATGGCCGAGTACCCCGAGGCCAAGGTCGCGAAGAACATCGAGCGCATCGCGCGGCGCCTGCTCTCCGCCGAAGGCGAGCGCCCCGCCGGCATCCACACTGGACCCCTGCGCCTCGAGGAGGAGCAGACCTACTACGAGATCCTCGAGACGGAGCCCGGCGTGAGCGACGAGGAGGTGCGCCGCGCCTATCGCACGCTCAAGGAGATCTACGGCGCGTCGTCGCCCGTTATCGCGGGCCTGTACGACGAACAGGAGCTCGCGGATCTCCACGCGCGCGCCAACGCCGCGCACGACACGCTCTTCGCGCCCGAGCGGCGCCGCATCTACGACCTCGCGCTGCCAGAGGCCGACCTGGCGCGCGCCGTGCGCGCCGCGGCCGCGAACAACGCTCGCCGGCCCGGCCTGCCCGCGGGCGCGCCCTCGGACGACCGGCACGAGTCGCCCGAGCCCGTGATCGACATGGGCGAGGACGTCAGCGGCGCCGTGCTGCGCAAGATCCGCGAGGCGCGCGGCATCGAGCTCGGCGACATCGCGCACCGCACGAAGATCAGCGAGCGTCACCTACGCGCCATCGAGGACGAGCGCTTCGGCGAAATGCCCGCCGCCGTCTACGTGCGCGGCTACGTCATGGAGTACGCGCGCGCCATCCGCGTCGACCCCCAGAAGGCCGTCGAGAGCTACCTCCGCCGCTACCACGCGAGAAACGCGCCGCCCGAGCCGACCGCCGCGGGCGAGTGATCACAAAACGTTCGAGGCGAGCTCGGCGAGGGCCGAGCGCTCGCCCTTCGACAGCGTGACGTGGCCGGCGACGTTCTCGCCCTTGAACTTCTCGACGACGGTCGTGAGGCCGTTCGACGTGGCATCGACGTAGGGGTTGTCGATCTGGTACGGGTCCCCCGTGAGGATGACCTTCGTGGCCTCGCCCACGCGGGTGATGATGGTCTTGACCTCGTGGGGCGTGAGGTTCTGCGCCTCGTCGACGATGATGAACTGGTTGGGGATCGACCGGCCGCGGATGTACGTGAGCGGCTCGATCTCGATGAAGCCCATGTCGATGAGCTCCTGGTAGCTGCGCCCGCTCTTGCGCTCGCCCTTGGACAGGCCCATGAGGTACTCGACGTTGTCGTAGATGGGCTGCATCCACGGGTTGAGCTTCTCCTCGATGGTCCCCGGCAGGTAGCCCACGTCGCGCCCGAGCGGAAATATGGGGCGCGAGACCAGCAGCTTCGAGTACAGCTGCTCCTCGACGACCTTCTGCAGCCCCGCGGCGATGGCGAGCATGGTCTTGCCCGTCCCCGCCTTGCCGACGAGGGTCACGAGCTTGACGTCGTCCGCGAGCAAGAGGTCGAGCGCGCAGTGCTGCTCCTTGTTGCGCGGGCGAATGCCCCAGATACCGTCGCGAACCTTGCGCAGCGGCACGAGCTTCTTTGTGGTCCCGTCGAAGCGGCCGAGCGCGCTGTGCGACGGATTGTCCTTGTCGCGCAGCAGGACGTACTGGTTGGACTTGAGCGTGGTCTGGGCGAGATCGAGCGTGTTCTGCGCGTAGAACGTGTCGACGTCGGCGGCCGACACGGGCAGCTCCGTCATGCCCGAGTACAGCTCGTCGATGTCGATGCGCTCGGCCTCGAAGTCCATCGAGGTCAGCCCGAGGGAATCGGCGCGGATGCGGAGGTTGACGTCCTTCGTGACGAAGATCGTGGGCTCGCCCTTGTTGGCGTCGCGCACGTCGAGCGCCACCATGAGGATGAGGTAGTCGGCGATCTGGCTCTCGCGCAGGGTCGTCGGCACCGAGCGCGCCGCCGAGGCGACGCGCAGGCGCCCGCCGTTGGGCAGCGGCGCGCCGTCGGACAAGCGCGCGCCCTCGGAGCGCAGGCGGTCGAGCAGGCGCGCCACTTCACGCGCGTTGCGGCCCAGCTCCGAGGCCTCCTTCTTGAAGTTGTCGATCTCCTCGATGACGAAGATCGGGATGACCACCTCGTTGTCCGCGAACTGCGTGATGGCGCGCGGGTCGTGCAGCAGGATGTTGGTGTCGAGAACGAAGTGCTTCACGTGGGCGCGCGCCTCCCCGAAGAGGAATCGGAACGATGGGGCTCGAGAGCGAAACCCGCCGGCGGCGCCGGCGGCCGGCGCCCTATTTCTTGGCGGCGTCCGCCTTGTCCGCCGCCTTCTCCTTCTTGGCCTTGCCGCCGGCCTTGGCCGGCTTGCCGCGCGCGATCGTCACCTTCGTCATCGCGACGTCCTTGGTCGGCTTGTCGCCGGGCGAGCGCGGCACGCGCGCGATCTGGCCCACGAGGTCCGCGGGCTCGCACTGGCCGAAGATCGTGTAGCCGCCGTTGAGCGCCGGCTGGGGCGTCTCAGTGATGAAGAACTGCGACCCGTTCGTGTCGCGGCCCGCGTTGGCCATGGCGAGCACGCCCGGCTTGTCGAAGATCAAGCTCGCGTCGCTCTCGTTGGCGAACTTGTAGCCCGGGTTGCCGCGGCCGACGCCCAGCGGGTCGCCGCCCTGGATCATGAAGCTCGGGATGACGCGGTGGAAGATGAGACCGTCGTAGAACGGCTTCTTCGCCCAGGTCTTGGTCTTCTCGTCGCACCAGGGTCGGACGCCGCGGCTGAGGCCCACGAAGTTCGCGACGGTCTTGGGCGACTTCTTCTCGAAGAGCTCGCAGGTGAACGCGCCCATCGAGGTCTCGATCTTCGCCGTGAGCGTCCCCTCCTTCGGTCCCTTCAGGCCCTTCGTCGCCTCGTCCAGCGTGAAGTCGCCCTTTTCGGGGTCTTCGCCGCAGACGCTTTGAGCGCGCGCCGAACGCGCCGCCGAAACGACGGACACGAGCGCGAGAGCGAGAGGCAAGTAACGAGGGGCGATGACGGTTCGCGGGCGCATGCAAATCCTCCGGGTCGGGTTTCCAGTTTGGAAGCCCGCTACTCTTATCATCAAAACGCCGCGCCGAAACCGTCTTCCGCGCGGGCTCCTCAGCGGCCGTGGCGGGCGTGGACGCGCGCGAGCGCCGCCGCGAGGTCGATGCCGCGCGACGCGCGTAGCCCCTCCCACAGATCGCCGACGCGGCGCACGCGCGCCGGCAGCGTGCGGATCGTGAAGTCCTTCGGGTCGACGCCGGCGTCCACCTCGGCCCACGTGAGCGGCGTCGAGGCGCCGCCGTAGACGCTGGCGCGCGCGCTGTAGGCGCACGCCAGCGTCTTGCCCTCGATGTTCTGGAGGCAGTCGACGTACACCGTCGTGGGATCGCGCCGGTTCACGGTCCGCTCCACCGTGGCGTCCCGGGGGTGCTTCTTCGCGACGAGCTCGCCCACGATCTGGCAGAAGAGCATGCCGGCCTTGTAGGACGTCCCGGGCGGCAGCGGGAGGTACACGTGCAGGCCGCTCGCGCCCGACGTCTTGGGGAAGGACGCCACGCCCAAGGCCTCGAGCTCGTCGCGCACCCAGCGCGCGACGTCGAGCACGCGCGAGAAGGGCGCGCCGTCCATGGGGTCGAGATCGATGGCGGCGAAGTCCATCGTCGCGACGGATTGAATGCGCGAAAAGTATGGGTCCTGCGAGAGGACGGCGAGCTGGGTCATGTAGAGCAGCGTCGTGAGCGAGCCGCCGACGAGGCGCGCCGGCACGTCGGTGTCTCCCGGCACCGGCTCGGCGCGCACGCCGGGCGGCACGTCGTCGGGCGCGCGGTGCTGATAGAAGGCCGCGTGCGCGATCCCGTTCGGGAAGCGTCGCATGACGAGGGGCCGATCGCGAACGACGGGCAGGAGCAGCGGCGCGACGGTCACGTAGTAGCGCAAGAGCTCGCCCTTCGTGACGCCGAGCTCGGGCCAGAGGACCTTCTTGAGGTTGCCGAGCTCGAGCACGTCGCCCGAAGGCAGCATGAGGCGGCCCGACCCCCGCTCTTCGACCGCGGCCAGCGACTCGAGGACGGCTGCCGCGTCGTCGTCGGCCCGGACGATCTGCGGGGGCGCCGCCGCGACGGCGCGCTTCTTCGTGGACGGCCGGGAAACGGAGACGGACGGCTGGGATGCCGGTATGGGCTTCTTCACGAGCAGCTCCCCTCTCGCGGCGGGCGCGCCCGTTTCGCGCGCGATCGCCGCGGGTACGACGTCGTCGCGCAGGCCGATGAAGACGGGGTGGCGCAGGTTCCCGTCCTTGGTCCACTCGCTGAACCGGACCTCGGCTACGAGGGCCGGCCGGATCCAGTGCGGCTTGTCGTTGGACGGCGGCGCCGTCTCGAACGGGCAGGACTTCTGCGCGAGCGCGTCGAGGCGCGCGCCCACGGCGCGCAGCGCGTCCTCCGAGAAGCCGCCGCCGACGTGTCCGACGTAGCGGAGCTGACCGTCCGGCGTCGGCAAGCCGAGCAGCAGCGCGCCGAAGCGGTTCCGCGAGCCGCGCGGCTCCGTCCACCCGCCCACGACGAACTCCTGCCGCTTGACGAGCTTGAGCTTGCGCCAGTCGGCCGTGCGCCGGCCCGGGCGGTAGAGCGAGCGAGCGTCCTTGGCGATGAGCCCCTCCCATCCGGCGGCCTGCGCCTCCGCCATGAGCGCCTCGCCGTCGCCGGCGACCTGACGCGAGAGACGAATGACGCCTTCCACCCGCTGGCGCGCCGGCGCGAACGCCGCTTCGAGCTTCTGGCGGCGCTCGGAGAGCGGCAGCTTGCAGAGGTCCTCGTCGCCCTCTCGCAGCAGATCGAAGACGAAGAGCGCCACGGGCTGCGTGGCCGCGAGACGCGCGACGTCCTTGCCTCCCGTGAGGTGAATGCGCGGCTGCAGGTGCCCGAACCCGAGCGGCTGGCCCGCTCCGTCGAGCGCGACGATCTCGCCGTCGAGAACGACGCCTCGCCGCCGTCCCCGCGCCCAGGCCTCGAGCGACTGGACTATCTCGGGGAACTGCGCCGTCTTGTCGTTTCCGAGGCGCGACGCGATCGACACGGTGGCGCCGCGCGCGCCGGGCGTCACCGTCACGAGGGCGCGGATGCCGTCGTACTTGGGCTCGTAGACGAGGTGCGGGTCGCTCAGGGGCGCGTCCGCGAGCGTCGCGAGCATGGGCAGCATCGCGCCAGCTTACTGCGCCTTCAGGGCCCGTCGACGCCGTGGAATTCGACGCGCGCGCCCGCGCGGATGCCCAAACGCGCCGAGAGGCCGCCGCCGATCTCGAGCACGTACTGCGACGGCTGGTTCACGCTGCGCGCCGTGAGTGTGAGCGGCTCCGCGTCGACGACGACGCCCGCGATCGTGTGATCGGGCGAGATGAAGATCATGTCGAGCGGGATGAGGGTGTTCTTCATCCAGAAGGTCTGCATCGAGGGGCGCTCGAACAGGAACAGCATGCCCGCGTCGGGCGCCAGGTGGTCGCGGTACATGAGGCCCTTCTCGTGCTCGGCCTGGGTGCGCGCGAGCTCGACGTGGAAGGTGACCTTGCGCGCGCCCGTGTCGACGACGACGGTCGCCGCGGGCGCCTCCACGGGAGCGGCGCTGGTCGTTTGCCGCTGGCCCGCCGAGCTCTTGCAAGCCGGCGCCGCGACCAGAGCCAGCAGCGACAGTCCGATGAGCGCCCGACCAAAAATCACGCGCCACGGTATCATCAAAACGTGGCCGATGATCCCTCGCCCCCACGCCGCTGGCGCGTGCTCGTGACCCGCCCGCGCGAGCAGGCCCCAGCGCTGGTCGACGCCCTCCGGGCGCTCGGCGCCGAGCCCGTGATCTACCCGACGATCGAGCTCGCGCCCCCGCCCGACTGGACCGCCCTCGACGCCGCGCTCGCGGGCCCGGCCCACGCCTGGATCGTGTTCACGAGCCCGTCGGCCGTCCGCTTCACGACCGCGCGCGCCGACGCCACGCGCGCGCGCGCGTGGCTCGCCCGGCCCCGCGTCGCCGCCGTTGGCGCCGAGACGGCGCGCGCCGTGGGGGACGCGGGATTGCGGGTGGATCTCGTGCCGCCCGCGGACGACCAGCGCCAGGAGGGGCTCGCGAAGGCGCTGGCCGACCTACCGCCCGCGACGCGCGTGCTCTTCCCGCAAACCCTCGGCGGGCGCGAGCACCTACGCGACGTCCTCGTCGCGCAGGGCTGCCTCGTCGACGTCGTTCCGGTCTCGCAGACGCGTCCCGTGCGCGACCCAGCGCCCCTTCCCGCCTTCGAAGCCGCGGCGTTCGCGAGCCCGTCCGCCCTGCGCGCCTTCTGCGCCCGCTGGGGAGCGGGCGCTCTCGCGGGGGCGACGGTCGCGGTCATCGGACCGACGACGGCGGCGGCCGCGGACGAGCTCGGCGTGCGCGTGGATGCCATGCCCGACGTGCCGAGCATGCCGGCGCTCGCGGCCGTGTTGGCGGCCCGGCGCGCGGCACCCGAGCGGCCCCGCTGACGCCCCCCGCCGCGCGGCGGGACGACAGATCGGCTACGCTCTGCCGATGGCCTTCCCCGACACGCGCCCCCGACGGCTGCGCCGCACACCGGCGCTGCGCCGCCTCGTGCGCGAGACGACGCTCGCGCCCGACAACTTCATCTTTCCGCTCTTCGTCTGTCCCGGCAAAGGCGTGCGCAACGAAATCTCGTCGCTGCCCGGCCAATATCATTTCTCGGTCGACATGCTCGCGCGCGAGGCCGAGGAGATCGCCAAGCTCGGCGTGCCGGCCGTCATCCTGTTCGGCCTGCCCGAGAAGAAGGACGATGTCGGCAGCGAAGCCTGGCACCCCGAGGGCGTCGTGCAAAAGGCAGTGCGCGCCATCAAGAAGGCCGTCCCTGAGCTCGCCGTCGCCGTCGACGCGTGCTTCTGCGAGTACACGACGCACGGCCACTGCGGCGTCGTCAACAAGGACGACGGCCAGCTCGACAACGACGCGACTCTCGAGAACCTCGGCCGTCTGGCCCTCTCCTACGCGCGCGCCGGCGCCGACATCGTCGCGCCCTCGGGTATGCTCGACGGCTTCGTTGGCTTCCTGCGCGAGGGCCTCGACGAGGAAAACTTCGACCACGTCGCGATCCTCTCCTACGCCGCAAAATATGCCTCGGCCTACTACGGCCCCTTCCGCGCCGCCGCGGACTCGACGCCCGCCTTCGGCGATCGCCACGGCTACCAAATGGATCCAGCCAACGTGCGCGAGGCCATCCGCGAGGTCGCGCTCGACGTCGAGGAGGGCGCCGACATCGTCATGGTCAAGCCCGCCCTCGCCTACCTCGACGTCATCGGCGAGGTGCGCCGCGAGTTCGACCTCCCCGTGGCCGCGTACAACGTCTCGGGCGAGTACGCCATGCTCAAGGCAGCCGCCGAGAAAGGCTGGATCGACCACGATCGCGTCATGCTCGAGACGCTGCTGTCGATCCGACGCGCCGGCGCCGACATGATCCTCACCTATCACGCGAAGGAAGCGGCGAAGCTGCTGCGCCCTTGACCCGGCGCGCGCGCGTCAGCGAGGGGCCGGCGCCTCGACGGTGGCCTTGAGCTCGTAGGGGGCGTCGAATCCGCCGAGGTCGGCGTCCTTGAAGTCGCCGCGGGGCAGCTTGCGCTCGACGCCGACGAGGGTGGGCGCGCCAGCCGTCACCTCCCAGGTCGCCTCCTCGTCCGCGCCGGGGCCGGCCTTGTTCGTCACCTTCTTGCCGGTGCCATCGTGGAGCAGCACGATGTCGACGCCGTCTGGCGCCGTCACGCGGACGCGCAGCAGGCCGCTGGTCGCGGGCGTGAGCACGAACCAATCCTTGTCGTCGGGCGCGCCGACGTACCCGCGCATCGAGGTCCCGGGCGCCAGGGGCGTCGCGGCCGCCTCCCAATCGTTCGGCTCGATCTCCCAGCCCGTCTGCGGCGCCCCCCACGTGACCGTCAGCGTGTAGGGATCGTTTGGCGCCTGAGCGGGGTTTTGCCCTTGGACCCGCAGCTCGCGCACCGCCAGGAACGCCTCCGCCGGGCCGATCGACGTGGGCTGGAGCCACTCGCCCGCGCCGCGCCCGTGGGCGTCGCTCTTCGCGAGGCGCCGTCCCTGGGCGTCGAAGAGCTCGAGCACGAGATCGAGCCCCGGCACCCCGTCGAGCCGCGCGCCCACGACGCGCGCGCCGCGGCCGACCGGAACGCGGAAGTAGTCGATGTCGGGATTTCCCCCCTCGATTGCGCCGCCGATGCTGCCCCGCACGGGACGTCCCGACGCGAGGAGGTTGGCATAGCCCGCCGTGTTGTTCGGCTCGATCTCGACGGAGACGGGCTTCTCTCCGCGCATCCGGGTCACGAGGATGGCGCCGCCCACGAGCGCTGCGATCCCGAGCGGCAACGCGAGCACGAGGAGCCGGCGCCGCCAGCGCAACGCGCGCTCGAAGTGGTCGAGATCTTGTCGGCGGAGTCCTTCGGGGTCGCTGCCGTCGCCGCCCTCCGCCTCCGGCAGCGACAGCGTCGGCGCCTCGCCCGCTGGGAGGGAAGCGGACGGCGGCGAGGCCGCGCGCGGGCTCTCGGCGCCGCCCACGAGGACGCGCTCGAGATCTCCTTGGAGCGCCGCCGCCGACGCGTAACGGTCCTCGACACTCTTCGCCATCGCGCGCAGCACGATCTCGTCGGCCTCGGGCGGCAGCCGGCGATCGGGCGCCCGCGCGCGCGGCGGGACGACGGGATCCGTCAGGTGCTTCGCGAGCACCCCGACGGGCGACGGCGCCTGGAAGGGCGGCGCGCCCGTGAGCACGCGGTAGAGCGTCGCGCCCAGGCTGTAGACGTCCGCGCGGGGATCGAGCGTCTCGCCGCGCACCTGCTCGGGCGACATGTAATACGGCGTTCCCAGCACCTGTTTGCCCGTCGTGATGGCGGCGGATTCGTCGCGCTCGCGCAGCTTGGCGAGGCCGAAGTCGAGGACCTTGACGTGCTCGCTTCCGTCGCGCCGACGATGAACCATCAGGTTCTCGGGCTTGAGATCGCGATGGATGATGCCGTGGTCGTGCGCCTCCGTGAGCGCCGAGCAGGCCTGCACGAAGAGCTTCGCGGCGCGCGGGAAGGCCAGCGGACCCTCGCGCTTGAGCACCGCCCCGAGATCGTCGCCCTTGACGTACTCCATGATGAGATAGAGCGCGCCCTCGAACTGCCCGAAGTCGAAGGTGTGAACGATGTTCGGGTGATTGAGCTTGCTCACCGCCTGCGCCTCGAGGCGAAAGCGCTGCACCATCTCGTCCTTCGTGGCGGTATCGGGAGCCAGCACCTTCATCGCGGCGATCTTGCCCAGCCGCAGGTGCTCGACGCGATATACGATCCCCATGCCGCCCGCGCCGATGCGCGCGAGCACCCTGTAACGGCCGTCGACGACACGGTCGAGCCACGGGTCTGCTGCTTGCGCCCCGGCCTCGACCGCGGCGCCGCAGTGGCCACAGAACTGCTCGCCCCCCGCGAGCTCTGCCGCGCACTGTGAACAGACCGGCACCGCGGCGACAGACTAACGCGCGCCGCTTCGCCCCGCCACGCGCGGCGCTTCCTTCCGGCCGACATGCGCGGCGCTCCCGGCGCCGCGCGCACACGAGGCCGTCCCGGCGCCGCGCTTTCGCTTTTGTCTTGCGCGAAGGGGTGCCAATGGCATACTGCGTGACTGCTTTGGGGGCGTCGTGGTCGGGGGTGGCGGGCAGGCCGTCTCGGCCGAACGCGCCCATCGGGGACTGGAGCCGGTTCCATTATCGAATGAAACCGACGTCTTCCGTGGAAGCCGCGCTTTGAAACGCGGAAACCCGGACGAAAGATTCACGAAAAAAAGAATTGACTCTGGAGCGAGTTTCTTTAGACTCTGCGCTCCCTGGTCGGCCGGGTAGTCCCCTGTAGTTCGGGCTCCCACCTTCACAGGGATTTGTCGCGTCGGTCTCTGAAAGCTGAATAGCAAATCAAGTTCGAAAGGTACGAAGAGTTTCTCGTGCAAACGAGAGCTCCAAATACCCCGACAATTTAGTGAGTTCCGAGCAAGCAGTACATGAGCTCCGGATCCTTGGATTCGGTTCTCATTCTCGAGTTGTCAATGGCGGCTGTCAGTCCACGGCGAAATCCTTGGATTGGTAGTCGTTGTAGATTTAACTGGAGAGTTTGATCCTGGCTCAGAGCGAACGTTAGCGGCGGGCCTAACACATGCAAGTCGAACGAGAATGTAGGCTTCGGTCTACTAGTAAAGTGGCGGACGGGTGCGTAACACGTGGGTAATCTA
>DASXOE010000094.1:0-28185 GCA_036494575.1 Polyangia bacterium | reverse complement strand
GTGTCGACGCCGATGATCTCCGCCTTGAGGATCTGGCCCACCTTGACGAAGGCTTTAGGGTCCTCGATGCGCTCGTCCGCGAACTCGGAGACGTGGATGAGGCCCTCGACGCCCTTCTCGATCTCGACGAAGGCGCCGAAGTCGAGCACCTTGATGACCTTGGCCTCGACGATCTTGCCGGGCGGGTAATCGTACGGGATGCGATCCCACGGATCGGGCACGAGCTGCTTGATGCCGAGCGAGACCTTGGGCTTCTCGCCGTCGAAGTCGATGTTGAGGACCACCGACTCGACCTCGTCGCCCTTCTGATAGAGCTCCGACGGGTGCTTGACCCGCTGGGTCCAGGACAGGTCGCTGACGTGCACGAGGCCGTCGATGCCCTCCTCGATCTCCACGAAGATGCCGAAGTCGGCGATGTTGCGCACGACGCCCTTGACGACCGTACCGGGCGGGTACTTCTCCTTGAGCGAGGCGAAGGGGTTCGGCTCGAGCTGCTTCATGCCGAGGCTGATGCGGTTCTGGCGCGGATCGATGTCGAGCACGACGGCCTCGACGGTGTCGCCCACGGCCACGACCTTCGACGGATGCTTGACCCGGCGGGTCCAGGACATCTCGGAGATGTGCACGAGGCCTTCGATGCCCTGCTCGAGCTCGATGAAGGCGCCGTAGTCCTTGAGCGAGACGACCTTGCCGCGCACCACGGTGCCGGGCGGGTACTTCTCCTGGGCGTGCGTCCACGGGTCTTCGCTGATCTGCTTCAAGCCCAGCGAGACGCGCTCGGTCTCGACGTTGAACTTGAGCACCTTGACGCGCACGTGGTCGCCCACCTGGAACATCTCCGAGGGGTGCGTGATGCGGCCCCAGGACATATCCGTGATGTGCAGGAGGCCGTCGATGCCGCCGAGGTCGATGAAGGCGCCGTACTCGGTGAGGTTCTTGACGATGCCCTCGACGATCTGGCCCTCCTTGAGCTTCTCGAGCGTCTGCTCCTTCATCTCGGCGCGCTCTTTCTCGAGGAGCACGCGGCGCGACAGCACGATGTTGCCGCGCTTCTTGTTGAACTTGATGACCTTGAAGCGGTGGGCCTTGCCGATGAAGGCGTCGAGGTTGCGCACGGGGCGCAGGTCGACCTGCGAGCCAGGCAAGAAGGCCTTCACGCCGCCGCGGATCGTGACCGACAGGCCGCCCTTGACGCGCGCGCTGATCGTGCCCTCGATGAGCTCGTCGCGCTCGCAGGCGCCCGAGATCTCGTCCCACACCTTGAGGCGGTCCGCCTTCTCCTTGGAGAGGACGCACAGGCCGTTCTCGTCCTCGCGGCTCTCGAGGAAGACGTCGATCTCGTCGCCTTCCTTGATGCCGACGGTGCCGTCCGCCTGCGTGAACTCGTAGAGCGGGATCGTGCCTTCGGACTTGTAGCCGATGTCGACGACGACGTGGTCCTTGCCGATGTGAATGACCTTGCCCTTGACGATGTCGCCTTCCTTGACGACATGCCGCTGGGATTCTTCCTCGAAGAGAGCAGCGAAGCTCTCGGGGTCGTGGGCGGCTGCGTCCTTGTCGTCGTCGTTGCTCATCGTGCTCATCGAAACCATGCGTTGTTGTGTCCTTGCCGGGGGCCTACCCAAACGGTGGGCGGAGCCCTTCTGCATTGCCCTGATCGGCGATCGCCGGTTGAAGGCTGACCGTCCCGTTCAGGGGTTTGGGGTTCTCTTGTCTTTTCCGTCTCTTTCCGCGCACACCGACAATTCGGGTGGCGAAGGTTGCGAAAACTAACGTCGGATCTGGGGAAAGTCAACGCCAGGAGGGCCGATGGACCCGGAAAGACTGCTCCTAGCCCCCGGCCGCTCCCGCGACGATGGCGGCCATCCTGGAAACGACCTCCTCGGCCGTCAGCCCCGAGGAGTCGATGGCGACAGCGTCGGGGGCTTGCTTGAGAGGCGCGACGCTGCGGTTCGAGTCGCGCTCGTCGCGCGCCTGCATCTCGGCGCGGGTCGCGGCGAAGTCCGCCGGGCGGCCGGCCGCCTGGAGCTCGGCGACGCGACGTCGCGCGCGCTCGTCCGCGTTGGCCGTGAGGAAGAACTTCGCGCCGGCGTCGGGGAAGACCACTGTGCCGATGTCCCGGCCCTCGACGACGACGCCGCCCTCCGCGCCCAGGCGCCGCTGCAGGTCGAGCAAGGCGTCGCGCACCTCGGGAAGCGCCGAGACGCGCGACGCGCCGTCGGACATCTCGGGCGTGCGGATCTCCTTGCTCGTATCGACGCCGCCGACGACCACGTGGTTGACGCCGCCCTCGAGGCGGAACTTGAGGTCGAGGCCGTCGGCGAGCGCGGCCACGCCGGGTCCGTCCTCCCAGGGGACGCCCGACCGTCGCGCGAGCAAGGCCATGACGCGGTAGATCGCGCCCGTGTCGAGGAGGTCGTAGCGGAGGCGCGCCGCGAGCAGGCGCGCCGTCGTCGATTTGCCCGCCCCGGCGGGGCCGTCGATCGCCACGACGAGGCGTCGCGGCGTCGTTTGCCCCGGCGGTCCCGGCGGCAAGCTCAGGCCTTACGAAAGCGCGAAGGGTACCCTTCGGGGAACTCCTTCTCGGGGTGCAGCGACTTCGCGCGCGTGATGAGGATCTCTTCCGTCTCGACGTGGTTCGGGTCGGGGAGGCAGCACTCGACGGGACACACGGCCTGGCAGGCCTCGTGGTCGTGAAATCCCACACACTCCGTGCAGAGCTTGGGATCGATCACATAGATGTCTTCGCCTTCGCTGATGGCTTCGTTGGGGCACTCCGGCTCGCAGGCGCCGCAGTTGATGCATTCTTCCGTGATGTACGTGGACATGTCTTCTCCGCTTGCGCGCGAAGTCTATTCCGCGCTCG
The DNA here is from genome assembly GCA_036494575.1 of Polyangia bacterium. Classification (GTDB taxonomy): domain Bacteria; phylum Myxococcota_A; class Polyangia; order Fen-1088; family Fen-1088; genus DASZFV01. The sequence goes on along the minus strand of DASXOE010000094.1, from coordinate 25,319 downwards.
CGCGACGGTCAATCAAGCGGTGGCGGTATCTGGCGCCGGCGCTGCCGCGGCGGCCCCGCGCTTGCCGCCGCCGCGCAGGTTGACCGCCACGAGCTTCGACACGCCCGGCTCTTCCATGGTGATGCCGCACAGACGGTCGGCGATCTCCATGGTGCGCCGATTGTGCGTGATGATGATGAACTGAGAGCGGTCCGTCATCTCGCGCACGGCCTGGTTGAAGCGGCCCACGTTGGCCTCGTCGAGCGGCGCGTCGACCTCGTCGAGCACGCAGAACGGCGACGGCTTGATGAGGAAGATCGCGAAGAGCAGCGAGACGGCCGTGAGGGCCTTCTCGCCGCCCGAGAGCAGCTCGATGTTCTGGCTGACCTTCTTACCTGGCGGGTTCGCGATGATCTCGACGCCCGTCTCGAGAAGATCGTGCTCGTCGGTGAGCGCGAGGCGCGCGTGGCCGCCCCCGAAGAGGCGCGGGAAGACCTCCTGGAACTTGAGATTCACGGCGTCGAACGTCTCGCGGAAGCGCTTGCGCGAGGCGCGGTTGATCTTCTCGATGGCCGTCTCGAGCTGCGAGATCGCCGAGTCGAGGTCGGCGCGTTGCGCCGTGAGGAAGTCGAAGCGCGCCTGCAGCTCCTCCGACTCTTCGATGGCCGTGAGGTTGATCTCGCCCATGCGCTCGATGAGACCGCGCAGCTCCTTGGCGCGCGCCTCCTCGACCTCCGCGAAGAGCGGGCGCAGGTGATAGTCCTGCACGACGCTCGGCAGCGTGACGTCGCGGTAGCGCTCGGCGACGCCCTCCTCGAGCGAGGTGCGGCGCAGCGCCGCCTCCTGGTGACGCAGCTCGAGCTTGCCCTGAGATTGCGACAGCCGCGCGGCGTCGGCGCGCGTGACGCGGAGCTCGGCGTCGCGCTGCGCGAGGCGCGTCTGTCTGTCGTCGAGCCCGTCCTGGCGGTCGCCGTGCGCGCGGGCGCGGGCCTCGGCCTCGGCCTGCCACAGCGAGGCCTCGTCGCGCATGCGCCCGGCCTCGCCGCGCAATTCTCCGGCCCGCGCCGTCTCCTCCGCGATCGACAGGGCGAGCCGCTCCGCGCGCGCCGCGTGCTCCGCGCGCTCGCGGCGCAGGCGCTCGATCGTGAGGCGCGCGTTCTGGCGCCGGTCCTCCGCCTGGGCGGCCGCGACCTTGAGGGCCGTCAGCTCCTGGACGACCGCGTCGACCTGCTCGCCGAGCTCGGTCGTGCGCGCGCGCAGCTCCTCCGTGCGCAGCTCCGCGCCCTCGACGACGGCGGTGTCGGCGGCGAGCGCCGCAGTCGCGCTCGCGGCGCGGCCCTCGGCGTCGGCGCGCGCGCGCCCGAGCTCGCCGGCCTGGGCCTCGAGCTGCGCGCGGCGCGTCTCGAAGCGGTGCAGCTCCTCGGTGGCCCGATCGAGATCCTTCTGCTGCCCGAAGAGCTCGAGCTCGTCGGCGCGGAGCTCGGCGGCCAGCCGCTCGAGCTCGTCCGTGATGCTCGCGAGCTCCTGCTTTCGCGCGACGTGGCGAGCGAGCGCCTCCTGCATGTCGCTCTCGAGCTTGGCGACGACCTCCTCGAGCTCGCGGATCTCGCGCTTCTGCTCGAGCACGCCCGCGACGGCGGACTCGCGCGCGCCGCCCGTCACGACGCCCTGGGGATCGATGACCTCGCCGTCGAGCGTGACGATCGTCTTCGTCGTCTGCGTCTCGCGCCACAGCTCCAGGGCGCGGCGGAGGTTCTCGACGACGACGACGTCGCCCAGCAGGTAGGACGCGATGCGATCGTACTGCCGGTCGTAGCCGATGAGGTCGAGGAGCGGGCCGCGCACGCCCTCCCCCTTCGGCCAGACCGTCGTGTCGAGCATGGGCAACGTGGGCAGAAAGACCGGTGTCCCGGCGCCGCCCTCGACCGCCGCTCCCGACATCGCGTCGTAGACGACCTGACCCGCCGGCGCCGCCGCGAACGTCGGCATGGCCATCGGCACGGGCGCGCGCAGTCCCAACGGGATGAACGAGGATCTGCCCTCGCTCTTCTGCTTCAAGAACTCGATGGCCTCGAGGCCCACCTCGTGCGACTCGACGATGATGTTGCCGAGGCGCTCGCCCAGCACCGCCTCGACGGCCGTCTCGAGCTCGGGTGGCGGCTGCACGATGTCCGCCACGACGCCGCGGATGCCGGCGCCCCCGGAGGCGGAGAGCGCCTCGCGGTGCTGCATGATGGCGCGCACGCCCTTCTGAAAGCTCTCGTAGCGATTCTGGATCTCGCTGAGCGAGGCGAGGCGCGACCGCCGCCGGTGCGCCTCCTCGCGCAGCGTCTCGAGCTCGAGCTCGCCGCGCGCGACGTCGGCGCGCAAGGCGCCCTGCCGGTCCGCGGCCAGCTCGCGGCGACCCTTGCGCTCGTCGCTGCGGGCCCGGATGACGGCCAAGCTCGCGCGCAGGCCCTCGTCGTCGGCGGCGAGCGCGCGCGCCCGCTCGGCCGCCGCCGTCTCCTCGGCAGCAATGGCCTCGAGCCGCACCGCGAGATCGTCGCGCCGCTGCTCGGCGGCCGAGCGCTCGGCCTCGTTGCGCGCGATGCGCGCCCGCGCCGCCGCCAGCTCGGCCGTCGCCTCGTCGAGCGCGCGCCGCGCGAACGCCAAGCTCGCCCGCAGCTCGTCGTGCTCCGTCTGCTTGCCGGCGTAGGCGCCCTGGCTCTGCTCGGCCTCCTCCTCGAGGCGCGCCAGCTGACCGTCGAGCTCCTCGATGGCCGCCGACTGCTCGCCGGCGCGGACGGCGAGCTCCTCGATCTCGCGCTTCGCCGCCTCGGCGCGCTCCTCGAGCTGCCCCGCTTCATCGTCCTGGTGCGCCGCGCGCTGCAGGCCGAGCTGGGCCTTGTTCGAAAGCGCGAAGAGCTCGTCCTTCGCCGACGCGAGCTCGTGGGCCTCCTCCGTGACCGAGAGGCGCTCGGCCTCGATGGACGTCTCCTCGACGTCGAGGGCGCCGGCGATGACCTCGTGCTGGCCGCGCACGGCCTCGAGCTCGATGGCGAGCGACTTCTCTTCCGCGAGATGTCCGAGGTAGCGCTGGGCCGACGACCAGAGGTCGAGGTCCTTGAGCTCGCCCTTGTACCGCTTGTAGCGTTCGGCCTTCTGCGCCTGCAGCCTCAGCGAGCGCAGCCGTCCCTCGATCTCGCCGATGATGTCGGACACGCGCAGGAGGTGCTGACGCGTCGATTCCATGCGCCGCTCGGCGGCGCGTTTCTTGGACTTGTACTTCGTGATGCCGGCCGCCTCGTCGATGAGTCCGCGGCGATCCTCGGCGCGCGACGAGACGATGAAGCCGATGCGGCCCTGCTCGATGATGGCGTAGGCCTTCGAGCCGACGCCCGTGCCCAGGAAGAACTCGACGACATCGCGCAGGCGCGAGGGCACGCCATTCAGCAGATATTCGCTCTCGCCGTCGCGGTGCAAGCGGCGCGTGACCACGATCTCCTCGGGTCCGACGGCGCCCCAGGGTACGCCGTCCGGGTTGGCGTTCGCCGAGAGGCCGCGGGCGTCGAACATGAGGGATACCTCGGCCATGCCGGCCGGTCCGCGCGACTCCGAGCCCGAGAAGATGACATCCTCCATGGCGCGGCCGCGCAGGTGCTTGGCGGACTGCTCCCCCATGACCCAGCGGATGGCATCGACGATGTTCGACTTCCCGCATCCGTTCGGGCCCACGATGGACGTGATGGGGTCGGGGAACGAGATCGAGGTCTTCTCGACGAACGACTTGAACCCGCAAATCTCGATGCGCTTGATCTTCAAATCACCCCTCCGAGCGGCTCCGGTTGGCAGCGGGCAGCGTGGCAGCGTGCAGTGTGGACCTCGGCCGTCAAACGGCGTGACAATACGTAAAGCGTATCGTCATGAGGCTCATGATTAGCACCTGAGAGTGGTCCTTGTAAACACGCTCGGACAGGGCCGCCAGAAAGGCAACTTTTTCCAGCTTCTCCGACGGAGGCGCCTGCGCGCCGGCGCCCGCGCATTGGAAGGGGCTCTCTCGGGCCGTGGTGTGCTAATGTCCCACCCCCGATGGACCCAGGATTCGGGATGAGCCCGACCGAGCTCTACGAGCTGCTTGGTGTCGTGGGCGGCGTCCTCGGAACGGGAGTCCTGGGTTTTTGGGTCGTGAGACGGGCACGCGCCGCGCGCCGCCGCCAAATCGACGAGGCAGGCGAGGCCCGGCCGACGCTCCCCCGGCGCCGTACGCGCGCCAGCGAGCCCGAGGAGCTTCCTGAAGAGGAACCATCGGAAGCGCCCGCGCTCGAAGCGCTGGAGGTCGACACCCCGGCGCCGATGTCCCCCGCGCGGGCGCCGGTGAGCGCGGCGTCGCCGGCCGTGACGCCGAGGCCGTCTGTCCCGGCCCGCGTCCTGCCGTTCCCGCCGGCCACCTCGAGCTCCGGGGCCGCGCCCGTGCTGCCGCTCGAGAAGCCGGCGGCGCCGGCCGCCCCCGCTCCTCCTCGTAAAAAGAAGGACGCCGCGGCGCTCGCGCCGGGCCTCGCGCGCACGCGCTCGACGGGGTTCATCGCCGGCTTGGGGGCGCTCTTCGCGGGGCGCAAGGAGCTGGACCCTTCGATCGTCGATGGCATCGAGAAGGTGCTGCTCACCGCCGACATCGGCGTCAAAACGAGCCAGAGGCTCCTCGAAGAGATCCGGACGTCGCTGTCGCGCAAGGAGCTCACGAACCCGGATGCCGTCTGGGCCTTCCTGCGCCAGCGCAGCGCCCAGCTCCTCGCGCAGGACGTCCGGCCCGTCGACTTCGGGGCCCACAAGCCCTTCGTTGTCCTCACGATCGGCGTCAACGGTAGCGGCAAGACGACGACGATCGGGAAGCTCGCCGCCAAGCTCGTGGCTTCGGGCAAGAAGGTCACGCTGGCGGCGGGCGACACCTTCCGCGCCGCCGCCGCCGAGCAGCTCGAGATCTGGGCGGGCCGCACGGGCGCGGCGCTCGTGCGTGGCAAGGAAGGCGCCGATCCTTCGTCGGTCATCTTCGACGCCGTCAAGCGGGGCGTCGGCGAGGGCGCTGACGTCGTCATCGCTGACACCGCCGGGCGCCTCCACACGAAGACGGACCTGATGCAGGAGCTGCAGAAAGTTCGGCGCGTCATCGACAAGGCGTGCCCCGGCGCGCCACACGAGACCTGGCTCGTCATCGACGCGACGAGCGGCCAGAACGCCATCGCTCAGGCGCAGATCTTCACGCAAGCCATGCAGGTCACGGGCATCGTCCTCACGAAGCTGGACGGCACCGCGAAGGGCGGAGTCATCCTGGGCATCGTCGATCAGCTGAAGCTGCCGGTGCGCTATGTGGGCATCGGCGAGCGCGTGGAAGACCTGCGCGAGTTCGACGCCGAGGAGTTCGTCGAGGCCCTCTTCGAGCCGCCCGCGCTTCTTCAGTGACGGGCCGTGACGGGAAAGCCGGACTGGCGGCACTCAAGGACGTGGAATTTTGTCGCGTCTATGCCCGAGTCCGCGTACGCCCGACTGGGAGTAATCAGGCTTCATGGTTTTTAGTTGCCCTCAAAAATTACGCCATGTTATAGTGCGCCCCATCTGAGTTGGGCCGTAACTCATTGGAATATCTTGGCTTTTAGCCCTTCAGCTCATCCACTTCCCAGACAGCGAGGGATCATGAAGCGACCGGCCATCTGCTTCGGTTTGCGGTTTTGTATCTGTGTGTTGAGCGTGGGATGGGCGGGCGCGGGGTTCGCGAAGGGCAAATCGAGCACGACGGGGGCGCCCCCGGCGGACGCGACCGCCGACACCGCTGCGCCCGCTGCTGATTCGAACGCGGCGCCGGCGGACAGCACGCCGCCGGCCGCGGGGGACGAGACGGTCACGCCCGAGGGCGGCGAAGAGAATCAACTGCCACTCGAGCCGGAGGCCGGCAAGGCCAAGCCGACCACGACGCTCTCGTGGCAGGACATCGTCGTCGTCCCGCGCAAGGCCTTCATCAAGGGCGGCCGCTTCGAGTTCGCCCCCTTCTCGGGCGTCTCCGTCAACGACAACCTGATCCGCCACTACGCCTTCGGCGGCTCGATCACGTACTTCCTGTCCGACGCGCTCTCCGTGGGCGTCGAAGGCCAGTACTACATCAAGGCGCTCTCGCCGACCGCGGAGAACGTTGGTCTCCAGTACAACCGCATTCCCACGCTCAACCGTTATCTTTACAGCGGCGCTCTCGACTTCGGCTACGTCCCCGTCTACGGCAAGTTCGCGCTCTTCAACAAGCAGATCTTGCACTGGGAGATCTACGCGACTGCCGGCGTCGGCTTGATGGTCTCCGAGATCCTCCCGCGCGATCCGGGCCTGTCGGCGTTCAAGAACCAGCTCCTCATGGTCCCCGTCGGACTCGGCGCCCGCTTCTTCCTGTTCAACTGGCTGACGGTGAACTTCGCCATCAAGGACTACATCTTCGCCGACAAGTTCGAGCCCGCTGACCGTGGAATGGATCCGGCGCTCGCGGACGCCGCGGCCGCCAAGGCGAATGCCGACTCGGCGCTCGTCAACAACGTCATGTTCTATGCCGGCGTGGGCCTGTACCTGCCGACGAAGTTCACCTACAAGACGCCTCGCTAGGGAGACATGACGATGACGAACCCCATGCCAAGCTCGATGCGCAAAGCGGCGTCCAGACGTTTCGCGCTCGTCGCCTGCCCTCTCGTCGCGCTGTTCGTGACGCTCACGCCGCTCGCGGCGCAAGCGCAGCGCAAGAGTCCCCTCGAGGACGCCCCGGCCATTCGCAAGCGCGTCGAGCTCCGCGAGACGCGGTTCGAGCTCGGGGTGGGCATAGCCTCGACGGTGACGCAGGATTTTTATCACACGATGCTGGGCGGCGTGAAGCTCGCCTTCCACTTCAACGACTGGCTTTCGCTCGCCGCCTTCGGGAGCGCCGCCATCGCCAACCTCGAGACGGGCTTCCAGAGCCGCATCGTGGAGACGTTGCCCGCCGATGTAGATCCGGGCGCGCCGCGCGATCCCCCGAAGGCGGTCGCCCAAGCGTCGATGCAAAAGATCAAGGCTCTCGTGGGCGCGCAGCTCGAGTTCGCGCCGTTCACGGGCAAGTACTCGCTCTTCGGCAAGATCTTCGCCCACTACGACTTTTACATCTTCGGCGGCGCCGGCCTCATGCAGGTCGCTCCGACAGATCCGAACGGGTGCCCGCCGGCGATGATGTCCTCCTACTGCGGCCAGTCGGGCTTCAAGCCGGGCGGCAACGCCGGCGTGGGCTTCCACAGCTTCTTCAATCAATGGTTTGCCCTCAACGTCGAGCTGCGCGACTTCGTGGCGCGCCTCGACCCGTCGGGGCGCGACGTCAACGGCGACGGCGTCGCGAACTCGGCCGACGTCACCTGGACGCAGACCTACCTGGCGACGGCGAACCTCATGTTCTTCCTGCCGGGCACCGCCTCGATCTCGCCATAGGCAGGAAGTCGGCGTGCCGGCGCCCAAGAAGAAGGTGACGCTGTACTTCAGCGCCGCCATGCTCGAGGAGACGCAACGGGAGGCCATCCGCCAGGATCGCTCCATCTCCTGGATCATCCAGGCCGCGTGGAAGATCTCTCGCGACGAAGTGCGGAAGCTGCCCAGCATCGAGGGCCTCCCGGCGATGACGGGCGTTTCGCCCTCGTCCGACTGAGTCGCGGGCCGAGACGTCGCCGAGGGTCGCTACGGCGACGGACACAGCGGCGCGGACGGGCCGTCCATGAGCTGGAAGCACACGCTCGTGCTGACCTCGAACGCCGGGGTCTCGTAGGAGATCTCGACGCGATCGCCGGCCACGCCGTCCATGGGTGGCGACGTGTAGCTCCCGTCGGCGGCCGCCTGCGCGATGACGCCCGCGCGCCGATCCTTGTCGAAGACGAAGATGTGGGCGAGGGAGGCCGGCTGGTAGGCGTCGCCGTGGGCGATCCACACCGTCTTTTGGCCCCCTTGGCCGTCGGAGACCAGCTGCGAGGAGAACGACGCCGTCCGCCCGGGAGGCGGGATGGGGATGAACGGCGCATTGCATGCCCAGGCGAGCGCGGCCACGCCGAGGGCGAGCGCGATGCGGGCGATGCGAAGCCGAAGCTTGTTCATGAGATCGGGGAACCCCCCCTCAAGCAAAGCAAGGCGCGATCCAGGGCCCCGCCGCGAGGAATCGGCCGCGGCCGGCGCCTGGCGTCAACCTGGTTGGCATCTGCACCAACTGCGTTGGGGCGGCGGCTCATGGCGCTCACGCGAACCGGTACCTCTTGAGCTTCTTCTGCAAGCCGAAGCGAGACAGCCCCAGCAGCTCAGCCGCCTTGGTCTGGTTGTTCCCGGACCGGCCGAGGGCCTCGCGCAGGAGCGAGCGCTCGAGCCGTTCGACGCGTGGCTTGAGGAGCAGGCTGTCGAAGTCCGTCGGGGCGACCGTCTCGGCCTGGCCCGAGGCCACGACCGCGGGCGACAGGTCGTCCACCGAGATCCGCTCACCCGAGAGCGCGTGCGCGCGCGTGATCTCGTTTTCGAGCTCGCGGACGTTGCCCGGCCAGCGGTAGGCGACGAGACGCGCGAGCGCGCCAGGATCGAGTGGCTTGGCCGGCGTCGCGGCGCTCGCGGCCCGCTTGCCGAGCAGGTGCTCGACGATGAGCGGGATGTCGTCCCGGCGCTCGCGCAGCGGGGGCAGCGAGATGCGGGCGACGGCGAGCCGGAAATAGAGATCCTGGCGGAACTTCCCTTCCTCGACCATGCGTTGAAGGTCGCGGTTGGTCGCGACGACGATGCGCACGTCCACCTTGCGCGTGCGCTCGCCACCCACGCGCCGGAACTCGCCTTCTTGCAGCACGCGCAGGAGCTTGCCCTGCATGGCGGGCGACATCTCCCCCACCTCGTCGAGGAACAGCGTGCCGCCGTCGGCCACCTCGAAGAGGCCGCGCGTGTCGCGCTCGGCGCCCGTGAAGGCGCCGCGCGCGTACCCGAACAGCGTCGACTCGAGCAGCGTTTCGGGGATCGCGGCGCAGTTCTCCGAGACGAAAGGCCGATCCTTGCGCGGTCCGTTGAAGTGGATCGCGCGCGCGACGAGATCCTTGCCCGTGCCGCTCTCGCCTTGGATGACGACGGGCAGCGCCGTGTCGGTCAGGCGATCGAGCAGCCGGAAGAGGTCGAGCATGCGCGGCGTTCGGCCCACGATGTTGCGATAGTCGTAGCGGACGGCGAGCGCCTCGCGGTTCTCTCGCAGCTCTTGCTTGATGCCCGAGAGCTCCTCGCCGCGCGCGGCCAGCTCGACCTCGAGGCGGCGGTTGAGGGCCTCGACCTGGCGTTCGCGCCGGCGCAGCTCGGCGAGCAGCCGCGCGTTCTCGATGGCGATGGCCGCCTGATCGGCGACGTCGATCACGAACCTGACGTCGTCGTCGTCGAACACGCCCTTGCGCAGGCGGTGGTCGGCGTAGATCGTGCCGACGGCGCGACCCTTGACGACGAGCGGCACGGCCAGCACGGAGCGCAGGTGAAGGTCGGAGACGGAGAGCGCCTCCCGAAAGCGCGTGTCACCGGCGGCGTCGATCGTCACGATGGGCTCGCCGCCCGTGGCGGCCCGGCGCGCGATCGAGCGCGAGAGCTCGAACTCCTCCGTCTCGAGCGTCTTCTGGTCGATGTTGCGCGCGACCTTCACCACGAGCTCGCCCGAATCGTCCTCGAGCAGGAGGAAGCCGCGCTCGGCGTCGGTCAGCTCGATCACCGTGTCGACGATGAGCTCGAGCAGGCGCGGCAAGCGCAGCTCGCTGTTGAGTCGCTTGTTGATGCGCAAGAGACGACGGAGGCGCGATTCGGTGGCCGCCGCGCGGGCCGCAAGCGCGACGTCGCCGCCGGCGACGAGCTTCGAGGCAGGCCCGAGAGCGCCGAGCCAGGGCGCGTCGGGATCGGCGTCGAGACCGGGACGGTGATGCTCGGGGCTGGCCATGCGGATCTCCTGGAAAATCGTCTGGGCAAACGACTGCAAATGGCGAGCGCGCTCGGGCGCGCCGGAACGATCGAAGAGGCGCGCCGCCGTGACGGCGAGGCGCCAGGCCGCCGGACGCGCCCCACGGCCGGCCTCGGCGCGGGCGAGCGCCTCGGCGCGCGCCGCGAGCGCGCCGTCGGCTTCCCGGACGCCCACGCCCGCGAGCGCCAGGCGGGCCTTGGTCTGCGCGACCTCGACGTCGGCCGCGGTCGCGTCGAGCTCCGCCGTCGCGAGCGCCTCCTCGAAGACGACGGCGGCCTCACCGGGCCGCGCCGCGAGCGCCAGCGCCTCGGCGCGGGCCAGCATCGCGCTGGCGGCGCGGCGCTGCTGACCCGACTCGAGGAACCGCTGCGCGGCGGCGGCGTACGCCGTGGTCGCCTCTTCGGCGTGACCCTCGCGCCGCGCGAGGTCACCTTCGACGAAGGCCACGAGCGCCCGCGCGAGCGCCGTCCCGCGCGCCGCTGATTCGGCGTCGGCCCGGTCGAGCGCGCGTCGCGCGGCCGACAGATCGCCGAGCTGCACGAACAGGTTCGCCGCGTTGACGAGGGCGGTGCCGAGCTCGGACGTCGAGCCGAGCTGGCCGAGCGCCCGGACGGCGCGTTCGGTGGCCGCGAGCGCCTCGCCGAAGAGGCCCTGCTCGGCGAGCAGCCCGCCGAGGTTGAGCGCGACCGCCGCGAGTGTGTGCACCTCGGCCTCGGCCGCGCTCGCCGCGTAGGCGTGGCGATAGTGCTCGCGGGCCGCGGCGCCGTCTCCGGCGAGCTGCGCGAGCAGGCCCTCGAGGTAGGCGCGCTTCCCGGCGCCGAAGGCCCGCACGCCGCGGGCGTCTTCGAGCAGAGCACGAGCCGAGGTGATTTGTCCCAGGTAGGCGTGCGAGAGGACGGCGGCCTCGACGGCGTGCGCCGGCGCGTCGGGCCGGGGTGCCTCCGGGGTGCCCAGCAGCGGCTCCAGCCGCGCGAGGGCGTCACCGAATCGACCCATCGTGACGAGCAGGCGCCCGAGACGCGCGCGCAACGGCTCCGTGTCCGCCGGCTCGGGCTCCGATCCCGCGGCCCCGAGCGCGCCCTCGAGCTCGGCGACGGCCCCGCGCAGATCGCCCGTGCGCGCCAGCAGCCAGGCGCGCCGCTCGACGACGACGAGCCGCTCCGGCCGCGAGCGCGCCGTCGACCGCGCTCGCTCGAGGGCCGCCGCCGCCGCCCCGTAGCGCCCGAGCGCGCCCAGCCCCGTGGCGCGCAGGGCGTTCTCTCCCGTCGTGAGCGCGCCGGGCGCGAGGCGCGCGACCTCCTCGAGCCAGGCGGCGGCGCGCGCGAGGTTGCCCTCCCCCTCGGCGCGCGCGGCGAGCGCCCTCAGGAGCGCGGCGGCCTCGGGAGCACGTCCCGCCGCGGCCAGGGCCGTGGCGCGACGCGGATCGTCTCGACCGAGCGCGTCCGCAGCGCTGGCGGCGAGGCCCGCGAAAGCGGGCTCGGCGAGCGCCTCGAGCGCCACTTGCCGGGGACTCTCGCTCGCCGGCGCGAGCGCTCCCTCCGGCTCGCGGCGGATCCACCCCGCTCCCCGAGCCTCGACGACCGACGCGTCGCGACCCTCGAGCGGCGTGAGCCCGAGACCCTCGTCGCCCGCCAGCGCGATGGCGACGGCGATCTGTCGGGCCGGCGGCGAGAGCGCCGCGAGGTCGCGCGCCAGGACCGCGTTCAAGTCAGCCCCGGGAGTTGCGAGTGACCACGCCCCGTCCGCGAGCCCGCCTCCCGCGCGCATGGCCGCCACGAGCCGGCGCGCGAGCGTCGCGACGAGCGCGGCGTGCCCGCGGCCGGCATCGACGAGCGCGGCCACGGCGTCCTTGGGCGCGTCCTCGCCCGCGAGCGCGCGCGTCACGAGGGTGGCGACGTCGGCCGGCGTGAGCGCCGACAGCACGACGTTCTCCGCGAAGGGAAGCTGAACCGGGATCCGCGTGGGCAACAGCAGGAGCACGCGCCCGGATGGCGCAGCTCCCCCCAGGACGGCGGCGAGCGCGTTGGTCGTTGGCCCCTCCGGCATGATCAGGCACAGCGGGCGCTCCGCCGCGCACCACTCGAGGGCTTCCGCGAGTGCGGCGAGCCGCCGCTGCAGGGCGCGTCCCGCGTCGGGGTCGAGGTCGGCCGGCGCGGACACCGTCACGCCCGAGGCGGACTCGACGAAGGTCTCGAGCGCCTCGAGATCGCCGCGCCAGAGTCGCATCTCGCGCAGCACGCCCGCCGTCATGGCGACGGCCACCTCGCGCGCGACGGCGTCGATCAGCGTGTGACGCCCCGAGCCCGGCCCGCCCACGACGGCGACGACGGAACGGGGGCCGGCGCCGTCGGCGAGGCGCTCGAGGGCGGTGCGCATGACTTCGCGCTCCGCCGCGCGTCCGACGATCAGACCCTCGAGAGGATCGCCCTCGGGGTACGGCACGCCGAGGTCCACCTCGGTCGGCGTGTCCTTCCCCGCGCCGGCGCGCTGGATCTCGCGCAGCAACTGGCGCGCGCTCGGCGTGCGCTCGCGCGGATCGGGCGCTAGCAACCGGTCGATGATCCGATCCCAAGCCTCCGACAGCCCCGGCCTCACCGAGGAGAGCACGGGCGCGCGTCCCGCCAGCATACGCTGCACGGCCGGCAACCCGCTGCCGAAGGGAGCCGCCCCAGTCCAGGCCGCGAACAAGGTGGCGCCCAGCCCGAAGAGATCGCAGGCCGGCGTGCGCGCGCCCGTGAGCGCCTCCGGCGCGGCGTAGCCCAGCGTTCCGCGCGCGGCGCCCGACCCGGACGTCGGGGGTCCCGCGAGGCCGAAGTCGAGCAGGACGGCGTGGCCCTTCGCGTCGAAGCGGACGTTCGCCGGGCACACGTCCCCGTGGATGACGCCGCGGCCGTGCAGGTGCGCGAGCGCGTCGGCGAGCGCAGCGGCCGCCCCCTCGAAGGCGCGTCGACGCTCGTCCTCGTCGACGATCGACGCGACGCTGGCGAGCTCCGCGCCGGGGACGAGCTCGGTGACGACGAAGGCACGCCCGTCGGCGGCGCGGCCGATGTCGCGAACGCGGACGACGTTCGGGTGGGCCACCGCGAGCAGCTGTCGAAACTCGCCCGTCGCGGTCGCCACGGATGCGCCGTCGAACACCTTGACGACCACCTTCTCGCCTGTCGCCGCGTCCTCCGCCGCGAACGTCTCACCGCTCGCCCCGCGCCCGAGCTTGCGGCCCGCGATGTAGCGGCCGTCGAGCAACGGGACTGGCTCCCGCCGGGCGCCGTCAACAAAATTGGCGACCGTCACGAGGCTATACTAGCGCGACTTAAAGAAAAAATACATCTAGCGACCAAGGTTGGCGGCTGCGCGGGAGGACGGACGCACCCCCGGATGACCTCTTTCCCGGGTGTTCACGGGCCCTTGGCTGCGGCGTCCGCGCGGCGCAGGAGGCGAGCGCGCGCGGCGGTCGCCTCGGCGCGAATCTCCTCGTCGTCGTGGGAGCCCGCGAGGAAGCTCAGGTAGTCGTCGGCCTCCTGGCCGCCGAGGATCGAGACCGCCTCGATGATCTTGCTGAGCTCGCGACGATCGTGCAGCGAGCGAGAGCGCGTCAGCGCGGTCACGGCGCGCCGGTCGCCGAGGGCGATGAACGCGCCGAGCGCGGCATCGCGCGTCGCCTCGTCGGGATCGTCGAGGAGCGGCAGCAACGTAGAGGCTTCGCTCGCGAGGTGCCGCTCGCCCACGGCGCGGATCGCCTCGATGCGCAGCTCGCCGCCGTCGGCAGCGAGCGCGGCGCGGAGCGCCTCGGGAGCGCCTTGGCGCAGACGGCGCCGCGCCGCGAGGTCCGAGAAGAGATCGCCCGCGACCCGCCGGACGAGCCCGTCGTAGAGCGCGTGCGACGCGCCTGGCCCAGAGACGCCCGGCTTTGATGGACGAGACACCGTGTACTTCTCCTCGCCCGCGCCTTCGAGCTCCTCGGAGATGGCGCCGGGCGCACCCTCCGGGCGCGTCTCGAGACGCACGATGACGTGCGCGCGGGCGAGCCCCTTGTCTGCCACCTCCGCGTTGTCGACGGCGGCTCGGACCTCGACCCGCGTGACGCCGTTCGGCGCGCCGGCGTCGGCCACCTCGACGGCGAAGAGGCCCGTAGCGAGCAGCCGCGCGCGCAGCGCCCGCTCCAAGCCTTCGACGTCGAGGCGCGCGGGCGCCTCATCGGGCGGGGTGAGATCGCGGACGGAGACGGCGCCCAAGACCGTTAGGCGCGGCTTCGCAACGGGCGGCGGCTCGCGCTTGCAGCCGAATGAAGGCAGGAGGATCCCGAAGAAGAAGACGAAAAGTAAGAAGACCGGCCCGAGACGCGACAGCTCGTGACCGAAAGCGCACGTTGCGGCCGCTTCGCGCCCGCGCGCGAGGTCAGCCCGAGCGCGCGCGTCGGCGCGGAGCCCGCGCCTCGGAGCCGCTCCGCGTGGCCGGGGCCACCGCTGCGGCCTCACCGTCCCGACGCGCGGCGAGAGACCGAGGAGCGAGGGGGATCGTGTCTGCATGGGGGCGTCTCAAGAGCGCGAGATCGACGATGCGCCGGATCACTTCATCATAGCCGAGGCCCGCAGCGGCCGCGGCTTTCGAGTAGCCCCCCGCTCCGTCCGACAGATCGCAGTTCGGATTGACGTCGATCACGAACGGCGTGCCCGCGTCGGGTCCGCTCTCGGGTAGCCGCACGTCGAGCCGCGCGTAGTCGCGCACCTCCATGGCCTCGAAGGCCGCGAGCGCGACCTCGGTGATGCGCGCCTGCAGCGCGGCGGGCAGACCGATGCAAGGCACCGGCTTGGTGCCGATGAATTCGTCCGAGTCCTCGACCCACTTGCCGTCGAACGAGACGATGCGCGGGCGGTCGGCAGGCATGAGCGAGAAGTCGATCTCGTAAAATGGAAAGATCTGCGGCGCGCCCGTGGGCCGGCTCAGCATCGAGACGTAGATCTCGCGGCCTTCGACGTACCGCTCGACGAGCGCCGGCTGGCGGTAGTGCGAGAGCACGTGCGTCACGCGGCGTGCTAGTGCCGCCCGATCATGCACGACGGAGTCGCTGTGGATGCCCACGGAGGCGTCCTCGCGCGCCGGCTTGACGATGAGCGGGAACGGCAGCGCGGCGCTCGAGCCGTCGGGCGCCTTGAAGATCCCGGCGACCTGGTCGGCCGCCGTGACGTAGGCGGCAGCGGGCGTGGGGACGCCTCGCGCGCGCAGGATCTCCTTGGCCTTGTGCTTGTGCAGCGAGAGCCCGAGCGTGAGCGGGCCCGAGCCGGTGTAGGCGATGCCTTCCCGATCGAGCAGCAGCGGCAGGAGCGGCTCGAAGCGGTTGTCGCCGCCAATCGATTCGCAAAGATTGAAGACGACATCGGGCGCGAACGCCTTGATCGTCTCGACGGCGCCGAAGACGTCGCCCGTGACGCCGAGCGCGCTCGTCGCGAATCGCGCGTGGTCCAGGATCTCGACGAGGTGCTCGGCGATCCCCTTGATGTCCTCGCGCGCCTTATTCTCCGGATCGGCCTCGGCACCCTCGAAGTCACGATTGAAGATGACGATGACCCGAGGATTCATCGAGCGCTTCACGCACGATCCATTCTAGTGATCCGAACCGCCAATGCAATGGCGTCTTGACGCTTCGTCAGAGACAGCGCGATCCATGAACGGCGCGCTCCTTGAACGAAACACCGAACGCGTCCGCGAGCGCGCGGGCGGCGCGCGGGGCGAGCGCCGCGAGAGCGGGCGCGTCGCCCGTGAGCGCGCCCATCGAGGTGACGGCGACGTCGCGCAGTCCGCACGGCACGATGAGGTCGAACGCATCGAGCGCCGTCGAGACGTTCAGCGCGAAGCCGTGCATCGTCACGCGGTGCCGGACGTGCACGCCGAAGGCGCAGATCTTCGCGAGAGGCTTCTCTTTGCCGCGATCTATCCACAGCCCGGGCGCGTCGCGCCTGAAGGTCGCGGTGATGCCGAAGGAACCGAGCATCGCCGCGAGGCCGCGCGCCATGGCCTCGAGGTGGGACACGAGGCCGCCGCGCAGCCGGAGGATGGGATAACCCACGAGCTGCCCAGGGCCGTGGTACGTCACGTCACCGCCGCGCGATGCGGCGTGAACGGTGACGCCGCGTCGCGCGAGATCTTCAGCCGAAGCGAGCACGTGCTCGCGGCGCGCCGAGCGGCCGAGCGTGATGACCGGGTCGTGCTCGCAGAGCAACAACGTCTCTGTCCCCCGCCCCGCGATCAGGTCCTCGCGCAGGCGCTCCTGCAGCGCCGCCGTCTCCGCGAACGGCACCCGTCCCAACCACAGCCACGCCGGGTCTGGCACGACCTCCGCGAGGGGGCCAACCCCCTCGCGATTCATCCTTCTGACAGCTCGGCGAAGAAGTCGGCGTCGACGAAGTCCACGCTGACCGTTGCGGTGATCACGCCGACACCGTGGCGGACGCAGGTCTCGGCCATCGCTTGCCCGTCGGCGATCTCGATGGGCTGGCCGTCCTGCTTCCACTCGGAGATGGCATCGTCGCCCAGGCGTCCCGCCAGCATGAGCAGCCCCTCCTCTTGCCCGCGCGCGCGGATGCCGGCCCGCAGCTCGCCGATGGCGCGGCGTCCGGCCGAGCTGCCACCCGCCCGCAAGGCGATGAGCGCCTTCGACGGACGCGAGCCACGCCCGCGCAGCGCCTCGATGTAGATCGTACCCTCGACGCGCTTGACGAAGGTCGCGGGTCCGAAGCCTTCGCGTTGCAGCAGAACGCGCGCCAGCGCCTCGAACGCCGGGGCCGGAAGATCCGCGATGCGGCGCTCGAGGGCAGCGATCGTTCGCTCTCGAAGCGCGCGGCGCGCCTCTCCGAACACGAGCTCGGCGCGCTCGACCTCCGCGTCCGGAGGCCGGCGCGCGAGGGCGAAGAGACCGGCGCCAGCGGCGCGCACGCGCGGCCGCTGCCCCGCGCGCAGGCGTTCGCGTGGCTCTGCCGCGAGGGCGGCGCGCATGACCCGCCAGGCCTCGTTGGGCTCACCGTGAACGAGGCGCCGCCGGGCGGCGGCGTCCGCGATCTGCCGCACGTGGACGCCGCGTCCCGGCGCCTGGCCGCGCAAGATCTCGAGCGCCGCGTCGACCGGCGTCATGATCCGGCGCGGACCCTGGCCTTCGCCCTCGGGACCCGTGCTCTCGGCGCGCTCCCCTTCGCCCGTGGCCGCGCCGGACGGCGCGAGCTCGCCGCCGCCCTCGGGCCCGCCGGCGCCGAGCGCGCCGCCGCTTTCGGAGCGCGCCGTGCCCTGGCCTTCGCCCTCGCCGCCCCGCCGTCGCCGGCGCCGGCGACGGCGACGGCCTGGGCCGAGGTCGTCGCCGCGAGCGGCGTCAGGCCCCCGCGCGGCTCCTGCCTCGCCCCCAAAAGCGGCGTCCGTGCTCCCTGGTTCGTCTTCCTCGCCCTCGCCCTCGTCGCCGTCGACGTCGTCACCCTCGCTGGGCGTTGCGCCCGTCGTTTCGGCTGGTTCGAGCGCGGCGTCGAGCTCCCCGCCCGCCGCCGTTTGCGCGCCTGTGCGCGCGTCGTTTCTCTCGGGCATGTCCTCTCCCTCTGCGTCGGACGACGCGTCGTCGTCGTCGCCCTCGAGCACGCCCGTCGCCGCCAGGGCCGCCGCGCGAGCGGCCGCTGACAGACCACGGACCGTCGGTTCTTCCGACGCTTCCGACGCTTCCGACGCTTCCGATGCTTCCAAGTCGTTGTCGGAGACGGCACCGGGGGCGCCGCCGTTCGCGGCGGGCGCGTCGTCTCGTCCCCGCCCCCGTCCGCCGCGGCGACGCCGCCGACGCCCTCTTCCCGCGCCCTCGTCGCCGTCGGTGCTGGGGCCGGCCGCGCGGCTCGGTCTCTCCGTGGACTCCGCCTTCTCGGGCGGCGGTGGGGGCTCCTCGGGCGGCACCTCTGGGTACCGGAGGAGCCCGAAGACGCCCGGCTTGACCCGAACGAAGGGGTTGCCGGGAGCCTTCTTCACGGCCGCCGTGAGCTGCGTCTGCATCGTCACCTCGGGCGTGCGCCCGACGAACGTCAGCAGCTTCTTCGTCATGGCGCGCTCGGTGAGCTCCTTGAAATGCAGCGGCCGCCCTTCTCGGGTGAGGATCTTCAGCGCGGCCTCGAGGAACGTCATGGCGCCCTCCTTTACCACAGATCGCGTTCCTGGTCGTCGCGTGGTTTGAGGGGCTCTCTTCGTGCAATCCCTTTCGTGCAATCCCTTCGTGCAATTTTTTGACGGACTCGCGCTCCGAGGTTACCGGTGAGAGATGACGGCTCATCGCAAGATCGGCGTTCTCCTCGGCGGACTCTCGGCGGAGAGGGACGTATCGATCAGGTCGGGCGAGGCCATCCTGGCGGCGCTCGCCGATCGCGGACACGACGCCGCGCCCATTTTCGTCGATCGCGACATCGATCTGGTGCTGCGCCAGACCCGCATCGACGTCGCGTTCCTCGCGCTGCACGGCCGTTACGGCGAGGACGGGTGCGTGCAAGGTCTCCTCGAGGTGCTCGGCATCCCCTACACGGGCTCGGCCGTGCTCGCCTCGGGCCTCGCGATGAACAAGGGCAAGGCGAAGGAGATCTTTCGTCTGCACAACCTGCCGACGGCACCGGGCTACGTCATCCAGGCCGACTCGGGCGAGGACGTCATCGAGAGCCACGGCTCGTTTGGCTTCCCGGTCGTCGTCAAGCCGGCCGGCGAAGGGTCGTCGCTCGGCATCAGGGTCGCGCGCGACGAGCTCGAGCTCGAGGCGGCCGTGGAAGAGGCGCTGCGCTTCGACGACGACGTGCTCGTCGAGCGCTTCATCGAGGGCAAGGAGATCTCGGTGGGTGTGCTCGACGGCAAGGCGCTCGGGGCCGTCGAGGTCGCGCCCAAGCGCGGCTTCTACGACTTCCAAAGCAAATATTCGTCGGGCCGCACCGACTACCACCTGCCCGCGCGCCTTTCGCCCGAGCGCTACCGCTCGGCCCTGCGCCTCGCGACGTTGGCGCAGGACGCGCTCGGCTGCGAGGGCGCGACGCGCGTCGACCTCATCGTGAGCGAACGCGGCAACGAGGTCGTGCTAGAGGTGAACACGCTGCCGGGCATGACGCCCGTGAGCCTGCTGCCGCGCATCGCGCGCGGCGCGGGGCTCTCGTTCGAGGACCTCGTCGAGGAGATCTTGCGCGGCGCGCGTCTGCGCGCCCACGGCCACCGCCGCGACCGGCGCGCCGTCGTGGCCGGCCCGCAAGGCCCGGAGCGCCGCGTCGGGTTTCTTTCCGAGGCTCATTAGGACCTTCGCGGAAGGCCTCGTCAGGATGCCAAAGCCATTGAGCTCGGGCGGAGGACGGCTTCGCCGTCCAGAGCCCGCGTCGGGGGCGCGGGACCCTCCCAGGGTCCCGAACTAAGAGGTAGACTCGCTCCATGGCGCGTCGCGCGCGGAAACCTGTCCTCGTCAAGAGCCCCGTAGCCGCTGATCCGGCGAACGCGAAGCTGTTCATCAACCGCGAGCTGTCGTGGCTGGAGTTCAACAGCCGCGTGCTCGACGAGGCCCGTGACGCGTCTGTGCCGCTGCTCGAACGCCTGAAGTTCCTGGCGATCGTCGCCTCGAACCTCGACGAGTTCTTCATGATCCGCGTCGCGGGGCTCAAGCAGCAGCTCTCTGGCAACGTCGCCGAGACGCCCGCCGACGGCCTGACACCGGCCGAGCAGCTCGCGGCCATCAGCGCGCGCGCCCACGCCATGGTGGCCGAGCAGTACCGCGTCTGGCGCGAGGAGGTGGGGCCCGGCCTCGAGCGCGCCGGGGTGCGCATCTCGCGCGCGAGCCAGCTCTCTGCCGAACAAAGGGCGCAACTGTCGGGGTATTTCTCGCGCGAGGTCTGGCCCGTGCTCACGCCGCTGGCCGTCGACCCGGGGCACCCGTTCCCGATGCTCGGCAACCGCAGCCTCAACCTGGCGATCCTCCTGCACCGTGAAAAGGAGAAGGTCACGCGCCGCCAGACCGTGCTGGCCGTCGTCCAGGTGCCGTCGGTCCTGCGGCGCATCAACGAGGTCATCCCCACGGCGGCGGACGGCGCCGCAGGGGGGACGCGCTTTTCGTTCATGTTGCTCGAGGATCTGATCGCCATGCACGCGGGCGATCTCTTCCCTGGTTTTCGCGTCGTGGGCTGCAGCGCCTTCCGCGTGACGCGCAACTCCGACCTCAGCATCGACGAGGACGAGGCCGACGACCTGCTCAAGACCATCCAGAAAGAGCTGCGACGACGCGAGCGCGGCAGCGCCGTGCGCCTAGAGATCGCGCACGACACGCCCGCCGAGATCGTGAGCTTCCTGCGCTCCGTGCTGCGCCTCGAGGACGACGACGTATATCGCATCAACGGCCCGCTCCACCTGGCCGATCTCGGCCCCATCGCGACGGCGCCGCGCGAGGACCTGCGAGACCTGCGCGACGAGCCCTTCTCGCCGCAGATCGTGCCGCCCCTGCAGGAATACGACGACATCTTCCGCGTCATCACCCAGCGCGACATCCTGCTGCAGCACCCCTACGAGTCCTTCGAGGACGTCGTGGAGTTCATCTCGGAGGCCGCGGGCGACCCGAAGGTGCTCGCCATCAAGCAGACGCTGTACCGCACGAGCGCAGACTCGCCCATCGTGCGCGCCCTCATCCGCGCGGCCGAAAACGGCAAGCAGGTCACGGCCGTCGTCGAGCTCAAGGCGCGCTTCGACGAGGCGCCCAACATCCAGTGGGCGCGCGCGCTCGAGGACGCCGGCGTGCACGTCGTCTACGGCCTCATCGGCCTCAAGACCCACTGCAAGGTCTCGCTCGTCGTGCGGCGCGAGGCCGACAAGATCAAGCGCTACGTCCACCTATCGACCGGAAACTACAACCCGGCGACGGCGCGCATCTACGGCGATCTGTCCTACTTCACTGCGCGCGACGCCTACGCCGACGACGCGGGCGCGCTCTTCAACCTGCTCACGGGGTACTCGTCGCCGCCGTCGTGGAAGCGGTTCGACGTCGCGCCGCTCGGGCTGCAGGAGCGCATCATCTCGCTCATCGACCGCGAGACGGCGCTCGGCCCCAAGGGGCGCATCATCGCCAAGATGAACTCGCTCGTCGACGCGACCGTCATCAAGGCCCTGTACCGGGCCTCGCAGGCGGGCGTGCAGGTCGACCTCATCGTGCGCGGCATCTGCTGCCTGCGCCCCGGCGTCCCGGGCACGAGCGACAACATCCGCGTGACGTCGATCGTCGACCGCTTCCTCGAGCACGCGCGCATCTTCTATTTCGACAACGGCGGCAAGCGCGAGGTGTACCTGTCGTCCGCCGACTGGATGCCGCGCAACTTCCAGCGCCGCGTCGAGGTCATGTTCCCCGTCGACGACGAGGACCTGCGCGACCGGGTCGTCGACGAGATCCTCGCGATCACGCTCGAGGACAACGTTAAAGCTCGGCGGCTTCTCGCCGATGGTACCTATGTGAGGGTGCGCCCGGAGGGCGACGCCCTGCCCGTGCGCAGCCAGTATCGCTTCATGGAGCTCGCGCGAGAGAAGGCCCAGGCCGGACCGGGCATTCCCGGCGCAGGGGGTGGACCCTACCAAGTACGCACGATGCCGCCGCCGCGGAGCCTGCCCGCCGGCGGCGGCCAGGCCGCTCTGCCCGTCGGCGGCGTGGCGGCCGCGCCCGCGTAGGCTGGGCGCCCGCGGAGACCGCGGCCCGATGCTCAGCAGTTGCGCGTTTCTGCCGTATATTCTCTGAGATGAGCCTCAAACCTCGCTTGGGCCGGGCGCTGGGCCTTTCGGTCGTGCTGGCGGCGGTGGTCGCGCCGCTCGCGCACGCCTCGCTCGTCATCGCCCTCGACCTGCCGACGATGGTCGAACGCGCCGACCACGTCGCCGTGGTCGACGTCGCGGCCGTGAGCGCCGCCTGGGACGCCGACCACGCGCACATCCTCACGACGATCGATCTCTCCGTCGTCGACGCCTGGAAGGGGCCGATGACACCCACCTCGCACGTGCGCATCGTTCAACCCGGCGGCACCGTGGGGAACATCCAGATGACGGTCTTCGGCATGTCCCGCTTTTCGCCCGGCGAGCGCGCGCTCGTCTTCCTGCGCGGCGCGCCGGAGGCGGCGTCGGTCGTCGGGATGGCGCAGGGCAAGCGCCTCGTGCGCCGTGACGTCGCGACAGGACGCTGGATGGTGCACGCACCCGAGCCGGCGGGCGCGTCGTTCGTCCGCGCGACGCCGAAACCCGCGCAGCCCCTCTCCACGGCGGCGACGCCGCCCATCTTCGAGACGCGCCTGCGCGCGCTCGACGAGCTGCGGGCCGAGGTCCGCGGCCTCGCAGGCAAGGCGACGGGCCGATGAGCGCAGGCCGACGCGCGCTCCGGCGCGGCGTCGTCGCGCGCCTGGGGCTCGCGGCCTCGCTGGCGTGCGCCGCGCTCGTGGCGGCGCCGCGCGCCGAGGCCTACGTCCGCTACAAGACGATGAGCGGCATCGGGTTCTTCTGGCCGCAGAGCTGCGTTCCCGTCTCGGTGTACCCCGCGAGCATGATGGACCTGAGCGGCAACATGGAGATGACCTCCGACCAGATCGTGCACGCGGCGACCGCCTCGGCTGCGGCCTGGAGCGGCGGCCAGAACGCCTGCACGTTCCTCCAGGTCAACGTCACGGAGTCGAGCGACCCGACGCCGGCGGCCGGCCTCGACTACGCGAACATCCTGGTGTTCCGGTCCGACAGCTGGTCGTACGCTCCCGAGGCGCTCGCCATCACGTCTGTGTTCGTCGACAAGTCGAATGGCCGCATCGTCGACGGCGACATCGAGGTCAACGTCAAGATCTTCGTCTGGACGGATCTGGACGCCGACCCGGCGGGCAAGGGCAAGCAGGACCTCCAGAACGCGCTCACGCACGAGATGGGGCACCTCATCGGCCTCGACCACACCTGCTTTACGCCGGGCACGCCCGGTGGCCCGCCGCTCGACAACAAAGGAGTCGCGATCCCGAGCTGCGACAACGCGCCGGCGGCCGTGCAGATGACGACGATGTTCGCGTCGGCGATTCCGGGCGACACCGCCAAGCGGACCCTCGCGCCCGACGACATCCAGGCCATCTGCGACATCTATCCGCTGGCGATGGATCCCATGAAGTGTCCGCTCAAGGACGAGCCGCCGCCCAAGACCGGCTGCGCCCTGGCGCCCGCGGCGCCCGGCGGCGGCGCGGCGGCGCTCGCGGCGCTCGCGGCGCTCGCGCTGGCCGCGCGCCGACGCGTGCGCGCGCGGAGGACGTGAACGTGTGGCGGGCCGCGGCCGTCGCGACGCTCCTCTCGCTGCTCGCGACCGCGCGCGCCGATGCCTTCGTCCGCTCGAAGACCGACGCCGGGACAGCCTTCTTCTGGGAGGAGACCTGCGTGCCCGTGACGATCTACCTCAACGGGTTCGACCAGGGCTCGGGGATGACGCCCACCCAGATCGTCAAGAGCATCACCGAGGCGGCGCACACCTGGAGCACGGACGGGGTCTCGTGCACGAGCGGTGACGTCACGACGAATCCCTACCTCGAGATCGTGCCTACCCTCGCGCCGGCATCGACAAAACCGCCGGCCGCGGCTTGGGACGCCCGCAACTCGATCATCTTCCGCACCGAGTCCTGGTCGAAGTCGGGCCAGCCCGGCCACGACTACCCGGATGAAGCGCTCGCCGTTACGACGGTGACCGCTCGCCTCGACGGGCACATCGTCGACGCCGACATGGAGATCAACGGGGTCAGCAAGAAGTGGGCGAACCTCGATCCCGGCGTCGGCGTGCCCTTCGATCACTCCAACACGCCGGTCTTCGATCTGCAGGACACCGCGACGCACGAGTTCGGCCACTTCATCGGGCTCGATCACACGTGCTTCGTTCCGGGTCCGGGCGGGCCCGATCTCAGCGCGGACGGCAAGCTGCGGCCCAAGGACGACCAAGGCAACGACGTTCCCGACTGCGACTCCGCCCCGCTCGACATCCAGCAGACCGTGATGTTCAACAAGGCTGTGGCCGGCGAGACCTCGAAGCGCGTGCTCTCGCCCGACGACACCCTCGCCGTCTGCGAGATCTACGCGCCCTCGCTCGAGCACCTCGAGTGCGCCCTCGATTCGGCGAACCCCGGCTGCGCGATCGCCGCGGTCCCGCCCCGGCGGCACGCCGGGCGCGGATTGAGGCTCGGCCTGCCCTTGGGCGCGCTCGCGGTGCTCGCAAGTCTGGCGGCTCGCCGGCGCGCCCCGCATGCGTGACATGCGGCGCGGGGCCCTCGTCGTCCTGCTGTCCGTGACCACAGCTGCGCGCGCCCAGGCGTTCGTCCGGAAGGTTAACGAGAAGACCGACGTGCCCACCTTCTGGAACAAGAGCTGTGTCTCCGTCACTGTCTACTTGAACGGATTCGACAAGTCTCAAAACCAGTACGCGCTGACCGTGGCGGGAATTATGAAGAGCGTCACAGAAGCGGCGCACACCTGGAGCGGCGACGTCGTCGCGTGCCCGGCCGGCGACGCTCCGTATTTGGAGATCGTGCCCACGCTCGCGCCCGTGAATGCCCCGGCCCCGTCGGTGGCCGACGACGCCAAGAACGTGATCGTCTTCCGCACGGACCGGTGGCCGAGCGACCACGACCCGAGTGCGCTTGCCGTGACGTCAGTCACCTCCGAGGGGGATGGGCATATCTCAGATGTCGACATGGAGATCAACGCGACGTCCAGCACGATGCGGTGGATGAACTTCGATCCGGGTTTCTTGCCGCCCGCGGATCAACACATGGACGCGGACTACTACGACTTGCAGAACGCCCTCACGCACGAGTTCGGTCACTTCATCGGGCTCGATCACACGTGCTTCAAGCCGGACCGGCCCGGTTCGGACGTCTCGGCCAAGGGTGCGCTGCGGCCGACGGACGATCGCGGGGCCCGCGTCCCTGACTGCGGGCCGCTCACATCGCCACCCGACGTCCAGGCGACGGTCATGTACGACGTGAGCAGTCCGGGAGAGGTGTCGAAGCGAACCTTGTCGCCCGACGATGTTAGCGCCGTGTGCGCGATTTACGCGCCGTCTCGGCCGCATGAGAAGACCTGCGCTCTGGACAAGCCGCCGGTTGGTTGCGAGGTCGCGGGAACGTCAACGAGGGGGTCAGTCTGCGTGCCCTCGGCCGCCTGCGCGGTCGCTCTCTTGGTCGAAGCGGCGCGGCGGCGACGCCGTCGCGTCAGCGATCCGCGTCGAGCTCGAGTCTGAGGCCGCGGACGGACGTCTCGCCCAGGATGGGGCTCTCGGGGACGTCCACGTCCCGGACGCTCGTGCGATAGCCGGGCGCCTTCACCGTGAGCGTCCAGGGGCCGGGGCGCAGGCGCA
>DASXOE010000093.1:0-44297 GCA_036494575.1 Polyangia bacterium | reverse complement strand
GCCGACGTAGTACGGCCGCCCCGGCTCGGCAGGCGGGGGCGGCGCGGCGTTGGCGACGTTCACCTTGGCGATTTTGGCATCAAGAGCGCGCATGGCGGCGGCGATGGCCGGATCGCGCGGCAAGCTGCGACTGAGGGGGATGAGGCGGTTGATGAAGTAAGAGCCCTCGACCGGCGGGCCGGAGGGCGACGCCGTCAGGCGCGCCTGCTCGGCGACGAGGGCCTCACGGCGCTGTCGCATGCCGGCCACGAATGTCGAGTTGATGCCCTGCCGAGACCATCGCGCGAGGTTCGCGTCGATGTCGGCGATGTCGCGCGCGAGCTCGGCCTGGCGCATCGTTGCCGTCTCCGGGCTCCCGGCTGGCACGAGAGGGCCGTGCCCCCGCAGGACTACGTCCAAGCGCCCTACCCGCTGGAGCTCGTCCGACGGCGTGAGTAGGAAGGCGTCGGGCCGGACATCAGGGGACAGCGTGATTCTCACATTGTCGTCTTTCAGGCCCAGTTCCTCCTCGTTAGTGAGGTCGGCCGAGTTTGGCACGACATCCGGGCGGGGGGAGCCTGCGCCGACCTGGCGTCCGAGCACGACGAAGTCAACCCACGCCTCGTGCGCGATGCGACGAGCGATCGCGCGCTCGACCGGGGCGAGGACAATGACGATCTCGGCGCCTCCGTTTCGCAGGCGTCGAGCCTCGCGACGCGCCGCTGCGACGGGATCCTCGACGCTGCCACCAAGAGCCGTCGTTGCCACCGCGGGATCGACGACGCCCAAGACGCCGACCTTGATGCCTCCGATGGTGCGCAGGACCGACGGAGCTGTTTTGACCCCCGCCGCGAACTTCAAGTTCACCGCCATGCGCGGAGGCCTGACGACATGCAATGGACCCGGCGCAATATCAGCGTCGGCTAGGCCGGGGGCGACGAGCCCGAGCTTGCCGAGCTCCGTCTCGAGGAAGGCCGCGCGCAGCTCGTTACCCGCGCGCTCGCGCGATCCCGAGCCACCCTCTGGAAAGGATAGTCCTCCTGCGTCGACGAGCAGGATGTCCCCGCTTTGCTTGCGCGCCGCCCGCACGACCGACGCGTAGCGCGCGACGTCTCCCAGCGGATCGCTCGTGCATCCGCAAGGCTCGAGCGTTCCGTGCACCTCGGCCGTGTAGAAGAGGGTGAAACGGCGCCCGGCCGGTGCGGACGGGCGGGTCGCGGCGCGGACATTCGCGACGATCGGCAGCATCATGACCACGAGGACCGCGAAGCGTCGCGAAGGCATGGCAGGCATCATGTCAGACAGCCTCGAAAGCGCAGTTCTCTCTCGGGTCAGTCGCGTATACTCCAAATGCTCATGTTGGCGGAACGGATTTCCCGGCACGACGATACTCCGGTCGATGATCACATCGTGCTCCTTCGCTCGGCTGTCTGGTCGGACTACCAACGTATGCTGGAGCTTCGCGGGGAACGATCGGTGCCGAGGCTCGCGTATCTCAAAGGAGTCCTCGAGCTCATGAGCCCGTCACGGGAACACGAGGCGATCAAATCCATAATCGGCCGGCTTGTCGACGTCTGGTGCGTGGAGCAAGGCATCGAGTTCAATGTCTACGGATCATGGACTCTCGAGAGCCCGGAAACCGAACGCGCCGTCGAGGCCGACGAGTGCTACGTGTTCGACGATGTGCGCGATCCACAGCGTCCCGATCTCGCCATCGAGGTCATCTGGACTTCGGGAGGCCTCGACAAGCGCGACATCTATCGCTCGCTCGGCGTCCGAGAGCTGTGGTTCTGGCGGAAAGGCCGCCTCACCGCTCATGCCCTGCGGGGCGAGAGATACGATGAGATCCCGGCGAGCGAGGTCCTGCCCGGAATCGACCTCGCCGAGCTGGCGTCCTTCATCGACCGCGGGACCGTGAGTCAAGCCATTCGAGAGTACCGCGCCGCCCTGAAGGCCCGATGATCCGGGTCGCCCGGCGGGGAACCACCGGAATCCGGGACGCAAGACCATGCTCCTTGACAGTCTGGCGGGGGGCAGGTAGCTTTCGCGACTCGTTTTTCGAGGGAAACACACTATGTCCGTGACGATCAGACTGACCCGAGCCGGCACCAAGAAGGTGCCCTTCTATCGCATCGTGGCCGCGGACCACCGCGCCCCGCGCGACGGCCGCTTCATCGAGCAGCTCGGCGTGTACGATCCGCTGCGCGAGCCCATCGAATTCCGCGTCGACGAGCAGCGCCTCACGCACTGGCTCTCGGTTGGCGCCCAGCCGAGCCAGACCGTCGGCGAGCTCTTGCGCCGCCAGAAGCGCGCGTCCGCCGAGACCAAGGCCGTCGCCTAGCTCGCCTCTCCCATGAGCGACGCCGTCGAGAAGGGCCGCGGCCGGGACGACTCCTCGAGCGTGTGGGACTCGTCCCTGCGCGATCTCGTCGATTATCTCGCGCGCGGCCTCGTCGATCACCCCGAGCAGGTCGAAGTCGAGGAGATCGAGGAGCCCGACGCCCTCGTCTTCGAGCTCAAGGTCGCAGAAGAGGACCTCGGCAAGGTCATCGGCAAGCAGGGCCGCACGGCGAAGGCCTTGCGCACGATCCTCTCGGCCGCGTCGGCCAAGAGCGGTCGCCGCGTCGTCCTCGAGATACTTGAGTAAGGTTTACGACCCCGAGACAGTGGTCTTGGGCGTCGTCGGCAAGCCGCACGGCGTGCATGGCGAGGTCTGGCTGCGCCCCCACAACCAGCAGGGGCGCTCGTTCGAGGGCTTGCGGGAGATCCTGCTCGTGCGCGACGGCGTGACGACGCCGCACGCGATCGTCGCGCTGCGCCCCACGCCCGACGGTGCGCTCGCGCGCCTCGAGGGCATCGACACGCGCGAGGCTGCCGCCGCGCTCACGCTCGCCGAGGTGCGCGCGCGGCGCTCCCAGCTGCCGCCGCTCGGGTCGGGCGAGTTCTACGTCGACGACGTCATCGGGTGCGAGGTCGTGCACGAGAGCGGGCGCGCCCTCGGCGTCGTCACCTCGACCTTCTGGAACGGCGCGCAGGACGTCATGGTCATCGACCGGGAGGGCACCGAGGAGCTCATCCCCTTGCTCCCGCGATTCGTCGTGACGATGGACGCGCCCGGCCGCAAGATCGTCGTGAGCTGGGACGGCCATGACTGACGCGCGACCCGCGATCGAGTTCGAGCTCGTGACGCTCTTCCCGGAGATCTTCGACGGGTTCCTGGGCGCGACGCTGCTCGGGAAGGCCATCGCCGCCGGCCTCGTCGCCGCGCACCTCACGAGCCCGCGCGACTTCGCGCCTGGGCGTCACCGGCAGGTCGACGACACGCCCTACGGCGGCGGCCCGGGCATGATCATGCGCGTCGAGCCGATCGCCGCCGCCGTAGAGGCCATCGAGGCGGCGCGCGGGCCGTCGCACCGGATCCTGCTCACGCCCGCCGGTCGGCCGTTCGATCAGCGCCGCGCGCGCGAGCTCGCGGACGTGCGGCGCCTCACGCTCGTGTGCGGACGCTACGAAGGCGTCGACGAGCGCGTGGGCGCCCATCTCTGCCACGAGCAGCTCAGCGTCGGAGACTTCGTGCTCGCGGGCGGCGAGCTCGCCGCGGCGGTGGTCGTCGAGGCGGTCGCGCGGCTCGTGCCCGGCGTGCTCGGGTGCGGCCAGTCGACCGACGACGAGTCGCACTCGGCGGGTCGCCTCGAGTACCCGCAGTGGACGCGCCCGCCGGTCTGGAACGGCCACGCCGTCCCCGAGATCCTCTCGTCGGGCGATCACGCCGAAGTCGCGCGCTGGCGACGGCGCGAGGCGCTGCTTCGAACGCGCGCCCGCCGTCCCGATCTCATCGCAGCCATGCCATTGTCGCCCGAGGAGCGCGGCCTGCTCGGGGACTTGGGGGACGCCGGCGGCGAGGAGTAGCGGCCCACGCCGCGCTGCGTGAGCCGCCCCGCACTTGACTCGCGCCGCCAGTGCGACTAGTTATAACGGCCCTTTCGGGAAGAAGGTTTTGCGATGAGCCAGCACATTCTCCTGCGTGAGATCGAGAGCGCCAACCAGCGCAAAGGCATCCCGGACTTTCGTTCGGGCGACAGCGTTCGCGTTCACACGCTGATCAAGGAAGGCGACAAGGAGCGCGTGCAGGTCTTCGAGGGCGTCGTCATCGGACAGCACCGCGGCGGCTCGCGCGCTACCTTCACGGTGCGCAAGATCTCTTACGGCGTGGGCGTCGAGCGCATCTTCCCGCTGCACACGTCGCGCATCGAGAAGATCGAGATCGTGACCAAAGGGCACGTCCGCCGCGCGCGCCTCAATTACCTGCGTGACCTGAAGGGCAAGGCCGCCCGCATCAAGGGCGAGAAGGGCCCGGCCGAGGAGGCCGCCCCCTCGACGGCCGCTCCTGCCGCCGCGGCGCCCGCGGCCGCAGTGACGACTCCCGCTTCGTAGCGCCGCCGCGCGACCGGTCGGGATGTCTCCGTCGTCCTCGGAGCGCTTCGCCTCGCGTCCCGGTAGCGGCCGTCGCGCCGAGGATCTCGCGGCCAACCGCCTCGCGCAGGCCGGCCTCCGGATCGTGGCGCGTAACTGGCGCCGCCCCGAAGGCGAGCTCGACATCGTCGCCGACGACGGAGGCACCTGCGTCTTCGTCGAGGTCCGCTCCCGCACGGGGGAGCAGCAGGGACATCCGCTCGAGTCGATCACGCCCCACAAGCAAGCGCGGGTCATCCGCGCTGCGCGCCTGTATCTCGACGCCGAAGCTCCAGTGGCCTCCGGTTTTCGCTTCGACGTCGTCGCCGTGACCTTCGATCCCGAGGGCCGCCTAGAGCCTGTCGTCGTTCACCTGCCGAACGCCTTCGAGGTCCCCTGACGCCGGAGCGCGACAAAAAATGTGGGGGGCCGATGTCGATCCGGCGCCGGCTCAGCCGTCGTCCCATCAGAAAGGAGATCCCATCATGCGATTCCTCAGCGTATTCACCCACGAGTCCAATCCGGCACTGCCGTCACCGCCGAGCCCCGAGATGATGGCCAAGATGGGTGCCCTCATCGAAGCGGGCATGAAGGAAGGCTGGCTCATCGTCACCGAAGGCATTCAATTCGGTGAGAAGGGCGTCCGCATCCAATCGAAGCGCGGCAAGGTCACCGTCACCGATGGCCCCTTCTCCGAGGCCAAGGAGGTCATCGGCGGCTACGCCCTGCTCGAGGCACCGTCCTTCGACGCCGTCGTCACCCTGACCCGCCGCTTCCTAACGGTGGCCGGCGACGGCACCTGCGAGATCCACCAGCTCTTCGCCCCGCCCAAATCCTAGCGGGCGCGCTGGCCGTGGGGGGACGAAATCCCCCCGCGCGCTACTGCGCGTTCTTGCACATCGAGTGCTTGGGCTGGCAGGAGTCGGGTGTCTTGTTGAAGCCGGGCTGGGTCGTGTCGACGAAGTCCTTGCAGACGCAGACGTGCTCGCAACAGAAGGGGCCCACCGTCGACGCGATCAGGCAGGCAAAGCCCTTCTTGCATTGCTTGCCGTTCGGATCGCTCGTCGTCTCGCCGTCCGAGCAATCATCGTCGGACGAGCAGCCGGCCGTACACAGCGCGGTCGTCGTCGTGGCCCCTCCCTCCATGGACGGCAAGACGCAGATGCGCGTCGGACACTCGACGGCCTGGCCGTTGAAGGTCGCGTCGGTACCGCTCATCGACGTGGTCGCGGCCGCCGTGTCTAGGTTGCAGACGCGGCCGATGTGCTTGTCTTCGCAGCCGCTCGAAACCAACCCCAACCCAACGATGACAGCGATGGCGAACGCCAAGGGAGCGATCGCCGCGAGCGTGCAGAGGGGTCGGGAAGAGAACGTCATGGGGACTCCTTGGCCCAGTTGGGAGACGTCCGCGTGGCCAGGCGATTGAAGCTTCGGTTTTTCGGCTTGGCGGCTTGGAAATGCGGGGTGATCCGGGCGCCGTGAGGCCGCGCCATGGTTACCTACCCGACCACACCTGTCAAGGCTTCCTATCCAGGGTCGAGTTCCAGCGTCTTCGCCCGCCGGAGCCCAATCGGGCGGGCGCCCGGGCGCCCGCGCCACGCGCTTCGACGTGGTGCAATTACCCGATTTTCTAAGGATGATTTCCGGACTTGCGTCGTCACTCCACCCTTGACACCCCACAGCGCCTTTGCGAGCATGGCCCGGTTTTAGGGTGTGCTTCTCTACGCGTCCCACTCTTCTGTACGGCTTTGTGGCCGCGTGTTTGAGTAAAGGACGTCGCTAAGATTTCTTCGTCCTTCGCAGAGTCTGATCGCCTGACCGCTCCTTTTTCGCCCCGGGTCATTTCTACCCGGCCACTCAAAGTGAGGTTTGTTGTATGAGCCGAAAGCGCGTAGTCGGCATCTTTCTCCTGACGTCCTTGTTCCTGTCCACGTCGGTGGCGTTGGCCAAGAAGAAGAAGGCCTCCACGAAGGACTTCCAGCCCGAGGCGGCTCCCACGGGCGACCAGCCGTCGAAGGTCCTCGAGCGCGCGTTCAAGCTCTACGACGGTGAGGACTACTACTCGGCGTCGATCGAGCTCAACAAGGTCGTCGAGGGCGAGTCCGGCGACACCGAGGGCAACAAGCAGAAGGCCGAGTTCTGGATGGGCAAGGCCCTCTACAACATGAAGTTCTACTCGGCGTCGTTGTCGTACTTCGACCGCATCGTGCAGAAGGGCCCGTCGCACGCGTACTACAACGCCACGCTGAAGTGGCTCGCCTCGCTGTCGCGCAAGCTGCCGGACTCGACCGGCATCCTCGAGAAGATCGGCAAGTACAACCGCGCCGAGCTCGATCAGCCGGCGCTCGAGCAGGTTCGGGACGAGCTCTACTTCCTCCTCGGCAAGTACTATTACCAAAAGGGCAGCTTCAAGGAGGCCGTCGACCTCTTCGGCGCCGTGCCGACAACGAGCGAGTTCTACGTGCAGGCGAAGCTCTTCGAGGGCGCGACGCACGTGCGCGAATACCAGGCCAAGCCGGCCGTCGATTCGTTCAAGGAGGTGCTCCGGGCCTCGGCCGAGAGCACGAAGCCCGAGATCAAGCCCTTCGAGGATCTGGCAAACCTGTCGCTCGCGCGCACCTTCTACTCGACGGGGCAGTACGACCTGGCGGCCAAGTACTTCGATCGCGTCTCGCCGGAGTCGTACGATTGGGCCAACAGCCTCTTCGAGTCGTCGTGGGCGAACTTCATGCTCAAGCAGAAGGGGTACTCGAAGGCGCTCGGCAACATCCACACGATCCAGGCGCCGTTCTTCGAGAACACGATCAAGCCGGAGTCCGTGGCCGAGGGCCTGTCGGTCAAGGCGACGATCTACTTCTACAACTGCCTTTACGACCGCGCCGAGGAAGCCATCGACGAGTTCAACGCCGTCTACCCGCAGGTGTTCGGCGAGCTCAAGAAGCTCATCATGACGCAGACCGATAACGCCGCGCTCTACGACTTGGCCGTGAAGATCCGCAAGGAGACGTCGGGCCTTCCCGAGCAGGTCGAGCGCGCCGCGCGCGGCGTCCTCGGCGACCTCAGCCTCGTGAAGCGCTTCCAATACGTCGAGGAGCTGGACCGCGAGCTCAAGCAGCAGGACAAGGCCGAGCCGGCCTGGAAGTCGACGAACATCGCGCAGACCGTCTTCGCCGACCTGACGCTGCAGCGCTCGCTCGCCGTCAACGAGGCGGGCGATCTGGCGCGCCGCCGCATCATCCGCCTGACCGACGAGCTCGCGCAGCTCATCAAGCGCGTCATCAAGATCGAGTACGAGATCTTGCAGGGACAGAAGGGCGCCCTCGAGCAAGAGGTCATTCAAGAGCAGCAGATCATCCAGGGCCCGGGCGCGAGGCACGCCGAGGAGATCCGCGTCGACGACGAGCACCAGATCTGGCCTTTCACGGGCGAGTACTGGCGCGACGAGCTCGGCTATTACAGGGTTCGGATCGGCAACAAGTGTCAGCACAACGCGCCCGAGGGCGCGCCTTCGACGGGCGAGGCGGCGGCGCCCGCGGGTGGCGGCGAGGCCGCGCCCGCCCCGAATCAATAGTGATGACGTCCTTCACCGTGGAGAAATCGTCCGTGGAGAAAACGACCAAATCGATGACGAACATTGAGCTCCGCTCCAATAAGCCCGAGGGGCGCCTGGAGCGCGCGGGGCGCTTGGCGACGGGAATCGCGTCAGGCGTCGCAATTTGGCTGGCGCTGGCGCCCTCGGCGGCGCTGGCGGCCGATCCGCCGGCTCCCGCCAACAGCGGCAAGGGCCGGTACCAGAAATCGGAGAAGGAGATTTCGGCTTCGCAGACGAACCTGACCAAGCCGCAGGCGCCGCCGCCACCCCAGAAGGAGACCGGTCCCGCCATCACGATCGACCAGTTCATCTTTCAAAAGCAGGGTCAGATCCAGAAGCTCGTCGACGCGCAGATCATCAAGATGCGTCGCCTCATCCAGGTGACTCAGGACGACGATCCGCAGAAACCAGACTTTCACTTCCGGCTCGCCGAGCTCTACGCCGAGAAGCAGCGCTTCTACTTCACGAGCGCGCACGCCCTCGACCAGAAGATCTTCGACGCGCCCCCCGCGCAGAAGGCCGCGCTGCAGAACCAGGTGAAGGGCTACGAGACGCTGCAGCAGAAATGGCTCCTCGAGGCCGTCAAGGCCTACATCGCGGCCACGAAGTTCAAGAAGTACGAGCGCATGGACGAGGTGCTCTTCAAGCTCGCCTACCTGCTGACGTCGGTGAAGAAGGAGGACCAGGCGCGTGAGTTCTTCCTGCGCCTCATCAAGGACTACCCGAACTCGAAGTACATCCCGGACGCGTACCTGTCGTTCGCCGAGTTCTACTTCGACAAGGCCGACATGGACGCGGCCCTCAAGTTCTACGAGAAGGTCGAGCAGTTCCCCAAGTCGAGCGTCTATCCCTACGCCGTCTACAAGAAGGGGTGGTGCTACGTCAATCTGGGCGATTACAAGACCGCGCTCGAGACCTTCGTGGGCGTCGTGCGCATGACCCAAGAGGGCAAGGTCAACGTCAACCGCCAGCAGAAAGAGGCGCTGCAGAAAGAGGCCAAGAAGGACATCGTCAAGGCCTACGCGCACGTCGGCGGCCCCGACAAGGCCTGGGAGTTCTTCCAGCGCACGGGCGGCGACTTCGCGCCGAAGATGATGGAGGCGCTCGCGGAGCTGTACTGGGAGCAAGGCAAGTTCCCCGACTCGACGCGCGTGTACCGCAAGGTGATCTCCATGAACATGGACTCGCCGCGCATCTGCGAGTGGCAGAACAAGGTCGTCCGCAACACGCTGTCCTCTGGCGCGAAGCGCGACCAGGTCCAGGAGATCGAGCGCCTCGGCGCCGTCTACGACAAGGTCGGCGAGATGAAGGGCGTCAAGCGCGACCAGATGGAGGAGTGCCGCAACGCCTTTCACGACACGTCGAAGGAGCTGGCGCTCATCTGGCACAAAGAGGCCCAGCGCACGAAGAACAGCGACACGTACGCCCTCGACAAGTACGTCTACAAGGTCTTCCTCGACCACTTCCCGAAGGACAAGGACGCGTACGACATGTCCTTCTACTACGGCGAGCTGCTGTGGACGCTCGAGAACTGGAAGGACGCGGCCGAGCAGTACACGAAGGTCGTCGAGATGAATCCACAGGGCAAGTACGTCAAGGACGCGGCCTACGCGGCCGTGCTGGCTTGGAAAAACGCCCTCAACGTCGACGATCACGAGCAACGCGAGCTCGTGCAGAACGATCGCGACAAGATGCAGGCGGAGAGCAAGTCCGGCAAGCTCGAGCCGCTGAAGATCCCTGAGTACCAGCAGAAGATGATCAACGCCTTCGACACGTACCTCAAGTACGTGCCCAACGCGAAAGAGACGGTGACCATCATGTACCGTCGGGCGCGCATCTTTTACGAGTACAACCACTTCGCCCAGGCCGCGCCGCTCTTTCAGGAGATCGTCGACAAGCACTGCCCGGACCCGGACGGACTCTCGGTCTACTCGGCCAACCTCCTGCTGGACTCGCTCAACGCGCAGGGCAAGACGAAGGAGGTCGTCGACAACGTCGACCGGTTCCTCGATAAGCAGTGCCTCATGCAGGACCCGCAGTTCGGCAAGGACATGATTTCGCTCAAGGCGGACTCCTATGACATGGAGGGCCACGAGTTCGAGAAGCTGCACAACTTCAAGGAGTGTGGCCGCTCGATGCTCGCATCGGCCGAGTCGCTTCCCGATGCCCCCAAGCACGCCGAGCGCCTGTGGAACGCCGGCCAGTGCTTCCAGAACGCCCACCTCGTCGGGCAGGCGCTCAAGGCGCGCCTCGCGCTCATCTCGGCCCACCCGAAGGATCCGCTGGCCCAGAAGGCGCTTTTCCGCGTGGCCGCCGGCTACCACCAGCTCGCCTACTACTCGAAGGCCGCGGAGAACTACGAGGACTTCGCCACCAAGTTCCCGGGCGAGAAGAAGGCCAACGACGCGCTCGGCAACGCGACGACCTTTCGCATCGGCCTCGGCGAGAGCGACAAGGCGCTGTCGGACATGAAGTCGTACGTCGAGTTCTACGGCAAGCGCAAGCCGCAGGACGCCGCGGGCGTCTACTTCCAGATGGCCGACGTCTACGAGAAGGACAAGCGCATGGACGAGCTGGCCAAGCACCTCGAGAGCTACCTCAAGCTCTGGGGCGCGCAGGGCGGCCCCGATCGCCAGGTCATCGCGCACTTCCGCCTCGGCGAGATGGCCTGGAAGGCGTCGTGCCCGAAGGCTTCCGAGGACGGCGCCTGCCTCGAGATCAAGCGCGTCACGGCCACGGGCCGCCAGAAGGTCCTCGCCGACCTCAACAAGAAGCTCAAGAAGGGCAAGAAGCTGCACGAGAAGTCGCGCACGCAGTGCGGCCCGCCCACGAAGTCGAAGATCGTGCTGTTTGATCGGGCCAAGGCCCAGTCAGCCAAGGCCCAGGAGCACTTCTCCGCCGTGCTCAAGATTTGGAACAAAGGAGCCGCGGCCTCGAAGATCACGGGCAAGGACGTCGAGGCGCGCGCAGGCCTGGCGGCCTACGCCGTCGCGGGCTCGGGCTTCTACATCGCCGAGGTGCAGTACGAGAACTTCTTGCGCATCAAGTTCCCGGAGGGCCTCGATTTCCAGCAGCCCTCGAGCTACGACACGCCCAAGAAGGCGGCCGTCAAGAAGAAGAAGGCCGAGGAGTCCGGCAAGAAGTTCTCGGCCTACCTCGACCAGAAGGCCAAGGCGCTCGACAAGGCGCGCTCGGAGTACCTCGACGTCTTCGGCATGAAGCAGGCGCAGTGGACGATCGCGTCGGCGGCGCGCGTCGGGCAGATCTACAGCGACTTCGCGGGTCAGCTCTACACGGCGGAGATCCCCAAGGACCTCAAGGAGGTCGACGAGTGGGGCAACCAGCCGCGCCAGATCTTCTGCGACGCGCTCGAGGACAAGGCCGAGCCGATCGAGTCGAAGGCCGTCGATGGCTTCGAGAAGTGCCTGAAGGCCGCCACCGAGCAGTCCTGGTACAACGAGTGGTCGCGGCTGTGCGAGCGCGAGCTCAATCAGATGAAGCCATCCGAGTACCCGCTCTCGTCGGAGGTCAAGCCCGAGGCGGGCTACGTCTCGACGACGATGTCCCCGACGCCGGTCGTCTCCGAGCTCGCCGAGTCGGTGTCGCCGACCAGCAAAGGCAAGTAACGGAATCAAGTGACGGACATGAGGACCAACGCCATGCAAAAGACTTCGACCTTAGGCCTCTGTCTGGCCCTGTGCCTCTCTGCTTGCGGTTCGACGCAGAAACCGTCGTCCCGCAACGCCGAGAAAGAGGACGGCCTCATTCCCGGCGAGAGCAAGCCGAACGCGGAGCAGATCATCCCGAAGGAGGCCAAGCGGCAGATCAGCGACGACGCGCGCGCCGACTTCGACAAGGCGGCCAAGCAGTACGCCGCGGCCAAGAAGTCCGGCGGCCTGTCGGGCTCCGAGTGCCGCAGCGTCGCGAGCGCGTTCAAGAACGCCGCCGACGAGAACCCGAACCTGCTCGAGGCGCGGTTCAATCAGGGAGCCGTGCTCGCCGAATGCGGCAACGAGGATGACGCCGTCAAGATCTGGGAGGGCATGAAGTACGGCCCCGCGATCGCGAACCTCGGCTACATCGCCTGGAAGAACGGCCAGACGAGCAAGGCCGAGTCCCTCTTCTCGCGCGCGATCGAGGTCGACCCGCTCCACACCGTCGAGGCGCGCAACAACCTCGCCCAGATCCTGCGCGACAAGGCCCGCCACGCGAGCTCCGAAGAGAAGAAGCAATACGTCCAGCAGGCTGTCAGCAACCTGCGCACCGTGCTCGCCATCGACAGCAACAACCTGCAGGCGTTCTCGACCCTGGCCTTCATTTATTACGACATGAACATGCTCGAGATGGCCAAGCTCGTGGGCAACCAGGCCATCAAGAAGGCGGACGAGATCGCGACCGGGAAGTTCGAAGAGGAAAAAGTCGACGAGGCCGGCGGCGGCGAGGGCAAGGCCGCCAAGGGCAAGGGCAAGAAGGGGAAGCAAGACAAGAACGAGGGTGGCGACGACGAGGGCGTCAAGGCCGTCGACGTCCGCGAGGCCGGCACGGGCGTCACGCCCGAGATGAAGAAGCAGCTCGCCATCGTGCACAACACGCTCGGGCTCATCGAGCTCAAGAAGAAGAACATCAGCCCCGCCATCAAGCAGTTCAAGGAGGCAGTCGCCCTCGACGGCGGCTTCGCCGAAGCGCGCCTCAACCTGGCGGCTCTGTCGCTCAACAACCGCGACTACGGGACCGCCGAGGAGAACTTCCGCGAGGCCCTCAAGATGCAGCCCAAGAACTACGAGGCCGCCATCGGCCTCGGCGTCGCGCTGCGCGGTAACAAGAAGATCGACGACGCGGAGTCGCAATACCTCGCGGCTCAGAAGCTCGACTCGTCGAACCCGTCGAGCTACTTCAACCTCGGGTTGCTCTACCAGGACTACAAGGACGGCCAGAAGCCGGCGCTGCACAAGGCGCAGGACTATTACCGCCAGTTCTTGAGCCACTCGAACGGCTCGACCTCCGCCTCGCTCACGCGCGACGCCGAGAAGCGCATCAAGGACATCGACGAAATTTACGTCGCGCTCGACGAGGCCGCGAAGATGCAGGCCGAGGCCGAGGAGATGCAGAAGAAGGCCGAAGAGCAGCAGAAGCAGATGGAAGAGCAGATGAAGAAGCAGGACGCCCAGGATGCGGCTGCCAAGGCCAACGCGCCTGCTGGCACCGAGCCTCCGGCGGCGAACGCGCCTCCCACGCCCGGCACCGGCGAAGCCGGCGCGATCGAGGGCGCCGCGCCCGGCGGCAAGAAGAAAAAGGGCAAGAAATAATCGCCAGTTACCGGACCCTGGTCACTTTTGAGGAACCGAGGAGCCTGTCGGTTGTCTGAACACACGCGATTGGGCTCCCCGTAAGGAGAAGGAACATGAAGCTGGTCATTGGAATGGCTCTTCTCGGACTCGTCGGGGTGTCACATCGGGCGTTCGCCGCCGATCCCAAGGCACCCGGCGCGGGCGGGGGCGACGACAGCGTGCAGTACAAGGCGAAAACCGTCTACGACTTCGAGGACGACATGGTCGAAGGAGACCTGCAGCGTCCCGACGGAGAGCTGGTCAACTCCTTGAAGAAGACCGAGCACTCCAGCCTCATCGAGATCCGGAAAGACTTCATCCCCGAAATGCTGAAGTCGCTCGAAGACATTTAGGATGGGGACCCTGGGAGGGTCCCCAAACCCCCCGGGTCGCTTCGGTTCCAAGGTCGCTTCGGTTCGAGGCGATCTGGATCCGGTTCCGAAGGTCATCGAGCGCTCTTTGGTTTGAGAAAACCCGCAGAGGAGAGCAGCCATGGCCGACGTGAAGGTCCCCATCAAGTTCGAGATCTACAAAGGGGACGCGCTGGTTCGCGAAGAGGTCCTCACCCAGGACGTCGTCAAGGTGGGCAAGCTCGCCTCTTCCCACTTGCGGATCGACGACGAGACGGTGTCGCGCATGCACGCCGTCATCGAGGTGACCGGGCCCGACGAGATCAACATCATCGACCTCGGCTCGACGCGCGGGACGCTCGTCAACGGCGAGCGCATCAGCAAGGCGCGCCTCCAGTCGGGTGACGAGATCATGTTCGGCGACAGCCGCGTGCGCGTGACGTTTCTCGACGCGCAGCAGATGCAGACGCCGGTGCCGCAAGCGGCGCCGCGCATGCAGCAGAAGACGAGCCTCGGCATCGCGCCGCCGCCGGGCGGGTTCGCGCCGCCGCCGGGCTACGTGCCTTCGCCGCCCCAACAGCACTACGCCGCGCCCTCGCAGGGGCACGCACCGCCCAGCTATTCGGCGCCCGCGGGTCTCGGCGGCGGCCAAATGGGCGGCGGCGCGGGCTCCGAGGTCGAGGTGCTCGACGGCTCGCGCGCCATCGAGGTGCAGACGGTCTTTCGTGGCGTCGTCACGGGCACGCGCCACCTCTTCAACCCCGAGGGCAAGAGCACGCACAGCCAGGGCACGACGATGCTGTACGCGGGCCTCGCGGCGGCGTTCATCGGTGTCGCCATGTTCATCGCGACGGCCCTCGACGTCGGCGCCGAGAAGAACGCGTTCGAGGCCTGGACCAACAGCGGCCAGGAGGCCAAGACCTTCCCGTGGAAGAGCCGCTCGCCGGGCCCCGGGATCGTCGTGTTCGGCGGCATCGCGGCCGGCCTCGCGCTCGCGTACATGGGCCTCAAGCGGCGCGGCAAGACGAGCCCGAACTTTCTCATCGGCTCGGACGCCGATGTCGACGCGCCCGTCTCCCCCGACTACGTGCCGTCGCCCGCGCACCCGCTCGTCGCCGCGACGGGCGACGACTATGTGGTGAACGTCACGCCGCGCATGACGGGCGAGGTCTACGTCGACAACCAGCCCTATCCGCTGCAGCAGTTCATCGCCCAGCGCGGTTCGAGCTTTTCACTGCCGCAAGGTGCGCGCGCGAGGCTCGAGTGCGGCGACACGATGTTCCTCGTGGCGGCGACGCCGCGCCCGCGCGCCCTCGAGGTGCCCTTCCTCACCTGGAAGTGGGACGAGCAGATCTACACGGTCGGCTCGAGCGTCGCGCTCCTGCTGTTCCTCCTCATGATCTTCTCGGTCCCCCCGGACCCGAAGTCCCTCTCCCTCGACCTCTTCAACTCGGACAACCGCTTCGTGAAGTTCCTCATCAAGCCGCCCGAGGAGAAGGAAGAAGACATCCCCGAGTGGCTCAAGTCCAAGAAGAACGAGGAGCAGGGCGGCAAGGGCAAGCGCCACAAGGGCGAAGAAGGCAAGATGGGCAAGAAGACC
Source organism: Polyangia bacterium (assembly GCA_036494575.1). Taxonomy (GTDB): domain Bacteria; phylum Myxococcota_A; class Polyangia; order Fen-1088; family Fen-1088; genus DASZFV01. Next base: position 28,997 of record DASXOE010000093.1, on the reverse strand, counting down.
TCCAAGAACAAGGAGGGGCTCTACGGCCTCAAAGGTCCCAAGGACAACCCGGATCCGCACCTCGCGAAGAAGCTCGCCGAAGAACAGGCCAAGAACGCCGGCATCCTCGGCGTCCTCAAGATGAACGAGGGCTCGCACATCGCTTCTATTTTCGGGCGGGATACCGCCCTCGGGAATGACGCGGACGACGTGCTCGGTGGTTTGATCGGCAACCAGATCGGCGAGGCGTACGGCGTGGGCGGCCTCGGGCTCGTCGGCACGGGCTCGGGCGGCGGCGGCACGGGCGAGGGCACGATCGGCCTCGGCAACCTCGGCACGATCGGCAAGGGCGGCGGTGGGGGCAACGGCTCCGGCTACGGCCGCGGCGCCGGCGGTCTCGGCGGTCGTCGCGCGCACGCGCCGGACGTCATCCCCGGCCAGGCGGCGGTGCGCGGGTCGCTCGACAAGGAGATCATCCGCCGCATCATCCGGCGCCACATCAACGAGGTGAAGTACTGCTACGAGCAAGAGCTCACGAAGAAGCCCGAGCTCGGCGGTCGCATCATGGTCCAGTTCACGATCGCGGCGTCCGGCCAGGTCATTGCCTCGGTGCTCCAGAACTCGACGATGAGCAACGCGCGCGTCGAGAACTGCACCGTCCAGGCCGTGCGTCGTTGGGAGTTCCCGAAGCCCCTCGGCGGCGGTATCGTCATCGTCTCGTACCCGTTCGTCCTCACGCCCGCGGGCGGTGGAGAGTGACCATGTCGAACATTCCTCGTCGAATCGCGCGTTTTGTTTTGAACCCGCAGGCCGTCGTCCTCGCGATCGCCTTCGTCTTGCCGGCGTGCGAGGGCTTCGTCTGCAGCCAGGAGCGCATCAAGGCCATCGAGCTCGCCAACAAGGGCGCCGATGAGTTCAAGAACAACCTCTATGACTCGGCCGAGAAAGACCTCAAGCAGTCCATCCAGACCGACCCGACCTACGACATCGCGTACTACAACCTCGGCAAGGTCTTCCAGAAGCAGCGCAAGTGGGACAAGGCCATCGAGTCGTTCGAGCAGGCCGTGCAGCACTCGCCGAACAACGCGAACTTCCAGTACGACCTCGGCGAGGCGTACTTCGAGCTCAAGAAGCTCGATCAAGCCGAGAAGGCCTTCGCGGCGGCCACCGCGGCCGACGCGAAGCTCTTCAAGGCCTGGTGGCGGCTCGGCCTCGTGCGGAAGGTCCTCGACCACCCGAAGGAGGCGGACGATGCCCTTCGCAGCGCCATCGAGGCCAACCCGCGTTTTTCGAAGTCCTACGTCGCCCTCGGCTACCTGTACCTCGACTACGACTTCAACAAGGAAGCGGCGCAGGTTTTCCAGGGTTGCGTGACGGCCAAGGACGACGACGGCGAGTGCCACAACGGCTACGGGCTCGCGCTCAAGAACCTCAAGCAGTACGAGCAGGCGACGACGGAGTTCAAGAAGGCCATCGACCTCGATCCCGAGCTCTACGACGCCCTCTACAACGCCGGCATGGCGTACTCCGACTGGTTCGACGAGGCCCACGGGAACGATCAGAAGGAAAAGGCGCGCGAGTACCTCCAGAAGTTCGTCACCAACGGCGGCAAGTCGGCCGACGGCAACTACGTCAAAGCCGCCAACGACAAGCTCTACGCCCTCTCGGGCACCTAACTTCCTCCGGGGCCCGTCGCCCTCGCTTCTCGGGAAGTGCCCCCGCTCCCTGATGGTCCACTCTCCTCCGGTCGCCGGGGCGACCGTGGCGATTTGTTCAGATAAACGTTAATAATGCTAGGTTCTTACGTGAAAACGATGATCTGGCGGTTCCCCTGGACCTTGCGCCGCCGCGCGGTGCGCCGAGTCCCGAACGGTTGCTCGATGAAGCGCCAATCGCCATAATAAATCCTCATGGCCAAGGCTGCACACAAGGGCGCTCCATCGCAAGGCGCGCGCGTAAGCGAGGCCGAGTTGCGCGAGCTGCGCGAGATAGAGGCGCGCATCATGGCCGGCACCGAGGCGATAGTAGACGGCCAGGTGGTGATGCTACAGACGATGCGCTTCCTCGTGAAAGCATCGAAGCGCAAGCGTTCGTAGGCTAGCGTTCACGGCTGCAGCGCGAGCTCAGTTCTTCACGCTGGTCAGTGAGCCCGGAAGACAGGTATCGGCCGTCGAGCGGTTGCTCGTCATCGCTGAGGACCCCGAGAAGGCCCTCGCGCTCGTCGGCGGTGCCACCAGAATCCGTCGCGCCAACATTGGCGGCTGCTGCTTCTTCGTCCTGCCCGTCGAGGTCTCGAAGAACTTCTCGCGGCCGCTCTTGCTCGTCGTCAAGGTCCGGGCAGGGTCAAGTGGTAGGTAACCCCGCCAGATACATTTGGTGTTCCCTACGCTCGCTCGCTGGCTGAGCCGCGAGGCGATTCTCCTGCCACGCGCCGCTGCGCCTCCCGCCGCCGCAAGGGGAGAGGCAAGGTTGTGGGAGGGTGTGTGTGGCGTGGAGGGCCCGTTTTCGGGTGCGTTGACAGCGCTGCGCGTGATATAAATTTCTTCCCGATTTTCTACTCCGTTTCGCAGAGTTAGGCGCGCAGCGGGGTCCTCACCGTCACTTTTGCAGCTCGTCTCGTCAGCGCGTCAGCGCCGATCCGATCCGAAGTTTGCCGACATCTGGAGGAGCCTCAGTGGATCAGTCGAAGCAATCATCCGGCAAGGGCCAAAGTGGCAAGGATGGCAAGCGCAAGGGGGACGACGAGGCCACCGGCGGCAACGGATCCAACGGCCACGACGACATTCCCGCCGAGCTCGCGGCGCAGGCGCAGGCAGCCGGCGAAGCCGAGAAGCAATCCGTCGAGAAGGGCATCGACGCGTGGAAGAAGATCGTGGCGGCGGCGCCGGCGTCGTGGGCGCCCAAGCGCGAGCTCGCGCGTGTCTACAAGAAAGCCGAGCGCTGGAACGCCTTCATCGAGGTCATGAAGGACGCCGTCGACAAGGCGAATTGGGCCTCGCCCGAGGCAAAGATCCCGCTGCTGTTCGAGATGATCGAGGTCTACCGCGATCGCTTGAAGCTCGACGTCATGGTCGTCAACGCCTTCAACCAGATCTTGAACATTCAGCCGACGAACGAGCAGGCCGGGGAGGCGCTCGCGGCGCAGTACGAGGCCATGAAGCGCTGGCCCGACTTGATCTCGCTCCTGCGGCGCAAGGCCGGCGCGGTCTCGGAGACGTCGGAGAAGGTCGCGCTGCAGCTCAAGGTCGCGAACCTCTTTCTCGAGAAGTTCTCGAATCAGGCAGAGGCCATCAAGGCCTACGAAGCGATCCTCGAGCTCGACCCCAAGAACGAGGAGGCGCTCGGGTTCCTCAAGCAGATGTACGAGAAGCGCCGCGACTGGGAGAAGCTCGTGGGCGTTCACCAGCGCGAGATCGAGCTGCTCGCCGACGAGGCGTCTCGCCAGCTGCGGCGCATCGAAGTCGCCAAGCTCGCCTCGGAGAAGCTCAAGAAGCCGGTCGTCTCGATCGACCTTTGGAAGCAGGTCCTCGCGGGCGATCCCGAGAACCAGGAGGCGCTCGGCGAGCTCGAGAAGCTCTATGAGCGCGAGAAGGCCTGGGCCGAGCTCGGCGACGTGCTGCAGAAGCAGGTTGCCGTCGCGAGCGATCCGACCAAGCGATCGGCGCTGCTCGTCAAGCTCGGCATCCTCTACACCGAGAAGGTGCAGGACGGGGCCAAGGCCACCGAGGCCTGGCAGGCGCTCCTGCGCCAGGAGCCAGAGAACCGGCGCGCGCAAGACGCCCTCAAGAAGCTCTACCTCGTCCAGAAGGACTGGAACGCGCTCGAGGCGTTCTACGCCGCCCAGAACAAATGGGACGAGCTCGTGCGCGTGCTCGAGCGGCAGGCCGAGACGGACGACGGCGTCGGCAGCGTCGGCCTTTGGAACAAGATCGGCGAGCTCTACAGAGACAAGCTGAACAAGGCCGACCGCGCGCAGAAGGCATTCGAGAAGGCCCTGTCGATCGACGCGGAGAACCTCGTCGCCGCCGAGGCGCTGATCCCGCTCTACGAGAAGACCAAGGACGTGCGGCGCCTCGGCGACGCGCTCATGGTTCAGCTCAACCACACGACCGATCGGGCCGAGCGCCACGCGCGCGTCGAGAGGCTCTCGGGACTGCTCGAGAAGGACGCGGGCGACAAGGGCAACGCGCTGCGGATCACGCTGCGAGCCTTCAGTGAGGACCCCACGGACGCGTGGGCGCAGACGACGTCGCGCCGGCTCGCGGGCGAGAGCGGCCAGTGGGCCGAGCTCGTCGAGGCGTACGAGGCGGCGCTGCCGAAGGTCAAGGGCGTCGATGCGGCCCTGCCGATTTTGAGCACGCTCGCGCGCGCCTACGAGAAGGAGCTCGCGAACCCCGAGGCGGCCATCGCGCGCAACCAGACGATCCTCAAGACGACGCCCTCGGAGCCCGAGGCCGTCGACGCGCTCGAGCGCCTCTACGTCGCGACGGGGCGGTTCTCGGACCTGCTCGCGATCTACGACAAGAAGCTCGAGCTCGCGAAGAGCAAGGCCGAGACGCTCGAGATCCGCATGAAGCTCGCGGGGCTCTATGAGGACGAGGCCAAGCAGCCCGAGAAGGCCATCGAGCTCTACGACGCGATCCTCGCCGAGGATCCGCAGCAGCCCAAGGCGCTCACGGCGCTCGATCGCATCTACCAGGGCCTCGGCAAGTGGACCGAGCTCGCGCTCGTCATGGAGCAGGAGATCGCGCTGGCGTCGGGAGCGGCCGTCACGGAGCTCAAGTTCCGGCGCGGCGCCGTGCTCGACCAGCATCTCGGCGACCCCGCGGGCGCCGTGGCCTCGTACCGCGAAGCGCTCGCGCTCGACCCCACTCACGTGGGCGCGCGCACGGCCCTGCAAGCGTATCTGTCGAGCGGCGACGCAAATCTGCAGATGGCGGCGGTCCAGACGCTCGAGCCGATCTACGCGGAGACCGAGGAGCTGCCCCGTCTCGTCGAGGTCCAGCGCATCAAGCTCGGCCGCGAGAAGGGCTCCGCCAAGCGCGTCGCGCTGCTGCTGCGCATCGGCCAGCTCGAGGGGAAGCTCGGCAACGGCGAGCAGGCCTGGGACGCGTACGCCAAGGCCTTCGCAGAGAGCCCGGAGTCGGCGCCCGCGCGCGAGGCGCTCGAGAACATCGCGACGATCATGGACGCCTGGCAGCCGCTCGTCGCGCTGTACGAGAAGGCCCTTTCGGCCAGCAAGGGCAAGGAGAAGTTGGCCTCGGGCCTCGAGCGCGAGCTCCTTCTCGTCGTCGCCGTCGCCTATGACGAGAAACTCGGCCAGTCCGAGAAGGCCGTCGAGTATTTCCGACGCGCGCAGCAGATCCAGCCCGAGGATGCGTCGGCCCTCGTCGCGCTCGAGCGCCTGTACACGCGCACGGAGCGCTGGAGCGACCTCGTCGACACGCTCACGAAGAAGGCGACGCTCGTCTCGGATCCCGCCGAGCGCGAGCTCGTCCGCACGCGGATCGCGACGGTCTGGGAGGAGATGCTGGGGAACGTCGAGCAGGCCGTCGTGGCCTGGAACGTCGTCCTCGCCGACAACGGACGCAACCTGCAGGCGCTGCGCGCGCTCGACCGCCTCTACGCGCAGAAGGGTGACTTCCGCGATCTGGCCGACAACCTCCAGCAGCAGCTCGCGCTCGCGCAGGAGCGCGGAGACGACCCGGCGGAGATCATCGCGCTCCTCGGGCGCCTCGGCGTGCTGCGCGAGCAGCGCCTCGGGCAGATGGGCGGCGCCGTCGAGACCTACCGCAAGATCCTGCAGCAGGAGCCCGAGCACGCCGAGACCCTCGCGGCCCTCGAGCGGATCATTCAAGATCCGAGGGCAAAAGAGCACGAGCTCGAGGTCGCGCAGCTCCTCGAGCCCGTCTACAAGATCCGCGGCGATTGGCCGCGCCTCATCGGCGTGTTCGAGATCGAGGCCCGGCACGCCGTCGACCCCGAGACGAAGATCATGCTGCTGCGTCTCATCGCGGACGGCTACGAGGTCGGGCTCGATGATCCGGCGCGCGCCTACGAGGCGCTCGGCCGCGCCCTAGAGGAGGATCCTCTCAACGCCGAGGTACAGGCGACGATCGAGCGCCTCGCGCGCGCGCTGCGGCAGCTCCCCGATCTCGTGGCGCGCTATCAGGGCCTCGTGGGCCGCGTCGCCGACCTGGAGCTCAAGAACGCGCTGCTGCACAAGGTCGCGCTCGTCTGCGAGGCCGAGCTCGGCGACGACGTGCAGGCGGCGGCGGCCTACGCCGCGGCCCTCGACGCGTCTCCGCGCGATCTCAAGGCGGCCAACGCCCTCGAGCAGCTCTACCTGCGCGGCAGCGACTATCCGAACCTCGTGCTGCTCCTGATCCGCAAGGCCGAGATCGTCGACGGCCTCGCCGAGAAGAAGACGCTCTACTACAAGGCCGCGCAGATCTACGAGGAGGTCATCGAGGATCTCGAGCAGTCCATCGGCGTCTTCAAGCAGGTGCTCTCGGTAGACGATGCCGACCGCGTCTCGCTCGACCAGCTCGAGCGGCTCTACGTCCGCCTCGGCCGCTGGGCGGAGCTCAAGAACGTCTACGCGAAGAACGCCGAGCTGGCCTCGAGCCCGGCCGACAAGAAGCGCAACCTCTTCGTGCTCGGTCAGGTCTACGACCGCGAGCTCAGCGATCCCGAGCGCGCCATCGAGACGTACTCGTCGATCATGGATATTGATCCAAATGATTTCGACGCGGCGCAAGCCCTCGATCGCCTGTATCTGCAGACGCAGCGCTGGTACGACCTGCTCGCCGTGCTCGAGCGCCAGACCGAGCTCGCGCCGTCGCCGGCCGAGGTCGTGTCCCTGAAGTTCCGCGTGGGCGAGCTCTGGCGCGAACACCTCAAGGATCTCACGCGCGCCATCGAGGCCTATCGCGGCGTCCTGCAGATGGACCCGACGCACGAGCCGACGCTGCGCGCGCTCGAGGACCTCATGGCGGGCCGCGCGGAGCCCGTGCTCGCGGCCAGCGTGCTCGAGCCGATCTACGAGAGCGCGGGGGAGTGGGATCGCGTCATCGCCGTGTACGAGGTCATGCAGGCGAACGCCGAGGACGCCGTTCGCAAGGTCGAGCTCCTGAGCCGGATCGCCGAGCTCGAGGAGCGGCGCCTGTCGCACCAGAGCAAGGCCTTCGAGGCCTACGGCCGCGCGCTGCACGTCGACCCGTCGAACGCCGACGTCCTCCAGCACCTGCAACGCCTGGCGGCCGACACGGGCCACTGGGCCAAGCTCGCGGCGCTCTTCAGCGCCGAGCTCGAGCGCCTCGACGACACGCGCGCCAAGGTCGACATGATGCTGCGCCTCGCGCGCGTCTACGAGGAGGAGACCGGCCAGGTCGACGACGCCATCGCGACCTACAAGGCCGTCGTCACCGTCGACGGGGAGCCGGGCAACAAGGAGGCCCTCGTCGCGCTCGATCGGCTCTACAGCCACGCCCAGCGGTGGGACGAGCTCGCCGACACGATTCGCCGCGAGGTGAAGATCGCGCCCAGTGACGAGGCCATCGTCGCCCTGACGTTCCGGCTCGCTCAGGTCTACGAGCTGGCGCTGCTCGACCTGACCAAGGCCGTGGCCGCCTACAAGGAGATCCTGCAGGCCGACCCGACCCATGGCGAGACGCGCGCGGCCCTCGAGCGCATGTTCCTGGGTGGGACGCTCCAGCTCGAGATCGCCGAGGTGCTCGAGCCACTCTACCGCTCGGGCGAGGAGTGGGAGAAGCTCGCGCAGATCTACGAGGTGCAGCTCGCGCGGACGAGCCCGACTTCCAGCGCCGGCGAGCGTGCCTCCCTCTTGCATCGCCTGGCGGAGATCGCCGAGCAGAAGCTCGTCGATCAGGTGGCCGCCTTTGGGTGGTGGGCGCAGGCGGTGGAGGAGGATCCGGCGTCCGAGCAGGCGCTCGATGAGCTCGTGCGCCTCGCGCGCGCGACGCACCAGTGGGACGCGTACGTGCAGACCCTCTCGGCGACCGCCTCGCCCGACCGCGACCCCCAGATCGACCAGAAGGTCCGTCGCGACGTGTTGCTGCGTCTGGCGGCGACCTTCGAGACCGAGCTCGGAGATCTCGAGCGCGCCGAGAACGCGCTCGTCCAGGTGCTCGGCGAGCACGAGAAGGATCCCGTCGCCCTCGCGTCACTCGATCGCATCTACGAAGCACAGGGGATGTACGAGAACCTGGCCGTGGCGCTGCGGCAGCGCATCGCGATCACCGACGACGGGGATGAGCTCGTGGCGCTGCAGCTGCGGCTCGGGCGCGTGTACGCCGAGGCGCTCGACGACGTGCCGCAGGCCATCGCGAGCTACCTCGCCGTCCTCGAGCACCAGTCACGCTCCGTGCCGGCGCTCGAGGCGCTCGAGCGGCTCTACTTCCGCAGCGAGCGCTGGAGCGATCTCTACGGCGTCTACGAGAAGCTCGTCGACACGACGAGCGACGAGCAGACCATGGCGGATTGCTACGCGCGCATGGCGAGGCTCGCCACGGACGCCCTCGGCCAGCGCGACAAGGCCGTCGAGCTGTGGGGCCGCGTGCTCGACGTCCGCTCGGAGGATCCGGCCGCGCTCGGGGGCCTGGCCGATCTGCACGAGCTCGCCTCCGAGTGGAAGGAGCTCACGGAGGTCCTCGAGAAGCAGGTCGCGGCGACGTCCGATCCCGACGCCAAGATCCCGATCTACAAGCGCCTCGGCCGCATCTGGGGCGAGCGGCTCAACCGCGAGCGGAGCTCGCTCGAGAGTTGGCAGAAGGTCCTCGAGCTCGACCCGCAGGACGTCGACGCGCTCCGCGCCATCGCCGCGAACTACCGCAGCGCGGGCGCCTGGGAGGAGCTGTCGCAGGCGCTTCGCCGCCTGATTCAGGTCGGTCAGCTCGGCGCCAACGTGGGAGGGGGCATCCCGCCAGAGGAGCTCAAGGAGCTCTTCGCGCAGCTCGGCGAGCTCGAGGGCGAGACCCTCATGCGCACGCAGGACTCGATCGACGCGTGGCGCGAGGTGCTCGAGATCGACGCGGCGGACTTCCGCGCGCTCGCGGCCCTCGAGAAGCTGTTCATGCAGGAGGCGCGCTGGGAGGAGGCGGTCGACATCCTCGAGCGCCGCGCGCAAGCCCTCGCGAATCCTACGGAGCAGATCGATGTCCTCATGCAGGCGGCCTCGCTGTGGGCCGACAAGATCGGTGACGGCGGCTCGGCCGCCGAGGTCTACGAGCGCGTGCTGCAGCTCGACCCCGGTAACCAGACGGCGTCCATCGAGCTCGAGGGGCTCTACAAGCAGCGCAAGAGCTGGGTCAAGCTCGTCGACCTGCTGCTCTCGCGCACGCAGTACACGGCCGACGTGCCGGGGCGCATCGCGCTGCTCGTCCAGACGGCGCAGACCTACGAGCAGCAGCTCAACGATTTCGACAGCGCGTTCGTCACCCTGCGCGCGGCGTTTCAAGAGGACTACTCGAACGACCACGTTGCCAAGGAGCTCGAGCGCCTCGCGACGGCGGCCGACAAGTGGAACGAGCTCATCGGCGAGTACACGCAGCTCGTCCAGGGCATCCAGGACCCAAAGACGGCCGCCGACCTGTGGGTCAAGATCGCGCGCTGGTACGACTCGGCGCTGCGCCACATGGACTACGCGATCGCCTCGGCGCAGCAGGCGCTCCAGCTCGACAACGCGCACGTGGGCGCGCTGCAGACCCTCGAGGGCTTCTACCGCAAGCAGAAGAAGTGGACGGATCTCGTGGGCGCGCTCGCGCGTCACGCCGAGGTCGAGCAGGAGCCCACGGCGCGCGTCGACATCCTCCTTCAGCTCGCCGACACCTACGAGACGCAGATCGGGGACACGGCGCAGGCGACGTTCGCCTACCAGCGCGCCCTCGACACCGACGAGCGCTGCATCGACGCCATCAGCGCGCTCGAGCGCCTGTACCGGCGCACGCAGGCCTGGGACCGCCTCGTCGAGGTCCTCACGAAGAAGGCCCAGGTCGTCGAGGACACCGAGCAAGGGGTCAAGCTGCGCCTGCAGGTGGGCGAGCTGTGGGAGGACCGCCTCGGCGACAACGATCGCGCCATCGAGGCCTACAAGGAGGTCCTGTCCGTCGATCCGCAGAACCTGGCGGCGCTCAAGGCCCTCGACACGCTCTTCGAGAAGACGGGCCGCATGGAGGAGTACCTCGAGAACCTCGAGCACCAGCTCGAGGTCTCGCCCGAGGGCGACAGAGCCGGCATCTACCAGGAGATGGCCACGACCTGGGAGGAGAAGTTCGGCAAGCCCGAGCGGGCGGCCGAGGTGCTCGAGAAGGTGCTGCTCATCGAGGACCGCAACCAGAAGGCCTACCGCGACCTCGAGCGCCTCTATCGCACGGAGCGCAAGTGGGAGTCGCTCGTCGACACCTACCGCAAGCACATCCTCGTCACGAACGACGGCACCGAGCGCATCGACCTCTACACGAAGATGGGGCAGGTCTACGAGCAAGAGCTGCGTGACCTCGACCGCGCCATCGACGCCTTCAGCGACGTGCTCAACGTCGAGTCCGATCACGGCGACGCGCTCGCGGGCCTGGCGCGCCTGTACGAGGAGACAGAGCAGTGGGAACGCGCCGTCGACGTCATGCGCCGGCTCATTGCCGTGGCGGCCGATCCGAAGCTCAAGGTCGATCTCAACTATCGGCTCGGCAAGATCTTCGACGAGCAGATGAAGGATCCGGACCCCGCGCAGGAGTACCTCGTCGAGGCGCTCTCGCAGGATCCGGCGCACGTGCCGTCGATGCTGTCGCTGCTCGGGCTCTACAAGCGCCGCGGCGACTGGATGAAGGCGGCGCAGCTCATGGTTCGCGCCGAAGCGGCGACCGTCAACACGCTCGAGAAGGCGCGCCTGCTCTTCGACGCCGCCAAGATCTTCCAGGAGAAGCTCGGCGACGAGGCGCAGGCCACCGAGCTCTACGCGCGCGTGCTGCAGCTCGACCCCGAGCACGTCGAGGCCGGCGAGCCTCTCTCGGAGCTCTACTTCAAGCGTGAGGAGTGGGCGCCGCTCGTGCCCATCCTCGAGATGCTCGCGCGCAAGGCCGACCGGAAGACCAACCGCGAGCTCACGCTGCTCTACCACCGCCTCGCCAAGGCGGCCGACCGTCTGGGCGACAGCGAGAAGGCGCTCAAGTACTACAAGCAGTCCTACGATCTCGACTCGACCTACCTGCCGACCTTGGTCGATCGGGCGGCCCTGCTCTACAAGCAAGAGCACTGGGACGAGGCGTTCCGCATCTACCAGACGATCCTCGTGCACCACCGCGACGCGCAGAAGGACGACGAGATCGTCGACATCTTCTTTCGCTTGGGGCGCATCAAGCTCAAGCTCGGCGAGCGGACGAAGGCCGTCAACATGCTCGAGAAGGCCCTCGAGATTCAGCCGGGCCACCGCGTCTCCCTGCAGGCCCTCATCGATCTCTACACCGACGCGGGCGACTTCGAGGCCGTCATCAAGCAGAAGCGGGCGCTCCTCGCGTCGAACGCCACGGACATCGACGAGAAGTTCAAGCTCTCCGAGGAGATCGCCGGGATCTACAAGGACAAGCTCAATAACCCGCAGAAGGCCATCGCCGCCAACATGGAGGCGCTGAACTTCAAGCCCACCGATCACCAGCTCCTTCACAACCTGCTCGATCTCTTCAGCGAGACCAAGCAGTGGAAGAAGGCGATGGAGATCCTGATGAAGCTCGCCGAGCTCGAGAGCGGCAAGGTCAAGGCCCGCTACCTCGTCGCGGCCGGCAACATCGCGAACTACGAGCTGCACTCGACCGACGAAGCGGTCGACCTCTACAACAACGCCCTCGACAACGACGCGGACGATTTGAAGGCCTTCGAGCGGATCGACAAGATCATGACCGCGAAGAAGGACTGGAAGAATCAGGAGCGGAACTTCCGGAAGATGATCAAGCGGCTCGGCTCGGAGCCCACGCCCGAGCGCAAGCCGACCGTCGTCGCGCTCTGGCACGGGCTCGGCGAGATCTATCGCTCGCGCCTCAAGGACTACAAGTCGGCGACTGCGGCCTTCGAGGTGGCCGTGCAGCTCGATCCGGACGGCATCGCCCGCCACCAGATCCTCGCCGAGCTCTATCAGCTCTCGGGTCCCGACTCTTACGACAAGGCCGTCCAGGCCTACCGCCACCTCGTCAAGGTCTCGCAGGACTTCGCACAGATGGCCCCGCACCTCAAGACGCTGCGGCGCCTCTACATGGAGACGCGGCAGTACGACCGCGCCTGGTGCGTGACGTCGGCGCTGGCGTTCCTGCGCAAGGCCGATCCCGAGGAGCAGCAGTTCTTCGAGCAATATCGCCCGAAGGGCTTCGCGCGCGCGCGCGCGCGCCTCACCGAGGAGCTGTGGCAGCGCAACATCTACCACCCTGACGAGGACCGCTACATCTCCCACGTCTTCGCGGCCGTGAGCCAGGTCGTCGCGGCCGTGCGCGCCAAGGAGCACAAGGACTGGGGGCTCAAGCGCAAGGACAAGCGCGACGTCGCCACCGACCAGCTGCTCTTCAGCAAGGTCTTCAACTACGTCAACCAGGTTCTGGGCGTGCCGCAGCCGGAGCTCTACCTCCGCCCCGAGTCACCGGGCGAGCTCGACCTCGCCAACGCGCGAGAGAAACAGCACCTGACGCCGTCGTTCGTCGTCGGGGCAAACCTGCTGCAAGGCCGCCCCGAGAAGGAGCTCGCCTACGTCATCGGCAAGAAGCTGACGTTCATGCGCCCCGATCACTTCGTGCGCTGGCCCAACGTCGTTCCGACGGTGGCCGAGCTCAAGGTCGTGTTCCTCGCGGCGCTGCGGCTCGTGCAGCCGAACCTGCCGGTCAAGCCCGACCTCGCGCAGCCCGTGGGCCAGTACTACGACGCGCTCCGCAAGCTCATGCCGCCGCAGATGAGCGAGCAGCTCGGCGTCGTCGTGCAGCGGTTCATCGCCACGAAGGGCGAGGCCGATCTGCACAAGTGGTCGAACGCGGTCGACCTCACGGCGACGCGCGCCGGGTTGCTCGTCTGCAACGACCTCGACGTCGCGACGCGCCTCGCGCAGGCCGAGCCCGTCTCGGTGGGCGTCGTCGAGCCCAAGGAAAAGATCCGCGACATCATCCAGTGGTCGATCTCCGACGAGTACTTCACGCTGCGCGAGCACCTGGGATTGATCATCGGCCAGGGATGAAGGCAATCGGCGCGGCCCCTTGCTAAGCTAGGGCCTCATGTGGATCGTCGCCGCAATGGGCGTGTTCTTCGTCGTCGCGGCGGGGGTGCTGCTCGGCAAGCGCATCGCCTTGCGAGAGGCGGAGGCCTGGTCGGCCGGCGTGCGGCACGTCGCCGACGCTATGCGGGCGGCCGCCGCCGAGGAGAGCCGGGAGACGCTCCACGCGGGTGAGATCGCGGGGCGCGAGGAGGGTCGGGCGCGCGTGAGCGCCTTCGAAGCGTTCTGTCAGGTTCGCGAGGCGGAGCTCGGTACAATCGAGGCGAGGCTCTCCCGGCGCGACGCGGAGCTGGCGGCGTCGGCCGCGCGGCTCGCGGCCTCCCGGGAAGCCGCCGAGGCGCAAAAGCAGCGCACGACCGAGCGTGAGGCGGAGCTCGCGCGCCAGCGGAGCGAGGTCGCGGAGCTGGCGCGCGGCGCGCTCGCGGCGCTCGAGCGTGAGGCGAGCGAGACGGCGCAGGAGACACGCGCGGCGCTCGCCGACGCCGAGCTCGAGGACGCGCGCATGCAGGCCGCCCAGGCCGTGCGCGCCGTGGATCACGCGCCCGTCGACGAGGCCGCCCGTGACGCCAAGCGCGTCATGGGCATCGCCGTGGGCCGGTTCTCGGGGCATTACCTCACGGAGCGCCTGCACGCGCTCATTCCGTTCGGGCCGGGCGTGACGCCCGAGGCGGTCGATGCGATCTTGGGCACGGGCGAGGCCAACCTGCACGCCATAGCCGGCGTCGCGGGCGTGACGCTCACGCTCGTCGAGACGCGCGACGCGATCCGCCTCGAGGGCCTCGACGGCGTGGGCCGCGAGGTCGCTCGCCGCTGCCTGGCCCGCCTCATGCGTGACCCGCGTCTCGGCGCCGACGCCGCCGAGGTCCAGCGCGGTGCGCGCGAGATCAGTAAGCAGCTCGACATCGAGCTCGACGATCTCGGCCGCCGCGCCTTCCGCGTCCTCGAGATCGCGCCCGCACACGCCGAGATCGTGCGCCTGGTCGGACGCCTCAACTACCGCACGAGCTACACCCAGAATCAGTGGAAGCACGCCATCGAAGCGGCCTTTCTGTGCGGCATGATGGCCGAGGAGCTCGACCTCGATCTCAAGCTCGCGCGCCGGGCGGCGCTCATGCACGACATCGGCAAGGCGCTCACGCACGAGCTGGACGGGTCGCACGCCGTCATCGGCGCCGACTACGCGCGCCGACTCGGCGAGAGCGAGGTCGTGGCCAACGCCATCGGCGCCCACCACACCGACGAGCCCTTCAACAGCCCCTACGCGTACCTCGTCGCCGCGGCCGACGCGATGTCCGGGGCGCGCCCGGGCGCGCGTCGGCAGATGGACGAGAGCTACGCTTCGCGCCTCGAGGACCTCGAGCGCATCACGCGTGGCTTCCGCGGCATCACCGAGGCCTTCGCCGTGCAAGGCGGGCGCGAGGTCCGCATCTACGTCCAGGAAGACCGGGTCGACGATCTGGCGGCCGTCGAGCTGTCGAGCGCGGTCGCGAAAAAGATCTCGCAAGACATGCGCTTTCCAGGGCAAATTCGGGTCACCGTGATTCGAGAGTTCAAGGCCACCGAGGTCGCCGGCTGATGAGCCTCCCGCCGGTTTTCTTCTATGCCATTGGCGCTTTCCTCGCCGTCTTCGGCGCGGCGCGCGCGCTCGTGCTCGGCCGCCGGCGGCCCGATCGCGAGATCGTCGAGGACACGCCGGCGCGCGCCAAGATCCGCCGCAATCACCTGATCTTCGGGACGGTGCACTTCGTGTTCGGGATCGTGCTCATCCTGCTCACGTCGGGCGTCATTCGCTCGCGCCTTCCGCACTGAGGCCGTCCCCGCTCCCGAGGTCGGCGCCGGCGTCGGCGGGACCGCCGCGCGTCCCGGGCGCCTGCTGGAGGTGGCCCGCCGCGCCGTTGGTCGAGCGCCTGTGCTGCCGCCAGACGATGAAGGCGGGCAGCGCGACGATGGCGGCCGAAAGGCAGGAGACCTCGCCGAGGATCGCCATCGCGCCGAAACCTTGCAGCGCCTGATTGCGGGCGGCGAGGAGGGAGCCGTACCCGACGATCGTCGTCCACGAGCAGAGCGCGACCGCGGCGCCCGTCGACACGACGGCGCGCAGGATGTCGCGCTCCTCGCGATAGCGCGTCACGACGTTGAGGACGTACTCGGCGCCGATACCGAAGGTAATCGGCAGCGCGATGAAGTTCAGGAACGTCACGTGCACGCGCGCCCATCCCGCGCCACCCACCATGAGCGTCACGCCGAGGAGCAGAATGGCGACCGCCACGAGCGCGGCGCGCAGCGGCCGGATCATCATGAGCACCAGGAGCAGCACGGCGACGAGCGACACGATGGTGGCTATGGGGCCGTCGTGCAGGATCGAGCGGATCATGGCTCCGAACACCACTGCCGACCCCGAGGTCTCGACGACCTTGTCTCCGGGCAGATGCAGGAACTGCAGGACCGAGGCGATGCGCAGCAGATCGCGCCCGCTCCAGACCGACAGGCCCTGCTCGGGCGGGTAGACCAGGACGACGCGCCCGACGGTGCCGTCGACCTCGGTGAACGGACGCCGCGCGATCGCGGGCAGATCGAGCGGCCGCAGCTCGCGCAGATCCTTGGGCGGGTCGATGTCGTCGAGCTTCTTCTTCTCCTCGGCGTCGAGCAGGGCCAGCGCCTTGTCGTGCCTGAGCTTGTCGATCTCCGCGATGAGGGCGAGCTTGCGCTGCTGCACCTCGGGCGGCCCTGGCAGCAGATCGTAGATGGTGACGATCTGCCCAATGACGTGGGCGCCTGGCGCGTTCGGATCCCGACGCTTGCGCGCTTGCTCGTCGTCCTGTCTGCGGATGGTCTGCTTGATGGTCTCGACCTCGTCGACGAAGTCCGCGAGCACGATCGTGGGCGAGGGCCAGCGCCCGAAGAGCTTGTCGAAGCTCCTGCCGAACTCGCGCGCCTCCTCGGTCGTGCCGAGCTTGGCGTTGAGGCGGCGGAAGTCGTACTCGAAGGGATCCTTCAAGAAGTGCGTGAGGCCCAACACCGAGACGACGGCGAGGACGGCGATGACGATCGACATGGCGCCGGCGTGCTTCGCGAGAAAACGCGCGAGCGGCGCGAGATCGAGCGGCGCGCGCCCGCGCACGGCGCGCCCGCGGTCTCGCCGATCGAGGAGCACGAGCATCGCGGGCAGGACCGTGTACGTGGCGGCCCAGCAAAAGAGAGCGCCCACGGCGCCCATGACGCCGAACTGATAGAAACCCCGGAAGCTCGTCACCATGAGCGACGCGTAGGCCGCCGAGGCGCAGATCGACGCGACGAGCGTGCCTCGCCACGTGCCGGCGAGCGCCGCCCGCAGCGCCGCATCGGAGTCGTCACCGCGCGCCCGTTGCTCCTCGTAGCGCGACATCACGACGATGGCGTAGTTGATGCCGTTCCCGAGGATGATCGAGCCCAGGAAGGCCGTCGACGAGTTCAGGTATCCGAAGGCCAGCTCGGCGACTCCGAAGGCCAGCATGGCCCCGATCATCGCCGGGACGCCCGTGAGCGGGATGGCGCGCAACCGCCGGAAATAGAGGCCGATCGACAGCGCGACGACGATGAGGCACGTCACCGTGACCCACAGGATGTCGCGCTCGACGGCCTGCCGACTGGCGATGGCGGTCGCGATGGGTCCGGTGACCTCGGCGCGCATCTGCGGGTGGTAGCTCTCGGGCGACACCTCGGCGATGAGCGCGTGCGCCGCCTTGAACAGCCCCTCGCCGGCGTTCTCCGCGAAGAGCCCGCCCGGCGGCAGCGCGGCGATCCACACGTACTCGCCGTGGTTGCTCGTAAAGACGCCGCCCGGGAACCGCTCGTCCAGGTTGTTGTCGTGCTGGAGGCGCTTCTTCATGTCCTCGAGAGGCTCCTCGTCGCCCAGGGAGACGAAGAGCGGGTTCTTGCGGCGGCTGATCTCGCTGCGCAGGCGATCGCGCACGGATTCGAGATCGTCTTCCGAGGCGTAGAGCCACTTGTTCTTCTCGAAGAAGGCCTTGAGGTCGCGGACGTTGTATGTCGCGAGCTGCACCACCGACGGTGGCAGCGCGCGCAGCCGCCGCGTGAGGTCCTCGGCGTAGCGCAGGTTGGCTTCGTGGTCGGGTGACCGCACGCCGATGAGGAGCAGCGACAGGTCGCCCATGCGCTTCTGCGTGCGCGCGAGCGCGACGACACCCGGGTCGTTGCTGGGCAGGAGCTCCGCGAACGCGGTCTTGAGACGCAGCTTCGAGGCGAGGAACGCGCCGCCTCCGCCCACGAGGAGCGCGAGGACGAGCACGAGCACCGGACGCCCCGAGACCCACCGGTGGTACCGGCCGCTGCCTGCAGAGTCGGAGGACGCCATGGGCTCGGGAAAATTAGCAGGGATCCGCGGGGAGGGGGAGGTTGTATCTCGACGCGAACCGTGAGCGGGCACACGCGTGCCCCGCGTGACACGCACCTACACCGCGCACGAAACGTCGCCGGTGTGATCGGGGCACGCAGGGTGAACGTTTACGAATGCCCGCCGCGTCGATATGCTGCTGTCATGAGCGAGCTTAGCTTGAGGTTGCGCGGCCGGTCCCTCGGTCTCGCGACTGGCCTCGCAATTGTGGCCCTCACGTTCGTCGTCGCGCCCGGACGCGCGCTGGCGATCGGCGAGACGATCACGGACGTTCGCATCCTCGACAACCAGCGCACCGAGGAGTCGACGGTGCGCTCCATCGCGGGGCTCGCGAACGGCGAGCTCCTCGAGGCGGACACGCTCGACAAGGTGCGCGAGCGTCTCAACACGTCGGGTCTCTTCGCGGACGTCAACGTCTGGTGGGAGCCGCACGGCGAAGGCGTGCGGGTCAACATCGCGGTCAAGGACAAGTTCCCCTGGGCGCCCGTGCCCACGGCGTCCTGGTCGGCCAACAACAAGTCGCTCGGCTTGCTGTTCGTCCACGGCAACCTCTTCGGGCGCGGCAAGCAGCTCGCGCTCGGCGGCCGTCTCGCGACCGTCGACTCGGGCGCGACGCTCGCCTACCGCGACCCGGCCCTGTTCGGCAGCTGGGCCTACTGGCAGCTTCAGGGCCTCGTCCAGCGGCAGGTCGTTCCCGAGTACGACAGCTTCGGCCTGGGGACGCTGTCCGATCCGCAGGAGATCCGCGAGACGACCTTCACCTCCTACGGCTTCGACCTCGCCTTCGGCATCGCTTGGCTCCGGCGCGTCAAGACCCAGGTGTCGTGGCATCTCGAGCGGTTCAACTTCGACAAGTCGGACAATCCCAACGATCCGAATCTCCTCCTAGCCCCCTCCATGCAGGGTGGGGTGCTCGGCGTCGGACGGGCAGCGTTGAGCTTCGACTTTCGCGCGCGCGAATTCGCCGTACTGACGGGCGCGGCGCTCACGGGGTACGTCGACTACGCGAGCCCGGCGTTCAAGAGTGACTACAAGATGTACCGCGGTGGCGTCATCTGGGAGCAGGGCATCAAGTTCCTGCGTCGGCACAACTTCGTCTATTCGGCGGGTGCGTTCGCGGGACACGATCTGCCCTTCTTCGCCGAGAACACGGCCGGGGGCCCGAACCTGCGTGGGTATCTGTACCAGCAGTTCCGTGGCGATACGCAACTGTCAGGCAAAGCGGAGTACCACTTCCCGCTCTTCTCCATCGGTTCGATGGATTTTCGAGGGCTGGGCTTCTACGACATCGCTGCCGTCTGGTTTCGCGAGATTCCCACGGGCGCCGCGCCCATCACCGACGCTGGCGGCAACAGCTACTTCCCGCGCGATACGTACGATCAACGGACGTTTCCCGTAACCCTTCCGAGCGGCTTCAGCTTCAACCAGAGCGTTCACTCGTCGGTCGGCGTCGGGCTTCGGTTCTTCTTGCGCTCCGTCGCCGTGCCGCTCATCGGCGTCGACGTGGGCTGGGGGATCGAGGACAACCTCCATCCGCAATATTTGATCGTCATTGGTGCGTAGTTGCCATGCGCTTCGGCGTTAATGGCGGTCATCGCCTCTGGACAGCCGCCGCTTCGCAAGACCTTCGGCCAACGGTTGGTCATGCCACACCGCCTCCAGGGTTCCGCCGCTGGCGTGGGGTTTGCTTTGACAGTGGGGGATGCCCCTGGTAGCTAAGGCCGTCCCAACACGGAACCAGTTGTCGTGACGTTCGATAGCCTGCCGTATGACAAGTTGGCCGCCGTTGCGCGCCATCACAGCGCGGGTTATGCCGCCGCGGAACCGTTCCCGCACGTGGTCATCGACGACTTTTTGCCTCCGGAGGTGCTCGACGGCGTACTGGCCGAGTTTCCCGGGCCCGACGCCATCGACTGGAAACGATTCGCCGACGGCACGGGGCGCAAGCTGGCGACGCGCAACGAGGAGCAGATGGGTCCGCGCACCCTCGGTTTGCTCCACGAACTGAACTCCTCCAGGTTCATACGCGTGCTCGAGACAGTCACGGGCATCGAGGGACTCATCCCCGATCCTCACCTCGAGGGCGGCGGGCTCCATCAGATCGAGCGTGGCGGTTACCTCAAGGTCCACGCCGACTTCAACCGCCACGAGAAGTTGGGCCTCGATCGCCGCCTCAACCTCCTCATCTACCTGAACAAGGACTGGCAAGAGGAGTACGGCGGCCACCTCGAGCTCTGGGCGCCCGACATGGCCCGCTGCGCGCGCAAGGTGCTGCCGGTCTTCAACCGGTGCGTGGTCTTCAGCACGACGGACTTCTCTTTTCACGGTCACCCGGAGCCGCTCGCTTGTCCTGAGCGCTGGTCGCGCAAGTCGATCGCGCTCTACTACTATACGAACGGGCGGCCCGCGAGCGAGGCATCCGATCCGCACTCGACGCTTTACCAGCGCCGGCCCGGCGAAGGGGTCTACTCGCCCGTGGCGAGCGCGAAGACGTTCCTCCACGGCCTCTTCAAACCGGGCGCGCGTGCGCGCCGTGTGCGTGAGAAGACCAAATGACGGCGCCGCTGGCCAGGTTCGCGGGCCTGTTCGTTCCCTACGAGAAGCGGCTGGGCCTCGGCCTCGTGCACCGCCCGCAGTACGCGTACTGCATGTGGCACGCGGGCAAGCTCGCGCAGCGTCTCGGTCACGAGCGCATCAGCGTCCTCGAGTTCGGCGTCGCGGGTGGCAACGGCCTCGTCGCCATCGAGCAGCATGCCGCCGAGATCGAACGGCGGCTGTCGGTGAAGTTCGAGATTTACGGCTTCGACGCCGGCTCCGGTCTTCCGGCGCCGGAGGACTACCGGGACCTTCCGTACCACTGGCGCGCGGGCTTCTTCAAGATGGACGAGACGGGGCTGCGCGCGCGGCTCAAGCGCTCGAAGCTCGTGCTCGGACCCGTGAAGGACACCGCGGCGAGCTTCCTAGACCAGCACAAACCGCCGCCCGTCGGATGCGTGTTCCACGATCTCGATTTCTATTCGTCGACGCGCGATGCGCTCCAGGTTTTCGACGGCGCGCCCGAGTTCTTCCTGCCGCGCCTCTTCAACTACTTCGACGACACCATCGGGTCTGAGACCGAGCTTTACAACGACTTCACGGGCCAGCGCCTCGCCATCAATGAGTTCAACGAGAAGCACGCGACCAAGAAGGTCTCGCGGTGCTACCACTTGGCGCGCTACATCCGCCGTCCGGTCTGGCACGAGCAGGTCTTCGTCCTGCACGATTTCGCCCATCCTCGCTATAACGCCTTCGTGAGCGACGAGAACCAACAGCTTCCCCTAGAGTGATCTGCCGATCCCCCTGGGAGGTGGCTTCCCTCGATGTGGGACATTGTCGGGGAGTTACCAGGCGAGGTGTTGAAGATTGAACACCACGGCCCCTTGGCCAATAGGCATATATAGAAATTACAGCTAGTTATATAGGTTATCGTCGGTGGCTCGGCCCTTGCTCGACAGGGGGCCCATGTCCGGGCTTCCTGTCAACGTCCTCCCTGGTTTCCCCGTTGCGGCCTCGCCGCTTGCGGCGCTGGCTCCGCTGCCGACACCGCGGGTCCTGCTGTGCGATCTCGACGGCACTCTGATCGACAGCATGCCGACGCTGGCCGATCTGGCTACGGAGGTCATGGCGTCCGAGTACGGCACGCCGCGGGTCCTGGCGCGCGAGCTCTACCTCGCGACCTGCGGCCTGCCGTTCGTCCGGCAGCTCGAGGAGATCTACCCCGGAAACCCGCGCAACGCCGGGGCATCCGACCTCTTCGAGGCGCGCAAGCCGGCGCGCTGTGACTCCATCCGCATGCCCGCCGAGACGCGCCGCGCGCTCGAGCGCCTGCGCGGCATGGGCGTTCGCCTCGCCGTCTCGTCGAACAATGGCGTCACGAACGTCGAGACCTTCGCGCGCACCGCAGGCTTCGCCTTCGACCTCGTGCTCGGCTTCGGTGGAGGGCTGGCCAAGGGCCGGCCGCACATCGAGGCGACGTCGCGTAAGTTCGGCGTTGATCGTCAGGAGATGCTCTTCGTCGGAGACTCGCTGCATGACGGCGAGATCGCGGAGCGGGAGGGCATTCCCTTCGTGGGCCTGGCGACGACCTTTTCGCCCGAGCGGTTCATGCTGCGCTTCCCGCACGCGCCGGTCATTCGGCGTTTCGCGTCGCTGCCGGAATTGTTTTGAGTTAAGGGGCCCGGCTCACCGGTCCCCATGCTGTAGAAGAGTGGGATGGTGAGTACGAGGAGCGACGGGATGCAGGCGGTGTTGCTCGCGGCGGGGCTCGGCAGCCGGCTAGGGGCGCTCACGGCGCAGCTTCCCAAGGCGCTCATCACGGTCGGGGACGAGCCGTTGTTGGCGCACGCGGTGCGCTTCGCGCGCCGAGCGGGCGCGCGCGAAGTCATCGTCGTGGGCGGGTACGGATTCGAGCTCGTCGCGGCTGAAATCGCGCGGCGCTCGCTCGCCGTGACGCTCGTGCGCAACGATGCCTTTCGCGACGGCAACCTCGTATCGCTCCAGACGGCACGGCCACGTGTGGCGCCCTCGGACGAGCTCCTCGTCATGAACATCGACCACATCTACCGGCCAGCCGTTGCGGCGCTCGTCGCGGTGCCGGCCGACGAGATCACGGCGTTCATCGACACCGATCGAGCGCTGGGGGCCGACGATATGAAGGTCGAGCGCGACGGCGCCGGCTGCGTGCGCCGCATCGCCAAGACGCTCGAGGCGTGGGACGCAGGATACGTCGGCATGACGAGGATCCCGGCCACCGCGGCGGCGCGCTACTGGGCCGAGGCTGACGCCGCGCTTACCGCTGAGGGACGCGCCATCCACGTCGAACGTGTGCTCGCGCGCCTCGCCGCGACGGAACGGCCCCCCGCCTGCCGCGACGTCAGCGGTCACGGCTGGCTGGAGGTCGATTTGCCCGAGGAGCGCCAGCGCGCCGAGGAGGCGTTGCTCCAGGGCGTCTGGTGATGACGGCCGCCGCGGCAACGCCGGCCGAGACGACGCGCCGCCACAAGGTGCTCCTCTTCATCCCGAATCTCCAGCAGGGCGGCGCCGAGCGCCAGATCCTCGAGCTCATGACGCGGTTGCCGCCGCGCTTCGCGACGACGCTGTGTCTGTACGAAGACGTCGTCCATTATCGTGAGTACCTGCCGCCCGGGGAGCCGCGCCACGTCCTTGGCACGCGCCGCATGGGCCCACGTGGACTTCGTCGCCTCATCGCCGTCCTCGAGGCCGAAAAGCCCGACATTCTCCATTCGTACCGCGACAAGGCGAACTTCTGGGCGCGCCTCGCGACGAGGCGCGCGGCTGTGCCTGTGGTCGTCACGGCGGTGCGCAGCCGCGCGATGCACGTCGTGCACCTCGCGACCGAGTGGTGGCTCTCGCAGAGCAGCGACCGTGTCATCGCGAACTCGGAGGGCGTGCGGCGTGAGCTCATCGGCATCGCAGGCGTTGCGCCCGAGAAGATCCAGGTCCTGCACAACTTCATCGACCTCGAGCGCTTCCACCCACCTGACGCCGCCGAGCGGCGCGCGGCGCGGACCCTCTGGGGTCTCCGCGACGGCGAACGGGCTCTGCTCTTGCCCGGGCGCATCGGGCTTCAGAAGCACCAGATCGGTCTCGCGCTCGCACTCGCGCGTCTCAAGCGGGCGGGGCGCCTGCCCGCCGGTGTGCGCGTGCTCCTCGCGGGCCGCAATCGCGATCGGTTCTACGCGGCCGTGCTGCCGCGCCTGCTCGGCTGGCTCGGTCTCGGCGACGTCATGCGCTTCGTCGGGACGGTGAGCGAGATGCTGCCGCTCTACCACGCGGCTGACGCGCTCGTGCTGCCGTCGCTCTACGAGGGTTTACCGAATGCGGTGCTCGAGGCCCACGCCTGCGGCCTCCCCGCGGTCGTCTCGCACGCCGCCAACATCGACGAGATCGTCGTCGACGGCGTGAGCGGCTTCGAGGTGCCGACCTTCGATCATGCGGCGCTCGCCGAGGCGCTGGCGCGCATGCTCGCCGCGTCCGACGACGAGCGCCGCGCCATGGGCGCGCGCGGGCGCGCGCACGTCGCCGCCACCTTCGGCGTCGACCGCATACTCGAAGAGACCGTGCGCCTCTATGACGGCCTTCTGGCCGCCAAAGGGGTCGTCTGAATGTGCGGGATCGCGGGCGCGCTCGCCACGCGCATCGAGGATGCGCCGCCCGCGGGCGCCGCCGAGCGGTTCGCGGCCGCCATGGTCCACCGGGGGCCTGACGGGCACGGCTTCTTCCAGGCCGGGCCGGTCGCGCTCGCGCACCGGCGACTGTCAATCATCGATCTGTCGGACGCCGGCCGGCAGCCCATGACGAACGAGGACGGGCAGATCACGATCGTCGTCAACGGAGAGATCTACAACCACGCCGAGCTGCGCGCCGACCTCGTCGCCAAGGGCCATCGCTTTCGCAGCGGGAGCGACTCCGAGGTCGTCGCGCACCTGTATGAGGAGGTCGGCGCGCGGGTTCCCGAGCTCCTGCGTGGCATGTTCGCCTTCGCGCTGTGGGACGCGCGCGCGGGGACTCTGCTGCTCGCGCGCGATCGGTTCGGCGAGAAGCCGCTGTTCTATTGCGAGCGTGCCGATGGCTTCGTCTTCGCCTCCGAGCTGGGTGCGCTCGTGGCCGACGAGCGGACGCCGACGGCGATGTCGTTGCCGGCGCTGGATTCCTACCTCGCGCTGCAGTACGTGCCCGCGCCGCACACGATCTACGAAGCCATCAAGAAGCTCCCGCCCGGGCACACGCTGCAGGTACGCCCCGGCGAGCGGCCCACCCTGCGACGCTACTATCGAAGGGATCCCGACCCGGCGCTGCAAGGGATCTCCGAGGACGAGGCCGTGCGCCGCGTGCGCGAGACGGTCGAGGAGGCGGTCCGCTCGCGGCTCATGTCGGACGTTCCGCTCGGAGCGTTCTTGTCCGGTGGCATTGACTCTTCGATCGTCGTCGCTTGCATGGCCCGCGCATTGGGCGAGCCCGTCAAGACGTTCTCAGTGGGCTTCACGGAGGGCGGCCGCGCGGACAACGAGCTCCCTTATGCGCGGCTCGTCGCCGAGCGCTGGCGCACGGATCACCACGAGCTCATCGTCGAGCCCGACATGGTGGGTCTGCTGCCCAGCATCGTGCGCCACCACGGCGAGCCGTTCGCCGACACCTCGGCCGTGCCCACACGTTATCTGTGTGAGATGACCCGCCGCCACGTCACCGTCGCTCTCTCGGGCGACGCCGGCGACGAGGCCTTCGGAGGCTACCGACGCTACGTCTGGGCTCACGTCGCAGACATGGTGCGGCGCTTGCCGCGTCCCTTCGCGCGTGGCGTGGCGGCCGCGCTCGGCGCCGCCCCTGGTCGCAAGGCGCGATGGCTGCGGGAGTTCGGCGCGTCCCTCTCCGCCGACGAGGCCTCGCGCTACCTGCGCTTCGTCTGCCACTTCTCGGCGGCCGAGAAGGGGGCGCTCTACACGCCCGAGCTCGGAGAGCGGTTCGCGCGTGACGGGACGGCCGAGGCGTTTGCGGCGCATCTCGGCGCCTCGGCCGTGCCAGACACTGTGAGTCGCCTGCAGAGCCTCGATCTCGCGACGTACCTGCCCGACGACATCCTCGCGAAGGTCGACGTCGCGAGCATGACACACGGGCTCGAGGCGCGCGCGCCGCTCGTCGACCACCACGTCATCGAGCTCGGAGCGGCGCTGCCGGGGCGGCTCAAGCTGCGCGGCCGGAAGGGCAAGCATATCCTCAAGCGCGCCTTCGCGGACCTCGTTCCTGCCGAGATCGTGAACCGGCGCAAGAAGGGCTTCGCGTTGCCGACGGGGCCCTGGCTCGCCGGACGTCTCCACGGCTTCGCGCGCGACATTTTGCTCTCCGATGCCGCGCGAGGACGCGGGCTCTTTCGTCCGGAGGCCGTGACCGATCTGCTCGACCGCCACCGCGCCGGCGAGGATCACGGCGAGCGTCTGTGGAACCTCATCGTGCTCGAAACCTGGCAGCGAGAGCTCGTCGATGGGCGCGCCGCCTTCGCGCGCGAGGCGGCCGCGCAGGCACAGAGCATCGCGCGCGAGCCGCTCCTGCCGGCCCGCGCCGCGGGGACCGCGTGAGCCCTATCCCCGCGCCCGACGTGGGCGCCGCCGGCGGACCGTTCAGACGCGCAATGCCCAGCCGGGCCGAGGACGCTACGCACGCGGCGCGCAGCGGGATCTCGCAGATCCTCGCCATGCTCGGGCAGGGGCTCATGCCCCTGCACCGCGTGCTCGTATCGCGCCTCTTCGGCCAGAACGCCTACGGCACCTACCGCGCGGGCGCCGATCTGTGCGAAGTGCTCATGCGCGCCGGCATCGCGGGTGGCGACAAGGCGATGCTCAAATTCGTCGCGGCCCACCGCGCCGCGGGCGAGACGCGCGAAGAGACGCAGGCGCTCGGCAGCGCGCTGCGGCTCTCTGGCGGCACGTTGCTCCTCCTCTCGCTGGCGTTGGCCTTGGCGGCGCCGATATTCGTCCGACTGTGGGGCAACGCCGCCTTCGGCCGGGTGCTGCCGCTGCTCGCGCCCACGGTGTTCGGCGGCGGCATGGTCATCGTGCTCATGGCGGCCACGCTCGCGGCCAAGGTCACGCGTGTGAACCTCATCGTACGTGGCATCGCCGAGCCCTTCCTGCTCATCGCGCTCACCCTCGCGGCCTGGGTCGTCCATCGCGACGTGCTGGGAGCGGCGGCCGCCCACGGTACGTCGACACTCGTGCTGCTCGCCGTCGCCTGGGCGGGGACGAGCGCCGTGCTCGGCCGCGGCCGGCTGCGCGAGGCCATGCGGGCGCCCGGCCATCGCGGCCTCATCCGCTTCGCGATACCGATCGGCGCGTCGGAGTTCATGAACGGCATCCTCCAGCGCGCCAACATCTTCATCCTGAGCGCCTACGCGGGCGCCGGACAGGTGGCCGTGTTCGCTGCCGCAGAGGAGCTCGGCCGCTCCGTGGCCGCCATGCGTTACGCCTTCGACAGCGTCGCCGCGCCCATGATGTCGGAGGCGCTGCACCAAGGCGATCGCGGGCGCCTGCGTT
Organism: Polyangia bacterium; assembly: GCA_036494575.1. Lineage (GTDB taxonomy): Bacteria > Myxococcota_A > Polyangia > Fen-1088 > Fen-1088 > DASZFV01. The sequence continues at coordinate 2,281 of DASXOE010000093.1, read as the reverse complement.
ACAACCTCGCGCTCATGACCCGCTGGGTCGCTTCGGCTTCGGCGCCCATCGCCCTCACGCTGCTCGCGTTGCGCCGACCGCTGCTCTGGCTCTATGGACCCGGTTACACGGCGGGCGTAAACGCCATGGGCTTGCTCGTGCTCTCCCACCTGGTCAACGGCGTCCTCGGCCTGACCGCCTACGTCATGGTCATGGGCGGGCGGTCAACGCGGTTCTTCTGGACGAACGTCAGCGCCGCCGCGACCAACCTCGCGCTCTCGTTCCTGCTCATTCCGCGCTACGGCGTCACGGGCGCGGCAGTGGCCGCTCTGCTCTCGATGATCGTCGCGCATGGCGCGCTCATGATTCAGGTCTATCGGTTGGATCGTGTGCACCCGTTCGAGCGCGCGCTCGCCAAACCCTTCGTCGCGGCGGGAATCGCCTTCCTCGCCGAGCTCGCAGTCCGCGCGATCCCAGTCGCCCCCCGCTTGTCGGTCGCGCTCGTCCTCGCCGCCGGTCTCATCATTTACCCCGCGGCGCTCATGGCCCTCGGTCCGGGCGAGGAGGAGCGCCGTTTCGTCGTCGGCCTCGCGCGGCGCCTGCTCGGCCGACGGGACGCGCCGTGAGGGTCGTCTTCTTCGTGCAGGGGGAGCGCGTGCCCGCGGCGCGCGCGCGCGGGTTCGTCATCGCGCGCGCGCTCGAGGCGGACGGCGTCCCTTGCTCCGTGCGCGTCGCGCGTCCGAGCGTCTACGGCGACACGCGCCTGCCCTGGCCGCTCAACCTGCCGCGTCCCCTCTACGCGCCGTTCGCGGCGTTGTCGCGCGTCGCGCAGCTCCGCGATCTGCGCGACGACGACGTCATCTTCTTTCAGCGCCCCATGACCGAGCTGCCGACGACGCTGCTCGAGCGCCTCGCCGCGCGCGGGCGGCGCGCGATCTTCGACTTCGACGACGCCATCTTCGAGCGCCGCTCCAACCGGAAGAAGTTCCCGGCGCTCGTCGCGCTCGCCGATCGCGTCATCGCCGGAAGCGCTTACCTCGCGGCCGCGACGCGCGCGCCGGGCAAGACCATGATCATCCCCACGGCCGTCGACGCCGAGCGCTTCGCGTTTCAGCCCACGCGCGAGCGGCGCGGCCGCGACGTCGTCGTCGGCTGGACGGGGCTCGACATCAATTACCGCCAGCTCCTCCACGCGCTGCCGGGCCTCACGCGCGCCCTCGAGCGCACGGGGGCGCGCTTTGTCGCGATCTCCAACGCGCCGCCGCCCGCCGAGCTGTCGCCGCTGCGGCCCGAGTTCGTGCGCTGGCGCCCCGAGACCGAGATCGAGGATCTGGCGCGCATCGACGTCGGCGTCATGCCGCTGCCCGATGGTCCCATCGAGCGCGGCAAGTGCGCCTACAAGCTCATCCAGTACATGGCGATGGGCCGTCCGGGCGTGGCCTCGCCCGTGGGCTCGAATCCCGACGTCGTCACCGAGGGCGTCGACGGGTTCCTGCCCCGCGACGACGCCGGCTGGGAGCGCGCCATCGTCGACCTCGTCGAGGAGCCCGCGCTGCGCCGCGCCGTGGGGGCGCGCGCTCGTGCGCGCGTCGAGGCCGCCTATTCGGTCCGCGCGGTCCTTCCCCTCTACAAGGAGGCCATCGAGGCCGCGCAAGCGGCGGCGTGAGCGACCGGCGTGACAAGCTGGTAGGCTTGCCGGCCGTGGAGAGGTACGAAAAGGAGCTCGAGCTCGCGAAGAAGGCCGCGCGCGAGGCCGGCGCCATCATCATGCGCCACTACGCCCGGCCCGACATCGCGGTGAGCACGAAGCCCGACAAGTCTCCCGTGACGGTCGCCGATCTCGACGCCAACGCCGCCATCACGAAGCGGCTCGCGGCCGTCTTTCCCGACGACGCCATCCTCACCGAGGAGACGCCGGACGATCCCGCGCGGCTGGCGAAGCGACGCGTGTGGATCGTCGATCCGCTCGACGGCACGCGCGACTTCGTGGCGCGCACTGGCGACTTCTGCGTGCACATCGGCCTCTCCGAGGACAGCGAGGCCGTCCTGGGCGTCGTTTACCAGCCGACGGTCGACGCGCTCGCCTGGGCCGTGCGTGGGGGCGGCGCCTTCGAGGAACGTGGCGGCACGACGCGCGCCCTCAAGGCGTCGACGTTGAGCGCGCCCGGCCAGATCCGCATCGGCGTCTCGCGGCTCAACCTCGACGAGGGGCTCGGCAAGTGTCTGGCGGCCGCCGGCATGGTCGACAGGGCCGTGCGTCTGGGCGCCTCCGTCAAGCACATCGCGCTCGCGCGCGGGGACC
>DASXOE010000092.1:0-65983 GCA_036494575.1 Polyangia bacterium | reverse complement strand
CTCGAGCTGCGGCGGAACAGGAGCGTTGCTCCCCAGCAGATCGCGAATGCTGTTCGTGAACTCCGCGATCGTCAGCTTGCGCAACGCCGGCACCGGCTGCGTCAACGGCCCAACCGTCACCGTCCCCGTCCCCGCCGAGCCCGTCGCCGGCCCGCCCGTCCCCGCGGCGCCGCTCCCGGGCCCGCCCGGCGACGCGCCCGGCGCGCTCACCGCTCCCACGCAACCCGCGCCCACCAGCGCGGAGACAGCGACGCTCACCCGGGCGACATTTGCGAAGACTCTCGTCAAGGCTCACCTCCGACTGCGGTCAGCAACCACGTCCCCACACAGTCCCTACACTTGCATTAGCCGCAGAAGTGGCTCCCACGAGGCAAGGAATCGCCATGTGGGCCCGCGGCGCTGTCTTTTGCCCCCGTGACGCCGGAACGGCGCAAACATCGTTGACGCGATCGATCAACGACAGCGCCGGCGTCGCCCCGCGTTACATGCTGGATCCGACTCCCTGCGGCCCTAGGCGCCGTTTGCTTTTTGTCGCAGGCCCAAAAGCCGGCATGCTGAGCGGATGCCCACGCTTCGAGAGTGGCTGTCGTCGGCGCCCTTCACGCTGGCGATGTCTTCGGGCTTCTTCGGGTTCTTCGCGCACGCGGGGGCGCTGTCCGCGCTCGAGGACGAAGGGCTCGTGCCGGCGCGTGTCTGCGGCTCGAGCGCTGGCGCGCTCGTCGCGGGGCTCTGGGCTTCGGGCGTCTCGGCGCGCCGCCTCTGCGAGGAGCTGCTTCTGCTGCGACGCGAGCACTTCTGGGACGTCCGCCCGGGCCTCGGGCTGCTGCGCGGGGCGCTCTTCCGCGCGCGCCTCGAATCGATCGCTCCCGTGAAGACCTTCGAAGAGTGTCGCGTCCCGCTCGCCGTGTCGGTGTTCGACGTCGGCGCGAGGCGCACCACCGTGCTCCGCAGCGGTGAGCTCGCGCCCGCCGTGCACGCATCGTGCGCCGCGCCCGTGATGTTTCAGCCCGTCCGCATCGACGGGCGCCTCTATCTGGACGGCGGAATCCTCGACCGCCCGGGCCTCGGGGGCGCGGACGCGGGCGAGCGCGTCCTCTTTCACCACTTGATGGCGCGCTCGCCGTGGCGGCGAAGAGCCAGCCCTGCGCTGCGCGCGCCGGAGCGGGCGAACCTGCACGTCGTCGCCATCCCCGACCTGCCGCGCCTCAACCCTTTTCGACTCGGACGCGGCGCCGAGGCGATCGCGGGTGCCGCGCGCGGGATGCGGCAGGCGCTCGCGCGCGCCGTCGAGCCAGCTCGGTCGCCCGAGGCGTGAGCCGCGACGGTTGCGCGCGGCGCGCCGATGATCCACCGTCACGGAAGAAAATGATCCGCCGACCTGACACGAAGCCGAGGCGCGCCCCCAACTGGACCGGAAGGACGCTGGTGGCCGCCACGGTCGTCGCCGTCGCCCTCAGCTGGCGGGTCGGCGAAGGCGCCGCGCCGATCGCGGCCGACAAGGCCACGACGGCGGCGAACATCACGCGCGTCGTGACCTCGCTCCTCGCGGGGTCTCAGTTCGCGCATCACCCGCTCGACGACCAGCTGGCGGGCAAGCTCCTCGAGCGGTACCTCGAGGCGCTCGACGGATCGCGATCCCTCTTTCTCCAGACCGACGTCGACGAGCTCGCCACCTACCGCCGCACGTTGGCCTACGCGACGAGGATGGAGGGCGACACGCGGCCCGCCCAGACCATCTTCAAACGCTTCCTCGAACGCCTGGGCCAGCAGGCGGCCTACGACACCGAGCTTCTTCGCTCCGCCGCCTTCGATTTCACCGGCCGCGACACCTTCCTTTTCGATCGGGACCGCGCGGCCCGGCCGCGCGATCTCACGAGCGCACACGCCATCTGGCGCGAGGAGCTGCGCGCGGAGGTCCTGCAGGAAAAACTCGGCGACAAGAAGCCGCCAGCCGCCGACATCGCCAAGACGCTCACGCGTCGCCACGCCCAGCAGCTCCGGATGATGACCGCCCTCGGGCAGGACGAGGTCCTCGAGATCTACCTCGACTCCTTGACACACGTTTATGATCCCCACTCGGACTATCTCGGCCACGAGGAGATGGAATCGCTGTCGATCGCGATGAACCTGTCTCTGTTCGGGATCGGCGCGTCGCTGAGCAGCGACGAAGGCGCCTGCACCGTGCACGAGCTCGTGCCCGGCAGCCCCGCCGAGAAGAGCGGCCTCCTCAAGCCGGGTGACCGTATCACCGCCGTCGCGCAGGACGCGGGCGAGCCGGTCGACGTCACCGACATGCCGCTCACGCGCATCGTGGGCCTCATCCGCGGCCCCAAGGGGTCGGTGGTGACGCTCACCGTCCTGCCGCCCGTCGGATCGGCGGGGCCGCCGCGGACGGTCAGGCTCGTGCGCGCGGAGATCAAGCTCGAGGACCAGCAAGCGAAGGCGCAGATCATCGAGAAGCCGGAGCCCGATGGCTCGACGGTCCGGCTCGGCGTGATCGACCTGGCGTCCTTCTATTCAGGCGATGGCGGCGCGAGCGGAGCGACGGCCGACGTCGCGAAGCTGCTCGCCAAGCTCAAGTCCGAGCGGGTGCGCGGCGTGGTCCTCGACCTGCGCCGCAACGGCGGTGGGTCTCTCGAAGAGGCCATCAAGCTCACGGGGCTCTTCATCAAGAGCGGGCCCGTCGTTCAAACGCGCGACTCGAACAACGTCGTCCAGGTGGACACCGATCCCGATCCCGGCGTCATCTACGATGGGCCGCTCGTCGTGCTCACGAGCCGCTTCAGCGCCTCCGCCTCCGAGATCGCCGCCGGCGCGCTGCAAGACTACGGGCGCGCCGTCATCGTGGGCGACTCGACGACCTTCGGGAAAGGCACCGTGCAGTCGATCTTGCCCCTCGCGACCGTCATGGATCGGGTCAAGGCCTCGCACACCTACGATCCGGGCGCGCTCAAGATCACGATCAGCAAGTTCTACCGGCCGAGCGGCGCCTCGACCGAGCTACGCGGCGTGGCCTCGGACATCGTCCTTCCATCGCGCAGCGACGTCGCCAAGGTGGGCGAGGGCGAGCTCAAGGATCCCTTGCCCTGGGACACCGTCGCAGCCGCCCGCTATGAGCGCGTCAATCGCGTCGAGCCTTGGCTCGCCACCCTGCGGACGCAATCCAGCCGTCGCGTCGAGGCCGACCGGGGCTTTTCCGACCTGCGCGCAGAGATCGCGACACTGAAGGCGAGGATCGCAGCGGGCCAGGTGTCCCTGAACGAGGCGCAGCGTCGCCGCGAGATCGCCGCCACGGAGGCCCGCGAGAAGGAGATCGAGCGGGTCGCTCGCGTCACCGCCGCCACGGGCACGCGCTACGCCATCACGGTGAAGAATGCCGCCAAGCCGGGTCTTCCGCCGCCCGAGGTCGCCGTGGCGAAGCCCGTCGCGCCCGACGGGGGTGTGGCGCCACCGCACGACCACGAGTCGGGCGAGCTCGGCGCGGCCGAGAATCTCGTGCTGAGCGAGTCGCTCATGATCCTGCGGGATTACGCGCGCCTGCTCGAGCCCAAGCCTCTCGGGCACGCGTCGTCGAGCCCGAGGTAGCCACGCCGCGGCGAGTGTTTAGGGTTCAGGGGGGTCTTCCGCCATGCGCACGGGCGCTCGGCCGGGACCTCGCGAGGACCCAACATGCCGTCACCGTCACCCAGGCCCACCCCGGCCACGCCCCCTCCGGCGCCCGGCGGATCCGAGCCGAGCACCTCGCGCCGGACGCTGCTCCTCCTGGCGCTGATGATCGGAGCGATGTGGTTCTGGAAGAGCACGATGGAGGGCCAAGAAGAAGCGGCCGTCGCCTACTCGCAGCTCTTCGACTGGGTACGGCAGGGCAAGGTCAAGTCGATCGTGCTCGCGGGGGACACCGCCTCCACGACCCTCGCGAAACCCGAGACTCTCGACGGCAAGACCGTCCAGACGTTCCGTACGAACCTGCCCGCGAACGACGCCGCTTGGTTGCCCCTCCTGCGCGACAAAGGCGTGCGCGTCACGGTCAACAGCCAGCGGCAGCCCTTCGCCGTCCAGGTCGTGCTGACGCTGCTGCCTTGGGTGCTCATCCTCGCGGCCTGGGCGTGGATGTCCCGTCGCGCGCGCGGGATGCTGAGCACGGGTGGGCCGCTGGGCGGATTCCTCAAGAGCCCGGGGCGCAAGTTCGACAAGGCGACGTCCGTGAACGTGACGTTCGACGACATCGCCGGCCTCAAGGCGGCCAAGAACGACCTCCTCGAGATCGTGAAGTTCCTCAAGGAGCCGGCACGATTTCGGCGCCTCGGAGGCAAAGCGCCGCGCGGGGTGCTGCTCGTCGGTCCGCCCGGGACCGGGAAGACCCTGCTGGCGCGCGCCGTGGCAGGAGAGTCGGGCGTCCCGTTCATCTCCATAAGCGCCTCCGAGTTCATCGAGCTCTTCGTGGGACTCGGCGCCTCCCGCGTCCGGGAGCTGTTCGCCGAAGCCAAGAAGAGCGCGCCCGCCATCGTCTTCATCGACGAGATCGACGCCGTTGGCCGCTCCCGGGGCGCGGGTCTCGGCGGCGGGAACGACGAACGCGAGCAGACGCTCAATCAGCTCCTCTCCGAGATGGACGGCTTCGATCGCTCCGAGCTGGTCGTCGTCATGGCCGCCACGAACCGTCCGGACGTCCTCGACCCTGCCCTCCTGCGCCCCGGACGCTTCGATCGCCGCATCCTCGTCGACCGACCCGAGCTGGCCGCTCGCAAGGCCATCCTCGGCGTGCACACGCGGGGCAAGCCGCTCGCGCCCGACATCGACTCGAACGCCCTCGCCGAGAGAACCGCCGGCTTCTCGGGCGCGGACCTCGCGAACCTCGTGAACGAGGCCGCGCTCGCGGCGACGCGCGCCGACCGGGAGCAGATCACGGCGGCTGATTTCTCCGACGCCTTCGACAAGATCGTGCTCGGCGATCCCAGCGAGGCGAGGCTCGAGCCGAAAGAGAAGCGACGGGTCGCCATCCACGAATCCGGTCACGCCGTCGTCGCGCACTTCTCGTCCGACGTGGAGCCGCCGCAGAGGGTCAGCGTCATCCCGCGCGGCATGACTCTCGGCGCCACGCACCAGAATCCCGGCAGCGATCGCCACGTCATGTCGGAGCCGGAGCTCGTCGCGCGCATCCGCGTGCTCATGGGAGGCTATTCGGCCGAGCGGGTCGTGCTCGAGAGCCTCTCGACGGGCGCCGAGAACGATCTGAAGGAAGCCACGCGGCTGGCCTCTCGCATGGTGGCCAACTTCGGCATGAGCGCCCGTCTCGGCCCGGTGTACTACGAGCAAGACGCCGAGCATCCGTTTCTGGGGCGGCGCATGGCCGTCGACGGAGGAGTCAGCGCCGCGACGGCGGCCGCCATCGAGGAGGAGGCGCGCAAGGTCCTCAGTCGGGCGCTCGACGAGGCGACGAAGACGATCGATGCGCATCGCGCCGAGCTCGACAGACTCTGTGCGAGCCTCCTCGAGCACGAATCGTTGGATCGCGAGGAGCTCACCGCGCTGCTCGGCCCGCGCCTCCCGACCCAGGATCCTCCAGCGCCGCCGCCCGAGCCGATCGGTCGAATCTGAGACGGTGTCATGACGTTACCCCGCCGTGACGTCGTCGGGCCCAACCCCCCATCGTTCGCGCCACTTTGGCTTGGCACTGCGTATGCGTAACTCTCCTTACGAGAGGAGGGGATTCATGCTGTATGCCGCGCTGGTTTTCTTTAGTGCGTCGATACTGATGGTCTGCCTCGACCTGGCAGGCTTTCGGTTCGCTCACGGTGCAGGACCGACGGCGACTTTGCTCATGCTCGTGGGCCTGGCAGCGTTGGCGGCCAAGGCCGTAGTCGTCAACTGGCACCACGGCCACGGGCAGCACTGAGGCATCCCCGCCGGCCGAGAGCCGGCGGGGCTTGCACCTCGAGGCCCCTCGGGGCGGCCTTCCGAAGCCCCCTTTTTTTGTCCGCGCGGCCCCGAGGCGGGCTACCTTCCCCCGCAGATGGTCTGCGACGTCATCGTCGTCGGAGGGGGGCCCGCGGGCAGCACGTGCGCGCGCTTCCTCGCGCGCGGCGGGGCCCGCGTGGCCATCGTCGATCGGGCGGAGTTCCCCCGCGTAAAGCTGTGCGGCGGCTGGCTGTCGACGCCGATCTGGGACGCGCTCGCGCTGTCGCCGCGCGAATACTCGGGCGGTCTTTGGGAGTGGAACACCTGCCATGTCCGCTACGGGGGCGAGGAGCGGGCGCTGCGCTGCCGCGGTTGGTTCATCCGGCGCTTCGAGCTCGACGACTTCCTCCTGCGACGGAGCGGCGCCGAGCTCCGTGTCGGAACGGCGATCCGCGAGCTCGAGCGTGACGCCGACGGCCTGTGGTCCGTCGCCGGCTTGCGCGCGCGTCACCTCGTCGGCGCGGCCGGGACGCACTGCCCGGTGGCCCGCCTCTACGCCCCGCGGCGGCCGAGCGCCGCCGTGGGCGCGCAGGAGCACGAGTTTCGCGCCGACGCCGCCGCCATCGCCCGCACCCGCGTCGGCGGCGACGGCGAGCCCGAGCTGCTCCTGCACGACGACCTCCGCGGTTACTCCTGGAATGTGCCCAAGACCGACTGGCTCAACGTGGGAACCGGCACCGTCGATCCCACCGAGGTGCGCGCCGCTTGGCAGATGGCGCGCGCGCATTTCCAGGCCACCGGGCACGTACCCGCCGAGACCGCTCCCGAGCTCGAGCCCAAGGCGATGAAGGGCCATTCCTATTTCCTCTACGACCCGGCTCACCTCGAGGGCGCCGCGCGGGTGGACGACGACGGCAAGGGCGGCGCCTATCTCTGCGGTGACAGCCTGGGCCTGGCCCAGCCGCTGACGGCCGAGGGCATCTTGCCAGCCGTGGTGTCGGGCCGCGTGCTGGCCGAGGCCATCCTCGCCGGTGACCCGGCCAGCTACCCGGCCCGCCTCGGCGCCCACGCCGTAATCGAGGACTACAGGCGCATCTTCCGCCTGAGGGAGGCGGCGACCTCCTTCGTTCATCGACCGCGACGGGGCCGTCCGCCTGCGGGCCGCGCCGCGCGTTCGGTGGCGCGCCTGCGCGGGCGCGCCGTCTCCAAGGGCTTCGCCTGGATGTTCTCGGGCGCCCGGATGCCGGCGCCGCGTCTGGTCGATCTCGGGCTCGACGTCGCGGAGAAGTGGCTGCGCCGCCGCGCCCCGCAGGCGGGCCCCGCGTGAACGGCGCCGCGCGAAAGCTGCTCTCCACGTTCGACGATCGGCGCGCCGCCGACGTGATGCGCGAGATCCTCGCGAACGCCGGCATCGCCGTGGGCGGCGACGCGCCCTGGGATATCCAGATCCACGACGCGCGGACGTACGCGCGCGTGTTGCGCGACAGCACCCTCGGCGTGGGCGAATCCTACGTCGATGGTTGGTGGGACTGCGCGTCCCTCGACCAGATGGTCACGAAGCTCGTGCTCTCGCGGGCCAACCTCGTCGTCGAGGACAGCTGGGTCTTGCTCGCCCAGGCCGTCAAGGCGCGCCTCTTCAACTTGCAAGTCGCGCGTCCCTTCGAGGTGGGCGAGCGTCACTACGACGTTGGCAACGATCTCTACCGGGCCATGCTGGGCTCTCGCATGGCGTACACATGCGCCTACTGGAAGAACGCGGACACGCTGGACGCCGCGCAAGAGGCCAAGCTCGATCTCGTCTGCCGCAAGATCGGTCTTCGGCCCGGCATGAGGATCCTCGATCTCGGCTGCGGATGGGGCGGCTTCGCGGCGTTCGCCGCCGAGCGCACGGGCGCCAAGGTCGTCGGGTACACCGTGTCGAAGGAGCAGGCGGCGTGGGCCTCCGAGCATTACGCGTCGCTGCCCGTCGAGATCCGCCTCGACGACTACCGAAACGCCACCGGCACGTACGACGCCGTGGTCTCGATCGGGCTCATGGAGCACGTCGGCCCCAAGAACCACAGGGGCTACATGGAGCTGGCGGCGCGCCTCCTCGCGCCCGGCGGCGTCGTGTTCATTCACACGATCGGCGGCAATCGCCCGCGCGCGCGCATCGATCCCTTCTTCGAGAAATACATCTTCCCCAACGCCGCCATCCCAACCCTCGGTCAGCTCGCGACGTCCATGGAGGACATCCTCGTCACCGAGGACGTGCAGAACCTGGGCGAGCACTACGATCGGACGCTCATGGCGTGGTGGGAGAGCTTCGACGCCGCGTGGCCCTCGCTGCGCGCGCGCTACGGCGATCGGTTCTATCGCATGTGGAAATACTACCTGCTGACGAGCGCCGCGTATTTCCGCGCCCGGCAGCACAACCTCTTCCAGATCGTCGCCACGCCCGTGGGCGCGTCGCAGCCAAAGGCGGCACGCTCGACCTGATTTCGGCGCCCCGCCCGCGGGCGTAGGATTGGGCCCATGGACGGCTCGGGCGTGATCACGGTCGAGGCGGTGGATCGCGCGCTCCTGGCGCAGACCGCGATCTTCGCCGGCCTGTCGGACGCCGTTCTCGAGAAGATCTTCGCGGCGGCGCGGATCATTCGCATCGAGGCCGGGCAGAGCGTGATCGAGGAAGGCGACCTCTCCGTGGGCGTCTTCGTCCTCTGCGACGGCGAGCTCGAGATCTGCAAGCGCGGTCGCAACGGCGCCGAGTTCTGCCTGGCCGTCATGAAGCGGGGCGACTGCGTCGGCGAGATGTCGCTCATCGACGTTCAGGCCCGCTCGGCCACCGTGCGCGCGCTGGGCGCTGCGACTCTCTTCGTCCTGGATCAGGCGGCCATCACGCGCCTCTACAAGACCGACCTCGAGGTTTACACGCTCTTGATGCTGAACATTGCGCGCGAGATCAGCCGCCGCCTGCGCCAAGCCGACCAGACGCTCGTCGACATGGGCGTCGCCATGCAGGACCTCTGGCGGCGATCGTCACACTGAGGCTACCGGACACGCGCGAGACGATCCGACGGCCGCGGCCCCGCCGGGCCGACGGAATGCCGTCACTTCACCGGCAAAACCGCAGTTCTCCGGGCTTTGAAAGCTGGCCGACGACTTGCAGTGACAAGGAGCAGGATGATGGATTCGCGAGGAGTGGTGCCGGGCCCCCCAACCCTGCCCGAAAAAAACGGGCACGCCGCTCCTCGCGGATCTGCTTCCTCTCCCTACCTCTAGCTCGTTTCAGGCCGGGCAGATTCGCCTCTGCGTAACCTCGCGGCCGTGGCCCGTGTATAGTTCATGGATGCGCTCTTTGGTTCTTCGACAAGCGCACGGGCTGGCCGCCTTGCTCTTGGCGGCGGGTTGGCTCGGGAGCGCCGGATGCAGCGCCGGCTCCGATTCGACCGACGGCTCGAGCTCGCTCTCGCAGTTCGTCGACTGCACCAAGGAGACACGCGCGACGCCGTACGCGCCGGGCACGCCCGAGCGCACTGGCCAGCTTGCCGTGACCCTGATCGACAACCGGCCAGGCGCGGCCGACGCGCAGAATCCCCCCGGCTCGTGGGTCCGGGGCTCGAACACCTGGGATCTCGAGGTCCGCGACGCCTCCGGCCAGGTCGTCGACGGCTTGACGATCGAAGCGGTGCCGAAAATGCCCGATCACGGACACGGCACGTCCATCACGCCGGTGACGACCGACGCGGGTGGTGGTCGCTACGTCATCAGCCCGCTCTACCTTTACATGAGCGGCTTCTGGCAGATCACGCTGAACCTCAGCGCACCGGACTCCGACGGCGGCTCGAGCTCGCAGCTGCACCCTGACAGCGTCGTCTTCAACGTCTGCATCCCCGGTTGACCGCGTCGACCTGAACCCCGCCCCGAACCTCTAGCACAGCCACACTCCCGCTATCGCCGCCGGGCCACCTGGAGCTCGTCCCACGATCGAAACTTACGGACGCCGGGCTGCAGGCGGATCGGGCGGAAGGCCGTCGCGACCGACGAGAGCCCGAAGGCCATGCGCAGGTTCTCCGGGTCGAGTCGCGCGAGGACCGGCGGGCCGGGCATGTCCGCAACCGATCGAAATTTGCGAACGCCCATCATTCCTCCGTGAGGCCGAATTGCCGGCGAATGGTCTCGGCGTCCAAGCGAGCCTGCGGCCGAACAGTGTCCTTCTTCATGCGATAGAGCATCCGAGGCGTCGCGACACGCACTCGGATGCCATCGAGGATGACGCCCTCGGACTCGATCGTCTCGTAGCGAAACGCCTCGCCCGATCGCGACAGGATGTCCTATCGTGCCACCTCTTTTCGTGCCATCGGCGAGCAGCGTTCGTCAGCGGACGCAGCGGGCGTTGCTCTTCGCGACGTTCGGCGATTCGCGGAAGGGATTTCCGCCGCCGACGACGCAGGAGATGGGCGGATCGATGCCAGGAACGGTCCGGGCGTTCGAGGTCCACTCGATGGTTCCACTCGCCGGCGTGAGCGTGGGCAATGGCCCCATGAAGCTCGCGTCCAGATCGCCACTCGCCACGAGGTCCTGGAGCACCTCGTCGGCGATCGCCTTGATGTGAACCTTCACGGAGATGCGATCGGGCGTCTGGCTGAGCTTGGCGCCGCCGCCGGGATAGACGTTCTTGATGTGCGTCTTAGTGAACGAGGTCGGATCGGTCACCGTCAACATCACCGACCCCGGCAGCTCGTTCGTCGTGAACGACGCCGCCTGCCAGAACATGTTCACCGGGCTCCCGTCGTCGCCGAACATGCAGTCGCGGATCATCCAGAGATCAGGATCCGGCGCCGACTCGACCGTCTGACCCGCGGCCGGCACGCCGCTCTCGTAGATGACCTCTCCGCCGGCGAACGCCGTGACCTCGACCCAGACGCGGCGATCCTGGCTGGCGCCGCTCGGGAAACCATGGCCCGCGCCTGCGTTGTCGAGATCGACCTCGATGTCGCCCGCTCCGGGCCGAAAGCACACGGAGGTCAGCAGCGTCGGATCGATGAGCGTCTGGACCGCTTGCTTCTGCGCGTCGGTGTCAGGGAAAGGCGTCAGGGCCAGATCGACGCCCGGCAGGCTGTGGTCGTGAATGCGCCGCACCTTCGTCGTCGTCGCGGCGGCGGGGGCGTCCTGTCCCGGCATGTGGCAGGCCGCGCAGGTCTGGCCGTTCGGCGGAATCGCGAAGAGGGTCCCCTGCCACTCCTGAAAGGTCCTCTCGATCGCCGCGCCGTGCGAATTGACGATGTCGTGGCAGCTCCCGCAGGCCGCGGCGGACTCCGGCCTCAGGTCGTCGAGGAGATTCGAATGGCTCACCTTGTGCGGCGAACCCGGAACCGGATCGGAAAAGGGCCCGAAGAGGCTCTCCCCGTCCGCCGCGAGGGTGAGCGGGTTGTTGTGGGTCCCGTCCACCGAGGCCGCCGAGTGACAGAAGAAGCACGTCACTCCCTTGGCGGCGGCTGGCACCTGCGCCAGGTTCAGGCCGTCGGTCGTGAGCTTCTGCTGGACGGCCACGGGCGCGTGGCACTGCACGCAAAAATCGCCGAGCGCGCCGTTCGTCTCGCGCTGGCCGCGCTTGTTCATGGCGAGGAACACGGGGTCCTCCGACGCGTACGCGTGCATGCTGCCCGCCCACTGCTTGAACTGCGCCGGGTGGCACTCCCGGCAGGTCGCGGGATCTTGCAGCGAGGACGGCGGCAGCAGGGCCACGGCGGGCGGTGGGTTGCAGCCGCCGCACAAGACGGCCGCCGCGCCCATGCAGAGCACAGCGCGCGTGAGGAGCGTGAGATCCGCGGTCATCGCTGCCGCTTCATCATGTCACGAGCGCCGCCCGAGGGCGACGCCGTCGGCTCATAGAACGTCGAGCTTGAACGTGACGTGGGCGTGCGGGCTCATCGGATCATCCTGCGGAGCGTTCACGGAACGTTGACTCGGAACGCTGCGTGACCATGCGGTGAATCTGCCGGCTCGTCGGAGCAGGTCTCGTAGAAGTGAAAACGCACGGTCCAGATTCCTGGCTCGTCGAAGATCACGGGACCGACCTTGTACTTGCCGCCGGCCGACTCTGTGTTCGGAATGTCCAGCGATGGCGTCGGGTGCGTGGTGGTGCGGTAGACCTCGAGCACCACGTCGGCGCCCGTCGCGGGCTCGCCGTCTGCTCGACGAATGGCTGTCACATAGAACGTCACGCCGACGTTTTCCTTGACCGCCGTCGACGTCCACGTCACGTGGTACTTGCAGTCGTCGTCGTCGCCCTCGGCGTTGTACAGCGTGGGTCCATAGTCACTCGTGGTACCGCCACCGTCATCCCCGCCATCGCCATCGCCGGCGCCTCCGTCGTCCGAACCGCCGGTGTCGACGCCCGACGAGCCGGCGTCGGCTGCGGCTGCGGCGGCGTCCGTCGAGGCTGCGTCGGCGCCGCCGTCGTCAGCCGAGAGCGCCGCAGTCGTGCCGCCGTCGTCGACGAGGCACATTCCGATGGCCTGATTGATCTCGACGCCGTTGTCGATGCAGTGCATGTCGGCCGGGCCGGTGACCGCGGCGGCCGTGGAGGTCGGCGGCTGCGAGTCGCTGCCGCCGCAGCCGGCGCCGGACGGCGCCACGAGGGCGAGCGCCCAGACGAAGGCGGACGACGAAAGAATCCTCCTCTGAGGGATCGACATACACGGAGCCTAGTGCGTCGGGAGGCCGAGCACGCTGCATAAAATTTTCGCACGACGCCGAATCACGCGGTCAGAAGAATTCGAGGCTTTCGCCTGTGCCACACTGCAGGCATGCGGCGTCGACTCCTCGGGTGTCTCGTCGCCGGCGTGGCCGCCCTGGGCGCCGGCTGCGGCGGCGCGGCGCCGGCCCCGAATTGTCCGGTGGTTTCGTCGACGTGCCCCACCCCCGCGCCGAGCTACGCCACCGACGTGGCGCCCATCATCCAGCAGCGCTGCGCCGCTGGATGCCACTCCCCCACGGGCATCGAGCCGAGCCGCCCGTATCAGACCTATGCCGACGTGAAGAAGGTCCAGATCGACATCCTCCTGCAGGTGCGCGACTGTCGAATGCCGCGGGTGGGATCGCCGCCGCTGTCGGTGGACGAGCTCACGACCCTCCTCGGCTGGCTCTACTGCGACGCGCCCGACAACTGACGCGGACGCCTGGATCTATACGCCGCCGTCGGGACCGCCGCCGCTCCACAGCGCGCGGATGGTCGCCTCGGTGTCGAACCCCGTCGGGCACGCCGCGCTCTTCGTGTTGGCCCAATACCACGTCGGTCCCCCCTCGGCTCCCGGGGACAGCACGCGGCTGCCGGGCATCTCGAGGTGGCCCACGGGATCGTGCGCGGGAACCCACTGCCAGGCGTACTGCAGCCAGGCGTTGCGATCGGCGACGGCCTGCTGGGCGAACCACGTGATCTCGTCCCAACCCCAGATGAACGGAGCGTTGCTCGTGTGCCCGGGGTTGCTGCGCCCGAAGTTGTCGAACTCCACCATGTAAGGCAGGTGCGCGCACGACCAGCCGCTCGGCGTCACGCCACCCTTGCTCTTCGTGTAGAGCGAGTCGGCGTATCCGACGCGCAGCTGGCCCTTGAACGGCATCCCCGCCACCTCCTCGATGCGCAGCGGGAACGCGTGGCTGTCGAACAAGAGCTTGCCGCCTTCGACGATCCCGCCCGTGGGCGTGTGCGCGTCGCACAGGACCATGTGCCTGCGCGCGTGCAGGCGGGCGTAGGCCCGCACGCGGCCGAGCATGTCGAACCACCCGACGTGCCCGGGATCGTTTTGATCCATGAGGCTCACCTGGCCGAAGTGAATGGCCTCGGCGCCGGCGTCGATGTAGCTCGTCGCAAGGAAGTAGAACCACATGCGCGTCTCGATCCGGCTCATGTCCGGGACCGAGCCGCCTGCGCCCCAGTTGTTCACGAACTTGCCGCTCGCGAAGAGCATGCCCGTGTAGTCGAAGTTGCGAGCGGTGACGGGCTGCCCGAACTCGGTCAGCACGCTCGGGGGGACGGCGATCGCCCCCACCTGCGTCGTGACGATCTCGAACGCCCCGGCCTGGAAGATGATGTCGGGATCCGCCTGGTGCAAGAGGTCCGCGAAGGGTTTGGCCCGCTGCAGGTTCCTCGCGAGATTGGACTCCCCGCCAAAGACGAAGACGGCGCGCCCGACGAACTTGGCCTTGCTGTCGAAGAGCATGCGCGCGTTGTCGAGCGGGTCGACGCCCCGGGCGCTGACCGGCTGCGTGATGTCGTCTTGCAGGAGCTCAGTGAAGGAGATCGAGCGCGAGAGATACCGCTCGAGGACCGCCTGGGTGATGGTCGTGTCGAACTGAAATGCGGGATCCGCCGGCCGCGAGCCGAGCACGGGGCGAACGACCTCCGCGTCCTGGCCCGTGCCCGCGTCACTCAGGCCGGCGTCGGGCGATGGAGGGAGCGGAGACGTTCCGGCGGTCCCGAGGCTGCCACCGCTCGACGTCGACCCATCGGCGGCGGCGCCAGCCTGACCGGGGGCGCCACCGGCCTGACCAGCAGCGGCGCCTCCGCCGCCCGAACCACCCGTGGGCGGCTGTCGGTCAGCGGTCCCCGACGTGGAGCAGCCCCCCGCGCCGGTGACCAGTGCGAGCGCGACAACCAGGGGGAAGGGCAAGATCGAAGCTAGGCGCGAAGTCACCATTTCATTCGAAGGTCCATGACGCTTTCCGTCCGATTTCGCAGGCAGGGCCTTTGATGATACGCAAGCCTACGCGGGCCGAGCGAGGCGCTTGCGCAGCGCGGCCATACGCTGCTTCAAGACGTCGGCCTCGCGGGCGATCTCGGGAAAATCAGCGGCGCGCGCGGCCTCGAAGACGGCGCGCGAGCCGTCGGAGAGCTCCTGTAGCCGCGCTTCGGCCCGAGCGAAACCGGCGCGGTCGCCCTGGCTCGCCGCGAGCTCGGCGTTGAGCTCGCCCGCCGCCTGTCCGAGCGCGCCGAAGCGCTGCATGTGCTCTCCGAAGAGCTGCGCGCGCTGTTGCAGCTCGCCGGCGAACGCCGCCAGCGGCGCGAGCGCCGCCTGCTGGCGCTCCTGCATGCGGCCCAGCGCCGCGGCCACGGCCTGGAGACGCTGGGCCAGCTGGTCCGGCAGCGCGAGCGTCTCGTTGAGCTCGGCCGCGGCGCGCGCGAGGGCCTTGTCCGAGCTCAGTCGAATCTTGCGCACCGATCGCGAGAGGGCCTCGAGCCGCACGATCTCGTCCTCGAGGGCTTGCGCCGCGCGCACGATGTCCGACGCCTGTTTCTCGGCCTTGGCCACGCGGGCCGCAGTGTAGCCCGACTGAGCCGGCGATCTGTCACCCGAGGCGCGTCGCGATGGGCACCCCTTGCTTCAGGGTCTTCGTGACCGGCGTCTTCTCGGCGATCTCGAGCAGGCGCGCCGTCTGCTCGGCCGTGAGCTCCCGGCCGAGGTGAATGGTCCGTTCGATGTGTTCGCCGTCGCTGCCGCGGAACCACTCGACGTCGACCTGAACGGCGCCCAGCTGCCAGCCTTTGCGCCCGGCGTACATGCCGAGCGTGATGGACGTGCAGCCCGCGAGGGCCGCGACCAGCAGGCCCGAGGGAGACGGCCCCAGGTCGGCGCCGCCCCGCGAGGCGGGCTCGTCGCACGACACGACGTGGTGACCGACCTTGATCGTCTGCAGATACGGCGCGGCGCCGCCGTCGAGGTGGGCGGCCACGACCAGCGTCGTCGCCGCATCCCTGGCCGTGGTCACCGCGCGCCCTTCGTCTTGACGAACGTGTTCGTCTCGAGCTCCGCGAAGGCCGTCTCCAGCTCTTCCTGCGTGTTCATGACGATGGGACCGCGCCAGGCGATGGGCTCGCCGATGGGTTTGCCGGACACGAGGAGGAAGCGCACCGCCGCGCCGTCGGCGGCGGCGACAGTCACGAACGTGCCGTCGCCGAGCTCGACGAGGCTGCGGTTCCCGGCGGGGGCGTCGAACCGGCCCTCGCCTTCGAAGACGTAGGCGAAGACGGTGTGTCCGCGTGGCGTCGCGTGGGTGAAGGAAGCGCCGCGCGGGATCGTCACGTCGAGGTACTCGGGGCGGGTGACGACGTCGCGCACGGGCCCGGTGACGCCCGCCACCGTGCCCGCGATGACCTTGACGATGGCGCCGCCGTGGTCCGTCACCTCGGGGATGTCACGCGCCGAGATGCCGCGGTAACGCGGCGCCGACATCTTGTGCGCGGCCGGCAGATTGGCCCACAGCTGAAAGCCATACATGGCGCCGCTCGCCTCGCCCTTCGGCATCTCTTGATGAATGATCCCGCTGCCCGCGCTCATCCACTGCACGTCGCCCGGCCCGATGACGCCGCGGTTCCCGAGGCTGTCCCCGTGCTCGACCTGGCCGCGCAGCACGTAGGTGATGGTCTCCATGCCTCGGTGCGGATGCCACGGGAACCCGCGCCGGTAGTCGTCGGGGAGATCCGAGCGAAAGTCGTCGAGCAGGAGAAACGGGTCGTGACGCTCGGGCGCCTCGAACCCGATGGCCCGGTGCAAGTGAACGCCCGCCCCCTCCATGACCTGGCTGCTCTTCACGATCCTCTGTACCTGTCTGCGCATGGCTGCCTCCCGCTGAACGTATCCTACGAGCAGCCGCGGCCCCCCGTAAGGGGGCGAACACCTCAGGGTGCGACTCCGGTCGATCACCCCCGGTTGAATCGTGCTAGGAACCGCTCACCGTGTCGTCAGTCACCGCCGGAAACCGCCCATGAGCGTCGCAGCGTTCGATCGCCGCTCGAGTGCCGTGCTCTTCATGGACTTTCAGAATGGCATCGTCGCGCGTATGCCCGAACGGGCGGCGCCGGTCTTGCCGCGCGCGGCCGAGGTGCTCGCGGCGGCCCGCGCCGCGGGCGTCTTCGTCGCGCACGTCAACGTCGGGTTCCGGGCCGGCCACCCCGAGATCAGCGCGCGCAATCAGTCGTTTGGCACCATCAAGAGCTCCGGCAAGTTCTTGCCGGGGTCCCAAGACGGGGCCATTCACGACACGCTGGCGGCCCGGGACGGAGAGCCCACGGTGATCAAGCATCGGGTGAGCGCCTTCGCCGGCACGGACCTCGAGATGCTCCTGCGCGCACGCGACATCGACACGCTCGTCCTCCTGGGCATCTCGACGAGCGGGGTCATTCTTTCCACGGTCCGTCACGCCGCGGACGCCGACTATCGCCTCTTCGTCGTCGAGGACGGCTGCGTCGACGCGGACCCCGAGATCCACAGGGTGCTCGTCGAGAAGATCTTTCCTCGCCAGGCCACGGTCACGACGTGCGAGACCGTCGTCGCCGCGCTCGGCGTTCGAGATGACCATGCCCTGTAAGCGATACGAGAAACAACGGATGCCAGGCCGCGACGCCGTGACGGGCCTCGCGCTGGCGGGCCTGACCCTGCTCGGCGCCGCGTGCGCCGAGACCAAGGCGAAGGCGCCGCCGCCGACCCCGACGGTGACCGTCGCGCCTGTCCTTCGCAAGAACGTGGCGCTCTACCTCGACGCCGTGGGGAGCCTCGACGGCTACGTCAACGCCGAGATCCGCGCGCGCGTTCGCGGGCTGCTGCGGGCGCAGCGGTACAAGGACGGCGCGTTCGTCAAGCAGGGCCAGCTCCTCTTCACGATCGACCGCGCGGAGTATCAAGCGGCGCTCGACTCGGCGAAGGCGGCGCTGGCGCGCGCCGAGACGGCCGCGGCCCACAACAAGGCTCAGCTCGAGCGGCGGCAGGACCTGAGCGCCGCGCGCGTCGTCAGCCGCCAGGAGCTGGAGGACGCCGAGGCCGCGGCGCGCGACGCCGCCGATCAGGTGCGCGCCGCCACCGCGCAGCTCCGGCAGGCCGAGCTCAACGTCTCGTACACGGAGATTCGCTCTCCGGTCGCGGGGATCGCCGGCCTGGCCCTCGTGCGTGTCGGGAACCTCGTCGGCCAGGACGGCCCCACGCTGCTGACGACCGTGTCGGAGGTCGATCCCCTGCGCGTGAGCTTCCCCATGAGCGAGATCGACTACGTCAGGGCGGCCGATCGGCTCAAGCAGCTCGACGGGCGCGATCGGTCGTGGGCCGAGGCGCAGTTCGCGCGGATGGCGCGCGGCGAGAAGCTCGACGACACCATCGAATTGCTGCTCTCGGACGGCAGCGTCTACCCCCACCGCGGGGTCATCGTGGCGGTCAACCGCCAGGTGGACACGACGACCGGCACGATCCAACTGCAGGCGCTGTTCCCCAACCCGGACAACTTCCTGCGGCCCGGTCAGTTCGGCCGCGTGCGCATACGCCGCCGCGACGTGGGCACGAACGCCCTCGTCGTCCCGGAAAACGCGCTCATCCAGGTCCAGGGGACGTATTCGCTCGCCGTCGTCGGCGCCGACAGCAAGGTGAAGCTCCGGCGCGTCGAGGTGGGCCCGGCGGCGGGCGGGTCGAGGATCGTGAGCTCGGGCGTCGAGGCCGGCGAGCGCGTCGTCGTCGACGGCGTGCAGAAGGTCAGCGACGGCACGACCGTCGTCGCCGAGCTCGCGCCCGCGTCGGCCGCCGCTTCGGCGGAGCGGCATTGAGGGCGGCGGCGTGATCTCGGCATTCTTCATCCGCCGCCCCATCGTCGCGATCGTGATCGCGATCGTGACCGTCATGCTGGGCGCCGTGTCGCTCGTGGGGCTGCCCATCGCCCAGTTCCCGCAGATCATCCCGCCGCAGATCATCCTCACGACGACCTTCACCGGCGCCGACGCGACGACGATCGAGCAATCGGTGGCAACGCCCATCGAGCAGCAGGTCAACGGCGTCGACAACATGCTCTACATCCAGTCGACGAACGCCAACGACGGCACCATGACCCAGCAGGTGACGTTCGACGTCGGCACCAACATCGACATCGACAACGTCCTCGTGCAGAACCGCTTCTCGCAGGCGCAGACGTTCCTGCCCCAGGACGTCAAGAACTTCGGCGTCACGATCAAGAAGTCGCTGGCGTTCCCGCTCATCGTCATCTCGCTGTACTCGCCGGACGGCCGCTACGACGCCTCCTTCTTGACGAACTACGCGACGATCAATGTCAACGACGCGCTCCTGCGCATCCGCGGCGTGGGCGACATCCGCAACCTCGGCGCCTCGGACTACGCCATGCGGATCTGGCTCAAGCCGGACGTCCTCGCGCGCCTCGGCCTCACGGTGACCGACGTCGAGAACGCCGTGCGCGCCCAGAGCGTCGTCAACCCGGCCGGCCAGGTCGGCGCCGAGCCCGCGCCCCCCGGCCAGCAGTTCACCTACACCGTGCGCGCGCAGGGGCGGCTCGTGACGCCCGAGGAGTTCGGCGACGTCATCGTGCGCGAGAACACCGACGGCTCGCTGGTGCGCGTGCGCGACGTCGCGCGCATCGAGATGGGCTCGCTGAACTACGCGCAGGAGGGCGCCTTCAACGGCCGGCCCGCGGGCGTCGTGGCGGCCTTCCAGCTGCCTGGCTCGAACGCGCTCGACGTCGCGACGTCCGTTCGCGCGACGATGGAGACGCTCAAGACACACTTCCCGCCCGGCATGGACTACCAGATCTCGCTCGACACGACCGCGCCCGTGAAGGCGGGCATCGAGGAGATCCTCATCACGCTGGCCGAGGCCATCGGCCTCGTCGTCCTCGTCGTCTTCATCTTCCTGCAGAGCTGGCGCGCGACGTTGATCCCCCTGCTCACGGTGCCGGTCTCGCTCGTGGGCGTCTTCGCCGTGTTTCCGTTCCTGGGCTTCTCGATCAACACGCTGTCGCTCTTCGCGCTCGTGCTCGCGATCGGCCTCGTCGTCGACGACGCCATCGTCGTCGTCGAGGCCGTCGAGCACCACATCGAGGAGGGCATGCCTCCGCGGGAGGCGACCCTCAAGGCCATGTCGGAGGTCCAGGCGCCCGTCATCGGCATCGCGCTCATCCTCGCGGCCGTGTTCATCCCGGTGGCGTTCATGGCGGGGATCACGGGCCGGCTCTACCAGCAGTTCGCGCTCACGATCGCGTTCTCGGTCCTCATCTCGGCCTTCAACGCCCTCACCCTCAGCCCGGCGCTGGCCGCCATGCTCCTGCGTCCGCGCCGCGAGCCCAAAGGACCTCTCGGCCGCCTCGGCCGCGGCTTCAACCGCGCGTTCGAGCGCGTCACGAACGGCTACATCAGCACGAACGCGCGGCTCGTGCGCAAGCTCGCCATCCCGCTCGTGCTGCTCGTGGGCGTCGGCGTGGCCTCGGCCGCCATCGGCCGCAAGCTGCCCACGGGGTTCTTGCCCGACGAGGACAACGGCTACGCCCTCATCGGCGTGCAGCTCCCCGACGCCGCCTCCTTGCAGCGGACGAAGGCCGTCTTCAAGAAGATCGAGGCCATCCTCGGCCGCACCGAGGGGATCCGCACGTACAACACGATCGCCGGATACAGCTTCTTCACGCGCTCGGCCGCGAGCTACTCGGGCACCGGCTTCATCGGCCTCAAGCCCTGGAGCGAGCGCGAGCGGCCCGATCTCACGGCCAAGGCCATCGTCGGCAAGCTCAACGCGGCGTTCGCGAAGATCCCCGAGGCGCGCGTCTTCGCGCTCATGCCGCCCGCCATCCCCGGCATCAGCGCCGCGGGCGGCTTCAGCATGTTCCTGCAGGACCGCAGCGGCGGCACCGTGGCGTTCCTCGCCGAGAACGTCAAGCGCTTCGTCGACGCCGCCCGCAAGCGCCCCGAGCTGCAAAACATCAACCCGAACTTCTCGCCCTCGGTCCCGCAGATCTTCGCCGAGGTCGACAAGGAGAAGGTCATGAAGCAGGGCGTCCCCATCGCCGACGTCTACGCCGGCCTCCAGGCGTTCATGGGCGGCGCCTACGTCAACGACTTCACGCGCTTCTCGCGCCAGTGGAAGGTCTTCGTGCAGGCGGAGCCCACGTACCGGCGCGATCCGGACAACCTCAAGGACTTCTACGTCCGCAACGCCAAGGGCGAGATGGTCCCGCTTTCGGCGTTCGTCCGCGTGCGCACGACGACCGGCCCCGAGTACACCGTCCGCTTCGACCTGTTCCGCTCGGCTGAGATCATCGGCGCGGCCGCGCCGGGGTACAGCTCGGGACAGGCGCTCGCCGCGCTCGAGGAGGTCGCGGCCGAGACGCTGCCGCCCGAGATGGGCTACGCCTGGAACGCGCTCTCCTACCAGGAGAAGGCCGCGCAAGGCGGCACCGTGAAGGTCCTCGGTCTGTCGTTGATCTTCGTCTTCCTGATCTTGGCGGCGCTCTACGAGAGCTGGTCGCTGCCGTTCAGCGTCCTTCTGAGCACGCCCGTGGCCGTGCTGGGCGCGTTCCTCGGCCTCCTGGCGCGGCGCTTCGACAGCAACGTCTACGCGCAGATCGGGCTCGTCATGCTGGTCGGGCTCACCGCTAAGAACGCCATCCTCATCGTCGAGTTCGCCAAGGCGCGGCTCGAGCAAGGCCGGCCGCTCGTCGACGCCGCCCTCGAGGGCGCCCGTCTGCGCCTGCGCCCGATCTTGATGACCTCGTTCGCCTTCATCTTCGGATGCCTCCCGCTGTGGGGCGCCGCGGGCGCGGGCGCGGCCGCCCGCCGCATGCTCGGCACGACCGTCGTGACCGGGATGCTGGCGGCGACCGTGCTCGGCATCTTCTTCGTTCCCGCGCTCTTCGTTTTCTTCGAACGGCTCGCCGGCCGCGGCGGTGCCAGGCGCGAGCCCGGCGAGCCATTGCCCGTCGAGGTGCCGGCGACCGGCGCCGGCGACGCCATTCGGCACCATTTGACGTCGGTCGATTGATGCGTGCCGCTCGCGTCCGATGGCTCGCCTGCGGGATTCTCCTCGTCTCGACGGCCGCGCGCGCCGAGGTTGCCACTCGTGTCTCCGCCGACACGACGGCGCCCCTGCTGAAGGTCACGTGGCAGCAGGCGCTCGACCGTGCGCTCGCGCGCAATCCGACCATCGTCGTCGCGCGGCAGGAGATCGAGCGCGCCTCGGCCTTGGTCCAGGAAGCGCGCGCGGGTTGGCTGCCGACGCTGACCGGCAACGGCACGTACGTCCGGCTCGACTCCCCGAGGACCTTCGCGGGCACGACGACGACGCCCATCAGCCAGTGGAACGGGAACCTTCAGCTCAACGTGCCGCTCGTTGCGCCCACGGCTTGGGCCAACGACGCGCACGCGCGCGACAACCGCGAGGTCGCGCGCCTGAGCGCCGCCGACACGCGCCGCCAGCTCGCGACGGCCGTGGCGCGCGCCTATCTCACGGTGATCCTCCAGCACAGGCAGCTCGAGGTCGTGGCGCGGGCCCAGAAAACTGCGTTCGCGCACTACGACTACGCCCACACGCGCCTGGTCACCGGCCTCGGCAACGCCGTCGACGACGCCCGCGCGGAGCAGCAATTGCGCACGACCGAGGCCGAGGTCAAGAACGCCCAGACGGCGCTCGTGCGGGCGCAGAGCGCCCTCGCGATCCTGCTGTCGGAGGAGGATCTCGTCGACGCGGCGGACGAGGTCACGCTGACACAGGCGTCCACGCCCGCCGACGCCGTGGCCGTCGCGCGCGCGAACCGGGCCGACGTGCGCGCCCTCCAGGCCCGTCGCGCCGCGACGGCGCACCTGCGCCAAGACGACTGGGTCTACTACGCGCCGTCGCTGCTCGCGCAAGCCCAGGCCTTCGAGCAGACGCGGACGCCCCTGCAGCCGGGCCGCGGGTGGCAGGCCGGGCTCGTCCTCTCGATACCTTTCTACGACGGCGGCCTTCGTTACGGCGTTCAGAGGGAGCGACAGGCGGCCGACGAAGAGGCGCGCGCCCAGCTCGAGGGTCTGCTGCGCGAGGTGAGCGTCGATGTCCGCACCGCCGTCGCGGTCGTGCGCAACTCGGATGAAAGCCTGCAATCGGCGCGCGCCGCCGCGGCCGCCGCCCTCACGGCGGCGACGCTCGCCGACAAGTCGTATCGCGCCGGCGCCAGCACCAACATCGAGGTGATCGACGCCGAACGACAAGCGCGAGACGCCGAATCACAGGTGGCGCTCGCCGAGGACGCCGCCCGCCAGGCGCGGCTCGATCTCATCGTGGCGACCGGCGCATTTCCATGACGACCTCGGCCCACGCAGCGCCCGCGCGCTATGCTGGCGCGGCATGATGTCCCTGAGCGGTAACGACCAACAGCGCCCCGTGCCGCGGGCTGACCATTGCAACGAACGCAGTCGAGCCCCACGTTCCCTCCGCTTCATGAAATCGATATTTGGATTGTTTTTGGCGGTGAGCACGCTCGCGGCCTCCGGCTGTGGCTCGATGACCCTTCAGTCGTCCGGCCCCGATGGCGGAGCGGGCGGCAGCGCGCCCGCGAACGCGGACCCGGACAACGCGAACGGCGGACCGTCGCGCGGGTCGAGCGGCTGCACGGCCGGCGATTGCTCGATCGCCGTGTGCGCGGAGGGAACGACGTCGTGCAAAGGGACGTGCGTCGACACGGGCACGAGCGCCACCAACTGCGGCGCCTGCGGTCAGGCCTGCCAGACGGACCAGGTGTGCGATCTCGGGGTTTGCGCCGCCTCGTGCGCGCCGGGCCTCATGCCTTGCGCCGGCGCGTGCGTGGAGCTCGCTTCCGACCCCACGAACTGCGGCGCCTGCGCCGCGGCGTGCGCCGGCGGAACGATCTGCAGCGGCGGCGCGTGCGTGTGCCCGTCGGCCCAGACGTCCTGCGCCGGCGCGTGCGCCTCCCTCGACAGCGACGCCAAGAACTGTGGTGCCTGCGGGACGGCCTGCGGCGCCGGCCTCGTCTGCAACGGCGGCGCCTGCACGATGACGTGCGGCACCGGCCTCACGAAGTGTGGCGACTCCTGCGTCGACACGCGAAGCAACGGCGCCCACTGCGGGACCTGCGAGACCGCTTGCAGCGGCGCCACGACGTGTCTGTCCGGTCAGTGCGCCTGCAGCGGCGCGCGCACGGCGTGCGGCGGAAGCTGCGTCGATCTTCACAGCGATCCCGCCCACTGCGGCGCTTGCGCCACCTCTTGCGCGAAAGGGCAGATCTGTTCGCTCGGAAAGTGCGTCGTGACTTGTCTCGCCGGCCAGACGACCTGCGGCGCCGCTTGCGTCGACGTCGGCGACGACGACCGGAACTGCGGCGCCTGTGGCGTCGTCTGCACGGGCGGCACGACCTGCGCGGCGGGAAAGTGCGTCTGCCCGGGCGACGCACAACTTTGCGGCGGCGTCTGCGTGGCCACCGCGACCGACCCCCGGCACTGCGGCGCCTGTGGCACCGCGTGCGCGTCCGGCCAGGTCTGCAGCGGCGGCGTCTGCAAGATCACGTGCGCCGCGGGAACGACGTTGTGCGCGGGCAGCTGCGTCGACGTCACGCGCAATCCCTCGAACTGCGGCGCGTGCGGGCTCGCGTGCACGGGCGGCACGACCTGCATGAGCGGCAGCTGCGCGTGCGTCGGTGGTGCCACGCTCTGCGCAGGAGCGTGCGTGAACCTCCAGCAGGATGGAGCCAACTGCGGCGGCTGCGGCCGGCGATGCCCCGCGGGCCAGACCTGCGGCGCGGGCGCCTGTCACCTCAATTGCGGCGCGGGACAGACCCCGTGTGGCAACGCGTGCGTCGATCTGAAGACGAGCTCGGCCGACTGCGGCGCCTGCGGCAAGGCGTGTTCCCCCGGGCAGGCCTGCGTCTTGGGGACGTGCCTCGGTCTGACGGCGTGCCCTGGCGGCCAGACCCGCTGCGGCGGCGTCTGCGTGTCGACGATGAAGGACGACCTCAACTGTGGCGCCTGCGCCGTGAGCTGCCTGCCGCTCGGCAAGTGCGCCGGCGGCAAGTGCAAGGGCGGCGGCGGCGGCGACTGACCCGCGCCGAGAGACCGCGCCCGGGCTCACCGACGGGATTCTGACGTTGCCACCGGGCGTCAAAAGCTTCCTGTAAGGAAATGAAGCGGAGGTGACACGGGCGCCTGTGGGGATCTCGCGGCGCCGTCAATTTGCCCTCTGGCTCGTCTCCGTCGTCCTGGTCCAGGGCAACAACGTCGCCGCCGGCTGGGCCTCGTTCCAGGGCGTATCCAACTGGCTCGTGGGCGGCGACACGACATCGGCGACATCCTCGGCATCTACAAGCCCATGAACGTCCGCATCACCAACAACACCTTCGACGGGCAGAACGGGCCCATCATGACGGCGGCGATCCTCGTGAGCGACGGCGCCGATTTCACCGTCAGCTCGAATTTGATCATGAACGTCCCGAAGGCGCCCAGCGTCGACGTCACGAGCGGCACGCTGGCGGCGGATTACAACCTCTTCTTCGACCCCCAGGCCACCAACTACTCGGACAACCGCATGCCCGCTCACGACGTCGGCGGGGCCAACGGCGAGCTCGACCCCATGCTGGCCATGCCGCCGCCCACGGTTCCCTTCGATCTCGACGACGTCGGCATCTGGAGGCGCACCACGACGGTCGGGCAGATTCTCAAGCTCTATCGCACGCGCTACACGCCCCAGCCCGGCAGCCCGGTCATCGACGCGGGCGATCCGGCGGGCGGGGCCGGCAACGACATCGGCGCCGTCGGCGCCGTCGACGCCGAACGCCGCGGACTTGTTCGGCGGCTAGGGCAACGTGACGACGAGCGCGCCTTGGAACCGAATCGGGCCCTATACTGCGGTCGTGTCATACGCCAACCTCTTGCTCCGCATCTTGCTTGGGGCCGGCCTCGGGGCCGCGATCGGCCTCGAGCGCGACCTTCACGGCCGACCAGCGGGGTTGCGCACGCACACGATCGTCGCGCTCGCCTCGGCGACCTTCATGGTCGTGTCGACGCGATTCGTGTTCTACCAACACTACGCCGCGGGTGACCTCGTCGAGGTCGATGCGTCGCGCATCGCCGCTTCGGTGGTGTCCGGGATCGGTTTTCTGGGCGCAGGCGCGATCCTCAGAACCGGCATCACGGTCAAGGGCCTGACGACGGCTGCGAGTCTATGGCTCGTGGCAGCCATCGGAATGGCGGCGGGCGGCGCCATGTACGCGATCGCCATCTTCGTCACGGTCGTCGGGCTCGCGGCGCTGACCCTCTTGCGCCGGTTCGAGGACCGCGGCGAGCTCCTTCCGCGGCAGCGGATCACGGTCCTGCTCGACGACAAGCTGTCGTCCGTATCAGGAGTCATCGACGCGTTCTCGCGCTCCGGCGCAAAGGTCTCTCAGGAAGAATACGAGCGCACGGCGGGCGAGGGCTGCACACGCCTCACGCTCGAGGTCCGAACGGTGATGCCCCTGCAGAACCACGAGCTCGCACGAGCCATCGAGCAGGACGCCGGTGTCCGGCACATCAAGATCGAGCGCCTGTAGAGCTACGCCCACCTTTCGACGAACCACGGCGATTTTCCAACCGCGGTGCTGGTTTTCGCTATTGTGGAGTCGACCTGCGAGCAGCAGGACAGGAGCCAATGGTGCACGCCAATTCCGCGGCCACGACCTCGATTGCGTTTCTTCTGGCGGCGGCGGCCTGTTCCGGGAGCAACCCGCGACCGGGAAGCGCCGGTGTCGGGGGCGCCTCTGGAGCGACGGTGTCCGGGAGCGCGGGAGCTGCGGGTGGCGCGACCGGCGCGGCTGGAGCGGCCGGCGCGGGCCTCGCCGGCGCGGCCGGAGGCGGGCAAGGAGGAGCGAGCGGCGCGGCCGGCGCGGTCCCGGACGCGAGCGCGGATTCGAACGGGCCGACGACGGACGGCCCGAAGGATGGCGCGCCCGCCACCGACGCCGCGCTCGCGCATTTCAGCTTCTTCGAGACCAGCCTCGTCGCCATGCGCCGCCTCTCGAAGAGTCAGAACGGCTTCGGGGGCGATTTGCGTTACGGCCAGGCCAACGGCCTCAGCGGCGCCGACAAGATCTGCACGGAGGTCGCGGAGACGTCGATGCCGGGCGCCGGCGCCAAGGGTTGGCACGCGTTCCTGAGCGTGCCCGCCGGCGCGGGCGGTCCTGCCGTCGACGCCGTCGATCGCATCGGCAACGGTCCCTGGTACGACCGCCTTGGACGCGTCGTCGCGCTCAGCAAGAGCGCTCTTCTGAACACGCGACCCCTGGGCGCCGACCCGGTCATCCTCAACGACCTTCCGAACGAGGACGGCCTCCCGAACCACCGGCCCGACCCGAGCATGCCCGCGGTCGACAATCATCACGTCCTCACGGGCTCGAATGACCAGGGTCGGCTCTTCGGCGCGACTTCGACGTGCATGGGCTGGACGAGCGCCGCGACGACCTCGGGCCGCCCGCGCATCGGGTTCTCGTGGATCGAGGCTGACCGCGTGAACTGGATCTCGGGACAAGACGAGGGCGGCTGCGGCGCCGGGGTCAACATCGTCGAGACGGGCGGCTCCAACCCCAACAATCCGATCGTGGGCTCGGGCGGCGGGTACGGCGCGATCTACTGCTTCGCCGACGCGCCTTGAGCTCGCGCGCGGACCGCGGCGTCAACGACAGCCGGTGTGATTGATGGGCTGCATCGCGCCTTCGCTGTTCGTGAAGAATCCGCGCCCGTCGGGCTGGTAGGCGATCCCCTCGCCTTGTCGCTCTTGCGCGACGGGGACGGCGACTGGCGGCGCGCGAAAGGCGTCTTCGAAGGGCGCCGTCGCGGCGATGCGGAACTCGTACGCCGTGTTGTAGGTGCGCAAGATGAAGCCCGTACCGCAGGGATGGGCGTCCGCCGCGGTAGCCGGCTGGTCGCCGGACATCGGGACCGGCAGCTCGACGACCTTCGTCGCGATGACGGTGGCGCCGCCGAACGTCGCGGCCAGTCGGTAGACCGTGCTGTGCGCACCGGCGGCGACCTTGTCAATCACGTACAGGGTGCCGCTGCGCGGATCGATCATGAGCGACTCGGCGTTGTGCTGGGCGGCGTCGGGATACGTGAAGACGAGGCGGTCGGCGGCGAGCGCGACCGACGTCGGCGCGCCCCCGAGGGCGACGACGGGCTCCGGCACGCGCGCGATCGTGTAGTCGGGGCGCGCCGCGAGGTTGCCCCCAATGTCGGCCAGGAAAACGCAGGTCCCAGAGGGACACGCCGCCACGGCGATGTCCTCGACGTCCCGCACCGTGGCGCCCGAGTACGTGAATGACGCCCTCAGCGCGCCGTCCTGGCCCAGCGCCCAAAATTCCGGCGTGCTGTGATCGTTGTGCACGAACAGCACGCCGGGGTTGCGCCGGCTCGCAGCCACGCCCGAGAGCTGGTCCAACGCGGCGGCCGTCACGCGGCCGCTCTCGGCCGCCGGCGCGTAGTCGGTGCACGGCGCGCAGGCGCTCGGGACCTCGCCTGCGGAGGCCTCCGGCGGCGCGTCGACGGAAACTGGCGCCGCGTCCGCGGGAGCACCGGTCAGCGCATCGGCGCTCGCGCCGGCGCCTCCGGACGACGTGTCGACGCTCGCGTCGGGCGTCGAGGGACCACTCTCGGCCGGGCCCGCGTCGCCCGCAGTGTCTCCGGCGCCGACGGGCGACCCATCGCTCTTCGCGCCGACGCCGGCGCCGCAGCCGTGTGCGGCGGCCACGAGGACGACGAGCGCGGGCCCCATGCAACCGCGGCGCATGGCTCGCATGCTACCGCATTCGACGCTTCGTTATATGCGGACCGTCCGGCCTCCGCGCGATCTCCGCTACAATCGAAGCTGGCGCCGAATGAAGGTTCCTCGGTCCATCCAGGCTCTCGCGCTCGCGACGATGCTGGCGACGATGCACGCGGGCTGCCACGGCGGCTCCGGCGGCGGCGGCTTCGCGCGCGACTGGTCGGCGCACCCCGCCGTCGTCACGATGAACGGCGCCCAGGAGATCGACGTCCTCGGGGATCCGCACGGAGATCCCGACGCCGCCTTCCACGTGCTCGCCGCCGCAGGGCTCATCACGACGACAACGCCCGTGGCGTGGAAAGGAGGCGCGAAGATCCTCGTCGTGACGGGCGACGTGATCGACAAGGGCTCCTCGGCATTGCCCATCATCGACTTGCTCATCGCGCTCGAGCCCGCGGCGCGCGCCGCGGGCGGCGGCGTCATCGTGACGCTGGGGAATCACGAGGCGGAGTTCCTCGCCAGCCCTTCGGACGCGAAGACCGCCGTGTTCCAGGCCGAGCTGACCACCGCCGGGCTCGACGCCGCCGCCGTCGCCGCGGGCGCGGCGCCGTACGGCGCGTGGCTGCGCAACCTGCCCGTCGCGGCGCTCATCGACGACTGGTTCTTCTGCCACTCGGGTGACAGCGACGGGCTGAGCGTCACCTCGATCGGCAAGAAGTTTCGCAACGCCGTCCAGGGCGCGAGCGGGTACGGCGACGACTTCCTCGTCGGCATGGGCAGCATCCTCGAGGCCAATGCATGGTGGCAAAACGCGGGCGACGCCGGCGCCACGGCCCGCGTCGAGGACAACCTCACGGCCCTGCCGGCTCAGCACGTCGTGTTCGGCCACGACCCCGGCGCGCTCGATTTTCCGGGCGACGTTCTAGGTGCGCGCGCGAAGGGCGAGCTCGCCGCGCGCTACGGCGGCCGCTTGTTCCTCGCCGACGTCGGCATGTCGTACGCCGTCGGGTATTCGGATGGCGCCCTGCTCCGAATCACGCGCGGCGCCACGGCCGCGGCGGCCGTCGTGCGCCGCGACGGCACGGTGGTGCCCCTGTGGCCTTGAACCGGGGCCTCCGAAACTTTTTTGCAACATGGGCCGTGGTTCGCGGTACAGACAGCACTGTGCAGCGCATGAGCAGGCTGGCGGTGGCTGTCATCACGATCGCCTTGGGCTGCGGCGCGGGCTGCTCGAGCGCCTCGGGCACGCAGGACGCGGGTAACGGCACGGCCGGCAAGGCCGTCGTCATCAACGAGGCGTTCCCGAACGGAACGTCGGTCTCCGATCCCGACTGGGTCGAGCTCAAGAATCTGACGGGCGCGGCCGTCGACCTGTCGGGCTACCGCGTGCGCGACCAGGCCCTCGCCGACCTCTTCGCGCTCCCGGGGGGCGCGTCGATCGACGCTGGCGGCTACCTCGTCATTTACGCGGACGACCAGGCCGACGGCGGCGTCGACGGCGGCGTGCACGTGCCGTGGAAGCTCAGCTCGAAAAAAGGAGACGAGGTTCACCTCCTCGACCGGAGCGGCACCGAGATCGATTCGACGATCTTCGGGACCGACGTCCCCGCCGACAAGTCGTGGGGGCGCCTGCCCGACGGGACCGGCAGCTTCGTCCGGACGACCCCCACCGAGGGCAAGGCCAACCTCTAGGCTCGCGGCCCCGGATCGGCTCCCACGGGCGGTCAGGTGCCTGGATTCTCTCTGAGAATCGTCATTTCAGGGTCGGGGGGCCGTTTTTTTCGTCGACGTACGCCACGTTCGCGGCACAGAGTTGTTACCAAGATGTCACCCGCCTTTTGTGACGCTCTTCCCCGCGCCGGGAAGGGAATCCTCGCCGCCATCCTTTTCGCCGGGTGGACGGTCGGCGCGGGCTGCTCTGGGGGCGCTGGAGCAGGCCCGGCCGCCGGTGCCGCGGGTGCGACGGGCGCGGGAATGGACGGGGCCGCTGGCGCGATGGCGTCCAACGACGGCGCGACGTCCGGCGACGGCAACGCCGTCGTCGGAACGTTCGTCGTCGCGCTCAAGGAACCATTGAACGGCAGCCCGGCCTACACGGCGATCATCGGCAGCGTGAAGGACCACGCGGATCCGGTCATGGTGCCGCTCGTCCAGGCCGCCAAGGACGGCGACTGCGCGCTTTTCAAGCCGCACGTTCCTTTCTGCGCGACGTCGTGCGGACAAGGGGTCTGCGTGGCCGACGACACCTGCGCGAGCTACGGAACCAACCAAGACGTCGGCGCCGTGACCCTGACTGGCGTGGCGAAGCAGGCGGGCGCCCCCCCGCTCACGTTGACGTACGTCAACAAGACGTATCAGCCGCCGGCCGATCAGACGCCGGCTTACCCACCGTTTGCCGAAGGAGATGACATCGCCGTTTCGGCGACGGGCGGCGCGTACGGGCCGTTCTCGACCCACGCCAAGGGCATCGCGCCGCTCGCGCTCACGGGCAACGTCTTCACCCTCGAGAAGAACCAGAGCTTCACGTTGACCTGGGCGGCGGCGGGCGCGGGCGCCACGTCGACCGTTCACCTGCGGGTGGACATCAGCCACCACGGCGGGCTCAAGGGCGAGATCGACTGCGACGCCGCCGACTCGGGCTCATTGACGATCTCGGCGGCGCTCGTGACACAGCTCTTGAACCTCGGCTACGCGGGCTACCCGTCGTTCACGTTCACGCGCATCTCCGTGGGCTCGACCCTCATCGCCCCGGGGCGCGTCGAGCTCGAGCTGTCGGAGTCCCTCGACCGCAATGTCCAGATACCTGGGCTCACGTCCTGTACGGCGGATGGCGACTGCCCGACCGGGCAAACCTGCCAGACGGATCTGCAATGCAAGTAGGCGCCGGGCCGCCGCGACGAGCCCCGACGATTCTGATGAGCCGGAATCTCAGCATCGTGTTCTCGGTCAGCATGGGCTTCTTCGTACCGGCCGCGTGCGTCGGAGGCGCGACCTCTCGACCCAGCGGCGGCGGTGCCACGGGAGGCGCAGGCGCGGCGGGTGCGGCGGGCATGCAGGCCGCCGGAACGGGCGGCGCCGCAGGCGCCGCCGGCTCCATGGGCGCAGCCGGCGCGGCGGGTGGCGCGGGCGCGGGCGGCGGAACGAGCGGGCTGGCCGGCGCGGCGAGCGGGCGCGCGGGTGGCGGGGTCGATCCGGTGGACGCGCGCGCGGACGTCGGCGCGGAAACGGCGATCCCGACGGCGAAGTTCAGCTTCTTCGTCACGAGCCTCGCGGCGCTCCAGGCGCTCTCGAAGAGTGACGTCGGCTTCGGCGGCGACCTCCGCTTCGGCGAAACCGGCGCGGGCGCCGGCCTGCGCGGCGCCGACAAGATCTGCGCGGCGATCGCCGAG
This sequence comes from Polyangia bacterium, assembly GCA_036494575.1. Lineage (GTDB taxonomy): Bacteria > Myxococcota_A > Polyangia > Fen-1088 > Fen-1088 > DASZFV01. Next base: position 34,182 of record DASXOE010000092.1, on the reverse strand, counting down.
ACGAGCATGCCGGGCGCCGGGGGCAAGCCATGGCGCGCCTTCCTGAGCGCGGTCAAAGGAGACGACGGCAAGCAGGTCAACGCCGTCGATCGGGTCGGCAACGGGCCCTGGTACGACCGGCTGGGGCGCACGTTCGCGCTCACGAAGGCCGACTTGCTCTTCGATCGCCCGCACAACGCCGATCCCGCGATCGCCAATGACTTTCCCAACGAGGACGGCGTTCCCAACCACGCGCCGGATCCGACGAAGGGCCAGGTCGACAACCACGATTTCCTCACGGGCACGAACAACATGGGGCAGCTCTACGGCGCGACCGCGACGTGCGCAGACTGGACGGCCGCGACCGGCACGGAGGGGAAGCCGCGCGTCGGCCACTCGTGGCCGCGCCAGGGGAGCGGCGTCGGCTGGATGTCTGCTCTCGACGAGGCGGGTTGCGCGCCGGGCGTCAACCTCGTCGAGATGGGAGGCCCGCCCAAGGGAACGATCACGGTGGGCGCGGGTGGCGGGTACGGCGGCTTTTTCTGCTTCTCGCTGACGCCATGACGACGATTCCTCGGCATGACCGGCTCACTCGGCTCGCCTTCGCGCTCGGCGCGCTGGTCGGCTGCGGCGGCGGCAAGGCCACGGCGCCCGCCAAGCCAGTCGTCGTCGAGGGTGTCTGCCAGATCGCCGCCGACGCGGGCGGTGTCTTGGACGCCGGCCAAAATGACGCCGACGCCGACGCTGCGGGCGACGCCGGCGACACCGGCGACGCGGGCGCGAAGGCCGCCTCGGCCACCCAGTTCTTGCGCGAGATCGGCTGCACTTCTGACTTCCAAGCGCTCGCCTCGGCGCCGCTCGACGTCAGCTTGCCGGGCGCCCGCTCCGTCAAGGTCGTGCTCGACCAGGCGGACGGCAACGCCATCTACTTCCAGAACAGCGTCCTTTACCAGGTCCACTACCAGTTCGCGTCGACGCACCTGTCGGGGAACGGGCTCCCCATCGTCGGCGCCCTCGCCGACTTCAACGCCACCGAGTACTACAAACCCGACCGGCGGTTCATCCTGGGCGCGGTCACCTACTACGAGGAGCCCGACGTCTGGGCGCTCGAGCTCGCCCCCTACGACACGGCCTCGGCCGCCATGATCCAGACGCTCTACGACGCCGTCAAAGCCAAGGCGTTCTTCGGCCCGGCCCTCGTCGTGCACCCGACGTCCGAGGCCGTGAGCCAGCAAGCAAAGCTCCTTCCGGCCGCCGTCAAGATCGCGACGACGGACGACCTCTACGCCAAGATCGACTACCAGCCGCTGACGCTCGCCTCGGGGATCGGCCGCCTGCGCTTCGTCCAGACGGCCAACCTCGACACGGCGACGCTGTCCTTTCAGGACATCGCCGTCCTCGACGAGGCGCCCAACGACATCACCGTCGTGCAGGGTCTCATCACGCAGGAGTTCCAGACGCCGCTGTCGCACGTCAACGTCCTGTCGGCCAATCGCCACACGCCGAACATGGGGCTGCGCAACGCCGTGACGAACCCGGAGCTCCGCGCCCTAGAGGGAAAGCTGGTCGAGCTGCAGGTCGGGGCTTCGGCCTGGAGCGTGCGCGAGGTCACCGAGGCCGACGCGGAGGCGTTTTGGGCGGCGCACAAGCCGGCCCCCATCACGCTGCCGCTCGTGAACCTGGACGTGACCGCGCTGACGAACGTCGAGGACGTCACGCCCGAGCCCCCGGCGGGCGGTTCTCTTCGTGACGCCATCAAGACCTCCGTACAGGCCTTTGGCGGCAAGGCGGCACAATATTCGATCCTCGTCCGGACTCCGGACGTCCCCATCCTCAAAGCGTTTGCAATTCCGATCTATTATTACGACCAGTTCATGAAGCAGAACGGCTTTTACGACCGCGTCACGGCGCTCATCGCGGACCCCGCGTTCAGCAGCGACGCCACGGTGCGGGAGCAGAAGCTCACAGACTTGCGTACGGCGATGCTCGCGGCCCCGATCGACGCCGCCTTCCAGACCACCCTCATGGCGAAGCTCGCGGCGGACTACCCGGGCACGACCATGCGTTTCCGCACGAGCACGAACAGCGAGGACCTGGACGGCTTCCCGTGCGCGGGCTGCTACGAGTCGCATACGGGCGATCCGGCGAAATGGCCGTCGGTGCTCGACGCCATCCGCGAGGCCTACGCGAGCGCGTGGCTCTTCCGCACCTTCGAGGAGCGCAGCTACTACGGCATCGACCACAACGCCGTGGGCATGGCGCTGCTCGTTCACCACAACTTCGCCGACGAGGAGGCGAACGGCGTCGCCATCACGTCCAACCCCTTCGACGACAGCGGGCTCGACCCGGCCTTCTACGTCAACGTCCAGGCGGGCGGCGACGCCGAGGTCGTGCATCCGCCCGCCGGCGTCACGAGCGATCAGTTCATTTATTATTTCAACGAGCCGAACCAGCCCATCACGTTCATCGCGCACTCCAACCTCATCTCGACCGCCGTGCTCACGACGACGCAGACGCACCAGCTGGGTGTCGCGCTCGACGCGATCCACACGCGCTTCGCCGCCGCCTATGGGCCGGCGGCCGGCAACAACGGGTTTTACGCCATGGACTGCGAGTTCAAGTTCGACGACGAGGCCGCGCCCGGCCAGCCGGCGACGCTCTACATCAAGCAGGCGCGTCCCTACCCGGGGCGCGGCTCGGATGTCTCGAGCGACACGGGAGGCCCGTGAGCTCGAAGCTCGCCCTCGTGTGGTCGGCCGCCCGCGGCGCGACCGACGCGGCGCCCACCCGAGAGGAGGACGAGCTCCTCTCGAGGGCGATCGTCGACTTCCACGCGCGCGAGCTCGATCGGTTCGAGCTCAAATACTGGGTGCCCACCGAGATCTGCGGCGAGGTCGTCGAGTACGCGCGGCCGTACCTCGTCGTCGACCCGTTCAACGTCAGGGACGGGTTGCTCCAGCAGTACAACACGACGCTCTACCTCGAGACGGCGCGCCTCGACGCGTACCAGACACACGTCGACGGGGCGGCCGACCGCTACAAGCTGCGCGTGCGCGCCTACGGTGAGGTGCCGGGCAACCTGGCCTTCTTCGAGACCAAGCGCAAGATCAACGCCATCACCGTCAAGACCCGCTCGGCCGTCGCCATGGTGGACGCCGCCGCGCTCCTCGAGGGCACCTACGACGCCTTGCCGGCCAGCCTGCCGTGGGACGAGCGGCGGCACCTCGAGACGTTCCTCTACCTCCAGACGGTCACCGACGCGCGGCCGTGTGTGCTCGTGCGGGCGCATCGCGAGTCGTACTGCACGGCTGATCCGCGCGAGGACGTTCGCCTGACCTTCGACCGCGAGATCTGCTTCCAGCGCGCGCGCGGCTGGTCGCTGCACGGCGATCCCAAGGGCTGGATCCCCATCGACGGCTACGACCAGCACGGACAACATGGCGCCCACACGATGATTGAGCTCAAGTTTCCGCGCGTCGCGCCCGCCTGGATGAATCACCTCGTCAACCGGCTCGACATGTGGCGCGTGGGCTACTCGAAGTACGTCGCCGCCGTGCGCACGCTGCTCGATCAACCCATGGTGGACGCCATGGCCTGGGACCTCGCGGGGGAGACCGACTAGGTGGAACAACGCATCGCTTGGGACACGGCCCTCGCTTCGCTCTCGCTCGCATTCGCGCTCTCGGTGGTCGTCGCCTGGTTGTACTCGGCGACGCACGCCGGCCTGTCCTACCTGCGCGGGTTCACCCAGAGCCTCGCGCTCGGGGGCATCATCTCGGCGTCAGTGATGCTGGCCATCGGCGACGACGTCGCGCGCGGGCTCGGCGTCGTGGGCGCCCTCACGATCGTGCGGTTCCGGACGACGATCAAGGACACGCGCGATCTCATGTTCGTCTTCGCGGGTCTGGCCTCGGGCGTCGCCTGCGGCGTGCAGAGCTACGCCGTCGCCGTGATCGGCACGGGCGTCTTCGCCGCCGCCGTCGGGTTCCTGCACGTAACGTCGTTCGGCACGCACCGCCAGTCGGACGCAGTGCTGCGCATCCGCATGCCGGCGAGCTCGCCCGAGCAGCGGGCCTTCGTCGAGCTGCTCGAACAGCACTGCCGGCGCTTCCTGCTCGTGAACCTCCGCGAGGCGGGGCACGGCATCTACGAGCACTCGTACCAGGTCCAGTTCGCGGATCCCAAGGCGGGGGCCGCGCTCCTGCGCGAGCTCAACGCGCTGCCGGGCCTCACGGGCGCCACCCTTCTCATGCAGGACTCGTCGCTTGAGCCATGAGAGGCTCGCCATGAGCTGCTCGCCATGACGCGCTCGCGCGCACGCATCGCGGCCCCGCTGGCGATCGCCGCCTCGGGCGGTTTGTTCTGGGTCCTCTCCCACGGCGGCAGCGCCGCCGGGACGCTCGGCGCGCGCGGCTACACGGAGGACATCGACGCGCCCGCGGCGACACTCGCGGCCGGGCGCGTTGACCGCGTCGCCGTCGAGATCGGCCAGGCCGTCAAGGCGGGCGACGTCGTCGCCGTCATGGACACTAAAGCGCTGCAGATTCAGCTCGAGACGTCCCGGCTCGCGCTCGCGCGCGCCCAGGCCGAGCTCGGCGCCGGGGAGGTCGTCGCCATCGCGGCGACGGCGCGCGCCGAGCTGCTCGTGCTGCGTCTGCAGTCGACTCAGACGCGCGACCGCGCGCAGCTCGCCGAGGTCCACCGCCAGCTCGAGCGACTCCAGAAGCTCGAGAGCGAGCAGCTCGTCCAGGCGCGCGACGTCGAGCAGGAGAAGCTCAAGGAGGCCGGCCTGAACGCCGGCCTCGCCGTGCTCGACTCGGCCACGAAGGCGCGCCGCGCCGGCCTCGGCCGGACCCAGGGCGGCGCGACCGCCGCCTCCGACCTCGACCGCCGCCTGGCGCCGCTGCGCGAGGCCGCGCGCATGAGCGAGGAGTCGGTCAAGCTCGCGCAGCTCGCGCTCGACGAAGCGACGGTGCGCGCGCGCGCCGACGGCGTCGTCTCGCTCATCCTGCACCACGCGGGCGACGTCGTCCCCGCGGCGACCGAGCTCGTGCGCATCGCGACCGGCCGGCCGGGCCGCGTGCTGTGCTGGGTCCCGGAGCGGGAGATCGCCAAGGTCGAGGTGGGGCGCGCCGTGCGGCTGCGCGGGCAGGCGTTCTTCAGCGGGCGCTGGGACGGGCGCGTCGCCGCCATCGCGCCCGAGATCGAGGAGGTGCCCATCCGGGCGCGCGTCGCGCCGCAGGTCCCCGCCTGGGGCCGGCGTGTCGAGATCGAGAGCTGGCCGTCGCGTCCCCTCGTGCTCGGCGAGGCCGTGCATGTTCGTTTCTGAGCGGGCCCTGCCGCCGCTCCTCGCGTGGCTGTGCGCGGCCTGCGCCGTGGCGCCGATCGCGGCGACCGCCGCGCCCGTCGCGCCGCCCGCGCCGACGCGCATCGCCGTGCCCGAGGGGCTGGCGCGGCGCTCGGCGACGCTCGAGCCGTCGGGGGTCGTGTGGGCCACCGCGCTCGACCGATACCTCGTCGTGAGCGACGACACCGGCCAGGCTGGAGACCATCACCAGCCCTGGGTGCTCGCCATGAGCGTCGCGGGCGCCTTCGACGAGACGCCCGTGCCGCTGCTCGGCGTCGACGCGCTCAATGACGCCGAGTCGATCTGCGCGGCCCCGGGCGGGCGCTTCTTCCTCACGACCTCGCACTCGCTCAACAAGCGCGGCCGCGAGCGCGCGCCGCGCGACATGCTGTTGCTGCTCGGCCTCGAGGGCCGCGCGTTGCGCGTCCTCGGCCGCGCCGATCTCACGACGGCGCGCGCCGCCGACGGCGGCGGCTCGCTGCTGTCGATCGCGGGGCTGCCTCCGGACGGCCGGCTCGACATCGAGGCCATCACGTACCGCGATGACGCGCTACTCGTCGGCCTCAAGTCGCCGCTCACGGCGGCGGGTGGCGCCGTCGTGCTGCGCCTCGCTTCGCCGGTCGAGGCGCTGCGCGCGGGCCGTTTGCCGCCCGGCGCGGTGACGCGGCACTGGGAGCTCCCGCTGCGCGGCGACGCGGGCGGCATCCCCGAGGGCATCGCCGATTTGACGAGCCTGCCCGACGGACGGCTCGCCGTGCTCGCGAACTCGCCCAAGGGCCGCGAGAAGGACGGCGGCGGCTCGCTCTACTGGTACGCCCCCGCCACGGGCGCGGTGACGTTCGTGCATCAATGGTCGGGCCTTCACCCCGAGGGCGTGACGCTGGCCAAGGACGGCCGCGAGATCGTCATCGTCTTCGACGCGAACACCGGGCCTCCTCTGTGGACGCGCTGGCCGCTGCCCGCGCCGGGGGCCAAATGAGCCGCGCCGGGCGCGGGCGTCCGCCGGCGGGCCCGACGCTGCTCGGGCTCGCCCTCGCCGCGGGCTGCTACCAGCCGCGGCCCCTCGACGCGCGCGCCGTCATGAACGACCTCGCGCGAGAGCCCGCGGGCGCGGCCCCGGGGCCCGGCTCCCGCCCCGCGCTCACGCCACCCGCGGGTTTGACGGAAGACGCCGCCGTCCAGCTCGCGCTGCGCGGGAACCCCGACCTGCGCGCCGCGCGCCAACAGCGCGGCATCGCCGAGGGGCAGATCGTGGCGGCGAGCGCGCTCGCCAACCCCACCGTGGGCTTCGACATGATTCATCTGGAAGACTGGCCCTCGCAGGTCGGCTGGGCCATCACGCTCGGCTGGGCGCCGCCCCAGCCCGGCATCTACGCGGCGGGGCGCGCCGCTGCGCGCGCGGGCGCGGCGGCCGTCGAAGCCGACATCGCCGAAGCCGAGTGGCAGGTCGCGACCGCCGTGCGCGCCGCTCACGCCACGCTCCTCGCCATCAGCGAGAAGGGCGCGCTCGTCGACAAGGATCTCGAGACGCGCCGGCGCATCCTCGACCTCGTGCGCAAGCGCCTCGCGGGTGGCGCGTCGACCAGGCTCGACCTCGGCCTCGCGCAGCTGGCCGTCGCCGAGGTCGAGCGCGAGCGCGACGATCTGGCGACGCAGCAGATCGGGGCGGCCGCCGATCTGGGGCTGCTCCTCGGGACGACGCCCGCGCGCGACGTCGCCGGGCGGCTGGGCGCCGAGACGAGCCCGCCACCAGCGCTCGACGCCCTCGTCGAGGCCACGCTCGCGACGCGCCCGGCGCTCGCGGCCGAGGAGCGCCGCTACCACCAGCGCGAGGAGACCGTGCGCCTCGAGATGGCGCGCCGCTGGCCCTGGTTCCGCCTGACGGCCATGCCGCGCTACCGCTCGGACGGCTCGGATGTGCACCCGAGCGATTTCTCGGCCGGCCTCGAGCTCACGGTGCCGATCCTCAACCTCAACGGCGGCCCCATCCAGATCGCCGAGGCCACCCGCGATCAGGAGCGCGAGGCGTTCGCCAAGCTCGTGGGCGGCATCCGGCGCGATCTCACGAGCGCGCGCGACGAGATCGCGCTCCGCGGCGAGACGCTGCGCCGCTACGAGGCGCAGGTGCTGCCCGATCTCGCCGCCCAGGAGAAGCTGCTCGCGGCGGCGGTCGCCGGCGGTCAGCTGGACGTGGTCGCGCTCACGACGGCCGAGGACGTCATCCTGCGCAGCCGCAGCACCTACGTCGACCTGCGGCTCGCGTGCTATCGGGCCTGGCTCGCCCTCGATCGGACCGTCGGCCGTCGTCTGTCGGCGCAAGCTTCCGCGAAGGACTGAGCTCAGGCGGGCGAGCCCTCGGCGACGCGGTAGACCTCGAGCGCGCGCCGCAGCGCGGACGCGAGGTCTTCGGCCGACCAGGGTTTCTTGAGGTAGTCGCAAGCGCCGTTCCGCAGGGCCGAGATCACGTCGTCGATGTCGCCGCCGCCGCTCATGATGACGATCGTCGAGCGGACGCCGGAGATGGGGAGGCGCCGCAGCAACGTGTGACCGTCGACCCCTGGCATGTGCAGGTCGAGGAAGATCACGGACGGGCCGGCGTCGGACGCCACCTGGATGGCGTTCGCGCCCTCGGACGCCTCGAGGACGTCGCAGCCGAGGGCCACCAACTGGCGCTTGAGCGAACGGCGGAGCGTATCCTCGTCGTCCACGATCAGCACGAGCGGCCTGCGGTCGGTGACCGGTTGAAGGGGCACCGAGGGCCCCGAGTCGTCGAGCGCCTGGCGCACGCGGCGGGCGAGCGCGGCCGACGTGAACGGCTTCGCGAGCATCGACGTTCCGACCGGCACCCCACCCCGCCGCGCGAGCGAGGCCTCCGTGTACCCCGAAATGTAGAGCGCCCGAAGCTGGGGGTGGCGGCCGCGCAGACGCAGGGCCAGCTCGTGACCGCTGCCCCCGGGCAACGTCATGTCGGTGAGCAGGAGATCTGGCGCGCGGCCGTGCGCGATGACGATGTCGATCGCTTCTTGGGGGCTCCCCGCCACGAGGACCACGTACCCGAGGCGCTGGAGGATGCGCTCGGTCACCTCGCGCACCTGGGGGTCGTCCTCGACGAGCAGGATGGTCTCGCGCCCGCCCACGGCGCGACCGGCGGCCGCTATGGCGTTCTCGCTCACGGGACCATTGGCCCGCGGCAAATAGATCTTGAAGGTCGACCCGCTTCCCGGCTCGCTGTACACCCAAATGTAGCCGCCCGCTTGGCGCGCGATTCCGTAGCACGTCGACAATCCCAGCCCCGTGCCCTTCCCCTCTCGCTTCGTCGTGAAGAACGGATCGAAGATCTTCTCGAGGACGGCCGGCTCCATCCCCATTCCCTCGTCGGTGACCGCCAGCACGATGTAGTCGCCGGCCGGGATGACCTCGGCGTGCGACAGCGCCTGAGGCTCGTCCATGGAAACGTTCTGCGTCTCGATCGTGAGACACCCGCCGTCCGGCATCGCGTCACGGGCGTTCACCACGAGGTTGACGACCAGCTGCTCGAAGGCGCCCGAGTCGATGAGCGCGCGCCACGACTCGCTCGCGAGCTTGGTCTCGAGCTCGATGTCCTCTCCGATGAGCCGCCGCAGCAACCGATCGAGCGACTCGACGAGGGCGTTGACGTCTAGCACGCGCGCCGCGAAGGGCGTGTGGCGAGAGAACGCCAGCAACTGCTTCGTGAGGGCGGTCGCGCGATCGACGGCGGCCAGCACCTCGCGCAGGTCCCCCGCCACCGGGTGGGAGGCGCCGAGCTCGTCGAGCGCGAACCCGGCGAAGCCCTGCATGGCGGTGAGCATGTTGTTGAAGTCATGGGCCACGCTGCCCGCGAGCTGGCCGATGGCGTCCATCTTCTGGGCCTGGCGAAGCTCGCCTTCGAGGCGCCTGCGCTCCGAGATGTCGACCGAGAGGATGAAGATGCCCTGCGGGCACGGCTCCACGCGCAGCTCGAACAGCGCGCGCGTTCCATCGGCGAAGGAGAACTCGTTGTCGAGGACGCGCGCCGTTCGATCCTTCATGCATGCCGTGAGGATCCCGAACAGGGGCGTCTGTGCGATCCCCGGGTAGCACTCCACCATCGAGCGTCCTACGAGCTCGTCGCGATGGCGTCTGCCGTGCCGGCATGCCGTCTGGTTCAAATAGACGTAACGCCAGTCGCTGTCGATGATCTGGATGCCATCAGAGATGGCGTCCAACGTCGTCTGTAAAATACTGGAAAGATTGCTGTCAGCTCGCGGGTCGCCCTGCAACGAACAAGCTCCAATCTCCCCCCCGGACGCAATCTATCCCGAAGCGGGGGCGAAAAGGGCCTCCGGATCTGACCCGACGCGTGAACAGGGCCGAGCGCGTCTTTGGGCGAAATTTCAGGCCCGGCGTCGTTGCCGGGTCGCCGCGGCCTTCTTCGCGGCCCGTGAGCGATCGGCAGCCGTGCGCCGGGCGGCGGCACGCTTGCCTTGCTTGGCGAGGGCGTCGCGCGAGACAGACTGCTCCGTCTCTCTCTGGAGCGCGCGCTCGGTGGCCCGGCTGCGCTTCGGCGAGGGCGCGCGCGGCTTTCTTCGTCCCTGGCCGGCCGCGTACGCCTGGGCGGCGGACCGGCGCGTCCGCGCGGACGTCCGACCGGGCGCGGGTGGTGGAAGGGGAACGCCGGCGCGACGCGCCTTCGACAGCCCGATGGCGATCGCCTGCTGAGGCGAGCGCGCCCCGTGACGCCCCTCGCGGACGTGCTCGATTTCCTCGCGCACGAACTCGCCCGACGCCGTCGACGGCTTCTTGCCCTCGGCGAGGTCGCGTTTGGCCTTATCGACCGTGCTCTTCGTTGGCATGCCCAAAGCTTGGGGCCTGCCAGCTCCCAGACAAGTCGCGCGGGCGTCCGTCCACGAAGGTTCAGAGCTGAAGGTTCAGAGCTGAAGGTTCAGAACCGAAGGCTCAGAACCGAAGGCTCAGAAGCTCAGAACAGATACATCAGTCGGAGGCGGCCGCTGGTCATCGTGTTGTCCCAGGCCGGCACGCCGCCTCCCTGGGCGATGTGCGCCTTGCCATAGGCGCCCACGAACTTCACGAAGAGCTGCTTGCCGACGAGGTACTGCAGCGCGCCGAAGGCCTGCAGGTTGGTGAAGTCGCCCTGGACCTGATCCTTTTCGTCGGTGTAGTTCGCGCCGACGCCGAGGAGAAAGTCCTCGACGATGCGCGCGTTCACGAAGCCGCCCGCGCTGATGTCGGTGACGCTGCCGGCGCCGTCGAAGTCGCCCATCGACGCGTTCGGGTTGGTCACGTTCTGAGGGTTGTAGTGGTCGACGAGGCCGTACGCGACGTTGGCGCCGAGCTCGATGAAGGGATCGAGCACGATCTGGAGGGCGGCGGTGGCGCCGCGCTGGTACCGGCTCTCCTTCGACACGTTGACGACGGGGAACTGCTTCCTGGCGTCGACGGCGACCTTCACCTTGAGGACGCCCGTGTCGAGCACGATGGCGGGTCGGCCACCATAGGTGTTGATGGCGTTGACCGTATCGAAGCCGGCCTGGCCCAGCAGCTCGATCCGCAAGTAGTCCGAGATGTAGTAGTGAAACGCGACGTTGCCCACGCCGCTCTGGCGGTAGACGATGGTCTGCAACCCGTAGACGTCCGGGATCGTGCGCTTCTGGTCGGCGGGCCCTTGCCGTTCGAGCGTGTTGAGGTCGAGGCCCATGCCGAAGTGATAGACCTCGAAGGCCTCGAAGCGGCCGACCTGCAGGTCCCATTTCTTCCACTGGCCGGTGCGGATCCAGAGATCGTCGAGATCGGCGACGGCCGGCTGCGCGATCGACTGGTCCTTGTTGCCCACGAGCTCGACCTGGGTCTGCACGTACCAGGAGTCGGCCGAATAGGTCGGCGTGATGCGCAACACGGCGCGCCCCTGGTTGAGGAGGTACTTGCTGTTCCCCTCGGTATTGTTGCCGCGAATGATCGACTCGTAGCCCGTGTCTAGCCAGGCGGAGCCCGAGACGCCGATGCCGGTCTTCGGGTAGTACGGCCAGGGCATGCCGTGCATGGTGAGCCAGAGGGAACCGCCGTGGAGGCCGCGCGTCTTCCACTCTGGATACGCCGTCGGGGGCAGCCGCTCGACCGGCCCGATGGGCGGCGGCTCCTCGGGCAGCGCGACCTTGGGCGCCGGCAGCGACTCGTGCGCGACGCCCTTGGCGCCGCGCGTGGGCTTCGACTCGTCGCTGGAGTCCGCGTCCTCGTCGGAGCCGGGATCTTCCGCCGCGCGCGCCCCCGTAGAGACGAGCAGGAGCGCGAGCGGAATCAGGGTAGACGTCACCCGTCGTAATTTGGGGCCAAACGGAATGGGGGCCATGTCCGGGCTACTGAACCATGAACGTCGTGGTCGCGTCACTAACGAGCTTGTCGTTGCCGGCGTTGGGACCGACCATGACCTTGACCGTGCCGGACTCGACCTTGAGGGTCTTGGAGGCCATGTCGTAGTGGGTCAGGTCCGAGACGCGCAGCGGAATCGTCACCCGGGCGCCCTGTCCGGCGGCGATGTGCACGCGAACGAAGCCCTTGAGCTCCTTGTAGTTCATTGCCGTGCGGTTGGGGTCCTTGGAGTCGGGGTACGAGACGAACAGCATCGCGGTCTCGTCGCCGTCCATCGTCCCCATGTTGCGGATGTCGACTGTCACCTTCACGACGCTCTTGGCCGTCGCGGTCGAACAAGGAACTTGAACGTTGCTGTACGCGAAGCTCGTGTACGACAGACCGGCTCCGAAGGGAAACTGCGGGGTCTTATTCTGCGTGTCGAACCAGCGGTAGCCGAGATTGTAGCCCATCGTCGTCGTGCCGTTACCGCCGCTGAAGGTCGGCAGGTCGGCCAGCGAGGCGGGCCAGGTCACGGGCAGCTTGCCGCTGAAGTTGGCCTTGCCGAAGACGAGCTGCCCGAGCGCCGTGCCGCCGGCCTGCCCGGGATACCAAGCCATCACGAGCGCCTTGACGGAGGAGAGCCACGGGCGCACGTCGATGGCGCCGCCGCCCTCGAGGATGACGACCATGGGCTTGTTGAGCGCCGCGATCTTCGAGATGAAGGAGTTCTGGGCCGTGCCGCCCGTCTTGCCGTCGAGGGCCAGGCTCGCGTCCCGATCGGCGTCGTCCGGCGTGATGGTGTACTCCTCGCCCTCGTCCTGCGGCGTCAGGCCCGCCACGACGACGACGAAGTCGGCGGCCATCGCGGCCGCGACCGTCGCGGCGTTGTCGCCGTTCGCGCTGACGACGTTCACGCCGGCCGGCGCCGCGGCCTTGATGCCCGCGAAGGGACCGACCGTCTTCGAGGGATCGTTGTTGACGCGGCTGCTGCCGAGGTCGCCGATGCGCGCGTCGGTCGCGAAGTTGATGCTGCCGCTCGAGCCCACGCCCTTGAGGGTCCAGCCCACGGTGGGCCCGACGACGGCGACGGTATGGGCGCTGGCGGGGATCGGCAGGACGTTGCCGTCGTTCTTGAGGAGCACGGCGCCCTCGAGGGCCGCCTGCTGCGCGAGCGCGATGTGGGCGGCATTGTTGGTGACCGAGAAGCTGCTCTGGTTGAGCGACGTCGTCGGGACCTTGAGCCCGACGGCGCCGGCGCCCGGCGCGTTCACCTTGAAGCGGACCTTCGTCTCGATCACGCGCAAGGCCGACTGCGTGATGGCGGCCTCGCCGTTGGGGATGTTCTCGAGCACGCTGTAGTTCAAGTTCCAGGGCAGCTCCATGTCCATGCCGGCGTTGATGGCGCCGGTGGCGTTGGAGAGCTTGTCGTTCTGGCTGGGGCTTTGCCCGCCGGGCATGGCCCACCAGTCGGAGAGGACCATGCCTTGGAAGCCGAACTCGCCGCGCAAGATGTCGTTGAGGAGGTGCGCGTCCTGCGTGCACTTGGTCCCGTTGACGAGGTTGTAGGCCGCCATGACGCAGGCGACGCCGCCGTCCTGAATGATCATCCCGAAGTGACGCGCGTAGACCTCCTGCAGGGTCGCCTCGTCCATCGAGGCGTTGAGGTTCGCGCGGTTCCGCTCGATGTTGTTCGCCGCGTAGTGCTTCACGCAGGCGGGCGCGAACTCCTGCACGCCGACGACGTGCGCCGAGCCCATGCGGCCCAGCATGAAGGAGTCCTCGCCGTAGCTCTCCTGGGCACGGCCCCAAGCCGGGTTGCGCAGGATGTTGACCGTCGGCGCCAGCAGCATGGTCGCGCCCGACGAGATGAGCTCGTCGCCCTCGGCCTCTCCGATCTTGTTCTCGAGATCGACGTCGAAGGTCGCGCCGCGCCCCGACGCCACCGGGTAGACCGTCGAGTAGCCCTGCGACCCGGCGGGCTTGACGGCGTCGTAGTTGACGCCGCGCGGGCCGTCGCGGAACTGGAAGCCCCTCACGCCGCCGGCGTCCGCCGTGCGAAAGATGTCCTGATAGCCGCTCGTGTTGGGCCCGCGCAGCTGGGCGGCCTTGTTCGTGAGGCTCAGGGACTGAACCGTGCTCATCGCGAGCTGCTTGACCTGCGTGCTGATTTGCTGGCCGGGAGAGTAAGGCAGCGCCGCCTGCTGGTTCGGATCGTCCATGCAAGCGACCTTCATCACCGGCATGGCCGGGGCGTCGGCGCCTGCGTCGGGGAGCGGCAATATGATGACGCCCGTCCCGGCGCTGCCCGTGGAGCCCGCGTCGCCGCTGCCCGTCGGGTTCCCGCCCGCGCCCGTCGTGTCGCCGCCGCTCGACCCGGCGTTGCCGCTGCCTTCTCCGGTCACCGACGAGCCAGCGTTTCCGCTGCCGCTACCGGCCGTCCCGGCGCCGTTCCCACCGGGAACCGCGGGGTGCCCGCAGCCGATCTCCGGCAAGACGAGGAGCGCGGCCACGAGCCCTGCCACGAAGGGCGACGGGAGCACGAAGGAAGACGGGAGGTGTCGAAGATTACGCAAGCGCATAGGGGGCACTCCTTCTAAGGACGAGCTACGTACTAAACCGGGCGATTCGAGATGCTCCGGGCAGGCACGCGTCGCGTCTTTTCTTTATCTGTCTGGTCTTGTCTTGTTTGTCCGCGATGGCCGAATCGTAACTCCCGCGACCGCGGCCAAGGTTCGCGGGCTAAGCTCATCTCTGTTTAGTGGTCTGGGAAGCCCGGGAACGAGCAATTTTTTCCCGATGAAGGTCGGAATCCTTCTATTCCACACCTCTGCCGTGTGTCAAACGTCAGATTCAACGCCTGTCGATCGGATTGAGCGGCGTCTCACGTCCGCGGGGTTCGTCTAGTGTGTCGTACGGATGGCATGAACCCGCGTGGCTCGGATCATCCTGGCGCACCTCGTCATCGGCGCCATCGGTTGTGGCGCCGGCAGCGGCCATGCGGGGGCCGGCGCCGGCGGGCAGAGCGGCGCTGGCCTAGCCGGAGCGGCAGGACGAACGGACGCTCTCGGGCACCGACGCGTACCCCTTGACCATCACGCCCGCCGCCAACGCCGCGGCGCCGTTCAAGATCAAGTACTCGATCAGCAAGGGCAACTGAGCCCGACTGACCAGGCCTGACGATCACTCACACGCGGCCGGCAACGGCATTCCGGGCAGCAGAAGCTGCGGCAGGACTTGCAAATACATCGCGCAGGCATCCGCTCCCTGCCCGGCCGCGCACATCGTCGCGTACGCGCACTTGTCCGCACCGTGGTCGTAGGTGACGTTGATCGCGTTGCAGCACGCGTCGGCCTTGGCGCACGTCGTGTCACAGGTCGCCGGCGTCGAGCCAGCCGTGCCCGAGGTCCCGCCCGCAACGCCGGCCGCGCCGGCGTTGCCCGCATCGGTCGTGTCCCCGCCGCCGGCGTCCATCGCGCCGGCGTCCGTCGCGCCGGCGTCCGTCGCGCTCGCGTCGGTCGCGCCGGCGAAGCCCGCTTCCATGGCGGGGCCCCCAGACCCAGCAGTGCCGTCACACCCTTGTGTCGTGGTGACGAGGAGCCCCAGCCCGGATGCCAGGGCGCCCAACAACGTGACCCTCGTGATCGACATGCTCATGCGGCCAAGACAATCATATCGTCCATCGTCCGATAGTCGATCGTCCGATGGTCGGGGCGATACGTCTGCGACTACGGACAGACGGGCGCCGAGCTGTAAACGACGCTCGGATAGAAGATCTGCTCTCCTGGCCCCGGCTCGAAGGTCCCCGCGGCGTTCGCCTCGTAATGATAGAAGCGCGCCCGGATCACGTCGGCCGACTTGAAGCTCTTCGCGGGCACGAAGCGCGTGTAGGTGACCGTGCCATTGACATTGACGACCGCCGAGCTCGTGATCGCGCCGGAGACCGTCTGGACGCCGTTCTGCTGGGCGAACGCCTCGACATAGGCCTGGTGCGAGCCCAGCGTCAACGCGAACCGCATGTCGCCATTCGTCTGCCGACAAATGGTCGGGATGGGCGTAGCCGTCGTCCGCCGGTACGTGGTCGCCGGGTACCAGACCGTGCTGCTCGGTCCGGGCACGAAGATGCCCGGCGAATTGGCTCGATAGTAGTAGAACCTCACGTCGACGTGATCGCCCGTGTGGTAGCTGCTGCCCGACACGATCTTGCTGTAGGTGAAGCTGCCGTCGGCGTTGGCGACTTGACTCGACCGGATGTCGCCCGAGACGTTCTGGACGCCGTTCTGGCGCGCGAAGGCCTCGACGTAGGCTGCCGCGGGCCCGGGAAGCCGAATCGAGAACTGAATGTTGCCGTTGCCGAGAGCCAACATCGTGGCATTCGTGTCGATCGCTCCCAGCGTGCAACGCGCGTCGGGGCGCGAAAAGAGGCGCTGATCATCGAGCGGACAGCTGTCGTCCGCGCCGCTGGGCGACGCCCCCGTGGGGAAGGCCGCGATGGCCGGGCTCAAGGGCGCGGTGGTTTGGGGCACGTTGACGCAGCTCGCGGAGGTCGCCATGCCGTTACAGATTGGAACGCAGTTGGCGTTGCTTCCCTTCGGGAAGCCGGCCTTGCAGAGGATGTCGTTCGGCCCGCGTAGAGCCGGCAACGGGTTGACCTGCGCTTTGACCGGCGCCGTCGCGCTGCCGATCAGAAGCCCGTTGGGCGCGCCGATCAACGCGCAGTCGCCGCCGCCGGCACCAATCAAGTTCGATCCGAACGTCACGGCGCGCGGGACGCTGACGAAGCTCACGGAGCAATCCGGAGAGGTGGCCGTGTCGAAGCCCGGCACCGGAAAGAAGTCGCTGCCGGCGATGATGTTGCCAAACGCGCTCAGCGTCGTGTCGATGGTGAATAGACCTGCGCCGGCGCGCGGACCGTCGTCCGTCGAAACCATGGCATTGTTGAAGAGGGTGTTGAATCGCAACGACAGAGTCCCTCCATTCGCGAACACGCCCCCGCCATCGACGCCGCCGGCGTTCTGGCTGACGGTGTCGTTGACGAGAGTCGACGAGACCTGGTCGAGCGCGATCGCACCGCCAAACTTGCCGAAGTTGCCGACAAACGTCGAGTCTTCAATGTGCACGATGGCGCCAACGGCCGCCGAGATGGCGCCGCCGCGGGCGTTGACGAGCGCCGCGCTCGTCTCGTTGTTCCGAAACACGCTGCGCTGGACGGTCAGCGTACCCCTCGTCCAGAACTGGACGGCGCCCCCCTCTTGTCGGGATTGATTCTGATCGAAGATTGAATCCTGGATCGTGAGCACGGCTCCGGTCTGGGGGGCGAGCATCGCAACCGCCCCGCCGCCCGCTTGCGAGACGTCCCCGCTGTCTCCGCCGCGCATCCTGAGGTTTTGTATCGTCAGCTGCGGGCTGTGCTCGCCGAGCTGGTTGGCGACGGCTTCACTGACCTGAAGGCCGGTCCACATGAGCCGCCCCGCCGGGGCCGTTGGCGCCGGCTCGATCACGGTGGAATTGGCGGCGGTTCCCGCGCCCTCGAGCGTCAGGATGCCCCCGCCGAAGTTGAGGAACGAGCTGCCATCGTTTCGGCTCATCTGGTAGTCGCCCGGGGTCAGCTGGGCGACCACGCGGCACGCCGGCCGATGGTTGTCACGCTGGCGCAGCTGCTCGGCGCGCCGCACGACGCCGCGCAGGCTACAGAGCGCGTTGGCTGGCGCGACGCCCACGGGGAGGCAGCTCGTGGCGGCCGTGGCCTCGTCCTGCGTGTCGCTCGTCGAGTTGACGACGAAATGGACGTCCGCGCCGCCCGGGCAACACCACCAATCGGTCTGGCCCGGATTGCAGTCCGCGAGATCGGGAAGGTCGTCGACGACGCCGTCGCAATCGTCGTCCAACCCGTTCAACCGTTCCGGCGACGGCGGTCTCGGTTGACAGACGGCCGCCGGGGTCTCGACGCCGCCGACGCAAGAGGACCTCGTCGTCACCTGGCAACTGCCGACTCCGCAGGTCGACGTCTTAACCACGTAGCCGTCGTCGATCTTGCCGTTGCCGTCTTCGTCTATGCCATTGCAGTTGTCGTCATTGCCGGTCATGCCGGTCATGCCCATGACGACGGCGCCCGAGAAGAACGGCACGCTGAGGAGGTTGGGCAAGCTGGCCACGAGCGCCCCGTTGCCGTCGAACCGCCACAGCGTGAACTTCATGGGGAACCCCGGCCGGGGTCCGAGCGTCGTCGGCGAATGGTCGACCGTCAGGATGACGAACTCCCGCCCGCTGCCGTTGACGATCTGCGTGCGGGCGAACCCGCCCACGTAGGTCTCGTCGAAGGTCGAGACTGCCCTGTCGCTCGCGACCGGATCCAGGTTCAGCGTCACCGTGTGAAGGGGCGCGCCATTGATGTCGAAGACGTTGATGAGCGTGTGGTCCGTGCCGGGCGGCGCCGCGTGCGCCACCATCAGCTCGGCGACGCCGTCGCCGTCCTCGTCGTCCGCCGTGAAGCCCAGGAAGTCGGCGCCGGCCGAGCGCGACACCGTGCTCATGCCGGGAACCGTCAGCAGCACGGAGGTGGGCACGCCGCCGTTGACATTGAAGATGTCGACAATCAGATCCGTGCCGTTCGTCGTTCGCGCGACGAAGAGCTTCGGCTTCTTATCGGAGCCCGAGGCCACCGTGAAGCCCACGGCGTTGGTCTTGCTGCCCAGATCGGCGCTGGCGTCCGGGAACAACGCGGGCGGGACGTGCACGGCCACCGAGCCGAATCCCGGCGTGAACTCCACCGAGCCGGCGAGCGCCCACATTTGTCCGGCTTCCACGCCAGTGAGCGCCAGGAAGTCCTGCTTCCCGTCGCCGTTGAGATCCAGCGCGCCGATGCCCCCGAGAGGATCGGGGAGCGACGGAATGTCGTCCGCGCCGTCCGGGGAGTCGAACTTCTGGTTTGGAACGCAGTTGTAGACGCTCGCGTTTCCCTGTGTTCCGAAGTCGCAATACGAGATGAAACCGCCGGGGGGATTACGCGGGTCGAGCTCGGGATCGCCGACCCACCGCGTGTAAATCAGCAGCGGCGACGCGAGGGCCGCGCTGGCCGTCAAGCCTGCCGTCGAGATGACACCTGCCAAAACCACCCACCGGGACAAACCTGGACTTTTCATTGCGACCTCGCAACCTTTGGCGTTGGGCCCAAACTTCGTTTGGAACCGGATTGAACGACAGCGACGTGGTGTGCATACTGCGATCGGAAAACAACCGTGGCAAGCGAAGTCGACGTGCAATGGTATTTTTTCGAAAGCGTTGCGGCGATTTGTCGCATTGGAATGTCGCCCCGAAGAGGTGCGGCGTTTTGTCGCTCCGAAATGTGAACAGAATGCATACCGACGCGCGACAGGATGAACGCGTGACGCCTCGAATATTTCATTGGCGTCACAAGCAACGATGGATTTGGGGCGCGGGCGTCCTCGTGTCGGTGGCGCTTCACGCGGTGCCGCTCGCCGTCACGCTCCGCCGCGCGCCCACGAGCGGTCCGGTCGAGGTCACGATCCTCGCCGGAGCGCCCACGGTGGGCGCGGAGCTCGATCGCGCGTCCTCGAGAGCGGCGCGCGACCACGAGAATCGCTCACGGGTTCCGCCGCGCGCGCCCCCGCGTCCGCGCTCCGCGCCGCGGGCTCACCCGCGCGAGAGCGAAGAAGCGCCCGCGAAGAGCGGCCCGAAGACTCCGCCGGAACGATCGGACGTCCCCGCAGAGGTCACGCAGCTCGTGGGCTTCGGTCCCGAGGGGTCACGACTGACGCTCTTCATCAGGCTCGATCGCCTGAAAGCCACGCCGTTCGCGCAGGCGGCGCGCGATCTCATCGTGCGCGTGCCAGGAATGAGCGACCTTCTGCGGGGCACCGAGCTCGATCTCTACGATGCCTTCGACACCCTCGTGATCGCGACGCCCGACCCGCGCTCGCCCGCGTCGACGTTCCTGGCCGCGCGTCATCATCTCGCCGAGGACGACATGCGCGCGGCCCTGAATCGCGGCGCAGAGGCCGCCGGTCAGCGGCTGGCTTGGCGCGTAGAGGACGGGCATCCGATCGCCGAGCGCCGGGCGCGAACCGATGAGTTCGGCTCGGACGGCTCCACGGCCGCCGAAGACGACACCCGCTTGGTGATGATGGCCGCGCCCGGGCTGGTCGTCGTGGCGCCGCGCGCCTACGGTTCGCTGCTGACCGCCGCGTCGGCGCAGCCCGCTGCCGCGCGCGACGCAGGTGGCGATGCCGAGCCGCCCGCGATCGCCTTCGATGGCCTGTCCTTGCGCCTGCGCCTGGACGCCCAGGGCGAGGCGCTCGGCGCTGACGATCTCGCGATCGTGAGCGGCGTGGACTTGAACGAGCCATGGGCGCGGCAAGCCCTCTCGCTCGGCTCCAACGAGGCGCCCCACGCGATCAGCGTCGTCGTACAGAGCCCGGGCGAGCCCTCGATCGTGGTGCGCGCTTCCTTGTCCGGTGAGATTCCGGCGCAAAGGTGGGCATCGGCCTTGCCGCGCCTTCGGCAGCGCGCGCTGGCCGCGGGGCGGGAGCTCGCGCCTTGGATCAGGGTCCTCGAGAACGCCTCCGTCGATCGCGCCACCTCGATCGTCGAGCTGCGGCTCGCGCTCTCGGACCCTGAGCTTGGCGAGCTGTGGCGCTCGTTGGCGGGCGACTGACCGCATCTTGTGCCGTCGGGAGGGGCCAGCGCTGGCGAAGGACAGCATCCCTAGTGTATTGGTGATCCTTGGGCAAGCTCAGCGACGGTCCTCTCACGTTGCGCCAGCGCGGCGCGCAGGGCGGGCTGAAAGACGTCTCCCGATTGATCGAGGTGCTGGTGATCGTATTCGCCGCGCAGGCCGCGAGCTGCAATGACGCGCCTGCGCGCCCGTCGTCGGGAACCGGCGCGGCGGACGGCTCCTCACCGATGCACGGCGGCCCCGAGGGTGGGCCGGCCGGAGGCGGGCCGCCCGCGCCCGTGGACGCAGCCGAGGGAGGGACCGGCACTGCAGCCGAAACCCCCGATCGGCCGGCGCCGAGCGCCGACGCGGCGGACGGGCCCGCCGAAGCGCCCGAGGACGCGCCGCATACGTCGCCGCTCGAGGGCATGGGCACCGTCGAGCTCGTGCGCGGCGGCTTTGACTTCGTCGAAGGCGCGCGATGGGTGCCGGCTCTTTCGTCGTACCTTCTTTCGGATCCCTACGGAGTGACGATCTACATGCTGACCCCGCCGAGCCAATTCGATCCATTCCGCATGATGAGCAACGGCGCCAACGCGCTCGACTTGGATTCCACCGGTCACCTCGTCACGGCCGAATGCGGAGCCATGCAGTGTCAAGTCAAGGGCGCCGTCACGCGCAGGGGAGATGACGGCACGTGGTCTGATGCGATCAAGGACTATCGAGGCCTCGCCATCCAGAATCCAAACGACATCGCGGCGCTCCCCGACGGGTCGCTCGTTTTTTCAGATACGGGCGTCGCCCATCAGCTCCTTCGAGTCGACCCGCAAGGGGCGCTCTCGTACGCGCTGCCCACCGACACGGGCGTCGACACGGGTCTGAACGGAATCACGCTCTCGCCGAGGAAGGAGGTCCTCTACGTCGGCTACAACGTCCAGCGTCTCATCCGTGCGTTCGACGTCCAGCCGAGCGGGCTCACCGGGATGCGCACGGTCGTCGCCATGACCGAATCGACGCCGGACGGAATGTGCGTCGACCTGGACGGAAACCTTTACGTCGGCACTGTGGCGGGCGTTCAGGTCTTCGATCCGCGCTCGGGCAATCTCTGGGGCGTGATCACGTTGCCCGGCCTCGGACCTGGCGACCGCGTGTCTGAATGCGCCTTCGCCGACGCCGACGCGAAGACGCTCTACATCTCCGCGGTCTCGAAGCTCTACCGCGTCCGCCTCGCGCGCCCAGGCGTTTATTGACGCCCGAAACAGCGCAGACGCGTCTCGACCCTAGTTCGCGCCCGCGCGGATCCAGGACACGATCGTCGCGATGTTCGCGGCCGAGAGCGCCCGCCGTCCGCGCGGCATCCGCATCCCTGAGAAGCAGCCGCCCGTCATCTGCGAAGCGCCCATCAGCTTGTCGACGATGTAGCTCGTCGTCGGCGCTCCGGCACTGACGCGCATCTTCGCGCCGCACTCGCTCGAGGCAACGCCCACGATGCCCGAGACGTCGGCCAGGCTCATTCCCCCCGACGTGCCATGGCAGACGATGCAGTTGGAGTTGAGGATGGCCTGCACCTCAGCGCGCGTCGCGCCACCGCCGCTGCCAGCCCCTCCGGTCGTGCCACCTGCCCCCCCCACGCCTTTGCCCGCGGCGCCCGTCGTGCCGCTCCCGGCGGAGCCTGGATTGCCGACGCCGGCCGCGCCGGTCGTGCCACTGCCCGCCGCGCCCGTCGTGCCGGCCTCGCCCGTGGTGTGGCTGCCGGCGGCTCCCGTGGCGCCATTGCCCGCGGCGCCCGTCGTGCCCTTGCCCGCCTCGCCTGAGCTGCCGGCGTCGCGTCCCGCCGCGCCCGTGGTCCCTGCCTCGGCGCTGCCCGCTTCGCCTGTCCTTCCCGCCTCGCCATGTTCACCGGCCGCGCCCGCCGTGCCGGTCGCACTCGAACCGGCCGTGCTTGACTCACCCGCTGCGCCCGACTGCGTGCCGCCATTTCCCGCAGTGTAGACCGGCACCTTGGTCGGCTCGTCGCCTCCCCCACAGTCCACGGCCCAGATTCCGCCCAGAAGTGACAATGCGACCACAACCAACCGCGCGCGCACGTTCATTCGAACCTCCTCCACGCAATGCAATGATCAATAGAACCCTCGAGCGCTACCCTCAATCGCGTCGCCACCGTGCAAGGTCAGGACCAACGCTGGACGGTGCAGGTTACCCGGACCGCTCACCCGCGCGATGCCCGTATGGCGACGCCACGCTCGCCGTCGATACCCACGATCGGTATCGTCGTCGTTCGTGGCGATACCGACGCGCGTATCGCAGCGGCGCCACCGCAGGCCTACGGCAAGGTGCACTGCTTCGGGC
The DNA here is from genome assembly GCA_036494575.1 of Polyangia bacterium. Lineage (GTDB taxonomy): Bacteria > Myxococcota_A > Polyangia > Fen-1088 > Fen-1088 > DASZFV01. Next base: position 11,470 of record DASXOE010000092.1, on the reverse strand, counting down.
GCGGCGTGTCCTGACACTGCGGACACGACATTGAGACCGCTGGCGCGGAGTCCGGACACTCGTCGAGCACGAACTGCGAGAAAATGTGGCTCACGTTCAAGAGCGACTTCTTCAAGATGATCTTTTGGCTCGTGTCATGCGCGTAAGGGACGCCCTTCGCGACGACATCCTGTGTGTTGTGACAAGAGAAACAATTCGGGAACGCGCCGGTGTCCTGGGTGAACGATTCCATCGCGGCGCTCGACATTCGATCCTCGCCCGCGAGTATCGAAAAGACGCTGTCTGACCCGTTCGCGCCTACGTCGGTTTTGGCAACGCCGAGCGGATCTTGGCCCGCCGCCTTCGCTGCATCAAACGCAGCCTGCCGTTCCGCGGATTGGCCAACCATCGCGTCGGCCGCCTTGTATATGTCGGACGTCGGATCTTGGAAGAGCGGGCTGGTCGCGTCGTTCTCGAGCGTCTCGCCCAGGCCGAAAAACTCCGGCTTGTCCATCCATTGCGCACCGACCAGTCGATAGTGACCGCGCCGGTCGGTGGGGGCAAGGGAGGCTTTGGCGGCCGCGAATATGTGCTGGACGTTGCTGTTCAAGGACGTAATCGCGCCGTCCGGCTGCGGGTCGTTCGATTTCGAGGCGGGAAACAACCGAAAAATGGAGGTTGCCTGATCGGCCCCGAAGTTTTGCGTCGCGGCGTTGAAGTGCTTCGCGAGCACGGCTTCCTGCGGTGGGCTATTGGCGTCCTGCGCCGTCACGCCCGCGTGATAGAGAACGAAGGCGTGGGCCGGGGCTCCATGGACACCATCTGCATTGATAACGGTCGAGTCCTTTCGTTCCGACGGGTCGTTGAGAAGATCAGGGATCTTGTCGTCCTGACGAATGGGCGCCAGATCTCGCCAGTTGTCCGTAGCCGCCGTATCCGATTGACCGTCAGGCACGCCGGTGTGCTCGAAGCTGGCCCAAATGAACGCCGGATGCCCCGGGTACGTGTACACGACATGGATGGCAAGCAGCCTGACGGAGGCGGGAATCGGTTTGCTTCTGTCTTCGACGAGCAGTCCCGTGCTCGGATCCACGGAGAGCGTCGGAATCGTGGTGTCCGCGGTGACGAAGGTGTCTATGTCCGCAGGGGGATTGTTCTTGTCGTAAACCTGCCAAGCGTCCTTGAACTCCACGATGCCGGCGGGGAAGAAGAGCCGCGGTTTATCGGTTCCGACGTTGACGACCTTGTCGAGCGTTCGCAGATCATTCTGCGCGATGAAGTCGACATATGACTGGCTCACCTGGATGCCGTAATAGACGGCGTTGCCGTTCTGGTCGATGAGGACCTGGCGGCCGCCCGCTTGCTTGATGTCGCCGAGATAAGATCGCTTGGCGACGGGCGGCAAAGAGCTGTCGAAGACCTCGTCGATCGTCGGATACGACAGCAGGGCCGGCTGCCCGTTGGCGTCGGGCTGCAGCGCGATCAAGAAGTTCTGCCAGCCACCCCGATAGAAAGCGCACTCCGTGACGGGGTGCGCGTTCGGCTTGAAAAGCATCAGTTGAGGAGTCGTAGGCAGCCAATTGGCGCTCGCGGGGCAGTCCTCGAGCTCGGCGCCCGCGGGGTCAGGTTGATTCGTCGAAGCGACATTGATCTTGGTCGGATCCTTGCACGACGCGACGGTCATGATGCAGAGCGTGTAGCTCAACGCCCAGCTCCAGCGGCTGCAGAGGTGCGCTCGTGCGTGTGCAGTCGTCTTCGCCACGCGATGCTCAGGGGTAGATTCGGAGCTCGTCGATGGACCACCAACCGCCCGACGGACTGGGTGTCATACCGGTTTGACTAATCCGAATGTAGCGGGCCGCGAGCTGGGCAAAGCTGATGTCGGTCACCGTTGAGCCCGCGCCCATCGCGACCACTCTGAAGGTCCTGTTGTTGGTCGAGACCTCGAGCGTATACGCCACGGGGAAGTCCTGAGGATCCATCGTGTCGTCTAGAACGACCCGCGCGATCGGAAGAATGGCGCCCATGTCGACGAGGAACGATTCACTTCCCATTTGATTCTGGCCCGTGGTCCAACGCGTCGCGATCAACCCGTCGAAGGCGTTCAGTGGCGCGGTGCCGGCCGCCGAGATCGACGCCGTTGGCCTCCAATTGGCCGCGCCGTAAGGCTGCGACAGGGGCGCCTCCGCGCCAGCGTCGCGCGCACCTCCGTCGACGACGACGCCGGATCCGCCCGAGCCGCCAGCCCCCCCGCCGCCAGGGACATTGGCATCCGGCGCGGCTCGTCCACCCGCCGCTCCAGCCGCCGAGCCCTTCGCATCCTCACCACCGGCGTCCATCGCGTCGGGACCGCCTGTGCCGACCGCCCGCCCACCGGTGCCCCCGCCGAGGCAGCTCGAGATCCATTGGCGAAGCACCGACACGTCGCTCAGCGTCGGCCGCGGCTTGGGAGCCTCGCCATTTTGATCGCCTGGCGGCATGGCGCCCGCCGCGATGCGGGCGTAGATCCTCGAATTGTCGGGGTCGCCCGCGATCAGAAACCTCCAGGGCTGGTTCGTGTCTGGGTTGATAGCCGTGTCGATCGTGCTCGTCTCCATCTCGTCTATGTTCAGCACAAAATTCCACTGGGGAGCTCCACTCGCGACGCCAGCCTGTTCGCCGTGGCAATTGCTGCAGTCTTGCTCGAGGATGGCCATCGCTTGAAGGCCGGTCTGGACGCACGGATCGTTGGTGGTCGGATCGCAGGCGAGGCTCCCGCCAGGGAGCAGAATCCCAGGAGTCACGGTCTGCGCGGGAATCCCCGCCTGGGGCCCTTGGTTGGGCACGTTCCCATAGTCGAGGTGCGGGCAAGCTCCCGACCCTCCGTCGGCCGTGCTCGCCGATCTCTGCGTCGCCGTGGAGTCCAAGGGTTGAGCGCAGCCGATCGCGGAGAGCGCGAGCAGCGCAGGCCCGACGCACGAACACAGTGCCGCCCGGCGCCTCAAAAGGTGCCTCCGACCATTGCCGCGGCGCCAGACGCGCTGGCCCGGACATCGAGCGTCTGGATCGACACTCGTCGCTTCGACTTCGATCGGAGCGAGACACCGTTGTCCGCGGGCCTCTCCTCCACGACTGGCTTCCTCAAGAAGAGCCAGGTCGCTGCGGCGAGGGCGACTGCTCCCGCGGCTCCCGAGATGTCGGCCTCGAGATAGAGCTTGCGTATGTGCGCCATGCTCGCGGGCAGGCAGTCTTGGGTCATCCCGCAGTGCGAAGCGATGAGGTCGTTGTCCTTCCTTCCCCAGGTGCTGAGCAGGACGTACCCGCCCACTCCCGCCACCCCGAGCCCGCCGAGGATGTACGCAAACGGCGAGCGCGAGCCTTCTCGATAGACCACGCGCGTCGTCGAAGCGGCGGGGGACTCGTCGAGCGCGTGCTGACGCGCCACCGATGGCGCGCTGGTAGCGGCGTCGTCGTCGGGCGCCGCTGTCTCCTTAGCAGCCTTGCTCGACGATTCAGCGCTGCTCGACGATTCGTCGACTGGCGGCGTCTCGGTGGCGCGGGCCTCAGTCGGCAGGCCGTCCGCTTTCAAGGCCCGGAGGACGACGCGGATCGGGCGGTTTCGCTCGCCCTGCACGATCACGATGGTTCGCGTCGCGAACACGCCGTCGTCGTTGCTGAACGAGACCTGGTGCTTGCCCGGATCGATCGGGACCGCTCTTCCGTCGAGGCGCGCCGTCACGAGGCGGCCGTCGATGCGCATCTCCACGAGGACGCGGGGCTGGCCCGCGCCGTCGGTCACGAGCGGGACCACCGACGGGATGTCGGACTCGAGCCGCGTGCGCCGGGCCGTGCACTCGCGGCGCGTCAGCTCGCTGCAGGCCGCGCGCGCGCAGGTGGCAAACAGCTCGTGCGCCTCCTGAAGGCGTGCCTCTTGAACGCGCTCGAGCGCCTGCCGGTGCGCCGCCGTGCACGCCGGGCTCTCGACGCGCGTCCAAGCGGCATGTCGCGCATGCGCCGGCATCGTGACGCACGCGAACCCGATTCCAACAACTGCTGCAACAACACGACTCCTCATGTCCCTTGTCCTCGCCGCAAAAGTACCGACGTGCGATTCAACCGGTTAGTGCGCGCTCTCGACATATCCGTCAAAGGTTTTGCTCACCGTCGACCAGCACACAGTTTCGAACGATAGGCTTTGCGCTGGGTCTTTCAACGCGGCGCCTTGTGCAAGCGCGAGACCGTCGCGAGATTGGCGGGGCATTCCGTACCCCATTGAGCGCGAGATACCCAGCGACCGTATCTCGGCTACGCGATGAAGATACGGACCTGTGCATCACGGCGCGTCGTCATGCAACGTCGACGTTTTTTTGCGATCGACGACGCGGCGAGAACGCCATTGATCGAAGGGCTGCTCGAGAGGATACAGGAGCAACACGTCTTGGAGCGTGCGCGCCGCAGTGGCGCTCGCCGGGCAAGGCCGTGCGTTTCAAACGCCCGCGCACCTCCGCGCGTCGACGATGGCGCCTCCCGACGTCATCCTCGGCCCGAAGACGCCCGCAGGCGCCCCGTCGCCTCGACCTACGACCACCCGAATGGCGTCGCGTTCGACCAGGCCGTGAACCTCTGGGTGGGCTTCCTCGACGAGCTCGTGACTTCACGCCGGCCCAAGAAATGACCACGGCCGATCTCACCGACGCGCTCGTCGACAACGTCTCGACGGGCACGGCCGGCTTCGCCTTCGACGAATCGGGCAGCCTCTGGTACAGCGACGCTCCGAAAAAGCTCAAGCGCATCTGCAAGGCCTCGCTCACGACGGAAAGCCGACATCAAGCTGTCCACCGTCATGAAGATCGCCGATGCCCTCGGCGCCTCTTTGAACGACCGCGCGGGGCACACGCAAAGAAGAACAACCTTTCGATCGGCGCCTCTTCCCACAGAGTCAGTCAGGGGTCAACCCTTTCAGATCCTTCAGTAGCTTTGCAAAGGATGGTGCTCGCGCGGCCATCTCGATGTCCATTTCCGCGGCAAACGCAGGCTGATCCAACGTCTCTGAGTAGCCTCGCTCGGGCGCCATATTCACCCCTAACCACTCCTTTGCCCCGTGGATATTCTCGGGCTCGGGCACCCATGGCAAGACAGTGTTAAGGGTTCTTTTTCCGGCGAGAGATTCAGCCGCCGCTATAAACCATGATTCAAACTCTCGCTTGGCCAGCACGACGAACACAAGGCGATCAGATCGATGAGCGAGCGCTCGTGCTCGCAATTGAGGGCCCAGCGTCGCCGGGCAGTCGTCGTCTGCGTCGAGCAAGATGAGGATCGCGCCGCCGGGCCCAACCTGTCGTGCCACCAATTCGACGGTGCGTTCGAGTTCGCCGTCCTTAACGATGCGCATACGCGGAACACGAAAGGGAGGAAGCAGTTCTATAGTCGCCGGCAACAGACGACGGAGAAGTACTGGGAGTGCTCGGACCTCTCCATGTCCTTCCACGATTGAGCCCAGTCTCAAGGCGCCGAACCATCGAAGAGACGGAGCTGTTCAGGTGTGCGCCTGGCCGTATCGCCGGGCCGCAACTGATCCGAACGGAGCAACTCTCCGGCCGTGAAGAGGTGTTCGCGTAACGCGGATCGAGTTACCTCGTCAACCCGACCGATGTGCGTTGTACCCAACTCGGAAACGACAGCCAGGAGGAAATCTTCGGGTAAGTCGCGATCGTCGAGGAGGTCGGGGCTGTGGCTCGTCACAATAACCTGCGTATTTCGGCTAGCCTCGCGGAGGCAATCCCGCAAGACTCCTGCGGCGGCTGGGTGAAGGGCCGCTTCCGGTTCCTCGATCCCGACCAGAGGAATCCTGCCGCGTTCCGGCTTTTGAAAAAGCGCCACCAATATGCCCAGAGCGCGCAGAGTGCCATCAGACATATTGATGGCAGGGAATCGCCACGGCTTGTCGGCTCCCTGTACGCGCTGGCGAAATTCGATCGTCTCCATGTGCCCAAATTTCTTGGTCTCCACTCCCTCGATCCCTGGCACAACCTGAGCGAGATATTCCTCAATTCTCTGCTGGAGAGCTCCTCCGTTTGCGTGAGCAATCCTCTCAACAACGCTGGCCAAGTTTGCACCGTCTCGTTTCAAGATCTCGCCACGATCTGGTGTCTGAAGAGCGCGTACCGCTGCGGGGTTCAAGCTGTAGAAACCCATCATCGATAGGGCGTCGTACACCGCTCGGAACTCGGCGATACCGGAAGCTGTAACGAGATACAGGCGGTCTTCACTGGCCGCAGGAAGCGTCGCCATCGATGAGCGAACGACATTGCCGTCCTCCACACGATACGAGTGCGACCCAACCCCGCACTCCTCCACCCGGACCACAAACGAGCCGCCTTGCCGGGCACCTACTTCAAAAGCGTAGTGACCCGCTTGGCCGTCCGGCAACGAGAAGTCGAGGCGAATCCCGAAATGGGTCGGATGTCCTCCTGACCGGCGGCGAACTTCTGCAATGCCTCCCCTGTCTCGAAGCGCGTGATCAAGCGTCTGAACGAGCGCATCTGCCGTCAATCGAAGCGCATCTAGGAAGTTGCTCTTCCCAGAACCGTTTTGTCCGACGAGGAACGTGAGCGCACCGAGCTGTACATCGCACGCTGCGATGCTGCGATAGTTCTTCACCTGAACGCGATGGATGAACGTCGAAGGTGCGGGATTTGTCAGGAACATAGAGTGCTTCGCAGTCTACAGGTTGAACCCAGACCGGTCTCTTCGAGCCTTTGTACCGAGCCGATGAGAAAGAACAGGTCGGCGCAGAGCGGTGAGGGATGATGCCTCAAGACCTTATGTCACGCGGGCGCCAAATCGCCATTGACGGAATCATTCCCCTCACAGCCCCGGAAGCGGAGCCGCCAGCGGGGGGCGACATCGCACCTCAACTGTCGAGTTTCATTTAGCTCTTTGACGGATTCGCTATGCGGGCTCAGTCAGGAGACTGAGCCGCGGAACCGCGTCCCTTCGCCACCGCCTCGATCCCGCACTCCTCCGCCCCATAAAGCCCGTCCAGCTCCCCCCGCCACCGTCGCAAAATATTGTGGCGCCGTAACTTCAGCGACGGCGTGAGCATCCCGCTCTCCTGCGTGAAGTCCTCGCCGAGGACGACGATCGCCCGCACGCGCTCGTAGCGCTTGAACTCCTCCGACAGCCGCGCGATCTCGTCCTCGAGCTTCTTGCGGATCCGCCCCGGTTCCCGCGCGTCGCCCAGCCCCTCGCCGCTCGGAACGACGAGCGCGACGTTGTAGGGCTTGTTGTCGCCGTAGATCATGACGTTGGCGATGAGGGGCGAGAGCTTGAGCCTGTCCTCGAGCAGCGACGGGACGACGTACTTGCCGTTCGCGAGCTTGTACTGCTCCTTGAAGCGGCCCGTGATGAAGAGGTAGCCATCGTCGTCGAGGTAGCCCATGTCGCCGGTCTTGAGGCCGCCGTCCGACGTGAGGGCGGCGCGCGTCTCGTCGTCGCGCCGGTGGTAGCCGCGCATGACGTTGGGGCCGTAGACGACGATCTCGCCCTGCCCCGGATCGCCCGTGAGCGCGCCGTCGATCGCCACGCGCACGCCGGGGAGGACGCGGCCCACGCTGCCCATCTTGCGGTGTCCGGGCACGTTGGCCGCGACGATGGGGCTCGTCTCGGTGAGGCCGTAGCCTTCGTAGACGGCGATGCCGATGGCGTCGATGAGCTCCGCCACCTCCCGCGCGAGCGAGGCGGCGCCCGAGATGGCGAACTTGAGGCGGCCGCCGAAGCGGGCGCGCACCTTGGAGAAGATGAGCTCGTCGGCCAGGAAGAGCACGAGGCGCTCGCCGAGCCCGAGCCTTTGGCGCCGCGTACGCTTCCGAGCGGCGGCGAGGCCGCGCCGGAACAGCCAGCGGATGGGGGCGCTCTCGAGCGCCATGAGCCGCTGCACGCCCGCGTAGATCTTGTTGAAGACGCGCGGCACGGCGAACAGCACCGTGGGCCTGACATCCTTGATGTCGTCCGCGATCTTCTCGACGCTCTCGGCGATGGCCATCGAGGCGCCCGAGGCGAGCAGCATGTGCAGCTCGGCCGTGTGGCCGAAGGCGTGCGCCCAGGGCAAGAAGGAGAGCGAGCGGTGGTCCTCAGCCGTCTCCGTCGCGAGGATGAGCTCGCGCAGCGTGAGGGCGTTCGAGACGATGTTGCCGTGCGTGAGGACCACGCCCTTCGGTTCCCCCGTGGTCCCCGAGGTGTAGAGCAGCGCCGCGACGTCGCTCCCGGCTGGGTGCACCGCGGGCACGGGCGGCCGCGCCGCGAGGAGCGAATTGAAGGTGGCGACCGCGGCCTCGTCCCAGAGCGGCACGAGCTGCTCGAACGTCGAGATGGCGGCCACGTGCGGCGCGACCTTGTCGCGCACGGCGGGGCTCGAGACGAAGAGGATCTTCATGCCCGAGTCGCGCACGATGTGGGCCCAGTCCTTCTCGAGCTGCGACTCGTACATGGGCACGAAGGCCGCGCCGAGGCCATAGGTCGCGTAGGCGGCTACGGCCCACTCGACGCGGTTGGCCGAGATGATCCCCACGCGATCTCCCGCGCCGACGCCGAGCGTCGACAGACCAGCGCGCAGGCGATCGACGAGCGCGCCGAAGCCCTCGTACGTCGTCTCCTGCCAGCGCGCGGCCGCTCCGTCTTGGGCCTTCTTGGTCGCGAAGAGCGGCCGTGCGCCGAAGCGCGCGCGGCTCGCCTCGAGGAGGTCCACCAATGACGCGATGGCCCCCGAACCGGACACGCGCCTTCCGTCTAGCACCGTATTAAATCGTGGTCAATAGCTGTATAGTCACGCTTCCTAGCCACTCTTCGTGGCCAGCTTCGTGGCCACGCTTGGTGGCCAGCTTCGTGGGCGCTTTCGTGAGGAGGAGAACTTGATGACCACGACCGCGCGCAAGCTCACGGCCCGGTACCGCCCGCTGCGAGCCATCTCGGTGGAGGACATCGAGCGGATGCACAAGCTGTTCTCGACGATCTACGAGAACGCCGACGTCCCCACGTTCCTGCGCGATCTGTCCAAGAAGGACGGCGCCATCCTCGTGCGCGACAAGCGCACCAAGGAGATCTGCGGCTTCACGACCATCAAGAAGGTGCCGCTCGGGGACGGCCGGCGGCGCGCCATCGGCGTCTTCAGCGGCGACACGGTCCTCGATCCTTCCTGCTGGGGCGATCGCGCGCTCAAGGACGCCTTCACGCGCCACCTGCTCTACCTGTGGCTCACCTCGTGGGGTCGGCCGCTCTACTGGCTGCTCATCTCGAAGGGCTACAAGACGTACATGTTGCTCGTGAACAACTTCGTGAACTATCACCCGCGCCCCGATGGGGCCGTCGATCCGAAGTTGGAGCTGCTCGTGCGCGATTACTCCGAGCAGCTGTTCCCGGGAAAGTACGACGAGCGGCGCGGCGTCCTCGACTTCGGCGAGGGGTCTCAACGCCTGCGCGAGGAGGTGGCGCCCATCACCGCCGAGATGCGCCTGCACAACCCGATCATCAACTACTTCGAGCGCAGGAACCCGGGCTGGCGCGTCGGCCATGAGCTGCCGTGCATCGCCGAGATCTCGATCTCCTTGCTCAAGCGCTACCTCGTCAAGGAGCGGCGCAAGGCCATGGCGCAGGCCGACCTCGAGGCCGGCGCCCACGACCCGGCGCGGGAAGGCCAGGTGGCCGCGCGCGGGTCCGAGGAAGTCGAGCCGCTCTGGAGAGCCGGCGAGTGAGCCGGGCGTCGAACGGCCTCCTGCAGGTTGGCCGTCGGCTGTCGCACGGCGCGGCGCGCCTCGCCTGTCGGGGCGCGGCGGACGCCTTCGAGCGCGCCCTGCTCGACCCGCGGGCCGCCCAGCTCGGGAACCTCGAGCGCATCTTGCGCGGCGTCGCCGGCGCCGCCCAGGCGCGCCGCCTGGGCCTCGAGCCGGGGATGGGGCCGGAGAAGTTCCGCGAGCGCGTCCCCGAGGCCCGCTACGCCGACGTCGCCGAGGCCATCGAGCGCCAGCGCGGCGGCGCGCGTGAGCTCACGGCCGCGCCGTGCGCGCGCTACCAGCCGACGAGCGGCTCGAGCGCGAAGGTGAAATGGATCCCGTACACGCGCTCGTTCCTGGCCGAGCTCGACGCCGCGCTCTCGCCGTGGGGCTTCGATCTCTACCGGACGGTGCCGGGCGTCGCGCGCGGGCGGCACTACTGGTCGCTTTCGTGGGTGCCCACGAGCCTGCGCGCGTCGGCGAGCGCCAACGTCAACGACGATCGCGCGCTGCTCTCGCCGGCAAAGCGCGCCTTCACGCGCATGACGTCGCCCGTGCCCGCCTGGGTCACGGAGACCGCCTCGTCGGAGGACTCGCTCTTCGCGACCGCCACCTTCCTCGCGGCGGCCGACGACCTGACGCTCATGTCCGTGTGGAGCCCCACCTTCGCGCTCAGCCTCTTCGAGCAGCTCGCCGAGCATCGCGAGGTCATCGCCGAGGTGCTCGCGGCCGGCGCCTGGGACGGCGCGCGTCGCGCTCTGCTGGGGCGGCCGCCGTGCGCCGCGCGCGCCGCGCGCGTCTTGCGCGCGTGGCGCGGCGAACAAGACCCCGCGTTCTTCCGCGAGCTCTGGCCGCAGCTCACGCTCGTGAGCGCCTGGCAGACGGCCGGCGCTGCCCGCTGGGCCAGGCAGCTCGCGGAGCTGCTGCCGCACGCCGCATTCCAAGGCAAGGGCCTGTGGGCCACCGAGGGCGTCGTGACGATTCCCTATCGCGGGCGTATGCCGCTGGCCGTGCGGAGCCACTACCTCGAGTTCGTCGACCTCGCGAGCGGGCGGGCCTGCTTCTCCTGGGAGCTTCGCGACGGTCAAACGGTGCGGCCTCTCCTCACGACCGGGGGCGGCTTGCTGCGATATCGCCTGGAGGATCGGCTCGTCGTCCGCGGGTTCCTCGGCACGACGCCCTGCTTCGAGTATCTTGGGCGTCTCCAGGACGTGGACATGGTGGGCGAGAAGATGAGCCAGGAGGCCGCGCGCGCGGGCCTGGACGCCATCGCGGCGGAAGAATCCGGCGGGGCGTGCCGCCCGCTCACGCTGCTGGCGGTCACGCCCGCGCTCAAGAACGACAAGCCGCGCTACGTGGCGCTGTGCGAGGGACGCGCGGGCACCGACGACGAACGCCGAGGCGCGCTGCTCGAGAAATCGTTGCGCGGCATCTTTCACTACAACCTGGCGCGCGATCTCGGCCAGCTGGGCCCGGCGCGCGTGCTGACGCTCGCGGACGCGCGCCGTTTCTACGAGGACATCGGCGCGGCGCGCGGCATCGTGGCGGGCGGCATCAAGCTCGAGGATCTCCTGCTGTGCGATGACGCGCGCGTGGCCGCCCTCGTCGCGGAGCGAATCGCCGGGCGCGCCGCCGAGCCTGAGGACACTGGCGATGTCGCGGGCGCCGCGAGCGCCGGCGCGGCCGTGGCGTGATGGACCTCGCGTCCTTCCTGGCGCGCCACCCGAACGTCCGGCTCGCCGGCC
>DASXOE010000091.1:0-27405 GCA_036494575.1 Polyangia bacterium | reverse complement strand
GAGGGGATGCTCCGAGCCCATGCCAACCGCGATGATCTCGCCCTGCGGAATGCCGCGCGCGACGAGCTCCTTGACGATCACGGCGGCGCGCTTCCCGGACAGCTCCTTGTTGTGCTCGGCCTTGCCGCTCGAGTCGGTGTGACCCGAGACCTCGAACTTGAAGGCCGACACGCCGGCCGCCTGGAGCTGCTTCTTGACGTCGATGAGCGTGTTGGTGAGGTTCTTGACCTTGGCGTCGCAACCCGGCATGAGCTCGTCGCTGTCTGACTTGAAGTTGCACTGATTCTTGCGGCCTTCGGCCAGCAGCTTGGCGTTGACCTTCTTGAAGACCTCGTCGCGCGCGCCGCTCGAGGCGCCGCCGACCGCCTTCTTGGCGAGGCCGCCCACGTCCAGCGCGAGCGCCGAACCCGCGCCCGCCGAGACGGCAACGGTGAGACAAACCGAGAGCACCCACATCGGAAGCATCTTTTGTCTTTTCATGCAGCGACCATAGACGACGGATTCGGGGACAGGCAAGCGCTACGCGGCGTGCCCAATCACGTCAGGGACAGGTCACGTCGGCCGCGAGCGTCGTCATGGCGCCCGTGGTTTGCTCGCGCAGCGTGACCTGCGTGAACGCGACACGCCTCGCGGCGCCGGCGGCTATCACCGTCACCATTCCAGCGCGGCCCCAAAACTTGAAGTGTGTCTTCGCGACGTCGTCGCGCTCTGCGAGGACGCCGACCATGCCCGCCGGCATGGCGATGACGTCGAGGATTCCGGCGGCGGCCTTCACGGCATAGGTGCCGGCGGCGAGGGGCGTCGCGCCGCCCGGGAACCAGAGTTGCACGTCCGACGCCGCCGGACAGCTTCCGCTCGCGGTGATCTGGTAGCCGCCCACGGTGCCCGTGTCCATGCATCCGGCGCCCTCCGCCGCGCACATCGGATTCGGCGCGATCGTCCAAGAAGCCGTGGCGCTCGGACGCTCGCGCGGCAGATCCGTGGACCCGTCGGCGCGGGCCTCGCTGGCGTCGGCGGCGTCGGCGGACGGCGCGCGGTCGCCCGCGACGGCGTCGGAGCCGTCCGCGGTGGAGTCGAAGGCCGCGTCCACCTCGACGTCGTCGGTGGCATCGCCGCCGCCGACTGCCGCGGCTCCGCCGTCCGAGCCCGTGTCGGCGGCGTCCGGCCGGAGGTCGGGCGCGGCGTCGAGCGCCACGTGCGCTTGCATGCCGCCGTCCCCGCAGGCGGCCGCCAGCAGAAGCGCCGCCGCTGCGGCGGGAAGCCCCGCCCTTCTGGTCGCGATCGATGGCGCGCGCATGCTCGCTTTTACGGTAACACGTCGCCCGTCATCGCCGCGGGGTCCCGCTCCTCGCTTTCTCACATCGCAGCGCGACAGCGCGCGAGTGGCTTTCTTTTCGGTGTTGGCTACGAGCATCGGCATCTCGTCCGTCGTCGGCGGCTACTTCGGCTCCTAAACTGCGCGCCGGGGCGCGAGCCCCAGGGCCTCGTAAGCCGCGAACAGCCGGCGGGTGTGGGGGTGGCGCGCGAGACGCTGGAGGTCCGCCGCGGGCGCTAGATCGACGAGGCGGCCTGCGTGGAGCACCCCCACCCTATCGCAGCGGGTCAGCAGGAGCGGCAAGTCGTGCGTGATGAGGAGGACCGACAAGCCGAGCGTCGCACGCAGGTCGGCGACCCGATCGAGGAGCTGGCGCTGCGTGACGACGTCGAGCGCCGTCGTCGCCTCGTCGAGGATGACGAGCCGCGGGTCGAGCGCGAGCGCGATGGCGAGCGCGACGCGTTGGCGAGCGCCGCCCGAGAGCGTGTGCGGGAAGGCGTCGAGGACCGACGCCTCCAAGCCCACGACGTGGAGCAAGGCCGCCGCGCGCGCGCGCGCCGCCGTCGGCGTGAACGGCTCGTGCGCGCGCAGGACGTCGACGATCTGCTCGGCCACCGGCGCCACCGGGTTGAGGGCGTCGAGGGCGCTCTGCATGACGACCGAGATCTCCCGGAAGCGGAAGGCGCGCAGAGCCTCGGGCGCGAGCCCGAGCACGTCGCGGGCGGCGAAGTGGATCTCGCCCGAGGTGTGCGCCGAGGAGGGCAGCAGGCGCAGGAGCGCGTCGGCGAAGGTGGACTTGCCGCCGCCCGATTCGCCCGCGAGGCCGAAGATCTCACCCGCGTGGATCGCGAGCGACACGCCGTCGAGCGCCGGCTGCTCCCTGCCGCGGTAGCGCACCGTGAGGTTCCGGACCGACAGGAGCGCGCCGTCGCCGGCGGCCTCGGCCGCCGGCGCGCGCGTGCCTTCGCCGCGCGCGGCCCGGTCCGCGTCGCGGGCGGCGGCGAGGCGCGGGTTCGTGACCTCGTCGATGGCGTAGCTCAACATCGTGAGCGCGAACCCGACGAGCGCCACGCAGGTGCCCGCGGGCACGAAGGTCCACCAGGCGCCCGTGAGCAGGGCCGAGTCGTTGCTCGCCCAGTAGAGGTTCGTCCCCCACGTCATCGCCCCCGGATTCCCGAGGCCGAGGAACTCGAGGCCCACCTCGGCGCCGATCGCGTAGACGGTCGAGGTGATGAAGGCCGACGCGACCAGCGACGCCATGTTCGGCAAGAGCTCGACGAAGACGACGCGCAAGGTGCCCTCGCCCGAGACGATCGCGGCCTGGATGAACTCGCGGCCGCGCAGCGCGAGCGCCTGCGCGCGCAGGACGCGTGCGCTCCAGGCCCATCCCGCGAAGGCGAGCACGACGACGAGGCTCCCGGACCCGTGAGGCAGGTACGCGGCCAGCACGATGGCAAGCGGCAGGCCGGGGATTACGAGGAAGACGTTGATGAGCGCCGACAGCAAGGCGTCGGCGCGCCCGCCCAGGAAACCAGCCGTGATGCCGAGGAGCGCGCCGAGGAGCGTCACGAGGAGCCCGACGGTGAAGCCGACGGACAACGTCACGCGCGCGCCCACCACGGTCTGCGCGAGCACGTCCTGCCCCTGTCCCGTCGTGCCGAGGGGATGGCTCCACGACGGAGGGAGGTGTGGCACGGCCACGAACGCCGTCGGGTCGCTCACGACGGCGGGGCCGACGAGCGCCATGACGGCGAAGCCCGCGACGACGGCCAGGCCGAAGGCCGCCTTGCTGTTGCGAAGGAGGCCGCGCGGCGCCGGCTCCGTCACGCGCGCGCCCTCGGGTCGAGCCAGATGAGGACCAGGTCGACGAGGAAGTTCGCCGCCAGCACCGAGAACGTGATCATGAGAAAGAGGCCCTGCAGGAGCGGATAGTCCTGGTTGCGCACGGCCTGCACGAGCAGGTAGCCGAGCCCCGGATACGAGAACACGATCTCGGTCAGCAGCGAGCCGCTCACGACGAAGCCGAGCGCCATGCCCAAGCTCGTGACGCTGGGCAGGAGCGCGTTGCGCGCGGCGTACGCCCACATGATCCGCCGCGGCCGCAGGCCCTTGGCCGTCGCGAGCTTGATGGCGTGCGTGCCGAGCACGGCAAGCATCGAGCCGCGCATGGTGAGCATCCACCCGCCCAGGGTCGCGAGCACGACCGCCGCCGCGGGAAGCACGGCGTGCCGCGCGACGTCCGCGACCAGCGTCAACGCAGAAGTTCCCGCGAGATCGGGCGCGCGCGCGTGCTGCAGCGGAAACCAGCGCAGCGTGAACCCGAAGAGGTAGAGCACGAGCATGGCGAGCCAGAAGTACGGGAAGGCGCCGAGAAACGACAGCGCGGGCGGCAGGAGCGAGTCGAGCCGTCCACCGCGCCGCCACGCGGCGACGACGCCCAGCACCGTGCCGAGCGTGAAGCTGATGAGGAGCGCGAGGCCCCCGAGACCCAGGCTCCACCCCAGGCCGGTGCCGATGACGTCGCTCACGCGTGCCGGGAAGTACGCGATCGAGAGGCCGAGGTCGCCCCGCGCGACGTGGGTGACGTAGCTCCCGTACTGCGTGAGCGTCGAGCCCGGCACGAACCCGAAGGCGCGCCGGAGCGCCCGCAGCGCCTCGGGCGACATCTCTCCGTTGAAGCGGGCCACGAGGGCCGCCGCGGGATCGCCCGGCATGAGCCGCGGAATGGCAAAGTCGAGCGTGACCGAGGCCCAGGCCGAGACGAGATAGAACCCGAGCCTGCGCAGCACGGCGTTCATGGCGCCGTCCCTCGCGTCGGGGCGTCGGAGGGCGGCTCGACCTTGGGCGCGAGGGCCGTCAGCACGAGCAGGCGCTCGGGCTCGCGATGGGGCGACAGCGAAGCATAGGGGTGCTCGGCGGACGGAAAGCCCTCGAAGCGGCGCGTGCTGAAGACGCCCCACGCGGGGTTCGGGAAGAGGGGAATGGCCGGCGCGAGCTCCACGAAGCGCGACTCGATCTGGCCGACGAGCGCCCGCTCGACGGTCACGTCGTCGGTGACCTCGAAGCGCGCGAGCAGCGCGTCGACCGCGGGATCGCCGAACCGGTGCCAGTTCGCCGCCGCCGCCTCGCCGAGCGGACGCACGGCGCGGCTCGACATGAGCGCGCGGTAGACGGCGTAGGGCGTCGGCCCGTCGATCGACCAGGCGATCGACAGATCGAACGCGCCCCGCCCGAGGCGCGCGTACCAGGCGCCGAATTCGTAGGTGCGCAGCTCGACCTCGAACCCGACCGCCGCGAGCTGGCGCGCGATCACCTGACCCGCGCGCACCCAGTCCGACCACCCGCTCACGACCTCGACGTCGAACCGGCAAGCCCGCCCGTCGTGCGTACGCCGCAGGCCGTCGCTGCCGCGCGCGTAGCCGGCCTCGTCGAGCAGACGGTTCGCGCCCGCGACGTCGAACGCCACCCAGTCGCGCGCCGCGAGCGTGGGATCGCGCCAGGCCGCGTACGCGTCGGTGAGCCCTGTCGGGTCGGCGGGTCTCGTCGTCCCGTACATCGCGACGTCGACGAGCTTCTGGCGGTCGATGGCCATGCTGAGCGCTTTGCGCACGCGCACGTCGTCGAACGGCGCGCGCGCCGTGTTGGCGTACAGAAACACCATGCTGCCCACGAGCGGGGACCAATGGTGATTGTGCGCCGGATCGCGCCCTACGTAGGTGCGCTCGATGGACGGCACGAAATCGCCGGCCCAGTCGACGTCGCCCTCGACGAGCGCGAGGTTGGCCTGCTCGTTTGCTGGATAGGCTAGGAAGCGAAGCGCCTCGACCCGCGGCCGGCCCGCCTGCCAGTAGAACGGGTTCTTGCCGAGCTCGTAGACCTGATTGCGGAAGATGCGCACCTCCGTGAACGGCCCCGTGCCGACGGGGACCGGATTCGCGAACGTCACGGGATCGGCGATGGCGCGCCACACGTGCGCCGGAACGATGGGCTGTTGCGCGACGTCTACGAGTCCAGGCACGTAGACGCGCCGGAACCGCAGCTCGACGGTCCGCGCGGAGGTGGCGCGCGCCTCTTCGACGAAGCTCCAGACGTCGTGTTGGTCGAGCGCGGGGTGAGCGCGCAGGAGGTCGAACGTCGCGACGACGTCGGCCGCCGAGAAAGGGGCGCCGTCGGACCAGCGGGCCTCGCGCAGGGCAAAGCGCAGCGTGAGGTGATCCTCGGACCACGCGTAGCTCGTCGCGAGCCACGGCACATAAGCGTCCGCGATGCTGTTGAAGATCAGCAGCGGCTCGTAGACGCCCGCGCGCGTCGGAAAGCGCGCGCCCGCGCCCGGCGCGAGCGGGTTGAAGTTCCGCACCCAGGCGCTCTGCTTCTCGGCGGAGATCGAGAGCACGCCGCGAGGCGCCGGCGCGTGCGCCCCGCGGCAGCCACCGAGCGCCGCCACCGCGACTGCGGCGGCCACCATTGCCGCGACCACGTGGCGAGCCAACCCGGCGACGCCGGTCTCGGCGCGTGCTTCGCCCGGGAGGCTGCCGTTTCTGACCCGCATGCCGACTTCATCATTAGAGGTGCGCGGCCCGCGCTGTCTTCCCGACGAGATCGAGAAAAGATGCGAGCTGCGGCCGCGCCCTCGGTTCCTGGTTGCAATGCTCCGTCACGCGATGCCACAGTGCTTTTCGTGTCTGCGCTGAGGCTGGACGGCGAGCGCATCCGAGGCCTCATCGGGGACAGGTTCGGCGGCAGCATCTCGCGGCTCGCCGCCGCGTTGCCGCTCGACACGCCGCCCGATCGAAGTACGGTCACGCGCTGGCTCTCGTCGGACGGCCGCCACTTCCCGCGCGACGAGGAGCGCATCCTGGCGCTCGCGGGCGCGCTCGACGTCGACCCGACCGCGCTGTGGACGTTCGACGCCGAGAACTTTCCCACGCTGTGGCCCAAGATCGTGCGCGCCGCGCGCACGGGGCGCTGGAGCGGGCTGCTCAAGGCGCTGGCCTTCTTTCGTTATTTCTCCGACACGGCCGAGGAGTGGCCCCCGCAGCAAATGGCAAAACGGTTCTTCAACCGCGAGTGGGTGGTCAACGAGTTCGCTCATGATCCGCGCGACGGCAAGAACTTCTATCAGGATCTCGTGGTGCGCCCGCGCCGCCCGCAGGGCACGTTCCCCACGGTGTGGCACTTCGCCTTCCGCCACGCCGGCCTGCGCGCCGCGAAGTGGCAACCCTTCGGCTTCGTGCGGCGAGACGCCGAGCGCGTGTTCCTCTTCAACGACTGGGCCATCACCGACGAGGCCGCGACGACGCCCGCCGACCAGGACATCTGCATCAGGACTTGGTTCGGCCAGGGCGCCGCGTCCTTCCGCATCGTCTCGCTCCATCCGTTCACGCTCTCGATCCCGAAGCTCGAGCAGCCCGGTCTGCCCACCGTACACTTCGGGTTCCCGGGCGAGATCAACGAGTCGCAGGGCTGAGGCGGAATGGCGGCCAATTCACAGGCGACGGCCGAGCGCGTCCCGGAGCATCCGTCGCGCCCCGCGTGGGTGCGTCTCGCCGTCGGCGTCATCGTCGGGCTGGCGGCGTCGATCTGCGTCCCGGATCGTTTCGGCGCCACCCTGAAGATCATCGGCGCCTGGGATACCGGCGCCGTCGCGATGACCGGGCTCGCTTGGTGGCTCATCGCGCGCGCGTCGCCCGCGCGCACGCGCGTCTGGGCGGCGTCTACCGATCCTGGACGCCTCGCCATCGGCGTCTTGTTGATCCTCGCGAGCGCGTTCAGCATGTTCGCGACCGGCTTCGCGCTCCATGGCGCGAAGTCCTGCCCCTCCGACAGCCGCCCGCTCTTCCTGGGCCTCGGCCTGCTCGCGGTGGCCGTGGCGTGGGTCATGACGCACACGATGTACACGCTGCGCTACGCGCATCTTTATTACCGGGACGGCGTCGAGCGCGAGGGTGGCCTCGCCTTCCCGGGCCCCGCTCACCCGGCGTACATCGACTTCGCCTACTACGCCTTCACCATCGGCATGTGCTTTCAGGTGTCGGACGTGTCGATCTCGAACGCCCGGCTGCGGCGCGAAACGCTGCTGCACGCCGTGCTTTCGTTCGCGTACAACACCGTCATCCTCGCCGTGGCCCTCAACTTGGCCATCGGCACGTTCGACTGAAGCGACCCGCCGGTTTCTTCGCAGGGCGGATCGTGTTAGCGTCCTTGCATTATTCAGTTATGAAAATGTTTGGCTTATTGGATGGGAGACTGGCCGCGCGATTCGCCCCGGTCGTTCTCACCCTCCTGCTCGCGCTCGGCTGCGGAACCAACTCTCCCGCCCCGCCCCGCGTCAATCACGACGCAGCGGACGGGCCTGGCGACGGCGCCGCGGGCGCAGGCGCCGTCCTCGACGCCAAGAACGACACGCCGGGCGATGTGGCCTGCGGGACCGACAGCCTCACGAAGAAGAGCAACGGCCAATCCTGCAAGTGCGCGTCCGACTGCGCGAGCAACTTCTGCGTCGATGGCTTGTGCTGTAACGCCGCCTGCACCGAGTCGTGCAAGACGTGCGCGCAGCCCGGCTCGATGGGGACCTGCACGTTCCTCGCGGCGGGCGAGGCGCCGCGCGATCTCTCGACCTGTCAGGCCGCCGACGCCATGACGTGCGGTTGGGACGGTACGTGCGACGGCGCCGGGGCCTGCCGGCGCTACCCCGCGGGAACCCAGTGCGGCAAGGGGATGTGCGACGGCGAGGCCGTCGTCGGCGCGCGCTCGTGCGACGGCCTCGGCCGGTGCCGCCCCGGACCCTCGGTCATCTGCGTGCCCTTCTCCTGCGATCCCACGACCGGGGCGTGCTTCGACGCCTGCACCCAGACGAACCAGTGCTCGAGCGGCCAACAGTGCGTCAACGCGAGCTGCGGCCTCAAGATGAAGGGCGCGACGTGCAAGGCGAACGGCGATTGCGCCTCGGGCTTCTGCGCCGACAAGATCTGCTGCAACGTCGCGTGCACGGGCGCGTGCGTTTCGTGCGCGCTGCCGGGCCGCCTCGGAACGTGCTGGCCCATCGACGAGGGCACGCGTGATCCGCGCGGCGTGTGCGTCGCCACGAACGCGACTTCCTGCGGAACGACGGGCCAGTGCGACGGCTTCGGCGGCTGTCAGAAGTACGCCGCGGAGACCCAGTGCATCATGCCCTCCTGCACGGGCACGCGCCGCAACACGCCCGGCACCTGCGACGGCATCGGCACCTGCCGCCCGCAGGGCGTGCAGAACTGCAGCCCCTTCAACTGCGCCGACGGAACGTGCAACAAGGTCTGCTTGAGCGACGCAGATTGCGAGGCCGGGCACGCCTGCGTCAAGGGACTGTGCGGGCCCAAGCAGAACGGGCAGTCGTGCTCGATGGGCGCGGAGTGTCTGTCCACCCACTGCGTCGACGGCGTGTGCTGCGACGGCGACTGCACGGGCGCCTGCCGGAGCTGCGCGCTCGCGTCGACGCCCGGCAAGTGCACGTCAATCGCCGCCGGCAACGTCGATCCGCGCGGCGTCTGCGTGGACATGACGGCCGCCGCGTGCGCCACGAACGGCAAATGCGACGGCTCGGGCGGCTGCCAGAACTACGAGAAAGGCACGATCTGCGCGCCCGAGACCTGCGCCGCGAACGTCTACACGCCGCCCTCGACCTGCAGCGCCACCGGCCAGTGCGTCGCCTCCGATTCGCTGCCGTGCAGCCCATACGTCTGTAACGGCTCGTCGTGCTTCAACGCCTGCACGACAACGAGCGGAAATTGCCTGCCGCCGAACGTCTGCAACGGCAACTCCTGCGGCAAGAAGAACGTGGGCGCCTCCTGCTCGGCCGGCAGCGAGTGCGCGTCGACGTTCTGCGCGCAAGGCGTTTGCTGCGACAAGTCTTGCGGCGGCGCCTGTCAGTCGTGCGCGCTCCCAGGGACGCTCGGCACCTGCACGAACGTGCCCACGGGAGCGTCCGATCCGGCGGGTCTGTGCACGGACGCGGGCGACGCCTCATGCGGCACGAACGGCAAGTGCCAGGCGGGCGCCTGCCAGAAGTACGTCAAGGGCACCCCGTGCAAGGACTCGACCTGCCCGGTCCCGACGACGACGTTCACGCCTGGCTCAACGTGCGACGGCAACGGCGCGTGCCAGACGCCGGCGTCGAGCTCGTGCTTCCCCTACGGCTGCGGAACGAAGGTCTGCAAGGTCGCTTGCACGGTCGACGCGGACTGCGCCTCGCCCGCGGTGTGCATCATGGGCTCGTGCGGGCTCAAGGGCATCGGCAAGACCTGCGCCGACGGCACGGAGTGTCTGTCGAAGTTCTGCGCGCAGGGCGTCTGTTGCAACTCGGCGTGCAACGGCTCCTGCCAGTCGTGCGCGCTCCCGAGCTCACTCGGCGCCTGCAGCAGCGTGCCCAACGGCGCGGCCGATCCGCAGCGCACCTGCCAGAACAAGGGCCAAGCGACGTGCGACACGGACGGTCTCTGTGACGGCAAGGGCGCATGCCGCCTCTACGCGGGCGGCACGCAGTGCGCGCCTCCGTCGTGCCCCACGGGGAGCGCGACGCTCGTGCCCGCCAAGACCTGCGACGGCGCCGGCAACTGCCAGGTGAGCGCCTCGATCGCGTGCGCGCCCTTCATGTGCAACGCGACGTCGATGACCGCCTGCAACGCCGCGTGCACGAGCGACGGCGACTGTCTGCCCCCGAACATCTGCGATCCGAAGACCAACCTGTGCGGTGACAAGAAGCGCCTCGGCCAGCCCTGCGCGGCGACCGCCGACTGCCTCACGGGCGACTTCTGCGTCGACGGCGTCTGCTGCGGCAGCTCGTCGTGCGGGTCGTGCCAGGCCTGCAACGTGGTCGGCAAGGCCGGCGCGTGCTCGAACGTCGCGGCGGGCGACATCGAGCCCCACGCGCGCTGCGGGGCGCAACCGCCGTGCGGCAACACGGGCAACTGCAACGGCGCGGGCGCGTGCGAGCAGCAGAGCGCGGGCACGAGCTGCGGCCTGGCGTCGTGCTCCGGCTCGACGCTCACGCCGGTCTCCCACTGCACTGGCGGCGGCGCCTGCGCGACGCCCACGACGAGCAGCTGCTCGCCCTACGTCTGCGGCGTGGGCGCGTGCAAGACCACCTGCGCGGGCGACGGTGACTGCGTCGCTCCCTTCACGTGCCAGGGGCCGGCCGGCGCCAAGAGCTGCGCCCTCAAGACGAACGGCCTCGCGTGCACGACGGGCGGCCAATGCATCAGCGGCAACTGCGTCGACGGCGTCTGCTGCGGCTCCGCCAGCTGCCCAGCCTGCCAGGCCTGCAATCTCTCGGGCGTCGGCACGTGCACGCCCGTGGCGGCCGGCACGCCCGCGCCCGCGGCGTTCTGCGCCGTGGAGGGCCCCTCGACCTGCGGCACGAACGGCAAGTGCGACGGCACGGGCGGCTGCCAGATCTACGCCAACGGCACGTCGTGCTCCTCGGCGACCTGCCCCGCGGGCGCGCCGACCCTCACGCTCGCGGGCACCTGTTCGAACGGCAGCTGCAACAAGCCGACGCAACCCTGCGCGCCTTACTTCTGCAACGGCGGCACCGCGTGCCTCGGCACCTGCGGCGGCGACGGCGACTGCGCGAGCGGCACCTACTGCACGGGCGCGGGCGGCAGCTGCGTCCAGAAGAGGACGAATGGACAGAGCTGCGCGAGCGGCAACCAGTGCATGACCAACAACTGCGTCGACGCCGTCTGCTGCGGCTCCGCCAGCTGCCCGTCGTGCAAAGCTTGCAACGTCAGCGGCAGCGCCGGCGATTGCGCGCCCCTCGGCGCCGGCAGCGTCGATCTGAACGGCGCCTGCACCGACCAGACCGCCCCGACCTGCGGCACCAACGGGAAATGTGACGGCGCGGGGGGCTGCCAGAAGTACGCCGACGGCACGACGTGCTCGCCGGCGAGCTGCGCGAGCGCGTCGACGCTCACGCTCGCTGGCCAGTGCTCGGGCGGCCATTGCAACGCGGGCTCGCAGTCGTGTACCCCGTTCCTGTGCACGGCGGGCGCGTGCGCGAACACCTGCAACAGCGACACGGACTGCGCGGGCGGGACCACCTGCAGCGGCCCGGGCGGCATGTGTGTCGCGAAGAAAATGAACGGCGACGCCTGCAGCCCCGCGGCGCCCACCCAATGCGCCTTCGGCCACTGCGTCGACGGCGTGTGCTGCGACACGGCCTGCGCGGGCGCCTGCCTCTCTTGCGCGCTCTCGGGCTCGACGGGCACGTGCACGGCCGTCGGCCCGGGGCTCGCCGACCCGCGCAGCATGTGCCCGAACCTGGGCGCGGCCGCCTGCTCGACGAACGGCCTGTGCGACGGTGCTGGCGCCTGCCAGAGCTACGCGCCGACGACCGTTTGCTCGATGCCCTCGTGCCCCGCCGGCACGTCGACGCACACACAGGCCGGAACGTGCGCGACGGGCAGCTGCGCCGCTGACAGCGAACCGTGCGATCCTTACCTGTGCGGCGGAGGCGGGGATTGCCTGGGCAGCTGCACGGACGACAGCCAGTGCGTGACGACCGCCTACTGCTCCGCCGGAAGCTGCGTGCCGAGGAAGATCGACGGGAAGGTGTGCGCGGCAGACAGTGAATGCAGCACCGGCCACTGCGTCGAGAACGTGTGCTGTGACACCGGCGCCTGCACGCAGTGCCAGAGCTGCGCCCTCCCCGGCTCCCTCGGCACCTGCACGAAGGTCGACCCCGGCACGAAGGATCCCTCTGGCACGTGCATCGACCAGGGCAGCATCGGCTGCGGAACGACCGGCAAGTGCGACTCCGCCGGCGCGTGCGCGTTCCAGGACGGCTCGGTGATGTGCGCCATCGCGACCTGCTCGAACACGAGCTCGTCGAGCGACCTGACCTCGACGCGCTTCTGCGACGGCCTCGGCAACTGCGGCGCCGGCACCGTCACCGACTGCGGCGCCTACGCGTGCGACCCCGACCCGTCGGTCCCCGCCTGCTTCACGACCTGCACCGACGCCTCGAGCTGCTCCGCGACCCACACCTGCAACACGGGCACGATGTCCTGCAACTGAGCTGACCGCGAAGTTACTTTCAAACTTGATTGGGCGACCTTTGTCCCACGCCACCCCTCGTCGCGCGCCGGGCACACGGTGGGCGGCCGAGCGGGTCCTCGCCTCTCAGCGATGGAAGACGGAGCGCGACGACGGCGACGACGAGCGCGACGACCACCGGAAGGGAGAGCGACTGTCGCCGGCGAGCACCTCGGCGGCCCGCTCGCGGACCTTCGGATTCGGATCCCGGCGCGCGGCTTCTTTGAGGAAAGGCTTGGCGGGCGCGCCCGCGCCGCGCAAGAAGGACTGAGCGCGCTCGGCGCTCGGGTCGCTCGCGAGGGCTTGGATGACGTCCTTGACGAGATCGGGATCGGACTTGAGCGCGGGGTTCCGGCGCGCGGCGACCTGGGCCGCCGCCAGCCCCTCGGCCCAGCGGCGGTGCTCGAGATCGATCGTCGCGAGGAGATAAGCCGCGTCGGCGTCGTCCGGCGCGCCCGCACGCAGAGTCTCGAGGGCGGCGCGCGCTTGCTCCCAATCGCCGCGCGCGAGGAGGCGGCGCGCCTCGGCCAGCCGCTCCGTGATGGCCGACGCCGACACAGGCGGGCTCTCCCGCGCTGGAGGTGCCGGCGCCGCGGTGGCGGCGCTCGGGTCTTGCGCCGTCTTCGCCGGCGAGACCGCGGCATGGGACACCTTGGCGCCGGCGGCAGCGCCGTCGGCGCGCTTCGCACCCCCCTTCGCGCCCACGTCCGTGCGCGCGGCGCGACCGGCGAGCAGCGCCGCGACGACGAGGGCGCCCACGGCGATGCCGCCCCAGACCGCTCGGCGATCGCGCGGCGACGCGGCGGGCTGTCCGACGAGGCGCTGAATCCTCGAGGCCGAATCGACGATCGTGGCGTCCGCTGGCGGCGGGGAGGCCGCGGACGCGACGCCCGCCGACGGCAACGCGGCGGCCCCACCGGCCCCCCGGGCTGGCGGCGCGCCCACGGAAGGGGCCCGGAAGAAGGCCGCCGTGACCGCCGGACGAGCCGGCACGGCGCGCCCCGCGACCGGCGCCGGACGGGCGGCGCCGCCCTCGGGCGTCGCGTCGAGCGCGGCCGTGAACTCAGCCGCGGACTGATAGCGATCATCGGCGAACTTCGAGAGGGCCTTCGAAACGACGCTCTCGATCTCCGCCGAGAGCCCCACGTCGGGCGCGAACGCGCGCAGGAGCGGCGGCGGCTGATCGCGGTGCATGAGGAGGAGCTCCCCCACGTTCTCCGACCGAAAAGGCTTCTGGCCGGCGAGCAGCTCGAAGAGCACGATCCCCACGGCGTAAAGATCCGTGCGCGCGTCGATGGCGCCGTCGGCGCCCGTCTGCTCGGGCGACATGTAGCTCGGCGTGCCGACGGCGAGGCCGGCCGTCATGGCCGGTCCGTCGCGCAGCTTGGCGAGACCGAAGTCGAGGATGCGCAAGTGGTCGGAGAGTCCCGGCTCGTCGCTCAGGATCAGGTTCTCGGGCTTGAGGTCGCGGTGAATGATGCCTTGCGCGTGCGCGTACCCGAGGCCCGCGAGGAGCTGCCGCACGAGGCGCAGCGCGCGCGCCGGCTCGAGCCGCCCGCCCGCGATCGTGTCGCGCAGCGTCTTGCCCGTGATGAAATCCATCACGAGGTATGGCGCGCCGTCGACGCCGAAATCGATGACGGAGACGCAGTTCGGGTGCTGCAGGCGGCTCATGGCGCGCGCCTCGTTCTGGAAGCGGTCGAGGAAGGCCCTCTGCGTCGCGATCCACGGATGCAGAAACTTGACGGCCACGGGGCGCCCGAGCTGCAGGCGCTCGCCGCGGTACACGATGCCCATGGCCCCCGACGCGAGCTGCGCGTCGAGCCGATACCTTCCCTGCAGCACCGCGCCGACGCGCGGGTCCGGCGGTTCGGGGGGCGAAGCGTCCACGCCCCTCGAGATTACCACCAACCCCGCGACGACATCCCGCTCAGGAGCCCCACGAAGCGCGCACCTACATGCCGCTCAAGAACTTCCACTCGTCGCCCTTCTCCTCGAGGACGAAGCGGTGGTAGTCGTTGACGCGCCGGTAGCGGTCGCCCGCGTCGGCCGCGAGCTCGAACGAGCCATCGAGGAACACCTCTACCTCGGCGCGCGTGCCCGTGACCTTGATGTTGCGGTACTCGATCTCGTAGCGCATCGACTTGACGCGCTTGAGCTGGTTCGTCAGAACCTGCCTCAAGCCGTCGTACCCGTAGTCGTCATCCGAGCGCGGCGTGCCCGAGTCCTCGAAGTACTTGTCGGACGCGAGCACTAGCAGACCGTCGACGTTGCGCGCGAGCAGCCGCTGCCGGTACTGCTCGATGGTCTCGATGATCTTTCGGTTCTGCTCGCTCCTCTGGATGGTCGTGCCCGCGAAGTAATCCGGGTGCGCGCACGCGCCCCCGAAAAGAACGCCGCCGAGCGCGCCGAGCAGCCAGAGCCGCCCCAGGCGGACGGCGGCGCGCGGCGTCCGCGGCGGGGCGGGCCGATCGGCGAGAGCTCGGGATGGCATGCGTGCTCAGCTAATTAGCACGAACCGTTCCAGGTTTTCGTACCAGCGCGCGAGAGCTTCCGCGGCCCACCCCCTCATTCGCAACCGCACGACTCTGACTCTTCGGCGCGCGGCCCCGCCAACCAGTGCCAGATTGGCAAACACCCGCGCGTTGACGCTCCTGACGGAAATGCGATAGTGCCTTCGCGAGCGCGCTCCCGGGAGACGCCGCGCGCGGCCGAGAGGTCGGTGGAGGAACCATGATGACGCCTGAGACATCCGAGCAACCGCGCGAGTTTCCCCGATACGAGGTGAACGCCTACGTCGACTACACGGGGAACGAGGTCCTCCTCTTCCACCGCATCCAGAACATCTCGCTCGGCGGCGTCTGCATCCAGACCTCGGGCGTCGAGGAGGTCGGCACCGTCGTCGACCTCGTGCTCAATTTCCCCGATCTCGACGCCTCGATCGCCGTGCGCGGCGAGGTCGTCTGGGCGAACCGCGACCCGCCCATGGACATGGGGATCCGCTACATCGACATGGACGAGGAGCGCAAGGATACGCTCCGCAAGTACATCACGATGGTCCGCAAGTAGGTCGATTGAGTCGGGACCCTGAGAGGGTCCCGCACTCCCGGTGCTCGCTCGGTCGGCGGAGCCGACCTCGCTCGGGTTACCTCGGCAGGTCGAGCAGACCGTCGCGGGTCGCGAGGTGAACCTCGACCGAGCCGAGGCGCGCCAGGTAGCGACGGAAGTCCTTGCCGGCGGGAGCGCCCGCGTCGCGCTTGAGGTGGACGTCGGTGATGCGCGTCACCGCGAACCGACAGGCCGCGAAGCGCAGCTCGGCGCCGAACGCGTGGCGCTCGTCGACGGTCGGCGGCCGCGCGGTCGCGTAAGCCTCGAGCAACGCGCGCGTGACGTCGGTGCGGAAGTCGTCACGCCCGTAGCCGAACGCCAGCGTCGTCACGGCGAGGTCGTACGCGAATCTGCCCCAGGAGGCTTGCTCGAAGTCCAATAGCGCCGCCAGGCGCGGTCGGGCGTCTCCCGCGCGCGCGTCGTCGGAGAGGTCGTCGTCATAAAGGACATTGTCGATGAAAAGATCGCCGTGAATGATGCCCGTGGGCAGGATCGCGGCGCGCTCGCGTTCGAGCCCCTCGAGCGCCAGCCGGAGGACGGCCGTCGGGCCGAGGAGCTCGGCGCGCCCGAGGCGGGCGACGCGCTCGAGGCGGCGGCGAATCTCGTCGGGCTCGTAGCGGCCGGGGCGGTGATCGGCGTAGCCGCTGCTCGCGAGGTGGAGCGTCGCGAGCGCCCGGCCCACGAGCGCGGCGCGCGCCGGCGTGACCTCGGCGCGAGACAGCGTGCGCCCCGGCATCCATGGGAAGACCGACGCCAGCTCGCCGCGCCAGGCGGCGAGGGCCTCGCCCGCGTGCGTGAGTCGTGGCGCGGGCGTGGGCACGCCGCGCGCTGCCGCGTGCGCGACGATGGCGGCCTCGCGCGCGACGTCGTCCGGCGTCTTGCCCTCGTTGATGCGCAGGAAGAACGTTCCGGCAGCCGTCTCGACGCGCACGTTGGTGTTGATCGTGCCCGCGAGGACGGGAGCGTGGCTGCGGTACGCGGCAGCGCCGAGCCCCTCGAAAGCCTCGAGGAGCTCGCGAACGTCATCGGCTGTGAGCGTGCGAAACTCGGCCATGCCTCTCGTCCCCTTCCTTCGCGCACTTGACGCGAGAACGCAACCCTTGGTCTAGTCCTCCCGGGACGATGGCGGCGCCGGAGAAGAATCAGCTCATCGAGCAGCACCTCTCGCTCGTGCAGGCCATCGCGCGCAAGGTGAAGAAGACCCTGGGCGCGCGCATCGATTACGAAGACCTCGTTGCCTACGGCTCGAAGGGCCTCGTGGAGGCGGCCGAACGGTACGACGCGCGGCCTGGCGTCGCGTTCACGACGTTCGCGTACTACCGCATCCGCGGCGCGATGTTCGACGGCCTGCGCACGATGGGCTGGTACTCGCGCGCGGACTATGCCCGCTATCGCGCGGAAGAGCGCGCCAACGAGTACTTGCAGGGCCACGCCGATCGCCCCGCCTCCGAGGGGGCGAGCAAGGCGTCCGACTCGGCCGAGACGCTGGCCGCCGTCGCCCAGGTCCTCTCGGGCGTGGCCGCCGTGCACATCACCTCGCTCGAGGCGGCCTCGGCCGTGCCCGACGAGACCTTCGCCGCACCCGACGCCGCCATCGACACGGGTCGGCTCGGCGTGCGCGTTCGGCAGGCCCTCGTGACGCTGCCGGAGAAGGAGCGGCGTCTCATGGAGATGTATTACTTCGAGGAAAAGACTCTAGAGGAGGCCGGCGGCGCGCTCGGCCTTTCGAAGTCGTGGGCGTGCCGGCTGCACGCGCGCGCCGTCGACCTCCTGCGCGCCGCCATGGCCGACGCCCTCTGAGCCGGCGCGCAACCGATCGCCGCCGCGGCCGATACCCGGCCGATGAAGATCGGTCCCTCCGCGCCAGCCCGACCCGCCCCCGCGCCCGCCCCTCGGCAGGCCCGCCACGCGCCGGGGCGCTCGTTCCTCGAGGTGCTTGGGGAAGGGACCCCTCGGCGCGGTTCGCCGGCGGGGCCGCCCGGGAGCTCCGAGGGAGCCCCGGTCGCGCGCGCGGCCACTCCGCCGCCCGCGTCGTGGGCGCCCTCGCCGCTCGCCCGCGGCCTTGCGCGCGCGCTCGACGGCGCGGCGGCGGGCGAGGCGCGGCTCGACGCCATCCTCGACGCCGCCGCGCGCGGGAAGAGCTTCACGCCGGCGGAGCTGCTCGCCGTGCAGGCGACGGTCTTCCGCTATTCCCAGACCGTCGAGGTCCTCTCGCGCGCGACGGACCGGCTCGTGGGGGCCGTCAAGCAGACGCTCGGGACGCAGGTCTAACCATTGTGGCCCCCGCAGATTGTGTTATCACCGGCCCCATGTCGGAAATGGTCGGGACCTCGGGCGGGCGGGGAAGGTGTGGAGTGAGCGGAGCGGGGAGCGCCGGCGTGGCGCGGCTCGCGCTGCTCCTGACGGTCGCGAGCGCCTGCTCGACGAACATCCTGCACGGGATCGACGAGCGCGCCGCCAACGACGCCGCGCGGGCGCTCGAGCGCGCAGGCATCGGCGCCGAGAAGATCGGCGAGGAGGGCGGCGCAGCTGGCGCCGCGGCGCGATTCACCCTGCGCGTGGCGCGCGGCGACGGCGCGCGCGCCCTCGACCTGCTGCGCGCGCTCGGCTTGCCGCGCGAGCCGCGCCACGGATTCTCGGAGACCTACGGCCAGCCCAGCCTGATCCCCACGGCGTCCGAGGAGCGCGCGCGCTACGTCGACGCGCTCGCGGGCGAGATTGAGCGGACGCTCGAGACCGTCGACGGCGTCGTGAGCGCGCGCGTGCACCTCGTGCTCGAGGAGGCCGACCCACTCGCCGTGGACGCCAAGCCGCGCGCGCCCGCGCGGGCCGCAGTGCTGCTCGCGACGCGGCCGGGCCACACGCCCATCGCGCGCGAGGACGTCCAGCGGCTGGTCGCGGGCAGCGTCTCGGGGCTCGACGCAGCAGCCGTCGCCGTCGTCGTCACGGCCGCCCCCGCGGCCAGCGAGGACGAGCCGGCGATGGCCGCGGTGGGGCCGTTGCGCGTGACGCCCGGGAGCCGCGCGCTGCTCGTGGGCGCCCTGGCCGCTGGGATCGGGCTGCTCGCCGTGCTCGCGGCGCTCCTGCTCGTGACCGCTCGCCGCCTCGCGGCCCTCGAGCGCGCGCAAAGCCGGCCGTAACAGCGCTCGAAATCCGCGCGGCCGCGTCAGCGCAGCTGGTACGACTGGCTGAGCTTGAGCGAAGGCCCCTTGAAGGCGGGCAGCTTCGCGTCGGTCAAGATCGACTCGACACAAAGACCGGTCGGCGTGTCCTCGAAATCGCCCGTGACGTTCACCGACTCCGCCTTGCCGGCCGCCGTCGCCACGAGACGCACGCGCGCCGTGCCCTTGATCTGATACTTGACGAAGCACCCGCGCACCTTCGGCGCGAGCGCATCGAGAGCGCGCTCGACGTCGTCCTGCCCCGGGAGCGACTCGTCATCGTCCGCGCCCTCCGTGGCTGCCACCTTGGCCGCGGGCGCGCGGACCGGGCGCGGCGGGGACGCCGCGGCGGGCGCAGGCGGTGCTTTGGCCTCGGCGGCCTCGCTGGTACCATTGTCGTCGCCGCCAACGGCGGGCTCGTCGGCCTTCGCGGGACGGCCTTTGCCGGCGCGCGACGCGTGCTTCGCGGCGCCAGTCTCCACAGCGGTCGTCGGCGCGTCGTCGTCGTCGGCAGGCGCCGGTTCGTCAGGCACGACGTGCCGGGGCGCCGCCGCGTGCGCCACGTGCTCCGTCGGCTCGGCGTGCTCGACCTGTCCGGCGCGCTCCACCTCGGCGGCGTGCGCGGCCGGCGCGGGCCGCTCAGGTTCCTTGACGGCCGGCTCGCCGGCCACGGGCGCCGGGGCGGCGGCACCAGCGAGCGGCTCGGCCGGAGCAACGGGGGCCGCGGCAGGAGCAGCTGGGCCGGCCGCCGGCGCGACCAAGGTCGCGGCCTGCCCCAGCAGCGGGGCAAGCCGGCCCGAGCGCCCGAGCACGAACAATCCAGCGAAGCCGAGGAGCAGCACGCTCAGACAGCCGAGCACTCCCCAAAACCAGTTCGGCAGCTCGCCGCTGGTCGCGCGCGGAGGCGGCGTGAGGCGCATCCCGATCACCGAATCGCGGCGCGGGCGGACACCCGAGAGCTCGGCGGGGTTCTGCCGGAGGACGGGACCGCCGGTCTCGGCGCGCGCCCGCGCGGCGAGCGCCTTCACGTCGTCCAGATCAGTCCCCTCGTCGCCTCGGCCAGACGCGTTCCGACGCTGCGCCATCCAGCCGGCGAATCTAGCACGGCGCCGTCCGCGCTGCTCGCGACGCCATGTCCCGAAAGGACCGCTCGGCGGCCGAGGCCGCGGCGCTGCTGGCCGGGCGTGGCGTCCCTGCGGGTGGCTCGTGCCAAGGGGGACAGTTGCTAGCCGCCGAGCTTCTTCTTGAGGGCGGCGAGCGCGTCGTCGACGGAGCTGTCCGCCGCGAGCGCGTCGAGCTTCCGCTCGGCCGCGACCGACGCGGCGCTCCGACCCTCGAGCTCGTCGGCGAGCCCCGCCTCCGCCTCCACCGTGTCGACCTTGGTCGACATGCGGTCGAAGTCGTCGAAGGCCGAGGTCTTGCCCGACAGCGGCGAAACGCCCTTGGCGGCGCGGGCCTTCTCGCGCAGCGTCCCTTGCCGAAGCTTGACGTCCTTGACGCGCGTCTCGAGCGCCTTGAGCGCCGTGGCGAGCTGATCGACGTAGACGCTCTGCTCCTGAAGGGCCTTCTGCGTCTCGGCGCGCTCTGCCTCCTTCTCGCCACGCCGGCGGAGCGCCTCCTTCGCGAGGGTGTCGTCGCCGGCGCGCACCGCCGACTCGGCGCGGTCGGTCCATGTCTTGATCTCGCCGTCGAGTCCTTCCACGCGCTTTCCGAGGCGCTTCTCCTCGCCCATGCACTGCGCGACCTCGGTGCGCGCCTGGCGTGCCGAGTCCTCCATGTCGCGCACGAGCTGATCGATCTCCTTCGCGGGATCCTGCATCCCGTCGATGGCGTCGTTGACGTTGGACTTGATGAGCGTCGAGAGCCTTCCGAGGATCCCCATGCATCGAGCCTAGGAGCCCGCCTGCGTAAACGCAACGGTCGCCGACGTGCTACGGTCGGAGGCATGCGCTGGAGCGAGGTCATCGGCCAAGAGCGCGTGGTCGAGGGCCTCGCGCGGGCCGTCGGTACGGGCCGCGTGCCGCACGCCTACCTCTTCGAGGGGCCGCCGGGCGTCGGCAAGCGCGGCGCCGCCCTGGGTCTCGCGCTCGCGCTCAACTGCGCGGAGGCGCCCGGGCGGGGCTGCGGCGCGTGCGAGACGTGCCGCCGCATCGAGATGGGCCTTCATCCGGACGTGCCCACCTTCGCGCCCAACGGACCGCAGCTCGTCATCGAGCAAGCCAAGGCCATCGTCGCGCTCGCGCAGTCGCGCCCGCACGAGGCCGCGGCGCGCGTCGTCATCGTCGACGGCGCCGACGCGCTGAATCCCAGCGCCGCCAACAGCTTGCTCAAGACGCTGGAGGAGCCCGCGCCGCGGAACCACGTGGTGCTGTGCACCAGCGCGCCCGACCGTCTCCTGCCTACCATCCGGTCGCGCTCGCAGCGGGTGCGGTTCCGCGCACTCGCAGAGGAGGCGCTCCTCCGCATCGCGGACGCGCACGGCATCGAGCGCTCGCGCGCCGAGGTCGCGGTGGCGCTCGCCGACGGCTCGGCGGCGCGGATGCTGGCCGCGGCGCGCCCCGAAGAAGACGACGCCTCCGCCGCGGCGTGGGAGGCCGTGGCCCAGCTACGCGCCGCCGTCGTGGCGCCTGGGATGACGCCTGCGCTCGACGCCGCCTCGGCGCTCGCGAGCGACAAGGCGAACAAGGAGGCCTTGCCCCCGCTCGTCGCGCTGCTCGCGCGCCTCTATCGTGACGCGCTCGTGACGTCGGCCGGCGCGCCCGAGCTCGCGCTCTTCGCCGAGCGCGCCCGCGAGCTCGCGGGCCTCGAGCCGGCGCGCCTCCTGCGGTCGCTGGGCGCCATCGTCGAGGCCGACGCCGCGCTCCTCGCCAACGTCAACCCCACGCTCGCGCTCGAGCGGCTGCTCGTGCAGCTGCGCCGGCGGGAGCGGGGAAATCGCGCGGCATGAACGCCGAGCGCCCTCCGGGAGACGGTCCGCGCGACGCCGAGGGCGGCCCGCCGCCGGGCGTGACGCCGACCCTCGTGCCGACATTGCCCACCTTGCACGTCGTGGGCGTCAAGCTCACGTCGACGGGGCGGACGTTCGCCTGCGACGCCGGCAAGCTCGCGACGGCGTTGCGCCTGGGCGACCGCGTCGTCCTCGACGATGAAGGCGCCTCCGTGGGCACGGTCGCCGTGGCGCCCGCGCCGCGCGCCGCCGCAACCCCGTTGCCGCGCCTGCTGCGCGTCGCCGACGCCCGCGACCTCGCGCGGCTCGAGGCCGACCACCGACGCGCGGGCGAGGCGCTCGCCTACGCTCGCGAGCGCGCCAAGGCCCGCCAGCTCCCGATCAAGGTGTTCCGCGTCGAGATGCACGCGGGGAGCGGGCGCGCGACCTTCTACTTCGCCGCCGAGCAGCGCATCGATTTCCGCGACCTCGTGCGCGATCTCGCGAGCAAGGTGCACGCGCGGGTCGAGATGCGCCAGGTGGGCGTGCGCGACGAGGCCAAGATGGTGGGCGGCATCGGCTCGTGCGGACGCGAGCTTTGCTGCACGACGTTCCTGCCGAAGTTCGCGCCCGTCTCGATCAAGATGGCGAAGAATCAGAACCTCGCGCTCAATCCCACGAAGGTCTCGGGCCAGTGCGGGCGCCTCAAGTGCTGCCTCGTCTACGAGGAGGCCAACTACGTCGAGGCCGCCAAGCGCCTGCCGCGTGCCGGCAAGCATGTCACGACGCCCGAGGGCGTGGGCCGCGTGGGCGACGTCGACGTCCTGCGCGAGCGGGTGCGCGTCTACTTCGAGGACCAGCCGCCCAAGGTGTTCCCGGCGGCCGACGTGAGTGTGCTGGCACCGCCGCCCGGGGAACCGCCGCGCGGCTGAGCCCCTCGCGCGCGCCCCGCGCGGTCGCTACACTGGCAGGAGACCCGCCATGTCGAGCTCCCGCTTCTACGTCACGACGCCGATCTACTACGTCAACGCCCTGCCCCACCTCGGCACCTTCTACACGACCGTCGTCGCCGACGCGCTCGCGCGCTACCACCGCGCGCGCGGCCACGAGACGTTCTTCCTCACGGGCCTCGACGAGCATGGTCAGAAGATCGAGCGCATCGCGCGCGACAAGGGCCTGGACACGCAGGCCTACTGCGACGGCATCGCCGCGAAGTTCGAGGATGCGTGGCGCCGCTTCGAGATCTCCAACGACGACTTCATCCGCACGACGGCGCCGCGACATGAGCAGGCCGTCGCCGAGATGTGGAGGCGCCTCGCGGCTGCGGGCGACATCTACGAGGCAGAGTACGACGGCATGTACTGCGTCGGCTGTGAGGAGGCCAAGACCGAGGACGACGTCGTCACGGGGAACGGCGAG
Organism: Polyangia bacterium; assembly: GCA_036494575.1. Taxonomy (GTDB): domain Bacteria; phylum Myxococcota_A; class Polyangia; order Fen-1088; family Fen-1088; genus DASZFV01. The sequence goes on along the minus strand of DASXOE010000091.1, from coordinate 4,409 downwards.
AAGCTCTGCAAGATCCACCTGCGGCCCGTCGAGCGCGTCAAGGAGAAGAACTACTTCTTCCGCCTGTCGAAGTACGCGCCGCGCCTGCTCGAGTGGTATGCGCGCACGCCGTCGCCCGTGCAGCCCGAGTCGCGGCGGAACGAGGTGCGCGCCTTCGTCGAGGGCGGCCTGCGGGATCTGTCGATCTCGCGCACCACCGCCTCGGTCAAGTGGGGCATCCCCGTGCCCGGCGACCCGTCGCACACCGTCTACGTTTGGATCGACGCGCTCACGAACTACCTCACGGTCTTGGGTGGCCCAGACGCCGTCGCGCGCGGCGCTGGGAAGGCCGCGCTCTGGAAGTCGTCGCACCACCTCATCGCCAAGGACATCCTGCGCTTCCACGCCATCTACTGGCCCGCCATGCTGTGGAGCGCGGGGATCGAGCCGCCGGCCGAGGTCTTCTGCCACGGGTACCTCACGGTGAAGGGCCAGAAGATCTCGAAGTCGATGCCGGCGACGCGCGTCGACCCGAACGCCATCGCCGCCGCGCTGGGCGTCGATCCGCTGCGCTACTTCGTCTTGCGCGAGTACACGTTCGGCGGCGACGGCGACTTCACGTACGAGGCCCTTTTCCAACGCTACGAATCAGACCTGGGCAACGACCTCGGGAACCTGCTCAACCGCACGATCGCCATGGCGCACAAGTTCGTGGGGCCCGAGCTGTCCGCGCGCGCGGGCGCCGTTTCCGCCGCGGCGGCGGCCTTCGCCGAGCAGGCGAGCTCGTATTTGCAGAACTGTCAGCTCGCCTGGGACAGCTTCAATCCTTCGGGCGCGCTGCAGGCGACGTGGAGCCTCGTGCGCGACGCGAACGCGCACATCGAGCGCACGAAGCCTTGGGCGCTCGCCAAGGATCCCGGCAGGCGCGACGAGCTCCTCGACATGCTCGCCGTCTGTTGCGAGACGCTACGCTGGGCCGCGCTCACGATCGCGCCCGCCATGCCGACGGCGGCCGCCGAGATCCTGCGCCAGCTCGGTCGGGAGGCTGACGCGGGCACGTGGCCAGAGCGCTGGTCCTGGCCGGGCAGCACGCTGACGGCGCCGCAGCCGGTGTTCCCGCGCATCGAGCCCGAACGCCAGGCCGCGCTCATCGACAAGTGGGTGCCGGCCGAGTCGACCACCGCCGCCGCGACGGCCACGCCCCCGGCCGCGAAGACCTCGCACGCGCCGCAGATGCCGCCGGCCGAGGTCACGCTCGACGACTTCGCGAAGATCGAGCTGCGCGCCGCGAAGGTCCTCTCCGCCGAGCGTGTGCCCAAGGCCGACAAGCTGCTCAAGCTCACGCTCGACGTCGGCGGCGGCGTGCCGCGCACCGTCGTCTCGGGCATCGCGGGCGCCTACGCGCCCGAGGACCTCGTCGGTAAGACCGTCATCTACCTCGCGAACCTCAAGCCGGCGAAGCTCCGCGGCGTCGTCTCGCAAGGCATGATCCTCGCGGCCGGCGACGCCGAGGTCCTCGCCCTCTCCGCCCTCGACCGCGACGTCCCGCCGGGCACGCTCATTCGCTGAGCGCAGGCGCACCTTTTCGCGCCCCCAGTCGACAACCACCGTCGTGGCTCACGCGACGGCAAATGTTAAGCTTCTGCACATGGAGACGTCCGGCCTCCCGCCTGTCCGACGATTCACCGCCGACGAAGCGATGCGGATGGTCGAGCTGGGGATCGTGGGCGAGGACGAGCACGTGGAGCTCCTCGACGGGGCGTTCGTCGAGGTGGGCCAGCAGGGACCCGAACAGGCCTATGCCACCACTGTGCTCTCCGATCGTCTTCGTGGCGTTTACCGGGGCCACTTTCAAGTTCGTGAGGAGAAGCCGCTCGCCGCAGGAGAGCACGATCTCCCCGAACCGGACGTCGCTATTTTTCGCGGTGGAGACGCCGACTACTGGAGCCGCCACCCCAGCGGTCGCGACAGCATTCTGGTCGTCGAATTGGCCTTGTCGTCACAGAGCATCGATCGGCGCAAGGCTTCTGTCTACGCGGCTGCAGGAGTACCGGTCTACTGGCTCGTCGATCTCGCGGCGCGGCGGCTCGAGCTGCGCACGACGCCCGTCGACGGCGCCTACCAGGTCACGCGCATCCTCGCAGAGGACGACGTCGTCGAGCTGCCCGCGTCGAACGAGCGCTGGGCGGTCCGCGACCTCCTGCCGCCGCCGTAGTCAGCCGCGCGCGGCGAGGGGCGCCGAGTCCTCGTCGGCGTCGGCGAGCGCCACCGGGTCCTCGTCCGTGCCGCGGATCTTGCGCGCGAGCGGCGGGCCGCGCAGCTCCTCGCGGCGGCCGGCGCGATCGACCTCGATCGTCACGGCCCCGAGCACCATGATGCGGTCGTCCGGCCGGAGCACGGCCTCGCGGAAGCGAAACTCCTTCTCGCCGCCGAACGGGCCCGAGAGGGGGACCCGGGCGCGCTCGAGCACGCCGAAGAGGCCCGGCGGCAAGTTGGACCACACGTCGCCGCGATCGTCGAAGTCGAGACCGAAGAGGAACGGCCCCTCGACGATGGCCTCGACGCCTTCGTCCACGAGCTCGAACGCCACGCACGTGGACTCCTGCGCGACGACGTGCCAGTCGCCCACGCTCGAGCTTCGCTCCTCGATGACGTAGCGAAACCCGACGCAGCGGCGGCCCGTGACGGGCGAGACCACGGTTTCCCGAAGCCGCCTCACGAAGCCGGTGAGGCGCACGCGATCGCCGTCGCGCACGTCCCACAGCCGCTTGCCCGGCGCCCGTTCGAGCACGCGGCGCGCGCGCCGCTGCGGCTGCATCCACCACGCGAGCGCGTACCCCACGGCCGGCAGCCCCATCGCGATGATCTGCAGAAGCGTGATCGACTTCATCCCGCCAGAGGCAAGTATGAGCGTCCGCTGCCCGCTTGGCAGCCCTCCTCGGGCTCGGGACGGCAAGTCATGGCGCAGGGAGTTGAGCTCCGAGCTTGGCGCCCGGCTGCCGGCTTACGCTCCCCGCGTCGTCTCACACTTTTCCCTTGCGCTCATGCCCCCCCGTCGGAGCTAATCGTGGGCCGTCATGCAGAGCCCAAAGCCGCAGATCCCCTCCGGAGCCGATCCCATCACCGTGCACGCCGACGGGCGCCTCGAGGTGCCCGACCGGCCCATCATCCCCTTCATCGAGGGCGACGGGACGGGCCCCGACATCTGGCGCACCAGCGTGCGCGTCCTCGACGCCGCCGTCGAAAAGGAGTTCGGGGGACGCAAGAAGATCGCCTGGACAGAGGTCTACGCCGGCGAGAAGGCCAAGAATCTCTTCGACACGTGGCTTCCCGATGAGACGATCGACGCCTTCAAGAAGTACCTCGTCGGCATCAAGGGGCCGCTCACGACGCCCATCGGCGGCGGCATCCGGTCGCTCAATGTGGCCATCCGGCAGATCCTCGACCTCTACGTCTGCCTGCGCCCCGTGCAGTACTTCAAGGGCGTGCCGTCTCCCGTCAAGGCGCCCGAGAAGGTCAACATGGTGATCTTTCGCGAGAACACCGAGGACATCTACGCCGGCATCGAGTGGGCCGCCGAGTCGCCCGAAGCAAAGAGGGTCATCGCATTTTTACAGAGCGAGATGGGCGTGAAGAAGATTCGCTTCCCCGAGACGTCGGCCATCGGCATCAAGCCGGTCTCGCGCGAGGGCAGCGAGCGCCTCATCCGCGCGGCGCTCGAGTACGCCATCCGCCACAAGCGCAAGAGCGTCACGCTCGTGCACAAGGGCAACATCATGAAGTTCACGGAGGGCGGCTTCCGCGACTGGGGCTACGCCCTCGTGAAAAAGGAGTTCGCGGGCAAGGCCGTGGGCTGGGACGACTGCGGCGGCAAGCCGCCAGCGGGCCAGGTGCTCGTCAAGGACGCCATCGCCGACATCACGCTGCAGCAGGTCCTCACGCGGCCCGACGAGTTCGACGTCATCGCGACGCTGAACCTGAACGGCGACTACCTCAGCGACGCGCTCGCGGCGCAGGTGGGCGGCATCGGCATCGCCCCCGGCGGCAACATCAACTACGTCTCGGGGCACGCCGTCTTCGAAGCGACGCACGGCACGGCGCCCAAGTACGCCAACCTGGACAAGGTGAACCCGGGCTCCGTCATCCTCTCGGGCGTCATGCTGCTCGAGCACCTCGGCTGGACGGGCGCCGCCGCGCGCACGGTGGCTGCCATCGAGAGGACCATCGCCCAGAAGGTCGTGACCTACGACTTCGCGCGCCTCATGGAGGGCGCGAAAGAGGTCTCATGCTCGGCCTTCGGGGACGCGCTGATCGGGAACATCAAAGCCGCGGCCTGAACGAACGCTGCATTTTCAGACTGCGCTCTCTACGACTGCACTCGGCTACAAGGAGTTTGGACATGTCACGCAAGAAAGTCTCTCTCATCGGCG
>DASXOE010000090.1:0-71476 GCA_036494575.1 Polyangia bacterium | reverse complement strand
GGCTCGCCTTCGCGCGAGAGCTCGCGCCGGACGGCGCCCTCCCCGCCTTCGCGGCCGACGACCTCGAGGCTCTGCTGCGCCTGGCCTGCGTCGGACGTCGCGGGTTCGCGGAGCTCGGCGACGTCGACCTCGCCGGCGCGGCGCTCGACGCGCTCGGCGCCGAGGCCCAGCGCGTCTTGCGCGCGCTCGCGCCCGAGCGCGTGGCGCTGCCCGGCGGACGCAGCGTCGCCGTCAACTACGTCGCGGGCCAGCCGCCCTGGATCGAATCGCGCCTCCAAGATTTCTTCGGCATGCGCGCGGGACCGGCCGTGGCCGGCGGCCGCGTGGTGCTCACGCTGCACCTCCTCGCGCCGAATGGCCGCGCCGTGCAAGTGACGCGCGACCTCGCCAACTTCTGGACGCAGCACTACCCGGCGTTGCGGCGCGAGCTCGGCCGCCGCTATCCGCGCCACCCCTGGCCCGAAGACGGCGCCACCGCGACGCCACCGCCCCCGGCTCCTGCACGTCCGCGGCGCACCTGACCGTATGTATACTTCCGCCGATGGAACCCGAGCAGCGCGAAGCCTGCGAGCGCCGCCGAGGGCGGCTGGCCGCGCAGCTCGGGAATCGTCCGGCGCTCATCGCGGCCGGGACGCCGCGGCCGCGTAACTACGCGGCCAATCTCTATCCTTTCCGCGCGAGCAGCCATTTCCTCTATCTCTTCGCGCTGCCGCTGCGGGGCGCCGTGGCCTTCTACGACGGCGCAAGCTGGACGCTCTATCTGCCCGAGCCCGGCGCCGACGACGCGCTGTGGGAAGGGCCTCAGCCATCGCTCGACGCGCTCGCCGAGGAGGCCGGCTGCCCCGCGCGGCCGCTGTCCCGCCTGCCCGCCAACATCCGCGGGCGCGCCGTCGCGACGCTGCCCGCGCCCGATCTCGAGACCTGCGCCGAGCAGTCGCGCCTCCTCGGCCGCGAGATCCGGCGCGGCGTGCTCGACGTGCTCGACGCGCCCCTCGCCGACGCGCTCATCGAGCTGCGCCTCGCACACGACGACGCCGCCGTCGCGGAGCTGCGACGCGCCGCCGAGGCCACCGCTGCGGCGCACCGCGCCGGCATGCGCGTGACGCGCGCCGGGCTCACGGAGGCGGCCGTGCGCGCCACGATGGAGGCCGCCGTCGCGGCGCGCGGCATGACCTGCGCCTATCCGTCGATCGTCACCGTGCACGGCGAGGTCCTGCACAACGAGCGGCACGACAACGTCCTCGCCGAAGATGATCTGCTGCTCTGCGACGTGGGCGCCGAGACGCCCGGGGGCTGGGCCGGGGACGTCACCCGCACGTGGCCCGTGAACGGAAAATATTCTACGCCCCAGCGCGAGCTCTATCAGGTGGTGCTCTCGGCGCAGCGCCAGGCCATCTCGGCCGTGACGCCCGGCGCGCGCTACCGCAACATCCACCTGCTCGCCTGCCAAGCGCTCGCCGGCGGCCTTTGCGAGCTCGGCGTGCTGCGCGGCAACCCGATCGAGCTCGTCGCCGACGGCGTCCTCGCGCTGCTGTTCCCCCACGGCGTGGGCCACCTCATCGGTCTGGACGTTCACGACATGGAGGATCTGGGCGATCGCGCGGGGTATGCCTCCGGACGTCAGCGCGCCACGGAGTTCGGTCTCCGCAACCTGCGCCTCGACCGCGACCTCGCGCCCGGCATGGCCGTCACCATCGAGCCCGGCCTCTACGTCGTGCCCGCGATCCTGAACGATCCCGCGCTCTCCAAGAAGGCCGCCGGCCGGCTCGATCGCGCGCGCCTCGCGACGTTCGCGGGCATCCGGGGCATTCGCATCGAGGACGACGTGCTCGTCACCGCCGATGGCGCGGACGTCCTCACGGCGGCCATCCCCAAAGCACCCGACGACGTCGAGGCGGTGCGCGCAGGACGTTGACGAGCATTTAACAATGTAATTTTTCGGCATGGCCACGATCGAGCATTAGAATCTCGGGCCATGAAGATCATGGGACGAAAGACGGTAAAGGCCGAAAAGACCTCCGCGCCGATGGTGAAGACGAGCAACGGCGCCGCCGGCGCCAACACGCCGAGACACGCGCCCTCGCGGGAGGAGATCGCGGTTCGCTCGTACGAGCTCTACCTCGCGCGGGGCGGCGAACCCGGCCACGCCGAGGAAGACTGGCTCCGCGCCGAAGCCGAGCTCGGCGGGGCCGCCTGAACGACGACACATAGGCGGCCCACGGCTCAGCCGTCCCAGCGCGAGAGGACGAGGCAGGCGTTCGTGCCGCCGAAGCCGAAGCTGTTCGAGAGCGCGTGCTTGACGCGCGCCTCGCGCGCCGTGTTGGGCACGTAGTCGAGGTCGCAGTCGGGATCCGGCGTCGTGTAGTTGATGGTCGGCGCCACGACCCCGCGGGAGAGCGTGAGCGCGCAGATGGCGGTCTCGACGCCGCCCGCCGCGCCCAGCATGTGTCCCGTCATCGACTTCGTCGAGCTCACCATGACCGAGCGCGCGGCGTCGCCGAACACCTTCTTGATGGCGAGCGACTCGTTGGCGTCGTTCATCTTGGTCGACGTGCCGTGGGCGTTGATGTAGCCGACGTCGGCGGGCTGCAAGCCCGCGTCCTTGAGCGCGAGCTTCATGCAGCGCTGCGCGCCCTCGCCCTCCGGCGCGGGCGCAGTGATGTGGTGGGCGTCGGCGTTGAGCGCGTAGCCCGTGAGCTCGGCGTAGATCTTGGCGCCGCGCTTCTTGGCGAACTCGAGCTCTTCGATGGTCACGATGCCCGCGCCCTCGGCGATGACGAACCCGTCGCGATCCTTGTCGAACGGCCGCGAGGCCTGCTGGGGCGCGTCGTTGCGCGTCGAGAGCGCGCGCATGCTGTTGAAGCCGCCCACGCCGAGGGGCGTCACGGTGGCCTCGGTGCCGCCGCAGATCATGGCGTCGGCGTCGCCCCGCTGGATGACGCGGAAGGCGTCGCCAATGGCGTGCGCGCCCGTCGAGCAAGCGGACACCTGCGAGAGATTGGGTCCCTTCGCGCCGAAGCGGATCGAGATCTGCCCGGGCGCGAGGTTCACGATGATCATCGGCACGAAGAACGGCGAGATGCCGTGGCGCGGGCCCTTCTCGGCCAGCGTGCGGCTCGTCGCCTCGATCGTCGTGACGCCGCCCAGGCCCGCCCCCACGAAGCACCCGACGCGCTCGGCGAAGGACGGATCGATCTTGAGGCCGGCGTCCTCCATGGCGAGGGTGGCCGCGCCGACGGCGTACTGAATGAAGGGGTCGACGTTCTTGGCGTCGCGTGACGACATCCAGCGCGTCGGATCGAAGCCTCTGACCTCGCCCGCGAAGTGCGTCGCGAACGCCGTGTGATCGAAGTGCGTGATGGGGCCGATGCCTGACTGACCAGACAGGAGCCCTTTCCACGTTTCCTCGGTGCCTATGGCGACGGGCGTGACGAGCCCGACGCCGGTGACGACGACCCTTCTTTTCATCGAACTACTGTTGGCCTCGCTGTTCGGTTTACTTCCGTTGCGTCGTGCTCGACCGGTGACCGCCTTCGAGGCCGAGACCACGGGCCGCCGCGCCGCGCGCGGTCGCCGCAACCCTATTTGGCGTGCGACTTGATGTAGTTGATCGCGTCGCCCACGGTCTTGATCTTCTCCGTGTCTTCGTCGGGGATCTCGATCTTGAAGTGCTCCTCGAGCGCGAGCACGAGCTCGACGACCGCGAGCGAGTCCGCCTTGAGGTCCTCGGAGAACGTCGCCTCGGGCTTCACCTTGTCGGGCGCAACCTCGAGCTGCTCGATGATGATCTTGCGAACTCGCTCTTCAATATTGTCGGCCATTTGATCCTCTCCGTCTGAAACGTGCTGGGCTTCGGCAGAATTCCGTGCGCTCCCCGGGCGACCGGCGGGCGTAACTTACATGAAAAGTCCACCGTTGACGCGCAAGACTTGCCCCGTGACGTAGCTCGCGGCGGGACCGGCGAGATAGGCCACCGCGGCCGCCACTTCCTCGGGTTTCCCCACGCGGCCGAGCGGGATGGTCTTGAGCAATTCGACGCGCCGGTCCTCGGGCAGCTCGTTGGCCGTCATGTCGGTGTCGATGTAGCCCGGCGAGACGGCGTTCACCGTGACGGCGCGCGAGGCGTACTCGCGCGCGAGCGTCTTCGTGAGTCCAATCACCCCCGCCTTCGCGGCGGCATACGGCGCCTGCCCGGCCGAGCCCGTCTCGCCCGTGATCGACGTGATGTTGATGATGCGGCCCGCGTCCTTGGCCTTCATGAGCGCGCGCAGGGCCGCGCGGCAACAGTGGAACGTGCCGTTCAGGTTGACGTCGAGCGCGCGCTTCCAGTCGGCGTCCTTCGCGCCGAGGACGAGCGTGTTGACGGCGATGCCGGCGTTGTTGACGAGGATGTGCAGACCGCCCTCGGCGGCGATGATCTCCTTGAACGCCGCGTCGACGGCGGCCGCATCGGCGACGTCGAAGCGCTTCGTGACGGCCGCGCCCCCCGCTGCGGTCACCGCCGCGGCGGCGGTGTTGGCGGCGTCCTCGTTGGCCGTGTAGTTGATGATGACCTTCGCGCCCGCGCGGCCGAGCGCGGCGGCGATGGCGCGACCGATGCCGCGCGAGCCGCCCGTGACGACGGCGACGCGTCCAGCGAGCTCACCCATGGGCTGCCTCCCGCGCGACGGGCGACTGCCCGAGCGCCGCGATGGCGTCGGGGTCGGCCGCGCCGTGGACTTCGATCGTGGACGTGATGCGCTTGACGAGACCCGCGAGGACGCCGCCCGCCCCGACCTCGATCGCCCGGGTGACGCCCAGCGCCGCGATGGCGCGCACCGACTCCTCCCATCGGACCGAGCCCGTGACCTGCCGCGTGAGCAGCTCGGGGATGCGCGCCGCGTTCGTGTTGGGCGCGGCCTCGACGTTGGTCACGACAGGGACCTTCGGCGTCTCGAAGGTCACCTTGGCGAGCTCGCGCGCGAGGCGATCGGCCGCGGGTTGCATGAGCCCGCAGTGGAACGGCGCGCTCACGGCCAGCAGCTTCGCGAGCTTCGCGCCGCGGGCCTTCGCGCCGGCGCACGCGCGCTCGACCGCGCCCTTGTGACCCGCGATGACGATCTGTCCACCGCCGTTGAGGTTGGCGGGGCTCACGACCTCGCCCTGCGCGGCCTCGGCGCAGGCGGCCGCCACGGCCTCGGCGTCGAGTCCCACGACGGCGGCCATGGCGCCCACGCCCGACGGCACGGCCTCCTGCATGAACCGGCCCCGCAGATGAACCAGACGGACGGCGTCCGCCAGGGCGAGCGCACCCGCCGCGACGAGCGCCGAGTACTCGCCGAGCGAGTGACCGGCCACGGCCGTGGGCCGGAGGCCCGTCTCGGCCTCGAGCACGCGCAGCGCCGCGATGCTCGTCGCGAGGATCGCCGGCTGCTGGTTCGCCGTCAGCGTGAGCTCGGCCTCCGGACCGTCGAAGCACAGCTTCGAGATCGCAAAGCCGAGCGCCATGTCCGCCTCCTCGAAGACGGCCCGCGCGGCGGCGTGCCCGTCGCGCAACGCCCGGCCCATGCCCACCTTCTGCGATCCCTGCCCGGGAAAAAGCAACGCCAGCTTGGCCACGCCTACCACCTCACCGCCGCCGAAGCCCAGGCGAGCCCGCCGCCCAGCGCCGAGAAGAGCAGCAAGTCGCCTTCCTTGATCCTGCCGACCTCGACCGCCTCGTCGAGCGCCGTCGGCACGGAGGCGGAGGACGTGTTCCCGTAGCGCCCGATGTTGATGTAGAAGCGCTCGAGCGGGATGCCGACGCGCTCCGAGACGCCCTCGAGGATGCGGATGTTGGCCTGGTGCGCGACGACGCACGAGACGTCGCCCGGGACGAGGCCGTTGGCATCGAGCGCCGCCTTCGAGGCGGCCGTCATGTTGCGCACGGCGTGTTTGTAGACCTCGCGCCCGTTCATCTTCACGAGGTGCCGCTTGCCGGCGATGCCTTCGGCCGTGAGCGGCTCCTTGCTGCCGCCCGCAGGCTGGAGCAGGATGTCGGTGAGTGAGCCATCGGCGTAGAGGTGCGTCGACAGCACGCCGCGCGTGGCGCTGTCATCGGGCGCGAGCAGCACGGCGCCCGCGCCGTCCCCGAAAAGCACGCACGTTCCGCGATCGGTCCAGTCGATGATGCGCGACAGGATCTCGACGCCGATGACGAGCACGCGCTTGAACTGCCCGCGCCGCACGAAGGCGTCACCGATCGACAGGCCGTAGATGAAGCCCGCGCAGGCGGCCGACAGATCGAAGGCGCAGCCGCCCGACCGCGCGCCCAGCTTCTTCTGGATGAAGGTCGCCGTCGACGGGAAGGGGCAGTCCCCCGAGATAGTGCCGACGATGATGCAGTCGACGGTCTCGGGATCGACGCCCGCCTTGCGGCAGGCCTCGCGCCCCGCCTCGGTGCCGAGATCGCTCGCGGCGAGCCCGGGCTCGAGGATGTGGCGCTCGCGGATCCCCGTGCGCTCGACGATCCACGTGTCGGACGTGTCGACCATCTTCGTGAGGTCGGCGTTCGTGACCACGCGCGGCGGGACGCCGCGACCCGTGCCGATGATGCGCGTCGTGATCACGACAGCCCCCCCGCCGACGTCGTCGAGGCTGGACCGGCCTCCCAGAGGAACCCGTGCCGCCCGATGGCGGCCGTCAGCTCCTGCCCGAGCCCGATCTGCGCGAACCGGTCCGCGACGTAGACGGCGTTCTTGAGCGCGGTCGCGCTCGAGCCGCCGTGACAGATGAGCGCGACGCCGTCGACGCCCAGCAGCGGCGCGCCGCCGTGCTCGGCGTAGTCCGTGCGCCGCTTGAGGCGCCGCAGCGCCGACGTCATGAGCGCCGCCCCCAGCTTGGCGATGATCCCGGAGCGCAGGACCTCCTCGCGCACCATCGACATGATGGCCTCTGCCGCGCCTTCGACGCTCTTGAGGACGACGTTGCCCGTGAACCCGTCCGTCACGACGACGTCGACCTCGCCCTTGAAGATGTCGCGGCCCTCGACGTAGCCAACGAACGAGAACGCCGCGTCGCCTTGGCCCGCGCGCGAGAGGAGCGCGTGCGCGTCGCGCGTGAGGGCCGTGCCTTTGTGCTCCTCGGAGCCGTTGGACAGCAGCCCCACCTTGGGGCGGGACTTGCCGTGCAAGAGCCGCGCGTAGACCGCGCCCAGCACGCCGAACTGCGCGAGCACCGCCGGCTTCGGGTCGACGTTCGCGCCCATGTCGAGCAGCGCGCACTCGCCGGCCTTGGTCGGGAAGGTCGTCACGATGGCGGGCCGCTCGACGCCCGGCAACCGGCCCAGCACGAAGAGCCCGCAGGCCATCATGGCGCCCGAGTTGCCGGCCGAGACGACGGCGTCGGCCTGGCGGGCCTTCACGAGGTCGAAGCACATGCGCATAGACGATTTTTTTTTCTGCTTCACTGCCATCGACGGCGCGTCGTGCGTCGTGATGACCTCGGCCGCGTGCACGACGTCTATCTTTTCGCGCTCGGCGCCCAGCGCATTGAGCTCGGCGCGCAGGCGCGCCTCGTCCCCCACGAGCACGACCGACGTGCCGCGCTCGCGCACGGCCGCGACGACGCCTTCGACCTCAACGCGAGGCGAAGCGTCCGCGCCCATGGCGTCGACGGCGATGCGAGGCATGACGGCGAGCCCCTAGTGGGGCTCCCGACCTCCGACCGCCCGGGACCCAGACGAGACGGCGCTGCCGAGCGCGGCCGAGGCCGCGCGCGCGCGCGTCAAGGCTGCTCCTCTTCCTTGACCTCGATCACGAGCCGATCGCGATAATACCCGCAGCCGGCGCACGCGCGGTGCGGCAGCTTCGGCTCGGCGCAGCGCGGGCACGGCACGAAGTGCGGCACGGGCTGCTTCATGACCTGCGCGCGGCGGATCGCGGAGCGGGACTTGGACTGTCTTCTCTTCGGAACGGCCATCGGAATGCCTCTCGTTTCTCGACTGTCTCGACGTCTTTACTGGTGGTTATTCGGTCAGATCTTCAGCTTGCCGAGCGCGGCGAACCGCGAGGCGGACTCTCGCCGCTCGGCCTCGCATTCGCAAGGCACGACGTTGCGATTTCCGCCGCAAATGGGACAGAGCCCGCGGCACGACTCGGTGCACAAGACCTGCACGGGAATGGCGAGCAAAATCTCGTCGCGCACCTCGTCATCGATCTCGATCTGGTTCCCGGCGAAGCCCACGACGTCGGCGTCGTCGTCGACCTCCTCGTCGTCGTCTCCCACATTGGCGGGCACGAAGGTCACCGTCAGCTGCGAGTCGACGGCGAGGCGCGCCGGCTCGAGGCAGCGCGCGCATGTCGTCTCGAGAGTGCCTCCGATGTGGGCGAGCAGGAGAAAGTCCTCGCCGCTCCTCGAGAGGCGTCCGCGCAAGGACAGCCCCGCCAGTCCCGGGCGCGCCTCGAGATCCGGGCAAGCGCCGGCCAGCCACTCGGACGTGATGGGAACATCCAGGGCCAACCCCTCATCGCCTATCTCGTTGATCTTAAACCGCATTCGAAGGAAACGCCCGCAGGCGCCGCTGAGGGTCAGTTACTATAGGGGGGAGCCCCCCGGAGTCAAGCACGTCGGCTCGGCGGGGGTCGCGCGCCGCGGCAACTACTTTGACAACTACTTGCTCGAGGCGCCGGCGGCCGCGCCGCCGCCGAAGAGCAGCAGCGACTTGAGATCCTCGTCGTTGAAGACGAGCTGGACGCCCACGAACCAGTCGAGGCCGCCGCCCGCGCCCGCGCGCGCGCGTGTGAAGTTGATCACGTCGTCGGCGCCCAACGTCAAGAAGAGGTTGCGCTTCCAGATGGCGCCCACGAGCGCCGGCTTGACGCGCGGGTACTGGTTCGTCCGCATGTCGAACACGTCCACGGACAGGCTCAAACGATCGTCGAGGAGGTAGAGATCGCCGCCGAAGCCGCCCGTCGACTCCTTGATGCCGAACCGCCCCGCGACGGGTCCCACCCGCTTGCCCAGCATGAGCGAAAAGCGCAGCTGCTCCGTCGTCGTCACCGTCGTCACGGAGCTCGAGCCGGTGAGCGAGCTATTGCTCACCGTGGTCGACGCCGAGCGGTAGCCGCGCGGATCGTCGACGAGCTCGATGAGGTAGAACTTGTCCGGCCTCGGCATGAGCTGCACCGAGAGGTAGTTCTTGAACGTGCTCGAGAGGAAGTTGTACTCGGTGCGCAGGCCCACGATGGTCTGAAGGTGGGTGATGCCGCGCACGAAAGTGCTCGCGTCTTCGGTGATGTCCTCGACGTTGCGGGCGATCGTGTCGTCCGCCAGCACGTGCCCCACCGTCCCCTCGCCCTTCTCGATGCGATCGGTGATGGTCTCCATGTTCTTCATCGTGTGGTCGAGGCTGTTGATGGTCGACTGCAGGCGATCGATCGAGCCGCGCACGGCGCCCGACGTGTCGGCGACCGAGCCCTGTGTCGTGCCGATGAGGGTCTTGATCGACTCCGTGATCTGGCGGACGTTCTTGATCGACTCCTTGACGTCTCCCGCCTCGGCCGTCGTCACGCCCTCGATGTTGGCGGCGATGTGATCGACGCGGTTGAGCAGCCGCTCGAGCACCTCCGAGTTCGTCTGGATGAGCTTGTCGACGTTCTCGGCGATGTTCGTGATGCGGCCGGAGGTCAGCGTGCGCACGTCCTCGAGGATGTCCTTCATGATGGGCATGAGGGTGCCGACCTCCGCGAGGATGTCGCCCACGGCCGTCGGCTCCCGCACGTCCTTGATCTGATCGCCCTCCTTGAGCACGCGCATCGTCTTGCGCTGGCCGCGCACGAGCGCCTCGGGCGTACCCGGATCGATTTCGAGGTAGTACTCCCCGAGCAACGACGCGGACTTCTTCTCGACGACGGCGTTCTCGTAGAGCGTGATGCCCGGCTTGAGGCGGATCGTGATCTTGGCCTTGCCCGACGGATCGAGCGTGCGCGAGTCGATCTGGCCGATGGCGATGCCCGCCGTCTGGACGCGCGACTTCTCGTAGACGCCGGACGCGTCGCGGAACAAGCCCCACACCGAATACCCCTTGTTGGAGGCCACGCGCTCGCTCGTCGCGTGGATGAGGACGTAGCTGATGATGCCCACGACGACGACGAGCAGCCCCACGGTGACCGAGGCCCAGCTGCGCCTCACGCCCGCACCTCCGGTCCCTTCGACGACGGGACGAGGCCCGAGATCTCGATGAACTCGCGCAGCTCGGGCCGCGTCGACTTCAGCACCTCGGCCGCGGTCCCGTTGGCGATGATCTGGCCCGCATGCAACATGGCGACGCGGTCCCCGATGCGGAACGTCGAGGCCATGTCGTGCGAGATCACGACCGAGGTCACGCCGAAGTCGTCGGCCGTGCGACGAATCATCTCGTCGACGTTCTTCGTGGCGACCGGATCGAGGCCGGTCGTCGGCTCGTCGTAGAGCAGGATCTGCGGCCGGTCGATAAGCGCGCGCGCCAGCCCGACGCGCTTGCGCTGTCCGCCCGAGAGCTCGGCGGGGAACTTCTGCTCGATGCCCGAGACGCCCGCGAGGTCGAGGCGCCCGAGCAGGTCACGAACGCGCTCCATGATCTCGTCACGCGACATCTTGTAGCGCTCGAGCAGCGGGAACGCGATGTTCTCGACGACGTTCATCGAGTCGAAGAGAGCGGCATACTGGAACACCATGCCGAACTTTCGCCGCAAGTGCGACATTTCCACGTCGCCGAGTGGCACGATGTCCTGGCCGTCGACCCAGATGTGGCCGGCGTCCGGCTTGAGCAGGCCCATGAGGTGCTTCATGAGCACCGACTTCCCCTGCCCCGAGCCACCGATGATGATGTTGGTCTTGCCGCGCTCGAGGTCGAGATCCACGCCGCGCAGGACGTGGTGCTCGCCGAATGACTTGTGCAGGCCGCGGATGCGGAGCTGCCAGCGCTCGTCGCGCGCCGTGAGATCGGCGGTGGCGGTGTCCACCTGGTTGGGATCGTTCGTCACTTGGCGGCCGGCCACAGGATATGAAAGGCATCTATGAGGAAATAGTCGAGGACGAGGACGGACACCGACCCGGCGACCACGGCGCGCGTCGTCGCGAGGCCGACCTCCTTGGCGCCGCCGCGGATGTTGAACCCCTGGTAGCACGCGGCCAGCGCGAGCGCGCCGCCGAAGACGATGGCCTTCACGCCACCTATGACGTAGTCCTTCGGGTCGGTCCAGTACTCGTACATCTCGATGAACTGCCCGAGGTCGATGTCCTTCAGGTAGATCGAGTAGAGGTAAGCCCCGAAGAGCCCGACGATGTTGAAGACCATCGTCATGATCGGCATCATGAGGACCGTCGCCACGATCCTCGGCGTCACGAGGTACTGCACGGGGTTGACGGCGAAGGTCGTGAGGGCGTCGATCTGCTCGGTGATGCGCATCGAGCCGAGCTCGGTCGCCATCCCCGAGCCGGCGCGCGCGGTAATCATGAGGGCAGTGAACACGGGCGCGAGCTCCTGGGCGAGCGACAGGCCGACCGTCGCGCCCACGAAGCGCTCCTGGCCGAAGATCTCGAGGGCCGCGATGGCCTGCTGGGCGGCGACCGCGCCGGAGAAGAAGCCGACGAGAATGATGATGGGCAGCGACCCCACGCCCACGAACTCCATTTGCTCGAGGAACAGCTTCAGCCGAAAGGGCGGACGGAACAGCCAGGCCAGGGACTGGCCCAGCATCGTCGCGTGGTCGCCGAGGTACCCGAGAATCACCTTGAACGGCGCGCCGATCACGTCGCCGATGGCGGTGAGGCGCGCGCGCGAAGGCGGCGGTTCGACGACCGGAGCCTGATTGGGCGACGCGCTGTGGGACGCTGCGGTCATCGCGACGCGTTCGGCGAGGGGGCTGGCGCGCGACCGCCCGCGAGACCGGGCGAGGTCGTCGACGTCACGGCGGCGTCCTTGAGCGCGCGCGGCACGCGTTTGGAGATGCCGCACAAGATCTCGTAGCTGACGGTTCCCGCCCAGGCCGCCAGGTCGTCGACGCCTATGACCTCGCCGCCGTCGGCGCCGATGAGCGTGACGAGATCGCCATCGCGCGCGGCGGGTACGTCGGTGACGTCGACCATGAGCATGTCCATGCACACGGCACCCACGACGGGGACGCGCCGGCCACGCACGAGGGCGCGGGCGTCCCGCACGTGCCGGGGATAGCCGTCGGCGTAACCAATCGGCAACGTCGCCACGCGCGACGGCCGCGACGCGCGCCAGAGACCGCCGTAGCTCACGGTGGCGCCCGGAGCGATGTCGTGGACGGCCATCACGCGCGTCGTCAGGCGCAGCGCGGGCTCGAGACCGGCGAGCGCCACGTGCGCCGAGGGCATCGCGCCGTAGAGCGCGAGGCCCGGTCTGACCGCGTCGAAGCGGGCCTCGGGAAAGCGCACGGCCGCCGCGCTGTTAGCGGCGTGGTTGACGAGCCCCATGAAGCCCTCCGCACGCGCGGCGGCGACGCAGGCGTCGAAACGGGCCAGCGCCGCGCGGGTGACGTCGCCATCTGGCAAGTCGGCCGACGCGAGGTGCGTGCACAGTCCCGCCAGGCGCAGCGACGGCAGCGCGCCGGCGCGCGCGAGCAGCCGCGGCACTTCCGCCGTCGCGAGGCCGAGCCGGCTCATACCGGTGTCGATCTTGACGTGCACGTCGGCGCGCCGTCCCCGGCGTTCAGCGGCCGCCGCGAACCGCTCGAGCTCGCCCAGCTCGTACACGACGGGCGTGAGGCGGTGCGCCAGCACGTCCGCGTGGTGATTGTCGTAGTAGGCGCCGAGCACGATGATGGGCGCGCGAACGCCCGCCGCGCGCAGCTCCATACCCTCTTCGACCAGCGACACGGCCAGCGCGTTGCACAGCGGCTCGAGCGCGCGGCCGACGGCAACCGCCCCGTGGCCATAGGCGTCCGCCTTGACGACGCCCCAGATGGCGGCGCGGGGACCAATGACCTCCCGCACACGGCGAAAGTTGCGCTGGACGGCGCCGAGATCGATCTCAGCCAACGTCGGACGGATCGACGTGCGGATGTCCAGCGCCGACAGGGGCGCCAGGGTGTCTGAAGCCTCCGCGGGATCGGTCCCACCCGCATGAGGGCCTCTCGGATGACTAGCCAAAACTCATTGAGTTTCACCTGCGTTCCGCCGAGCGTCAATTCTCGGTTCCGGACCCGCATTTGCCTGTGCGCTCACGCCGCGCGCGCGCACAGGCTGGGCGCGAGCAGAATCGACCGGCCGCGCGGCGTGAGGAGCCCGCGCTTGACGAGATCGGAGACCGTGCGCGAGACGGTCTCGCGACAAGCGCCGATCTGGTTGGCGATCTCCTGCTGAGTGGGCCGCTGCCGGATGAGCAGCCCCTCGGGCCCGTCGACGCCGTCCTGGCGGCCGAGGCCCACGAGGGCCGCGACGACTCGAGACTCGACGTCGGACAGCGCGAGCGCAACCGCGAGCTCCTTCGCCCGCTCGAGACGCCCCAGCAACTGAGCGGAGAGCGCAACGGCCACTTCGGGAACGGCGCGCACGTACGCGAGCAACGCGGCACGGGGAATCATCAGCAGGGAGATCGTTTCGCCGGCCTCCCAATCGTTGGCGAGAGGCGCCTCCGGCGTGAGGGCCGCGTCGGCCAACAAGTCGCCCGGGCGGAAGATCTCGACCGTGATCTCGCGACCGCTCGCCGCTCGACGCACGGCGCGCAAGCGTCCGCGCGCGACGAGCACGACGGAGGGCGCCGGCGCTCCCTCGGTCGCGACGATGGTCCCGCGGGTGAACGACCGGCTGCTCGCGGAGGCGGAGAGCGCTTGCAGCGCCGAGGGCGACGCGTCCGCGAAGAGCGGGCAGGATTGAAAGGCCGCCAGCTCCGGCGTGAGTGCCGACAATCTGGGCGAGCGGTTGAAATGATCGAATTCAAGCGATGCGGTCGCGATGGCCATGGCGCCTCCTCTTGACGCCTGGTGCAACGCAACCGCGGTGCCAATCCCGGTCCGCGCCCGCGGCCTCGGTTTTCGGCATCTTCCGTCGGTCCGCGCCGGCACGTCCTGCCCTGCGTGGCGACCGCGCCACACCCCTCCGTGAAAAATACGGGAGGACCGGGGCCGCCCCCGTGGAGCGGCCGGCCGCCTTCGCTACTTCTTGCGACCCGTCTTCTTGGCGCGCCGCTGCTCGCGATATTTTTTGATGACCGCCTTGGGCAGGCCCTTGTGCTTCGAGCAAACCATTCCGAAGACGGGCGCAGCCCGGTTCGTGCATCCCGGCACCGGGCAAAGTTGAATCGGTCCTTTCCGCCGCTGCCGGCGCCCCGAGGCGACCTTGGTGCCCGAGCCCGGCGGCCGCCCCGGGCCGCGACGCCCGCCACCCCCGCCGACGCCGAACGCCGACAGCACGACGGCGCGCGCACGCGTCACCGCGTCCTGCTCGATCAACGACGAGAGCCTCGAGACGAAGTCTCCCACGATGCTGCGTATGTCTCCGGAACCTTTCTTGGCCATTCAATCCCCCCTTTGATGGGCCGGCAGACTACTCTCGATTGGAAGGCCACGCAATGGCTCCGCAAAGCCGTCATTTAGATCCCGTTTGAGGTCATTGCGAGGCATCAACGACGTTTCCGACGGGGCTTGATTCGCGTCTCCGTCGCACCAAATATGAGCATCCGATGAGCCGCTTCCTCATTTTCATTGCCATCATTCTGGCAATCGTCGTTGGCATTCATTACTACCTCTGGGTTCGGCTCGTTCGCGATTCGCAACTCCCGCCGCCGTGGCGCGCCATCGCGACCTTCGCGCTCGTCCTGATGGCCGCGGCGATGCCGCTCGCGATGCTCCTCGGCCGGAAGCTGCCGAGCGCGGGTCGGGTCATGGCCTGGCCCGCCTTCATCTGGATGGGCGTCATGTTCCTGCTCTTGGTCGCGGTCGTGGGCGCGGACATCGTGCGCCTCGTCGTCTGGTTCACGCGGCGCGCAAGCGGCGCCCCGGCCGATCCGAGCCGACGGCTGGCGACGGCCCGCCTGGCCGCGACGGCAGCCCTGTCGCTCTCGGGCGGGCTGGCTGCCGTGGCGTTGCGAGCGGCTCGGGGGCCCGTCGCGGTCCGGCGCGTCGAGGTCGCGCTCGCGCGCCTGCCACGCGTCCATGACGGGCTGCGCATCGTTCAGGTCAGCGACATTCACGTCGGCTCGACGATAGGCGGCGCCTTCGTCGCGGACGTCGTGCGCCGCGCGAACGCGCTCGGGCCGGACCTCGTCGCGATCACGGGAGACGTCGTCGACGGCACCGTGGCGGAGCTCGCGGAGGCCGTCGCGCCGCTCGGCGAGCTGCGCGCCCGGCACGGCGTCTATTTCGTGACCGGCAACCACGAGTATTTCTCGGGCGCCGAAGCGTGGATGACCGAGCTCGGACGGCTCGGCATTCGCGTGCTCCGCAACGAGCGCGTCTCGATCGGCACGGGGGGCGTCGACGGCTTCGATCTGGCGGGCGTCGACGATCGCTCGGCCGAGCGTTACGGGGGCCTGCCGCACGACGAGGCCCTCGCGCGCGCGCTCGGCGGCCGCGACCCCGCGCGCGAGGTCGTCTTGCTCGCGCACCAGCCGGCCTCCTTCGCCGGGGCCGCGCGCCACGGCGTGGGGCTCCAGCTCTCGGGGCACACGCACGGAGGCCAGATCTGGCCGTTCGGCTTCATCGTGCGGCTCTCCCAACCGTTCCTCGCGGGCCTCCACCGGCAGGGCGCCTCGCAGATCTACGTGAGCCGCGGGACCGGCTACTGGGGACCGCCCATGCGGCTCGGCGCGCCCGCCGAGATCACCGAGCTCATCCTGCGGCGGGCGTGAATGACGCCGCGCGGGCGACCGGAGCCGGCACGCCCGCGCGAGTGAGGAGAGTATCGTAGCCGGCGAGGCGTCCCGCTACTTCACCGTGACGAAGCGGGTGCCGCCGGCGCCGCGCACGC
Source organism: Polyangia bacterium (assembly GCA_036494575.1). Taxonomy (GTDB): domain Bacteria; phylum Myxococcota_A; class Polyangia; order Fen-1088; family Fen-1088; genus DASZFV01. The sequence goes on along the minus strand of DASXOE010000090.1, from coordinate 55,543 downwards.
GCAGCAGGTGGCCACCGTTTCCGCGCGAAGCACGCAACGCCTCGACGGCTTGCTCGCTGCTGGCGACCGGAGCGCGGTCAACTTCCACGATGACGTCGCCTGGTTTGAGGCCCGCGCGTTCGGCCGGGCTGCCCGAGACGACGTCCGTGATGACCGCGCCCTTGGTGCCGCGGTCGATGCCGAGCTGGTCGGCGACGTCGGGCGTGAGCGTCTGGAGCGCCATGCCGATGCGGCCCTGCTCCTGCGCGGCCGGCTTCATGTCCTCGTTGGGCAGCTCGCCGAGCACGACCTGCGTTTGACCGGCCTTGCCGTCGCGCGCGTAGTGAAGCGTCACCTTCGTGCCGATGTCACGCGTCGACACGTAGTCGACGACGTCCGAGGCGCCCGCGATCCTCTGCCCGTCGACCGCCTCGATGACATCGCCGGGCCGAATGGCGGAATTGCCCGCCGGCCCGCCCGGCGTGACCTCGGCGACGACGGCGCCGCTCCCGGGGATGTTCTTGCCGAGCTTGGCCCGCTGCGCGTCGTCGAGATCCTTGGCGCTCGTCAGCATGAGGCCGAGGTACGCATAGCGCACGCGGCCGTCCTTGATGAGCGTCTGCGCGACGCGCCGAACCTCGTTGACGGGGATGGCGAAGCCGTAGGCGCCGCCCGCGCCCACCTGGATGAGCGTGTTGACGCCCACGACCTCGCCCTCGAGGTTGACGAGCGGGCCGCCCGAGTTGCCGGGGTTGATCTTGGCGTCGGTCTGGATGTAGCCGCGCACGCGGTTCCCCGACATCTGGACGTGCTTTCCCGTGCGGCCCTTGCCGCTCACGATGCCGGCCGTGATCGTCTGCTCGAGGCCGAGCGGGCTGCCGACGGCGACCACCCACTCGCCGACCTCGAGCTTGTCTGAGTCGCCGAGGCGCGCCACCGCGAGGTTGCCGGGCGCCTTCTCGAGGCGGACGACGGCGACGTCGGTCTGGGCGTCCTTGCCCACGACGCGCGCGGGGTACTCCTTGCCGTCGTTCATGGTCACGGTGACCTTGCTCGCGCCCTGCACGACGTGCCGGTTCGTGATGATGTCGCCCGTGCCGTCGATGATGAACCCCGAGCCCACGCCGTGCTGCGGGCCGGGCCCCGGGAGGTCCTCGCCGGGGCCGAATTCGAAGAAGTGGCGGAACATGGGCGGGACGTCGTCGGGCGCCGGCCGGCCCCCGCGGGGTCCCTCGGCGCGCGGGGCGCCCACCTCGACCTCGATGCGGACGACGGAGGGCCCAAGCGCCTTGGCGACGGCCGAGAAGGCGTGCGACAGGGCCCTCGCCTCGTTGGGGACCTCCGTCTTCGGCGTAACGGCCGTGCTGGCCGCCGCGGCGGCGGCGATCAGCGTTGGGCCACGCGTGCCGTGAAAGAAAAAGCCCGCCCCGGCCATGACCGCGCACAGAAGCGCGATTTTGCTGGCAGAAGCGATGCGGTGGAAAATCGAGTCGGGCTGTCGCTGTGGCTGCATGGGATGTCCTTGTACCCGCTTTGATGAAGTGTCAAGCACCCGGGATGCCTCGAGGTGCCCCCGGATTTCGGATTCGTCGAACTGGATAACCGGCGGTTCCCGGTGAAAAATTCCGCGACCATGAACCTGCTTCGCCGCTTGCCCGAGGCCCCCGTGACCTGCGCGCTTCTCGTCGCGAACGTGCTCGTCTTCGGGATCATGGTTGCCGCGTCGGGCCATCTGCCGCTCGCGACGGGCTTCGACGGCCGGACGCTCTACGCCGCGGGCGCGACCATCGGCGAGCCGAGCTGGCGTTGGGTCACGGCGGCCTTCGTTCACGTCAACGTCCTCCACATCTTCATGAACATGTGGGTGCTGGCGCAGATCGGCGTCCTTGCCGAACGCGCCATCGGCCGGGGACTGTTCCTCGCCACCTATGTCGCGACGGGCGCTGCCGGCAACGCCCTCGGGACGATGCTGGCCGTCCTCCACCACCGGCCTCAGATCTCCGCGGGCGCATCGGGAGCCATCATGGGTCTGTTTGGCGTCGCCACGGTGTTCGCATGGCTCACGGGGCAGCGCGAGATCGCGCGCCTGCTCGGCAAGAACGTCCTCTTCGTACTCGTCATCGGGTTCGCCGTGACGGCGGGCGGCGCGATCGCGGTCGACAACGCCGCGCACATCGGCGGCCTGCTCATGGGCGGCGCCGTTGGTTTCGGGCGCGCCCGTCGGCCGCGCCCGACGCCGCGCTGGGCCGACGGGCTGCTCGTCGGCGTCTCGATCGCGATCGTCGCCGCGGCCTTCGTCCTCCTGCCGGCCGCGGGTTGAACGGCGCGCCCGCGGCGGCGCAAATGTCAGATGTCAGGCGATGTCGGAGGCCGTACGCCAGATTTTGACGGCGTGAGTGCGCCCACATACGGTGGGCTTGCGAGCGGAGTACGCTAGCCGTGTCTATCGCCGCGAAAGGATCTCATGTCTCATTCCCAGGGCTGGACGTACCGCGTGGTTGGGCTCGTCGGGATCGGGGCGGCGGCGCTCGGGTGCGGCGGCGTGACCGCGGCGTCGCCGGACGCCGGCAACGACGCGCCCGCGGAGGCGGGGCCGCCGCTCACGACGGCCGACGGCTGCACCAACGTCGCAACTGCGCTGTGCAACAGTCTCGACGCCTGCGCGCCCGTCGCCGTCCAGGTGCTCTATGGCGACAAGAGCACGTGCGTCTCGCGCGCCGTCCTGTCGTGCACGACGGACCAGAGCGTTGAAGGCATCGCGCGTACGGCAAACGATCTCGCGAGCTGCGCCGCGGCGCTCAGCGGCGCGACCTGCGACGATCTGCTGGCCGGGACCTTCCCGAGCGTCTGTACGGCCAAGCCCGGCACCGTCGTCAACGGGATGGCGTGCGGCTCCGACCTCCAGTGCGCGAGCACGTTTTGCAACAAGACCGACGCTTGCGGCGTCTGCAGCCCGCGCCAAGCCGCCGGCGGCGATTGCGCGGTGGACGGCGGCTGTGTGAGCGGGCTCGTCTGCGCGAGCAAGAAGTGTGTCGCGCCGGCGGGTCCCGGCGGCGACTGCAACCTACCGAACCAGCCCTGCCGCAGCGATCTTTACTGCCCCACGATGAACGGCAGCGCGAAGTGCGCGGCCAAGCTCGGCGCGGGCGGCGCGTGCACCGACTCCGACCAAGCGTGCGATCTGGCCAAGGGCGTCATCTGCAACCCGCTCACCCACGTCTGCGACCCGATCAAGGTCGCGAAGGGAGGCGAGGCCTGCAGCCTCGCCTCGAAGACGCTCTGCGTGGGCTTCGTCGCCCCCTGCTCGAGCTTTCTCACCGGCGGCGTGTGCGCCAACCCGGCCCAGGACGGCGAGACGTGCGGCGGCAACGCGGTCTGCGTGCCGCCCGCGACGTGCCAGAACAAGATCTGCCGCCTCCCGAGCGCCCCCGACTGCCGCTGACGCGTGGCACGCAGCCCCGCCCGAGAGCGTCAGGCGCCGAGGTAGGCCGCGTAAGAGAGCGGGCGCGTACGCGCCGCGAGACGCGCGAGCGCCCGCGCCACGGCGCGCGGCTGCGAGGGGCGGCGCATGTCAGCGGGGTGAACGGCGAGGCGCGTGTCGCTGGCGGGCAGGCGCGACTGCAGTTCGGCGTACAAGGCCGTCGCCCTCGTCTCGACGGCGTTGAGCGAGCCCCAGCCGATGACGCGAGGCGCGCGCACGCGACCGGCGTGAACGATACCGGCGAAGGTTTCATAGAAGGCGAAGCCCGCGGCCGCGACGACCTCGCGCGCCGCCGCCGAGAGCAGCCACGCTGGCGGCACGAAGCCGCGCGTCGCCGCCTCGAGGCCGGCGCGGCGCAAGATGGCGGCCCCCTCGTCGAGCGCCCGCGCCGCCTCGGTGGCCGTCGCGCGCAAAAGCTCGCCCTGACCGCGCGCGAAAATATGTCCGCGGGCGAAGCCGAGAGGCGTCCAGGCCCGCCCCGGCATGCGGTGCGTGAGGCCGTGCATGACGAGCGTCGCGCCCGCGTCGGCGAGGTCGCGCAGGAAGCGCACGGTCGCCCGGTCCTCGTCGAGCGCGACGCCGCCTTCGTGACGCGGGATCGCGAGCACGGTGAGCGCCGCCGGCGGCAGGTTCGCGCCGCGCAGGAGCGTGAGCGCACGCTCGCAGTCGGCGAGCGTGCGCGGCGAGACGTCGTGCAGGGACACGAGCAGCGCGGGACGCCCCGGGACGGCCGCCAGCGGCGAGCCCGCCGCCGCGTTCACGTCTGCTGCGTGAGCGACTTCCAGATGCGCGAGAACGACGCCTCGTTCCAGCGTTCGATCATCGCCTGGCGGCCACCCGCGCCGAGGCGAGCGGCCCGAGACGGGTCGTCGAGCACGCCGGCGATGGCCGTGGCGAGGCCGGCGGCGCCGAACGGGTAGCACTCGGCCGACAGACCGTGCGTCACGAACTCGGCGATGCAGGCGTCGTCGGGGACCAGCACGGGCAGGCCGCTCGCCATGGCCTCCATGTTGACGAGCCCCAGGGTGTCGACGCGGCTCGCGAAGATGAACACACGCGCCGAGGCATAGATCTGCTTGAGGATCTCGCCCGCCTGCAGCCCCGCGAAGCGCACGAAGGACTTGCCGCGGCAGCGCTGCTCGAGGCAAGACCGCTCGGGCCCGTCGCCCACGAGCACGAGGACGGGCGCCGGACGGCGGTCCTGGAGCCGCTCGACGGCGTCGATCATGACGGGCAGGTTCTTCTCCTCGGAGACGCGCCCGACGCTCAAGATGACGGGGCGGTCGCCGACGTCGAGATCGAGCACCTCGAAGACTCTGGGCGAACGATGCGCGGGCGAGAAGTCATCCGGATCGACGGCGACCGGCATGACCTCTACCTTCTCGGCGGCGACGCCAATGTCGACGAGCGCGTCGCGCGATCCGGCCGAGAAGGCGAAGACGCGGTCGACGCGCCCATAGAACCAGGCGAGGTAGCGACGCGCCGCCCTCTCCATCATGAGGTTGCCGCCGAGGGGCTGGATGAGCGCCGGCACCTCGGTGTGATAGCTCGCGGTCACGGGCAGACGCAGAACCTTGGCGACGAGCAGCCCCACGAGGCCCATGGGGCCCGGCGTCGCGAGCTCGACGTGCGAGACGCCCGCGCGCCAGGTCCACTGAAGCGTCTCGACGAGCGAGGGCACATGAAACTTGATGCCCGAGTAGATGGGCAGCGTGAACGAGGTCACCGAGGGGACGGCCTCGAAGCCCGCCCGATCCTCGACGTGCGCGGGAAGGTCGCCACAGTAGGGCACGACGACGTCGCGTCCCTCGGCGCGCGCCCGCCCGAGGAAGCGCTTGCACCAGGTCGATACGCCGTCGACTTGCGCGAGGGAATCGGTGAAGACGCCCAGACGTTCCGGCCGCGGAGGCAGCTCGAACGCCGTCCATTGCTTCCACAGGCGCCGCACGGCTTGCTCCTGCTTGCCGAAGTGATCAGCCGCGAAGAACATCGGCGCCGCCGTCACGAGGCCGCCCGCCATGTCACGCAGCGCCCCGAAGATCCGGTAGAGGTCGAAGTCCTGCGCGCCCGCGAGGAGATCGCCCAGCGCGCCCTCGAGCACCTTGTCGGCGAGGCGCCCCACGGCGCGGATGACCCGGGCGTCGTCCGCCTCGGTCAGCTCGGCGGGAACCTCGAGCAGATCGTAGGGCTTGCCTGGCGGGACGGCGGCGCGCGCGGCGCCAGCGCAGAGAGTCGCCACGAAGCCGCTCGCCGTGCCACCGTCGGTCGAGCCCGAGTTGCCGGCCTTGGCGGTGGCCGTCTCGGGATCCCGGCCCGCAATGAGGTCGATCATGTCGACGAACGGGTTGCGGTAGCCGTTCTCGTCCTGCCGCTGCTTGAGGTGATGGTAGGTGGTGTGCTTTACGGACATCGCCATGGTGTCGATGTGGGCCTGGCGACCAACGAGCCTCCCCTCGCCCGCCATGCATCGCGCCACGAAGGCCGTCGGGGCCAGACCGACGCCGTCGATCTCGGTGTAGACCGTGCCGCTGCGCCGGCGCACGTGGTCGTCCGAGCCCGCCGTGAGCGCCTTCTTGTGGGGCGTCTTCCCGAAGGCCGGCAGGCCGTGCTTCGCGGCCAGCGCAGCGATCACGCCGGGCGTGAGGCGCTCGAGGATGACCGAAAGGTCGGGCTCGATGCGCCGATCCGTCATCCCGTTGACGCCCTCGAGCGCCGGAAAGAGCAGCAAGACCTTCTCGACGATGTCGGCGTCCAGCTTCCAGTTCGGGCTCAGCAGCGGGTGGGCGAGGCCGTTCGCGATCCCGGCGCTGTTCAGGTACTCGCACAGGCGATAGATATCGCGCCGGCGCGCCTGGATCTCATCGTGCTGCGCCGGCGTGATGTTCCACGCCAGCACATGCATGATGCAGCCGTTCTCGGGAAAAGTGGCGGTGACCTCCTCGGAGAGAAAGAAGTCGGGGCGATCGAGGAGCTTGAGCCCGCCCGCGATGGTGTCGTGGTCCGTCAACGTGACGAGCGACATGCCGCGCGTCTTGCACAGCTCATACTGCTCGACGGGCTCGGCGTAGCTCTCCGGACATCCGAAGAATCGCGTATACCACTCGTCGTTGCCGATCGACGCGGCAGAGTGTAAATGGAGGTCGCAGCGCGTCGCGTTCATGGGGGCTTTCGCCGGCGGCCGAAAACGCCAAGCACTCTACCGGTAAAACAAGCCATGTAAAGCTCAGGCCGTACTTCCTTGGACGCGCGCGGGCATCATATGTTCAGAAGTGACCTCGCGATGACGATGAGAAAGACATGACGGCGCCCCATTTGCAGCTCGACGCAGCGGCCCCGGTGCCGGGTCGGCGCCTGCACCTGCCGCCTGCCGACCCGAGCGCGTCAGCGCCCCTGCCCTTCGATCTCGTGCTCCTGGGCGCGGGCCTCAATGTAGGCGTGAGGTCGGCCTGGCGCCGCCTCTTCGGCTGGAAGCGGTACGCCGGCCGCGCGCCCGACATCTGCGCGGCCGTCATCGAGGACTGCTGGACGGGTGAGTTCTTCGCAGGCTCGGCGGGCCACTTCAAGCAGTTTTGGACGCGGGACCTCGCGATGTGCACACCCGCGCTGTGTCGCCTCAGCCACCGCGACCGCGTCGTGCGTTCCTGGGAGTGGGGCCTCGAGCGCTTCGAGCGCGCTGGGCGAATCACGACGACGATCTTCAACCGGCGTTACGCCCGCGACGTGTACGCCTATGCCTGCGACTCGCTGCCCCTCCTCTTGTGGGGTCTGCGCGCCGCGGGCGCCGAGCACCTCGTCGAGCGCCACCGCGAGCTGCTCACGCGCGAGGTTCAGCGCTTCTACGAGGTCGTCTTCGATCCGGCGCTGGGCATGGCGCGCCCGGACGGTTATTTCTCCGGTCCCCGCGACTGCATGACGGGCCGCTCGACGGTCTTCGCGAACACGATGATCGGCCTCCTGGCGCGCCTGCTCGACGACCTGCACCTGCCGAACCCGTTCGCCGGCCACGACGTCGTGGGCGCGATGTGGCAGCACCATTGGATGGGCGACCACTTCCGCGATTCGCTGTGCCGCGACATCCCGTCGGGCGACGCCAATGTCTGGCCGTTCTACTTCGACGTCGTCACCGACAAGCAACTGCAACGGCGGGCGCTCGCCACGCTCGACGAGCGCGGTTTCACGCGGCCCCTGCCCTTGCGCTATTTCCCCACGCGGCTCCCCGACGCGGAGCTTCCCGTGCCACGCTTGGCGACGCCCAACTACCAGGGCGACACGAGTTGGATGCAGCTCGGGATGGCGTTCCTGCGCGTGCTCGGCGCCGTCGATGCCCCGCTCATGGAGTGGCATCGCACCAACGTCGCGGCGATCATCGAGCGGGATCGGAACTTTCTCGAGGTCTACCGCACCGACGGCAAACCCTACCGCGGCCGCGCCTTCCTCTATTACTGCGACGAAGGCATGCTCTGGGCAGCGATGTTCCTCGATCTCTTCTAGCGCCTGTCCGAGGACGATCCCTTCTAGAGCATCGGCAGCTCGTCGTCGGCGCCGGCCCGCTCGGGAAACGCGGCGTCCAGCTCCGCGATGTCGCGCGCGTCGAGGACGAGTGTCAGCGCGCCGGCGTTCTCCTGGGCGTGGGCGACGCTGGAAGCCTTCGGGATCGCGAAGCGCGGCGGCTCGCGCGCGAGGAAGGCCAGCGCCACCTGGCGTGGTGTGGCGCCGCGCCGCGCCGCCACGGCGGTGAGGACCTTCCCGCCTCGGCCGCCCGCGCCGGGGAAGCGCGAGTGACCGAACGGGCTGTAGCCCACGACGGCGATGTCGCGCTCCGCACAGTACTGGACGAGGCCCCCATCGATGTGCCGCTCCTCGAGGTGATAGAGGACCTGATTGCAGGCGATGCGGTGTTTCGTGAGCGCCGCGCCGGCCTCCTCGAGATCGGCGACGTTGAAGTTCGAGACGCCTAGCGCGCGGATCTTGCCTTGATCGACGAGCGCCTCGAGGGCGCCCAGGGTCTCCTCGAGCGGATGGCTTCCACGCCAGTGCAGCAAGTAGACATCGAGGTAGCTCGTGCCGATGCGCCGCAGCGCAGTCTCACAGGCGCGGATCGTTCCCTTGTGGCTGGCGTTGCTCGGCAGGACCTTGCTGACGATGAAGAGGTCCTCGCGGCGCAGCCCCTTGATGGCCTCGCCCACCAGATCCTCGGCGTTGCCGTAGAGCTCGGCGGTGTCGATGTGCGTGGCGCCGGCGGCGATGCCGGCGCGCAGCGCCGCGACCTCGGCGCCGCGATCGCGCGCGTCGCCCATGAGCCACGTTCCTTGCCCGACGACCGGCACGAGGTCGGGCAAGGGTCCGAAGCGGCGGCGGAGCGGTTCTTTGGCGGTCGTCATGGGCGCAAACATAACAACGATGGGCCCTTTCGCCGCAATGGCCCGGCGACTACATTTTAGGCGTGGCGATCGAGAGCGTAAATCCGACCACCGGCGTCCGCGGCCCGTCGTTCGAGGCGCTCACGGAGGGCGAGCTCGAGGAGGCGCTTGCCCGGTCGCACGCCGCGTTCGCGGCGTGGAGCCGGCTGCCCGTGGCGGCCCGCGCCGCCGTCGTCGGGCACGCCGGAGAGATCCTCGCCAAGGAGGCCGAGAGCCTGGGCCGCCTCGCCACCGAGGAGATGGGGAAGCTGTTCGAGGCCGCGCGCCAGGAGGTGGAAAAATGCGCCGGCGCGTGCCGGTACTACGCCAGCCGCGCCGAAGAGCTCCTGCGGACCGAGGTCGTCGAGACGGCCGGGGAGACGCGCGGGAGCGGCCAGGCGGCGGGGCGCGGCGAGGTCCGATTCGAGCCGCTCGGCGCCGTTCTGGCCGTCATGCCGTGGAACTTCCCCTTCTGGCAGGTCATTCGGTTCGCGGCGCCGACGCTCGTCGCCGGCAACGTCGCGCTCCTCAAGCACGCCTCGAGCGTCCCGCGCTGCGCGCTCGCCATCGAAGACGTCTTCCGCCGCGCGGGGGCGCCCCCGGGTGTGTTCCAGACGCTGCTCGTCGGCGCCGAGGAGGTGCCGGAGATCATCGCCGATCTCCGCGTCGCCGCCGTCACGGTCACGGGCAGCGAGACCGCCGGGAGGCGCGTCGCGGCCGCCGCGGGCGAGCACCTCAAGAAGGCCGTGCTCGAGCTGGGCGGCAGCGATCCCTTCATCGTGCTCGCGGACGCCGACCTCGAGCGCGCCATCGCGACGGCCGTCAAGGCGCGCATCGTCAACAACGGCCAATCGTGCATCGCCGCCAAGCGCTTCATCGTCGTCGCGAGCGCGTACGACGCCTTCGCGGCGGGGTTCGTGGCCGCCATGAAGCGCCTCCGCGTGGGAGATCCGCTCGATCCCACGACGGACGTCGGTCCGCTCGCGACGGCCGCCATCCTCGCGACGCTGGCCGACCAGGTGAAGCGGTCCGTCGAGGCCGGCGCGAAGGTGCTTCTGGGCGGACACCGCCTCGAGCGCACCGGCAACTTCTATCCGCCGACGGTGCTCGCCGACGTCCCACGTTCGGCGCCGGCGTTCGCCGAGGAGCTCTTCGGGCCCGTCGCGACGCTGCTCCGCGCGCGCGACGCTGGCGAGGCGCTCGCGCTCGCGAACGCGACGCCGTTCGGCCTGGGTGCGAGCGTGTGGACGCGCGACGCGGCGCTGGCCGAGCGCTTCGCGCGCGACCTCGAGGTGGGCACGGTGTTCGTCAATGACATGGTCGCATCCGACCCGCGGTTCCCGTTCGGCGGCGTCAAGGCCTCCGGCTATGGCCGCGAGCTCGGCCCCTGGGGCCTGCGCGAGTTCGTCAATGTCAAGACCGTCCGCGCGCGGGGACTCGAGTAGAGCCGGCGCCCTCGCCGGCGCCCTCGATCGAATCGAGGCGGCGCAGCTCCGGTACGCGCCAGGCGACGGCCAGCGCGACGCCGATCGTGATGGCGCCGCCCACGATGACGGAGGGGACGGTGCCGAGGAGGCGAGCCGCGACGCCCGACTCGAAGGCGCCGATCTCGTTCGACGAGCCGATGAAGATCTGGTTGACGGACGAGACGCGCCCCAGCATCGACGGCGGCACGAGCACCTGCACCATCGTGCTGCGGAAGTTGATGCTGAGCATGTCGGCGGCGCCGCCGAGCGCGAGCAGCGCCACCGAGAGGACCAGCGAGCGCGAGAGCGCGAAGCCCACGATCGTGACGCCGAAGACGACCACGGCGCCTAAAAACGTCGGGCCGGCGCGGCGGTGCGGCGGCCTCAGCGCGAGCACGCCCGACATGAGGACGGCGCCGATCGCGGGCGCGGCGCGCAGGAGGCCGAGGCCGCGGGGGCCGCTGTGGAGGATCTGTTCGGCGAAGATCGGCAGCAGCGCCACGGCGCCCCCGAACAGAACGGCGAGCAGGTCGAGGACCATGGCGCCCAGGAACAAGCGGCGCTCGAGCAAGAACGCCACGCCCTCGCGGACGCTCGCGAACAGGTCCGCCGCGGCCGCGCGCGCGCGCGGCACGACGACGCCCACGCGCGCGACGGCGACGAAGGCCGTCGCCATGAAGGCGGCGGCGACGACGTACGAGGCGGTCGGCCCCACGGATTCGTAGAGGATGCCGCCCACGGCGGGCCCCGTGACGGCCGCTACCTGCCAGATTCCCGTGCGCCAGGCCACCGAGCTCGCGAAGAGGGCGCGGGGCACGACCTCGGCGGCGAGCGCGTTGCGCGACGGCAGGAGGAAGCTGCGCGCCACACCGCACACGACGATGACGGCGTAGACGCCGAACCGCACGCCGGCCGCGCCCGCGGGCGCGCGTCCTGCGAGCGCGCTCAGCACGGCGAGCGTGAGCGCGCAGCCGAACAACACGACGAGCGCCGTGAGCGCCACGCGCCGTCGATCGCGCACGTCGGCGATGTGGCCGGCGGGCAACGCCAGCCCGATGAACGGCAGCGCCTCGGCGAGGCCCACCATGCCGAGCGCGAGGGGATCGCGCGTGAGCGCGTACATTTGCCAGGCGACGACGACCCCTTGAATCTGCGCGCCCAGCGCCATCGCGAGGATGCTCGTCACGAACCAACGAAAGTTGGGCAAGCGCAGCGGCGCATAAGGATCGTGAGGGGCCGGGACGGCGCCGGCAGGAACCTGGGACATCCGACGCTAGACTACGGTACAAATGGCCCCACATGAGGCGCGCGTGAGTCTGGGGAAGAATTTTCGCTTGCCGCTGGACGTCCGGCCCGCGCGCTACCGGGCCGCCGTGCGCGTCGACATGAGCGCAGACAAGTTCGACGGCGAGCTCGCCATCGAGGTGACCCTCGACCACCCGCGCGCCGAGGTGCACCTACACGCCGTCGGCCTCGAGCTCGCGTCGGTGCGCGCCGAAGCGGCTGGGCGCGTCCACGAGGGGCGCTCGACCGTCGACCTCGAGAGCGAGACGGTGACGCTGAGCTTCAGCGAGCCGTTGCCCGCCGGCGCGGCGACGCTGCGCCTCGCGTATCGAGGCGGCTTCAGCCCCGGACTGCGCGGCCTCTACCGCGCGGGGGGCATCGCCGTGACGCAGTTCGAGGCGGCCGACGCGCGCCGTCTCTTCCCCTGCTTCGACGAGCCGGCCTTCAAGGCCTCCTGGGAGCTCGCGCTCGCCGGCGTCCCCGCTGGCGACGTCGCGCTGTCGAACGGCGCGGCCGTCAGCGACGAGCCCGACGCGCGCGGCGGTCGCCGCGTGACCTTCGCGCCGACGCCGCCGCTGTCGTCCTACCTCGTGGCCGCAATCGTCGGCGAGCTCGTCGCGAGCGAGGTCGTCTCGGCGCGCGTCGTGCCGATCCGCACCTGGACGGTGCCCGCCAAGCGCCACCTCGCGGCCTTCGCGCAGCGCACGGCCGCCGCCGTGCTGCCGCTGCTCGAGGACTACTTCGGCCTGCCCTACCCCTTCGGCAAGCTCGACCAGATCGGCGTCCCGGACTTCGAGGCCGGCGCCATGGAGAACGCCGGCTGCATCACCTTCCGAGAGGTCGCGCTCCTGCTCGACGAGGCGACGGCGCCCCTCGCCGTGCAGAAGCGCGTCGCCGAGGTCATCACGCACGAGCTCGCGCACCAGTGGTTCGGCAACCTCGTGACGATGGTCTGGTGGGACGACCTGTGGCTCAACGAAGCGTTCGCGACCTGGATGGCCTACAAGATCGTCGACGCCTGGCGACCCGAGTGGCGCATCTGGATGGACTTCGAGGGCGGCAAAGGCGCGGCCATGCTGCTCGACTCCCTGCAGGCGGCGCACGCCATCCGCGCCGACGTCCACAACGCCGAGGAGGCGGGCGAGTCCTTCGACGCCATCACGTACGAAAAGGGCGGCGCCGTCCTGCGCATGATCGAAGGGTTCTTGAACACCTTGGGCGAGGATCGCTTCCGCGATGGCATCCGCCTCTACATGCGGCGCCACCGCGAGGCGAACGCCACCGCCGACGATCTATGGGAGGCGCTCGCGACGGCCTCGGGCCAGCCCATCGTGGCGCTCGCCAATGGCTGGATCCGGCAGGTCGGTTATCCCGTCGTCGCGCTCGGGCTCGACGCCGCGGCGGGCCGCGTCTCGCTCGCGCAGCGGCGGTTCTTCGCCGATCCGGTCGCGCGAGAGGCAGGGCCCGCGACCACCTGGCTCGTGCCCATGGTGCTGCGCTTCGGCGACGCCAAAGGCATCAAGGAGCAGCGCGTGCTGCTCGACGCGCCCGAGCGCACGGTGACGCTCGAGGCCGAAGGCCCGGTGAGCTGGTGCCTGGGCAATGCCGACGCGCGCGGGTTCTTTCGTACGGCTTACGACGCGCCCACGCTCGCGCGCCTGCTGCCCGAGTTGGCGACGCTGCGGCCCGCGGAGCGCATGGCGCTCGTCTCCGATCAGTGGGCGCTCGTGCGCGCCGGCCTCGTACCCATCGTGGGCTTCCTCGATCTCGTCGCGAGCCTGGGCGACGAGCCAGACCACGTCGTGCTCGACGATCTCGTCGGGCGCCTCGCGACGATCGAGCACCGCCACCTCGACGAGCGCGAGCGCGGCCGCTTCCAGGCGTTCGTGCGCGACCTCTTCGGTGAACGGGCCACCAAGCTTGGATGGGAGCCCCCCGCGGGCGGCAAGGAAGACGACGAGACGCGCTTGCGCCGCGCGGCGCTCCTGCGCGCGCTCGTGCTCCTGGCGCGCGATCCGAAGTGGGTGACCGAGGCCGAGCGGCGGCTGCCGCCCGGCTCGGGCGCGCCGGGCGTCGACCCGAACCTGCTCGACGTCGTCGTGACGGCGGCGGCGCGCGGCGCGGATCCCGCACGCTTCGAAGAGCTGCGCCGGCGCGCCCGCGAAGAGACCGATCCCGCCGCCAAGCGGCGCTACCTGCACGCACTCGCGCGCGTCGAGGACCGGGCCCTCGCCTCGCGCGCCGTCGCGCTGTCGCTCGGGGACGACGTCCCCATGCAGGACTTCACGTCGTACCTCTCCGTGCTGCTGTCGAACCGCGCGACGCGCGACGAAGCCTGGCGCCTCGTGCAGACGCGCTTCTCCGAGGTGCGCGCCAAGGCCGATTCACCCATGCTGCTGCGCCGGCTCGTCGAGGCTCTGGCGGCGCTGCCCGAGCGCAGGCACCTCGACGAGATCACCGCCTTTCTCTCCAGCCACCCCATCGACGGCGCGAAGCAGGCGACCGCGCAGACCCTCGAGCGGCTGCGCATGGACGTCGAGCTCCGCGAGCGCCTCGTTCCCGAGATCGCCGTCTGGCTCCAGGGCCGCGCCAAGCCGAAGCGCTAATCCACCGTCAGCGTCGTCGTGGCGGTGACGGCGCCACGCTGCGCCTGGATCGTCGTCGTGCCCACGTCGAAGGCCGTCGCTTGACCGCGCGAGCCGTCGGCGTTGCTGACGTCGCCGACGGCGAGGTCGCTCGAGGTCCAGGTCACGAGGGGCGTGACGTCGAGAATCGAGCCGTCCTCGAAGGTCCCCGTCGCGACAAAGGCCTCGATCGCCCCCGCCGCGACCGTCGGGCCCGCCGGCGTGATGGCGAGCGACTTGAGGACGGCCGCCGACACGGTCACGTCCGTCATTCCAGCGGCGCCCGCGTATTGCGCCCTGATCGTCGCCGTTCCTGCCAAGACGGCGTCGACGAGCCCCTTCGTCGCGAGCGCATCGCTCACGGAGGCCGTCTTCGCGTCGCCGGAGGTCCAGGTCGCGAGCGACGTGATGTCCCGGTTCGTGCCGTCGGAGTAGACGGCGGTCGCCGTGAGCCGCCGTTCGAACCCCACCGGGATCGTCGGCGCGAAGGGCGTCACCTGGATCTGAGTGACGGTGGCGTCCGTCACCGAAAGGGCCGTCGTGCCCGTGACGTTCATGAACGTCGCCGAGATGTTCGTCGCGCCTTTCACGAGGCTCGTGGCCAGGCCGCGCGAGCCGGCCGCGTTGCTGATGCCCGCGACACCGAGGTCCGACGACTGCCAGGTCGCCATGCCCGTGACCGCGATGTTCGTGCCGTCCGAGTAGATCGCCGTCGCGACGAACTGGAGCGACGTGTTGAGCGAGATCGTCGGATTGAACGGCGTCACCTGTACGAGGGTGAGCGTCGCGGGCGACACGGTGACGGCGACGCTGCCCGTGACGCCCATGTACGTCGCGCTGATGTTCGCCGTCCCGCCGCCGACGCCCGTGACCTGCCCGCGGGTCGCGCCCGCGGTGCTGACGGCGGCGGCCGCAGGCGCGTCCGAGAGCCACGTTGCGGCGCCCGTGATCGCCATCGAGGTCCCGTCGGAGCGAATGGCTTGCGCCGTGAACTGCCGGCGCGCCCCCACGGGCAGCGTCAGCCCCATGGGGCTGACCGAGATCTCCACGATGGCGGCGTCGGTGACGGTCGCCGTCGTCGCGTCGGTCAAGCCCATGTACGTGACCGTGACGACGGCGCTGCCCGCCGCGACCGGCGTGGCGCGGCCCCTCATGTTGCGCCCGCCCGTCGTGATGCCGAGGACGCCCGGCGCGCTCGACACGAAGGTCGCCGTGGGAGTCACGTTGCGCGTCGACCCGTCCGAGAAGATCGCGGTGGCGGTGAACTGCGTCACCGTGCCCACCGGCGCCGTGGGCGCGATGGGCGTGAGCTCGACCGCCGTGACGACGGCGTCCGTCACCATGAGCGTCGTCGACGCCGTGAGGCCCATGTAGCTCGCGCCGATCGTCGTCGCGCCCACGGCGACCGGCGTGGCGCGTCCCGTGCGCCCGATCGTGGCCACCGTGGGGTTCGAGGAGGTCCAGGTCGTCTGACCCGTGACGTTGCGGGTGGTGCCGTTCGTGAACACCAGCGTCGCCGTGTACTGCGCGCCGGTACCGAGGGGCGTGGACACCGCGATGGGAGCGATCGACAGCGAGCTCGCCGTCGCACCGATCACCGTGAGGCTGGTCTGGCCCGACACGGGCCCGAGCGCCGCCGTGACGGTCGTCGAGCCGACGGCGCGCGCGAGCACCTGACCGGCGGCGCCCGCGACGTTGCTGACCGTCGCGATCGTGGTGTTGCCGGTCGTCCACGTCGCCTGCGCCGTGAGATCGAGCTTGCTGCCGTCGGAGTACGTCCCCGTCGCCGTGTAGCTCGAGCGCTGCGCCGCCGTGAGCGTCGCGTCCGCGGGCGAGACCTGGAGCGCCTTCAGCGTCGCCGCGACCACCGTGACGTGGGCCGTGCCGACGATACCCGCCTCGGTGGCCGTGACGGCCACGTCACCCGCCCCGACGCCCGTCACCGTTCCGGGCACGCCGGGCGCGTTCGCCACCGTCGCGATCGCGTCATCGGCGCTCGCCCAGGCGACCTCCGCCGTGATGTCGCGCGTGCTGCCGTCCGAGAACGTCGCCGTTGCCGAGAGCGCGACCGTCGCGCCGATGGGCACCGAGGCCGAGGGCGGGCTGATCGTGATGGCGCTCAGCGTCGCGGGAGACACGACGATCTTGGCGTCGCCCGAGACGAGGCCCGCGGTCGCGGTCACGGTGGACGTACCCACGCGCAGCGCGGTGGCGACACCCGCCGTGCCGAACGCGTTCGACACCGAGACCACGCCCGCGGGCGACGCCGTCCAGGTCACGCTGCCGGTGAGGTCGACCATCGTGCCGTCGGAGTAGATGCCCGAGGCTTGGAGCGCGGCCGACTGCCCGGGCGAGAGCGTCGCGCTCGGAGGCGACACGGCGATCTTCTCGAGGCTCGCGGCCGTCACGGTCACGGTGCTCGCCGCGACGAGCCCCCCCTGCGTGGC
Source organism: Polyangia bacterium (assembly GCA_036494575.1). Taxonomy (GTDB): domain Bacteria; phylum Myxococcota_A; class Polyangia; order Fen-1088; family Fen-1088; genus DASZFV01. Next base: position 38,863 of record DASXOE010000090.1, on the reverse strand, counting down.
CGTGACGACGGACGTCCCGACCGACTTGCTGAAGCCGTGGCCGCCGCCGTCGATGGGCAGCACGCTCGGCGCCGAGCTGGCCCACATGACCTGTGACGTGAGGTCGACCTTCGTGCCGTCGGAGTACAGACCCGTGGCCCGAAAGTCGAGCTCGACGTCCACGCCGACGCGCGGATCGACGGGGTCGATCTGCAGCGTCTCGAGCTTCGCGCCCGTGATGACGAGAACCGCCAGACCCGATTTGCCGCCGAAGATCGCCCGCACGAGCGTCTTGCCGGCGACCTTCCCCGTGACGACGCCTCGCGCGTCGATCGCCGCGAGGTTCGGATCGTCGATGGTCCACCCGGCCGTCGCCGTGACGTCGGCGCGCGTGCCGTCCGACAAGGTCGCGTCGGCCGTGAAAGCGAACGTCGTCCCGATTCCCGCCGTGCCCACGGGCGGCAACACGGCGAGGTCGACCACCGTCGCCGCCGTGACCGTGATGATCATCTTCGTCGCGAGCGCCCCCACGGAGGCGACGACCGTCGCGACGCCCGCCTTCTTGGCGGTCACGTGGCCCATCAGGTCCGCGAAGACGACCCCGCCGCCGTCGTCGCCGATCTTCGCCATGGCGGTGACGTCCGTCGTCGAGCCGTCGGAGTAGATGCCGATGACTGCCACGGTGAGCGCACCGTCGATGGGGAGCGTCGCCGCCGGGGGATCGAGCGCGATCGAGACGAGCGAGATCGTCGACATCACGACGACCGTGGCGCGCGCAGACAGCGCGCCGAGGGTCGCCGTGACGTGCGCCGTGCCCGGCCGCAGCGCCGCGACGAACCCCACCTTCACGGCGGCCACTTGCTGGGCGTCGGACGTCCAGGTCGACGTCGACGTGACGTCGGCCGTGGTGCCGTCCGAGTACCGCAGCGTCGCCGAGAAATTCCCTTGGCCCCCCACGGGCAGCGTGAGCAATCCTGGCGCCACGGCCAGCGCGACCGGGACCTTGCCCCCGGGCGCATCCGTCGTCGCGTCCGGTCGGGCATCGGCGTCAGCGGCGGGCCCGCCGTCCGTGGCCGGGGGCTTGTCGGTGGCGCTGCCGTCGCCCGCGCTCCCGCCCGCGGCGCCGCCTTCCGTCTTGCCTCCGGCCGCGCCGCCGGTCTGGCCGGAGTCGAGCTCGGCCTCGCCGAGCCTGATCAGACCGCTGCGCCCGCAGGCCGCCAGCGTCGAAGCGAGGAGCACCGCGAGCGTGAGACCGAGCGCGGGGCTTTGTCGAAGTCCGGAGCGACCCAGGGGACACACGTGGGCTGTCATGAAAGGCTCCGTGTTAGTGGCGTGACGCCCTGCAATTTATCATTTCCCACTGTTGTGCTCCGAAACGGCGATCGTGTAGCCTGCCTTGGCCACATTCCGCGCACCGCTCGCGTCGCGGCCACCCCGCTCCCAGCCAGACATGCTCCCACCTTCAGCCTCCCCTCCGTCCCGCGGGCGTGACCCCGAATCAGGGGCGGTCCGTCCCCTGGGCGTCCTCGTCGCCATCGCGACGGCGGGCGCCGTTTTCGGCGTCGGCATGTTGGTCCTTCCGCCGATCGAGCCGCCCGCCCCCGTCATCGTCGAGGCCCCCCCACCCGCGCCTCCGCCGCCTCCCGCCGCGCCGCCGCCCGCCCCGGAGCCGGCCGCGGTCGACGCCGCGGCCCCCTCGCCCGACGGCGAGCCTCCGGCGACGGCCCCGGCGGAACCGGCGCGCGAGGAGCCACGCGAGGAACCAAAGCTCGAGCCGATAGCCAAGCCACGCCTCGGGCCCGCAGCGGACGCCGCGGCGTCCGGTTCCACGGCCGCAAAGCCAGCGGCGCCTCCAGCGAAAGACAGGTCCGCCGACAAGGAGGTCGCGCGCGATGCCTGGCGGAAGAACCTTCCCGACGTCTCCACCGAGGACGGCAAGGCCGCGATGCTCATCCCCATCAAGGGGTCGATCGACGGAGCGACCTACCACGTCACGGGCAAGCCGCGAAGTGTTCTCATCACGCTGCCGAAGGGCGAATCGATGATCACGATGCCCTTCTACGCCGTCCGCCACGACGGATTCCGGCAGTTGTGGATCAAGAAAGACGACGACACCGGCACGTCCATCCGCGTCGTCCTCGCCGAGGCCAGCGAGCCACAGGTCGAGATCAAGGATGACTTCGTGCGCGTCACCGTGCGCCGCCCCACGCCAACGCCAACGCCAACGCCAGAGCATGCCCCGTCCTCGACGGCGGCCGCCCCGGCGCCCATCGACGCAGGCGCCGGACCAGCCCCGCGCGGCGACTGACGCCCCCGGCGGCGTCAGATCTTGTTCTTCCGTTGCGCGAGCCAGCTGTCGACGTCCGAGACCTTGGACGTGTCTCCCGCCTGCGCGTACGCGTCGCGGGCCTCCTGGGCCAGGGTCCCGGCGCGGCGGCGATCGCGCTCCGAGTCCCAAAGAGCGCGCGCGAGCGCGAACCGCGTCTCACCCTGGCGCGCCGGCGCGGTCTCCTTCGCCTCGCGGATCTTCCAGGCGCGCTCGAGCGGCGCGAGCGCGTTCAGCGCGTCGCGCTCGGCGAGATAGCTCTCGCCGATGCCCGTGAGCACATAGGCGAGGTTGCGGTGGTCGAGGCCGAGCTCGCGCTCCCAAATGATGCGCGCGCCCTCGAACGACTGTCTCGCCTCGCGATACCGACCGAGGGCGTTCAGGATCTCGCCTCGGTTGGAGAGCTGCGTCGCGACGCCGGGGTGCTCGGCGCCCAGAGCGTGACTGAGGATCTCGATCGAACGATTGACGTGCGCGAGCGCCTCTTGTTCACGCCCCATGTCCTCGAGCGTGATGGCGACGTTGCCCTCGGAGATGCCGACGTCGGGATGCTCCTGTCCCAAGGCCTTCTGCTTGAGCGCGAGCGCTTGTTCGTTGAAGCGAAGCGACGCGTCCTTGCGTCCTTGAAGCCCCTCGATGCTCGCCAGGTTGTTGAGGAGCCACGCGCGCTCGAGGTCGTGGCCGCCGAGGCGCCGCAAGACGGCCTCCGCCGTCTTGGCCCACCGGCTCGCCGCCGCGTGGTCGTTCTCGAGGTAGCCGAACACCCAGACGAGGAAGGTCGCGACCTCGGCGCGAACGTCGTCGTGGCGCGAGGCGTCCGCCTGCCAGAAGGCCTCCTCGAGCGCCTTCTGGCTGCCGGGGCCATCCGCGATGTCTACGTGCTCTCGGCCCACGAGCGCCAGCGTCTCGGCCGTGAGCGGCTGATAGCCGAGCGCGCGCGCCTCGTCCGCGAGCGCGTCGGTCGCGCCGATGCCCTCGTGCCAGCTCCCCGCGTCGAAGCGCGCCTTGAGGTCGGCGAGCCGGCGTCGCAGATCGTCGACCCGCTTGCGCGTCGCGGGATCCTCGGGCGGCCGCACGACGGACCGCAGGAGCGGGACGTCGGCGCAGCGCTCGATCGTGCCGAGGCTGTTTGCGGCGCTCACGGCGTTCTCGACGACCTCCCCGCTCGCGGTGCTGTACACCTCGGTGAGCGCGCGCAAGCCGCCGAGCCGCTCCTGCAGGCAAGACATGCGCAGGTCGAGCACCTCCGCCGACTGGTCCCCGCGCACGTGCGTCGCCTCGCACGCCTCGCGATACATGCCGGCCCACCCCTGGGTATAAGTCCCGAGGATGCGTTTGACGCTGGCATAGACGTCGGCGGCGTAGGTCTTCCCCGACGCGAGGAAGGCCCGATGAATCGCCGCCTGCCGCGGCGACTCGACGCCACCGGGCGTCAGCTCCCAGACGCCCGCCAAGCGGTCCGCGCCGCTCGCGCACACCGACTGGTGGCTCGCGACGGTCTGCCTCACGCCGAGCCCGACGGCGATGGGCAGCAGCGCGGCCGCGAGCGTCAGGGCGCGCCGCCGCCGCGCGACCGCCGGATCTTTCTCCAGCGCCTCGAGCAGCGCCTTCATCGACGGAAAACGATCGGTGGCATTCGGCCGCAGCCCGCGCAACAGGATGCGGCGCACCCAGGGAGGCACTTTCGTGCCGTCGGGCGCCTCCTTGACGTTGCCCTGGACGACGTTCGCCGTGAGGGCGAACATGCTGTTGCCGCCGAAGGGCCGCTCGCGGTAGAGCGCTTCGTAGAGCGCGATGCAAAAGCTGAACTGATCCGTGCGCGCGTCGGTGGCGGTGCCCAGAAACTGCTCGGGTGCCATATAAGCGGGCGTGCCCATCATGGCGCCCGTTCGCGTCAGGTTGGTGTCGAACAGCCCGGCGAACAGCCCGGAGTTCTGCTGCTCGTGCGTGTCGATCGTCTGCTCCGTCTCGTAGTTGTTGTTGATGACGAGCGTCGACATGCCGTCACCTTCGACGGCCGCCGCCGCCTCGGAAATCGAGCGCGCCGGCTGCATGACCGGCTGGCTGCGCTCGGTTTTTTCGCCGACCTGACGCGCGAGCCCGAAGTCCATGACGCGGACCTGGCCGTCGCGCCCAACCATGACGTTGTCTGGCTTGAAGTCGCGGTGGACGAGCTCCTTGTCATGCGCCGCCTGGAGGCCGCGCCCGGCCGCCAGAAACACCTTGATGATCTCCTGGAAGGACCGTTCCCGCGCCTGCAGCCAGTACGTGACGGTGTTTCCGTCGACGAACTCCATGGCGATGAAGACCTGGTCCTCGAACGTTCGGACGTCGTAGACGACGACGACGTTCGGGTGGGACAGCCGGGCGATGGCCTGCGCCTCGCGCAACGTGCGCTGGCGCCCCTCGGCCAGCGACACTCCGTTGCCGGGTTTGACCCGGAGCAGCTTGACCGCCACCTTGCGGTCCAGCTCGTGGTCGTACGCCGCATAGACCTCGCCCATGCCGCCCCGCCCCACCAGTCCGAGGACGACGTACCGGCCGATGCTCGCGCCCCGGGGCAAAGCGCCCGGTCCCGATTCATATGGGGGGCCAGACGGCATGCCTCGCGCCCCACTCTATCGGTTGAAACCCCGAATTTCTAAGGCTTGGGCTCCAAAACGTCCCCCCACGCGGAACCGGAGACGGATGCGCGCGCGGAGGGACACCTACAAATGAGGGCAGGTAGCCTCAACGCCCTTGTCAAACCCGCCAGACGGCGGATAATGAGTTTTCGTACCCTCTCGCCCCTCCGTGGAGGTCCCCGATGCGGTCGCAGTTCCTCGTCCCCGCCGCCATCGCAGCCGTCGGCGTGTGCTTCTGGTCCACGCCCGCCGCGCACGCGCGGCCGCCGGCTGACAGCGCCAAGGGCAGCACGAAGAAGGCCGCCGAGCTTCACGCCGACGAGAAGTCGATGAAGAAGCAGCTGCAGTGGGAAGACAACGTCATGGGGCCCGACAGCAAGCGCGCGGAGCTCGCCAAGATCGCCCGCGCGCACGCCATCAACGAGAAGGCCGAGAAAGAGAAGGAGCGGCAGGCGGCGATGGAGACCACGGCGCCAGCGCCGAAGGTCGCGCCCGCGAGCAAGAAGAACGAGAAGGCGGAGATCGCGATTCCCTCGACCTCGGCGCCCGAGAAGAACGATCGCGACGCGAACCGACCGCACGATATTTCGCCGAAGCTCACGACGGAAGCCGCTCAGGCGCCGCCCCCGGCCGCGAAGCCTGCCGACGACAAGTTCATCGACAAGCTGCTGCACGAGGAGGACGCGCCCAGCAAGAGGCACGCCTCGGCGAGCGACCGGGAGCTCGACTCCCTGCTCTCGGGCGCGCAGGAGAAGCCGAAGGCCACCGACCGCAAGAGGGGCGACAGCGTCGACGATCTCATCAAGTCGGCGGACAAGGGACCGGCCATGCCCGCGCCGCGCGCCCAGTCGGGCGGCCTGCCCGAGTGGGCCAAGCAGCCGGAGATCGCGTCGACTTCGACGTCGACGACCGTCTCCACGAAAGGCTCGGCGAGGAACAGCGGTGTCATTCAGGTCGTGCAAGGCGCGGCGGGTCCGGCGCCCGCGCGCGCGATGCCCGCCTCCATTCGCGGCGGGCGCAAAGCGGCTGCCTCCAAGCCTCCGGTGGCGTGGAGCGATCCCTTCGCAGACAAGAAGGCCGTGGCCTCTTCGCAGGCACCGAAGAAAGAGGCCGCCTCCCGTCCTGCGAGCTCGACGGACAGCGGCTGGAACGATCCTTTCGCCGACACGGGCGAGACGCGCAAGTCGGTGCGCCGCGGGACCCCCGCGGCCGCCCCGTCGAGCCCCGCCAAGCGCAGGGACAACGACAAGAGCGAGCCGTCGACACGCCCGTCCGGCGGTGGCGGCAACGATCGCTGGAAGGATCCGTTCACGAAGGCGCCCACCGAGCCGGCGCGCGCGCCCGCGGTGGCGATGCGCGAGCTCGGCCCCCGCGAGAGCTCGAAGTGGGAGATCGCTCGCCGAGGGCCCGCGACCTCGCGCGCGCCGGCGCCCGAACGGCACGCCGCCAGCGGCTGGGGCGTCATCAAGAAGCGCGCCCGCTGAGCGCCAAGAAGCGCGCCCGCTGAGCGCCAAGGAGCGCGGCCCGCTGAGCGCCAAGAAGCGCGGCCCGCTGAGCACCGCTTCTGGTCGGCGTCGCGTCGCGGCGTCCGTCTGGCCTCTTTTATTTCTAGAGAACCATTTATTGTAACACCCTGTGCACGTGTAAGATACTGTTATAATTGTATTTTATATCGACGAACCACCTCTGCCGCATCTAAGGTGTGCCACCATACGAATATAAGTAATAATGTAGTTCAGGTTACTAGCAAAACTTCCGAAGTAAGTCTGTGATGCGAAGCGCGCGGCCACTCACTCTTCTCGCCATCCTGGTGATGAGCTCGACGGCGTTGGCGCAGGAGTCGAGCCTGACGACTGCCGAGCCGCCGCGCCCGGCGGCCCCGGTGGCGGCGCGCCCCCTGCCGTGGATGGGCGTCATGGCCGACGCGGGACTGCCGGACGGCATGCAGGGCTCGCTCGTGCTCCGTCCCGTCAGATGGTTCCGCACGAGCTTGGGCGGCGGCTACAACATGATCAGCAAGGGCGTGCGCGCGGGCGCGACGGTCGTTCCTTGGGGCCGCGGCCCGTCCGGGACGCTCGAGGTCGGGCGTTATTTCGACGGCGACGCCAACGCGGCAGCCCGCTCCTTCCTCGGCGCCGGCTTTCAGGGCGCGCCGGTCCTCGAGCGCATTGGCTACGACTACGTCAACGCGCACCTCGGTCTCGACTTCGGCTACAGGCGCGTGACCTTCTACATCCACGGCGGCATGAGCTACATCCGCGGCACGATCCACAACGCCGAGCAGCAGTTCTCGTCGGACCCGCAGATCAACGGCACCAACGCGAACGGCACCCAGATCACCTTCAAGCAGGATCCGACGGTCAAGGTCATCGGGCCCTCGGCGAAGCTCGGCCTCATCGTCTACCTCTGGTAAGAGCTCATGAAAAATCTCAAGACCACCTCGATCCTCCTCGGTGCCCTGGCGCTCGGCGCAGTTACGGCGGCCGGCTGCATGTTGCAGGTCGAGGCCGACGTGCCCGAGGTCGAGATCACCCAGCACGACGTCGTGTTCGCCGGTGTGCCCGCCGCCACGGGCTTGGGCGACGTCTCGCTCACGAAGAGCTTCTCGCAGCAGCACCAGCGGCTCGACTTGCCCGCGGGCCTCACGACCGAGGTCAAAGCCATGGGTGTGACGCTCACGGCGAAGTCGGGCATCGACAACTTCGACTTCCTCAAGAACATGCGCGTCACGATGAGCGACGGCGTCCATGATCCCGTGGAGCTCGTCGACTACCAGCGCGTCGACGGCGCGCCCTCGACGAACGTCCTCACGGTCGAGAGCGCGAACCCGGTCAACACCCTCGACGAGTGGAAGACGGACTCCGCGACCTTCACCGTCGAGGTCGCCGGCGGCCTGCCCCCGGGCGATTGGACCATGGACGTCGCCGTGCGCTTCGCTGGCAAGATCGTTTACAAGTACTAGGCGCACCCAGGCGGAGCCCGCCCCTGCGCGACTTGCGCAGCGACGTGGTACAGCTCGCGCGAGCCGGCCGGAGGTCTTCGGTCCCCAGCCCGCGATTCGCCGCGCGACGCGGACGGCACGCCCGGTGCAGTGAAGCCACCGGGCATCATCGTTCCAGGGATGAGCTGGCCGGTGCGAGAACGGCACCGGCGCGCAGGTGAGGTCGGCGTGCGCGCGGGCACGCGTGGTAAGCGCGGCGCGCGCGCACGCCACCTCGTTCGAAACGGTGCACGACGTGCCCCGCGGGCGGCCCTCGTCAGTCCGTCAGGCCGTCTGCGTCAGCGTCACGCCCGAGCCCGCTCCGGGCTCGAGGACGAGTCGCGCCCGCTCGGCCCGGTACCCGCCGGCGAAGGGGTCGCGCGCGAGCAGGAACGCGGTATCGAGGTCGACCCACTCGACGCCCCCGAGCGCGGCTACGACGTGGGCCATGGTCGCGATCCCCACGCGCGTCTCGACCATCGCGCCCGCCATGAGGGACAAGCCGCGGCGGCGCGCCTCGCGCCCGAGGGCGACGGCCGCCGTGGGCCCGCCGAGCTTCGCGAGCTTGAGGTTCACGCCGTGCGCGGCGCGTGCCTCGGTGAGTCGATCGAGATCCTCGGCCCCGCGGAACGACTCGTCGGCGACGACTGCAACGGGTGAGCGCGCCGCGACCTCGGCCATGCCCGCGAGATCATCGCGCGCGCAGGGCTGCTCGAAGCACTCCAGCGCGAGGCCGTCGGCGGTGAGCCGATCGAGCAACTCGAGGGCGTCGCGCGCCGTGTACCCGGCGTTGGCATCCAGCCGGAAGCGCGCCGCGGGGACGGCCGCCGCGACGGCGCGCAAGGCCGCGTGGTCGGCGCGGTGGTCGCGCCCGACCTTCACCTTGAAGCAGTCAAACCCCGCGTCGTGGTAACCGCGCGCGAGACCCGCGACGTATTCGGGCGCGCCGATCGGCAACGTGATGTCCGTCGTGAGCGACGCCGGCGCGCTGGACGGCCCCCCGAGAAAAGCATGAAGAGGCAGCCCGGCGAGCCGCGCCCACGCGTCGGCCAGCGCGCTCGCGATTCCGGCGCGCGCCACCGGTCCCTCGGGCAACGCGGCGGCCAGGAGCGACTCGGCGCCGGCCAGGTCCGAGAGGGTCTCACCCTCGAGCACCTTCCGCGCCGCGGCCACGCCACGCAGCAGGTCGGGTTGGTCCTCGTGCGTCACGGGTGGCAGAGCGGCGGCCTCGCCAAGACCCGCGGCCCGGCGTCTCGTTTCGTCCTCGAGGACGACGGTCACGAGCGCGGCACGCGTCGCGTCCATCCGGCCCGTCGCGATGACGAACGGCTCACGCAGAGGCACCGACAGCGCCCGCGCGTCCAGCGCGACGATTCGGACGGCGGCGAACGCTCCCCGTGACCCAGGCACGCCCCCAGCGTATTTCAGGTGGGACCCGCCGACAATTGAGCCCCGCTCGCGCCAGGGCTCGTGTTAATTGATGGGCAACCGTGCGCGCCTCCTCCCCGCTCGCTCGCTGCGCGTTGCTCGGCTTGGCGGCCGTGGCAGCCGCTTGCGGCTCCAAGGCGCCCGCCATCACCGGCCTGACGGTGACGATCACGATGGCCGGCGTCGCGGCCGACCAGCTCGAGATCAAGGTGACGACTCCCGCCGGGCCCGCCCTCCCGCCGACGCTCCGCCCCGCCTCGGCGGGCGGCGTGCTCCCGAGCCCGCAGAGCGTATCGATCTTCCTGCCCGACCCGCTCGCGGGCAGCCTCGCGACGTGTACCGTGACGCCGCTCCTCGCGGGCCAGCCCGCGGGCGCCGCCAGCTTCGACTCGGCGATGTTGGTCCTTCACGAGCTCGTGCCGCTGTCGGTCGCGCTCAACGAAGCCCGCCATGACGACGGTGGCTCCCCGGACGCGCCGGACGCCGAGGTGAGGGATGCCGCGGACGACACGGCGACGCTCGACGGCGGCGGCAGCGAAGTGGTCAGCCCAGGCTCGAAGGCAACCGGTCAGCCCTGCGCCAGCGGCGACGAGTGCGAGAGCACGCTCTGCGTGGACGGCGTCTGCTGTGCCTCTGCCTGTGGCGCCTTGTGCCAGGCCTGCAATTTGCCCGGCAAGGAGGGCACGTGCGCACCCGTGCCCGCGGGTACGGCGACGGCGGAGTGCGCGAGCCAGCCTGCCTCGACGTGCGCCTTCGACGGGACGTGCGATGGGAGCGGCGGCTGTCGGCGCCATCCGGCCGGAGTGGCGTGCAAGGTGGCGGCGTGCGCGGGCCCGGCTTTCACGCCCGCGTCCGCGTGCGACGGCCAGGGGCGCTGCGTGGCGGCCAGCGCGGTCGATTGCACGCCCTACCTCTGCGACGCAACCGCGGCGGCCTGCGGCTCCACGTGCAAGATGGACACGGACTGCGTCACCGGGCGGCAGTGCATGAACGGCAGCTGCGGGACGCGGCCCAAGAAAGACGACGGCGCGGGCTGTGTCGCCTCGACCGACTGCACCTCCGGACATTGCGTGGACGGCGTCTGCTGCGCGACGGCCTGCACCGGTGCCTGCCTCGCGTGCAACCAGACCGGCTCGCTGGGAATGTGCCTGCCCGTCGCCGCGGGCAAGTCCGATCCACACGCCGTGTGCAAAGACGCCGGCGTCGCGGCCTGCGGCCGGAACGGCCTCTGCGACGGCGTCGGCGGCTGCGCGCTCTACCCCGCGGGCGTGACGTGCGCGGCAGGCAATTGCAGGAACGCCACGCTGGTCTCGCCGAAGCGTTGCGACGGCAAGGGAGCCTGCCAGACGGCCGCGGACGTCGACTGCACGCCGTACCGTTGCGACCCGTCGACGACGGCCTGCTACACGTCCTGCCTGCTGACCTTGCAGTGCGCGATGCACCACACCTGCACCGCCTCCGCCTGTAAGTGAACGGCGCGCGCGCACAGGCGGACGCGACTCAAGGCTTGACCCGGAAGATCAGGTTGAGCACGACGCGGTTCCGGTTCTGGCGCGGGTTGCTGCTGGCGTGCCAGGTGTCGGAGTCGAAGATGACCGCCTTGCCCTTCTTGGGCGTGATTCGCTTGTCGATCGTGAGCGCCTTCTTGTCGCGGAAGGTCTCGTTGAAGACGAACGTGTCGCCGTCGCTGTCCTTGACGTAGTAGATGAGGCTCTTGTAGCCGGCGTCCGGGACGTCGATGTGAGGCGTGTTGTACTTGTCGTCGGGCATGTCCGACTTCAGCAGCATGTTGGCCTTGATGCGCTCGATGGCGCCCATCTTGATGCCGGTCTTCTCCTCGAGAAAATAGAAGAACGGAAAGACAGCGTCGAAGAACTGCGAGCGGCGCGCGTTCTCGAGGTAGATCGCGTGGACGAGCTGGTCCGACTCGTAGGAGCTCGCGTTCTTCTGCAAGATCTTCGTCTCCTTTTCGTTGTTGGTCGACGGGGTGTACACCCACTGGAATTCGGGGCTCTTGCACACGATGTCCTCGAGGATGTCGGCATACGAGCCCGGGATGAACTTCTCGATCTCGATCATCGGGGTGCTTCCTTTCCCGAGGAGCGTACCGCTCCCGGCGCTCGAGGTTCAACTCGGCGACGGCCACGATCCCGGGAAGTCGGAGTACCCTTGGCCCGTGTCGCTTGACGCGCGCGAGTGGCTGGAGACGGACGGCCTCGGAGGCTTCGCCATGGGTCCCGTGGCCGCGCCTCGCGCGCGGCGGTATCACGGTCTGCTCGTGACGGCGACGACACCGCCCACGGGCCGCGTCGTGCTCGTGAGCGGCGTCGACGTCACCGTCGAGACGCCCCGCGGGAGCTGGTCGCTCTCGGCCCAACGCTACGCACCGGACACGACGACGGGGGACGGCGACGCGCACCTCGAAAGCTTCGCGCACGAGCCGTGGCCCACGTGGACCTTCCGTCTCCCCGACGGCACGCGGCTCGCGCACGAGCTCTTCATGCGCGTGGGCGCGCCCCAGGTGTTCCTGTCCTGGCGTCTGCTCGCGGGCGCGAACGCGGCGCGCTCCGGCGACGAGCGGACCGCGGCTCGGCTCACCGTGCGGCCGTTCCTCGCGGGCCGCGGCTTCCACGCTCTCATGAGCGAGAACGCCGCCTTCTCCTTCGAGCCCACGATCGCCGAGGGCGAGGTCCATTTTCACCCCTACGCCGGCGTGCCCGCGATCGCCACGGCTTCGAGCGGCGCTTACCGGCATCAACCGTTCTGGTACCGGCGCTTTCTCTATGAAGAGGAACGCCGGCGTGGTCTCGACTGTCAGGAAGATCTGGCGTCGCCCGGCGCCTGGACCTTCGAGCTCGGAGACGGCGAGGCCGCGCTGCTCTTCGGCGCCGAGCTCGGAGCGCGCGCGGCCTACGTACCCGCGGTCGAGGCGCTGGAAACGGCGCGCGCCTATGAGCGCGAGCGGCGCGCCGCCCTCGGCGGCCCGCACGACCGCGCTGCGGAGCAATACCTCGTCGCGCGCGGCACCGGCCGCACGATCATCGCGGGCTACCCCTGGTTCGGCGACTGGGGCCGCGACACGTTCATCGCGTTGCGCGGACTGGGGCTGGCAAGGGGGCGTTCCCTCGAGGCCGTGGGCGTGCTGTCGACGTGGGCCGGTTTGGTCTCCGAAGGGATGCTGCCCAACTGGTTCCCCGACGCGACGGGCGTGCCCGAGTACAACACGGTGGACGCCCCGCTTTGGTACGCCGTCGTGGCCTCGGAGGCCATCGAGGACGCCGGACCGGCCCTCGCGGCGGTCGAGCGTCGCCGTCTCACCGAGGCCGTGGAGGCGATCCTCGCCGGCTATGCGAGCGGTACGCGCTACGGCATCCGCGCCACGGACGACGGGCTGCTCGCCGCCGGAGCTCTCGGGCAACAGCTCACCTGGATGGATGCCCGCGTGGACGGCCACGCGATCACGCCGCGCATCGGCAAGCCGGTCGAGGTGCAGGCGCTCTGGCTCAACGCCCTCGCGGCGGCGGCGGCGCTCGGCGCGCCCTCGGCGGCGCGCTGGCGCGCGCTCTTCGAGCTCGGCGCCGCCAGCTTCGAGGCCCGATTCTGGGACGAGGCGCGCGGGCGCTTGTACGACGTCGTCGATTGCGACCACGTCCCTGGGACCGTCGATGCGCGGCTGCGGCCGAACCAGATCTTCGCCGTCGGCGGCTTGCCGTTGTCGCTGCTGTCACCCGCGCGCGCGCTGCGCGTCGTCGAGGCGGTCGAGGCGTCGCTGCTGACGCCTCTTGGCCTGCGCACGCTCGGCCCCGAGGAGCCAGGGTATCGCCCTCGCTACGGCGGCGGCGTCGTCGAGCGAGACGGAGCCTACCACGACGGAACGGTCTGGCCCTGGCTCATGGGACCTTTCGCGGAGGCCCACGTCCGGGCCCACGGCAACGACGCGGCGGCCGTCGAGGTCGCGCGCGCGCGCTTCTTGGAACCACTGGCGCGCGCGCTCGAGACGGCGGGGCTCGGCCACCTGCCCGAGGTGGCCGACGGCGAGGCGCCCCACCGCCCGGGCGGGTGTCCGTTCCAGGCGTGGTCGCTCGGTGAGCTGCTCCGCCTCGACCGGAGAGTGCTGGCGCCGCGCGCACGGCAGTCGCAGTCTATCAGTGCCGCGCCCGCCCCGAGTGAGTCACGAGGAGGAGACCCGAGATGAAGCAGAGCAAGGATTACTTCGCCGAAGAGGGACTGCCCGAAGCCGTCGCGCCGACGTGCCACGTCGTGCGCTCCCTCGTGGGCCAAAAGGCCGTCGTCACGGGCGCGAACTCGGGAATCGGCCGCGCCGTCGCGCTCGCCCTCGGCCAGGCCGGCGCCGACGTCGTCGTGAACTACGTCTCGCGCCCCGAGGAGGCGGCCAAGGTGGTCGCCGAGGTCGAGGCATGTGGCGCGCGCGCCTTCGCCTTCAAGGCCGACGTCAGCCAGGAGGCCGAGGTGCAGGCCATGTTCGCGCGCGCCGCCGAGACGTTCGGCGCCGTCGACATCGTCGTCAACAACGCCGGCCTGCAGAAGGACGCGCCGTTCGAGGAGCTGTCGGTGGCGGCCTGGGACCTCGTGATGAACGTCAACCTCAAAGGCCAGTTCCTGTGCGCGCGCGAGGCCGTGCGCGCATTCAAGCGGCAGGGCATCCGCAAGGGCGTCTCGTGCGCCGCCGGCAAGATCCTGTGTATGAGCTCGGTCCACGACGTCATCCCATGGGCTGGCCACGTCAACTACGCGGCATCGAAGGGCGGCGTCCTGATGATGATGAAGTCAATCGCGCAGGAGGTGGCGCCCTGGCGCATCCGGGTCAACAGCATCTCGCCCGGAGCCGTGCGGACGCCCATCAACGAAGAAGCCTGGAGCACGCGCGCCGCGTACAACTCGCTCATGACCTTGGTGCCGTACAAGCGCATCGGAGAGCCGGCCGACATCGGCCGCGTCGCCGTCTGGCTCGCGTCCGACGACTCCGACTACATCACGGGCGCGACCATCTACGTTGACGGCGGCATGACGCTGTACCCGGGCTTCGAGACCGGCGGGTAGTGCGTGCCGGGCGCGACCGATACGTACGGCCGCATCTACGCGGTCGTGAGGCGCATTCCGCGCGGACGCATCGCAACCTACGGACAAGTCGCCGGCCTGGCCGGGCTGCCGCGCCACGCGCGCCTCGTCGGCTACGCGCTCAACGTTTTGCCGCCGGGCAGCTCCGTCCCCTGGCACCGCGTCGTCAACGCCAAGGGCCAGATCAGCCCGCGCGCGAACGCCCTCGGTCACGAGGAGTTGCAGGCCCATCTCCTGCGGCGCGAAGGCGTGCGCGCGACCGAAGACGCGATCGCGCTCGTGCGTTTCCAGTGGCGTCCGAGGCGCTAGACTGAGCGCGTGTCGGCGACACCTTCACCCGCAGGTCCCGTCGCGGCTGTCCACGTCCGCCTCGACAAGTGGCTGTGGGCGGCGCGCTTCTTCAAGACGCGTTCGGCGGCCGCGCAGGCCGTCGACGGCGGAAAGGTCGACCTCGGTGGCGAGCGCGCGAAGCGCTCGCGCCTCGTGCAGACCGGCGACGTCATCATGATCAGGCGGCCACCCTACGAGCACGAGCTCGTCGTGCGCGCCCTCTCGGAGACGCGTGGTCCGGCCAAAGAGGCCGCCCTCCTCTACGAGGAGACACCCGCGAGCCGAGAGGCGCGCGAGCGCCTCGCCTATCAGCTCAAGAACGCGCCCACGCTCACCTTTCAGGGCGTCGGCCGGCCCACGAAGCGCGACCGCCGCGTGATCGACCGTCTCAAGCGTGGCTGGTGAAATCCCTCACGTGCCGGCGACCATGCGTCGGTCGGGCACGAGCCAGATCAGGGCAACCAGGACGTAAATGCCGAGCGCGAGCCAGCGCTGCACGAGGGCGAGCGGAATGGCGATGGCGTAGAGCGCACCTGAGAGCTTGCCCTTGAAGTCCGTGCCGACCGCGGCGGAGACCCTCGAGTGCGGCCCCTCGGCGCGCACGATCGCGCGTATGAGGATGTAGTACGCCACCGACGACAGCAGGAGGACGCAGCCATAGGCGGCCGTCGGCGCGGGCGCGAAATGGTTCTCGCCCATCCAGCCCGTCACGAAAGGCGTCAAGGAGAGCCAGAAGAGCAGATGTAGGTTCGCCCACAACACGCCACCGTTGATGTGCGTGGTGGCGTGCAAGAGATGATGATGGTTGTTCCAGTAGATACCCACGAACACGAAGCTGAGGGCGTAGGTCAGGAATGTAGGCAGGAGCGGACGTAGGGCCTCGAGGTCGGCGCCGCGCGGCACCTTGAGCTCGAGAACCATGATGGTGATGATGATGGCGACGACACCGTCGGTGAATGCCTCGAGCCGACCCTTCGTCATGGCGCGGACGCGACCATAACCGGATAGCGGGAAAAACCCCATTGGGCCTTGTCTCCGGGCCAGCGAGTGACTATTTCAGTTCATTCCGCGTGGGAAGCGTCGCTGCAGATCCATCGTCCACCTCCCAGGGGAGACGCCTCACCTCGCAGGAGCGCGTGCTCGTCTTCACGTTCGACACCCCCGGAGGGGAGATATGAGCACGCACCCGGTCCTGATTGTCGACGACGACGACGAGATCCGCGAGGGGATCATCGACTTCTTGAAGGATCACGGCTACGCCGCGGTGGGCGCGGCGAACGGTAAGGACGCCCTCGACAAGCTCGTCGCGCGCGCTCTCGAGCCGGCGGTCATCGTCCTCGATCTCATGATGCCCATCATGGACGGACGGACCTTCCGAGACGAGCAGCTGCGCGATCCGGACCTCGCGCGCATCCCGGTTATCGTCGTCTCCGCCTTCCGCGAGGCGCCGGCCGTCGTCGCCGAGATGGGCGGTAGCCTCGTGCGAAAACCGGTGGATCTGGACCGACTCCTCAAGGCGGTGCGTCGCTATTGCGACTGACCTCGCGACCGATATCGCGACTGCCGCGGACGCCGACGCGCCCTACGGCAGACAACCGACGCGTTTGGTGTCGAGCACGACGTCGTCGGCGGATCGGGAGTGACCAGAAAATACGCGCGGCCGTAAACCGACGCTCCGCGTAGCGCGGCCGGCGCGCTCTTCGTGACGATGAAACAGCTCAGGCCGCTCGGGAGACGCGCGCGGGCTACAATGCCGCCATGTACGACGAAGAGGATCCGCGGCCCGCGCGCCGAGGGCACCCCGTGCTCGCGGCGTTCTTCACTTCGCTTTTCACGACGGCGGCGGCCTTCGCGGCGCTGACGGTCGCTGACCAGCGCGGGCTGCTGCCGTTCTTGCACGGGGGCGCGCGCGAGGTCGAGGTGCCGTCGATCACGAGCGTCAGCGTCGAGCAGGCGCGCGATCTTCTGCAGGCGCGCGGCCTCCTGCTGGCGCTGCAGGCCGAGCGGCCCGACGCCAATATCCCCGCGGGCAAGATAGCCGGCCAGGTCCCGCTGCCCGGCTCGCGCCTCGCGACGGGCGCCTCGGTGCAGGCGTTCGTGTCGAGTGGCGCCGCCGTCGCGATCGTGCCCGGCGTCGCGGGCTCGCGGCCTGAAGACGCGGTCGAGCAGCTGCGCAGCCGCAAGCTCCTCGCGGGCCCGCGCCGGGGCGAGCCGAGCGCGACGGTCGCCGCCGGGCTCGTCATTGGCACCGATCCGCGCGAGGGTCAGTCCGTGAAGCCAGAGACGGCGATCGCGCTCGTCGTGTCGACGGGACCGGCGCAAAAGGAAGTGCCCAAGGTCGTCGGGCTCTTCGTGGGCAAGGCGAAGAAGCTCATCGAGGCGGCGGGCTTGAAGGTGGGCGCCATCCACCACGGCTCGAACGACGACCGCGACGAGGGCGTCGTCCTCAAGCAGGCGCCGGCCGAGGGAACGCCCGCGGCGCCTGGCAGCGCAATCGATCTCGTCGTCAACGAGTGAGGCCGGATCCGGGAGCCTGAACGAAGGCGCTCAGCCGCCGTCGCCCGGATGGGCTCCGGATTTGAGACCGGCCCAGCCGGGGCCCGCGTAGTCGATGAACTCCATCCAGTTCTGCGGCGGAAAATCGTCGGCCGCGCAAGCGAACGTTTGCGGGCAGGTCGCGCCGGGCGTGAATGGACCTCCGCAGACGCACTGGGTGAAGCTGTTCCCTGTGCAAAGCGCATACGAGATCCCCGTGCAGTCGGCACAGGAGTCGATGGCGACGTAGTAGCCCGTCACGCAGGGCGGCTCAGGATCCCAGCCTGGAGGGGGCTGCCACGGCTTGGCGCCGTAGGCGATTGGTTGAAACGCATCCGGGTTCCCGGAGCACGCCAGGTGGCTGGCCGCAATGAGCAACGCCGCGGCGGCCATGATGAATCGTACTTTCATTCGTGCTCGCATGCTTCATCCTCTCGGAGTGTCCGAGGCATGGCTACAGGAAGTAGAGGAAGGTGGCCTCGAAACGATCGTTGTGAACGCTCGTGCCGTCTGCCAGTGCCTGCGTGACACGTTGAAACGAAAGGCCCAAGCGGACAGACGGCGTTAAATCGATGAAGAGGTTCCCATCGGCGTACCACGAGGATTCGAAGACGCCCAAGGAATTGACCCACGGCTGCTTCGACGAACCGGGATGAAAGAGACTCGCGATGTTGTCCGATTTGGCCCGGCTATAATTGCCCGTGATGAAGACGCGGCCGCTCGGCGGCAGGTAGTACTGCAGACCCACGAGCAACGTCTGCCAGTTGATGGTGTGAAGGAAGCCGCTCGAGTCGAACGCCACGAGCCCGGGGTCGACGTTGGGCGTATAGGGCGCGCCGACGAGGGGTGCGGCCCCGTTCGCCTGCTGCGGGACCGCGACTCCGGCTGCGTTGACGGGCGTGTCGGGAGGTAACGGGTACACGTTTGGCATGGTCGCGCCGGCGGTCATCCCCGTGTATTGGTCGGCATCGCCCGTGCCGATGACGAACTCTCCCGTGAGAGTCAAAGCGTTGCCGCGATCCGTGCTGTCCGCGACCGGGATGACTGGAATGAGGATGTCACCCGCGATGGCGAAGCCCGCGAGCCGGATGGGCGGCCCCGGGAGCGGGGCGTAAGGGTCGACCCTGAACGAGCGCGTCAAGCCCGACACACCGACGGCGGCGGCCAACGCCCCCGTACCGCCGCTGCCCGGCGTGGTCATCCCCTTCCAGTGATTGATGGACAGGCGAACACCGCCTTCGCCATCAGGGAGCCCAGAATCGCGCTGAGCGGGCCTGAACGCCGCGGCCGCGATGTCCAAGTTGATCGGATTCGACGCGAAGGTGTGGCTCAGGCGAAGCTGCACAGTTCGATTGAACAACTCATTGGGCAGTCCGAGGAACCCGCATGAAGCCCCGAAGAAGTAGTTTTGCCACCCGAGGAGGTGGTAGGTCTGCCCCGCCAAGACGTCGACGATGGCGTCCTCGAACTTCACGTAAGCGTGCCGGACGCGAAGCGCTGCGTTGTTGAAGTACGCGGCCTCGGTGGTGTCGCCGGGGCCTGGCGGCTGCCCAGACGAGCCTCCGCCGCTGTTGATGTTCGGCTGATTGCCGAACAAGTCGAACTCGAGAACGCCGGTCGAGCGGATGCCGCCAGCCGGCGGAGCCTCCGATTTGAAGCCGAGGCGGCTGTTCCGAATGGTGAATTGCAAGCGCGGGTTGTCGTGCGCCTGCGTCTGCTGGTGGGCGATGACGCCGTTGTTCAATCCGTCGTTGTAGCTCCGCGTGGAGTCTCGCATCATGTCGGCTTCGGCGAAGCCATAGAAAGTCAGCTTCCAATCCGAGTTGGCGCCAGCCGTCACGACGAGCGGAGGCCGCACCCACCATGGGTTCACGGCATCGGGAGTGGCCGCGATCCGGGTCGGCAGCGGGATGGGCGGCGTGAGCTTTTTGGCCCGTTGCTCGTCGGACTGGGCCGGCTGCTCCTCGGGCTCCGCCGACTGCTCATCCGACTCGGCCGGCGGCTTGTCGTCGGATTTTGCATGAGCCGTCGCCACGACGAGGAAGACGGAACCGGCGACCAGGATGGCCAGCGAATTTCGAGACATGGTTCGGAGTCCTTTCAACTCGTCCGCCATTGGACCGTTGGGCTCGACGCGCTC
This sequence comes from Polyangia bacterium, assembly GCA_036494575.1. Classification (GTDB taxonomy): domain Bacteria; phylum Myxococcota_A; class Polyangia; order Fen-1088; family Fen-1088; genus DASZFV01. The sequence goes on along the minus strand of DASXOE010000090.1, from coordinate 19,442 downwards.
GACACGGACGCGCGAAACCGTCAATCGTTCTGCGCGCCGCCGGCGATCCAATCGTGAATGAGCTGCACCTGGTCTGAATTGAGCGCGGTCCCAGAAAACACCGCGCTTCCCTTGGTCAACAACTCGGTCGGGTTCGCTGGCATCTGGCTCCCGCAAGGCGGCGTCGCCTTGACCTTCTCGTACATGAGGCTGACTTCTGGCTGGAACGGGACCACCCGCGTTCCCATGAGCGCGCAGCTCGGTCCCGCGAGCGGCTGGTCGACGAGGTTCCAGTACGCGACGACCCGTGAGCTCATGTCGAGGCCGCTGTACCGTATGCCGACGCCGTTGTTGTGGCAAAACGCGCTGCTGCAGCTCTGCGCGATGACCGTCGTGTAGAGCTCCGTGAACGAGTCCGCGGCAGGAGGCGGAGCCGCTGTGCAACCGAGGCCAAGGGCCAGGGAGGCGCAGGCCCCGCCGACCGCTCCGAGAACGGCACGTCTCATCGACTCGATCCTTACTTCACGCGGACGAGCGCGGCGCTCGCGGGCGGCACGAATACGGAGACGGTGTTGCCCGCCGTCGTCTGGGTGAAAGGTGCCGTGCGCGCCCATTTCCCCTGCGCGCTGACGCGAGCGCCAGCAAGGGTAACGGAATCAGCTGATGCGGTCAGTGAAATGGGTGCCCCCGCCTGGAGATCCCCCAGGAGGTAGATCGCGCTCGCGCTGGTCACCGCGGTCCCGACGTTAACTGTGACCTGAACCCCGGTCGTGGCGCTCTTGTTGTTCAGCACCACGCTCGTCGATCCATCCGCCTGATAGTCGAGCGCGTATGCCGTGAAGTTGGGGTTGGTCGTCGAGACCGCCGTCTGGAGCACGTGGCCCTGTCCGGCCAGATAGAAGAGCAGCATGCCGTGGTAGACCGGCTGCACGGCTTGCACCACGCCGTTGCTCTCCATGATCGGCTCGTAATAGAAGGGCCTCGTGCCGTCCATCCCGGTCTCGCCGCCATGGAAGTTGATGCCGCTGGCGCCGTGCCCCGCGATCACGAACATCAAGTCGAGCGACCAGAGGCCGGCGACGAGCGAGTCGCTCACCCCCGGCTGACCGTGACTGAAGAAGCTGTTGGCCTCGCCGAAACGGTAGCCGTCCGGGATGTGGTTGCTCGTCGCGGCGGTGTTCATCGTCGCCGAGGTGGTGGGGATGTCGCCCTGGACGGTCTGGAGAGCCGTCACCGTCGCCGTCGTCGAGCCGGCTCCGCCGAGATAGTAGTGCTGGGTCAGCAGCACGACCTTGTTCGGAAACTTCGCCGACTCGTTCTGCGCCCACGGCGTGCTGAGCGATGTGGCACCTCCTCCCGTGGAGGCCGGGCCAATCAATCGAGCGGTCGGAACGGCGTTGATGACGCTCGTCGCGATTGACTCGTACTGCTGCCGCTGGGAGGCCCAGCTTCCATACTTGTCGAGCTCGTTGCCAATTTCGAATCCGTAGAGGTTCGCACCGAGCTTCATTTGAGCGTAGGTCGCCTCGGCTGCGTCGTTGGTCGGGTTGTTCAAGGAGAAGTTGAGCCCGTAGATGACCCTCGATCCCGTGGCGTTCAGAAAGTCGTTCAGCCCGTCGACCATGGCGGTGCCGATCTGCTTGCCATACGGTGGGCCTCCGCCCGCTGACGGCTTCGCGGGGACCCACGAGCACAGCTCGACGTCGTTGGCTCCGATCCGAATCACGGGCGTACCAATGAGCTTGAAGAGCGCAATCATGGGTGCGTTCGCCCCGTTGAGCGTCGAGTTCGTGAGGTGGGTCTTCTCGAAGCTGAAACCGAGAAAGTCTTTGCCGACCGTTCCGATGGTTGTGCCTCTATTCACAGTGACCGTACCGGTCACCATCGTCCCCGAGGCCGTGGGACCACCGGCCACCGGCGTGCCCCATGGGCCTGCGCCCGCGTTGATGCCGACCGCGGAGCTCCCGGCTGCGCCCGTCGCCGAGCTCCCTGCTGCGCCAGCCGCCGAGCTCCCGCCCGCGCCGGCCGCCGAGCTCCCGCCCGCACCGGTCGCCGAGCTCCCGCCCGCGCCAGCCGAGGATGAATCTCCGGCCGCGCCAGAGCTCCCAGCCGTCCCCGTCGCCGAGTCCCCGGCCGCGCCGGAGCTCCCAGCCATGCCCGTCGCCGAGTCTCCGGCCGCGCCCGTCGCCGAGCCACCACCCGCGCCGCTGATCTTGGCGCCCGAGCCCAGACCGCCACACCCGGACGTGAGAGCCGCGGCCAACAATATGTTGAGGAAGAATTGATACTTAGAAGTCATCCTGCCGTCCCGTTTTGAAGGTGTGTTTGCCGCGACGAGAAGTAACATCTGTAACATTACCAGTAACGGCTGTGTCAAGATTACCAGTGACGGCTGTCTCAAGAACGGACCACCGAAATGTGCCTCACGCCTGATTTTTGAGGGCGCGAGAACCCGCCTCGTCGTCAAAGAAAGTCGCTATTGGAACCCGAGTGCCGCGACGCGGCCGACTGGGAGCGTCGGCGCGGGTCGGCCGATCAGAAGCCGTAGAGCTCGGTGGCGTTGTCGGCGAGGATCCGGGCGCGCGTACCAGCGTCGGGGGCCCAATCGAGCAGCAGGTCGAGCAGGTCCGCGTCGTCGGGCGGAACGGGGCCGGCCGCGGACGGGTGGGGCCAGTTACTGGCCCACAGAAGGCGTTCGGGCGCGTGACGCACGAGGGCGCGCGCGAGCTGGCTCACGTCTTCGTAGCGCGGCGGGCCCTGGCGCGACGTTTCGTAGGGAGCTGACAGTTTGACCCAGCAGCGCCCCGTGTCGACGAGGCGGAGCAGCGCTCGGAAGGACTCGTGATCGGGCGCCACGGGCTCGAGGAACTTGCCGATGTGATCGATCACGAAGCGGCCGGGGAGCCGCGCGAGCTGGTCCTCGTGGCGCGGCAGCTCGCGCCCATCGAGCTGGACGTTCGCGTGCCAACCGAAGGCGTGCACGCGCGCCGCGAGCTCGTCCATGACATCGAGGCCCAGCGTGCCGCCGTTGAGGGTCATGATTCGAAGCCCACGAATGCCGCCCGCCGTGAGGCGGCCCAGCTCGGCGTCGGCGACTCCGGGGCGAACCACGGCGACGCCGCGCGCGCCAGCGCCAATCTGCGCGATGGCCGCGAGCGCGTGGGTATTGTCGTCGGCGTAGGCGTTGGGCTGAACGACCACGACGCGCGCGAGGCCGAGCCGCCGCTGTACGGCCCGATAGTCGTCGACCGTGAACGTCCCCGGCATGGGCGTACCTGGCGCGCGCGGCGCGGCCACGTCGTAGAAGTGCACGTGCGTATCGCAGGCGCCCGGCGGCGCGACGAGGACGGCGCGGCGGGGCGGCGTCATCGGCGCGCGCCTCGCTCGGCCACCGGGGGCCGCGATTTGGGTCCCACCGCCTTTCGGCCCTGTCGGACGGCGCGGACAGGTCCCGCCGGGCTCGGTATCTGTTCGATGACGGTGAAGTCGCCACCCTGATAAAGGGCGGCCACCTTGTTGCCGGGGCGTGCGCGCGCGAGCACCTCGGCCGCGAACCGCTCCGAATCGTCTTGGGGTCGGTAGCCGAGCCGGGTCGCGTTCGAGTTGTCGTACCAGCTGCGCCGGTTTCCCGAGATTCCGTAGACGATCTCGAAGCGGATGTCCGGGTGCTCGACGCCGAGCGTGACCACCTGGGCGAGGTCCCGCGGCGAGAGCCAGATCGCGAGGCGCCGCTCGTCGATGGGCACGCTGTTGACGTAGCCGATGCGCAGGCACAGCACCTCGAGGTCGTACTTGTCCGCGTAGAGGCGGCCCAGCGCCTCGCCGAACACCTTCGAAACGCCGTAGCGGCTGTCGGGCCTCACTTCGGCGCGCTCGCCGATGACGTGGTCGCGCCGGTGGAAACCCATGGCGTGGTTGCTCGACGCGAACACGAAGCGCCGCACGCCGGCGCGCCGCGCTGCCTCGAACATGTTGTAGCCGCCGACGATGTTCGCCTCGAGTATGGCCGCCCACGGCCCCTCGACGGCGAACCCGCCGAGGTGGACGATGGCGTGGACGCCTTGGGCGATGCGCACGGCCTCGGAGAGGCGCGAGATGTCCGCGCGCACGAAAGTCTCGCCGCGCGCGAGGTCGCGCACCGGTCGCCGATCGCTGAGACGCAAGCGATAGCGGCCCGCCAGCTCGCGGCGGAGGTGGCCCGCGACCTCGCCCGCCGCGCCCGTCACGAGGACGAGGGGCCGATTGCGGCGCTGACCGTCGGGGCGCGATCGAGGCAAGGCGGGGACACAATAGCGAATCAACGTCGCCGCCGCCGCAACGATCAGCAGGGCGCGTCGGAGACCGCCTGCTAGGCCGGGCAGGCGAGCTCAGGAAGACGCCAGCCCGCGGGAATTTCGCGCGCCGACCTCGACTGGCGGGAACGAAGGATGTTGGACACGGCCGCTCTCCGGTGGCGCAGGGCGTGAGCGCAGGCTTTCAAACAATCTGAGCAGTCGCGCTGCGCAATCTGTATGGCGGGTGAGCGCCCAAACCGCCGCGCCCTGCCCCGCGCCCTCGATGCTACCCGCTGTCCCGGGAAAGCTTTGGCGTATCCTCCGACGATGAATCGAACTTGCACCGTATTCGGGCTTTGTCTCGCGCTGCTCTCTTGCGGCGGTACCGGTGGCGCTGGGCACGTCGAGATTTCGGGCAAGTCGCCGACCGAGGCGGGACCTATCGCCGCTCACGCGTTGTGCACCCATGAAGCTCAGTGCGGCAGCGTGAGCATCGTCTGCATGGGAGGCGGCAGCGCCGGAGGCAGCGGCAGCGACGCCAGCGCAGGTCCGACGATCAGCTGCATGGGCGTGATAAGTCCCGTCGTCTACGACGAATGCTTCACGAAGACGAGTGCTGAGATCGCAAGCCTTCTAACCTGCGCCATGCTGACCCCTGATCAGACGAACACGCTTGAAGCCTGTTTCGACATGCTCGACGCGCAGGCGTGCACCACACAGGCAGAGGCGGACGCTCAAGCAATGGTGAGCGCATCGGGCGGCACGCCGACACGCCAGGCACAGCCGGCGGCATGCGCCCTGACAATGAATCTGCCTGCGGGTTGCCACTGATTTGTGGTTCGGCGTCCCCTCTATCGGAAGCGTGACGTCGCGCTCGAACGGCGCGCGGCCACGCAGCGCGCCCGGCGTTCGACCGCGAAAGCCTGCATCACGCGATCGACGTAGATCTCGGTCTGGCCGTTTTGTGGAACCGCGCGGCCGACGATCGCGCCCGGCCCGGCGTTGTAAGCGGCCGCCGCGAGGCGGACACTATGGAAGGCGGTGAGCTGCGCGCGCAGATAGCGGGCAGCGCCGTCCAAGCTCTCCTCTGGGTCGAAGGGGTCGCTCACCCCCAACGCCCGAGCCGTGGGCGGAATCAGCTGCAGCGGCCCCATGGCACCGGCGGAGGAGATCCGGTGGGGATTTCCGCCCGACTCGATCTGCACGATGGCGCCGAGCAGTCCGCACGGCAACTGGTGCCGTTGCTCGACGCGCGCGAGGAGCGGCGTCGCCAGCGACACGTCGTCGACGAAGACACAACGTGGACGGTGCCATGCGTAGGCCCAGAGCGCTTGGACCTTGTAGCGCAGGTGGAACGGCGACAATGGGAAGACGGCACACTGGCCCACCCACGCCACGGCCGCGTTGACGACGCAGATCGGGACCAAGAAGACCACGAGCAGCAGCACCCGCCGCCACCATCTCGGCGGCTTCGGCAACCGGCGCCACCCCCGCGACCGCATCCAGCGCGTGAGGCGCGACTTCATCTGCGCCAGTTGAATGGCTCAGGCGTAGCCGATCCAAGCCGCGCCGACAAGCTGCGTGAGAGAGTATCCTCCAGGACGATGCCGCGCGGCACGCGATACCACGTGGTCAGCAAGATCGCCCACGGCGGGATGGCGGAGATCTTCCTGGCGCTGCAGAAGGGCGAGGAGGGCTTCCAGAAGCCCGTCGTGCTCAAACGCATCCTGCCGGCGCTGGCCGAGGACGCCAGCTTCGTGCGCATGCTGGTCGACGAGGCGCACATCGCGTCGACGCTGAACCACAGCAACCTCGTCCAGGTGCTCGACCTCGGCAAGTCCGGCGACCAGTACTTCCTCGTGCTCGAGTTCGTCGACGGCTGGAGCCTCGAGCAGGTGCGGCGGCGCGCGCTGAAGGCGAAGCTGAGGCTGCCGCTGCCGCTGGCCCTGGGCGTCGTGGGCGCGCTGTGCCGCGGCCTCGCCTACGTCCACACGCGCACGCGAAACGGCGAGCCACTGCGCATCGTGCACCGGGACATCACCCCCCAGAACGTGCTCTTGAGCCAGCAGGGCGAGGTCAAGCTGGCGGACTTCGGCATCGCCAAGGCTGTCGGCAAGAGCGAGAAGTCCGCCACGGGGGTCATCAAAGGCAAGTTCGCGTACATGTCGCCGGAGCAGTCGCGCGGATGGGCGCTCGACGCGCGCTCGGACCTGTTCTCGGTGGGCAGCCTGCTCTACCTGCTGGTCACGGGCCGCAAGCCGTTCGATGGGCCGACCGATTTGGACGTCATCGTGCAGGTGCGGCGTTCGCGGCCCGAGAAGCCCTCGAGCCTCGTGCGTGACCTCAACCCCGACGTGGAGCGCCTCATCAACCGGGCGCTGCGCGCCGACGTGGCCAAGCGCTGGCAAAGCGCCGAGCAGATGGCCGACCGCATCGACGCCATTCTGCTCAAGCTGGGACAGCCGAGCGGGCCGGCGCCGCTCAAGCGCTGGCTCGAGACGCTGAGCGCGCGCGACGGCGCCAAGCCGCCCGCCCCGGAGGACGGGACGGTGAGCGACCCGAGCCTCGCCGTCGAGCTCGGCAGCCTGGACATCGAGCTGCAAGAGGTCGCTGCCACGGCCGCCGGCGACGGAGCGCGCAGTGGCGCGGGTACGCGCTCCCTGGGCGTGCTCACGCGCCCCGAGGCGACGGCGCACAACGCGCCCACGCGCCAGGACTCCGGCCGCGTGGCCCGCCTGGCGCGCGCCGAGCGGGAGGTCGTGCTGGCCGGCGCCGAGATCGCGAGGCCGAGCATCGTCGTCCGCTTCAAGCGCTGGGTACGCAGCATGGTGATTCAGTTGGCTGTCCTCGTGGTGGCCTTGGGCGGCGCGCTCTACTTCGCGTATCCGCACTTGCCGCAGTGGGCCAGGGACCCGCTCGACGGCTGGCTGCGGCGCTTGCCCGCCCCACTGGGCCCGGGCCCTGCGCCGGGACGCTGAGGCCGGCTCGGGCAATTTCAGCTGAGCCACCTCGGGCGGCTGCTCGCCGGATATAGTGAGAGACGGCCCGCCGAAGTGGGCGTGATCCCTCGGGTCCGCCTGGCAGGCGGGCCGCGGACCGTGGTCCGTTTTCAGGGCGGGGGGTCATTTTTAAGGTAGGGGTTCACGGGAATGACAAGATAGTCTTCGCAGAGGCTACTATTATGCCGAGAGATGGCATTCGAGGCCCAGGAGTGTGCGCCAACGCTGGCGGCGGCCGGTCTCATTACTGTTGGCCACTGCGGCACGATCGGGCACTCCTCGAAAGGAACAAGCGCATGAGCTGGACCATCGATCGGCAATCGTTCCCGGTGCGCGATCTCGGTGCGAATGCGCCGCAGCAAGGCGCACGTGGTCTTGCCGCGCTTGCTTTCGCGGCTCTACTTGGCGGCGCCTGTACTGGACTTGTCACCTCGCCGGGCTCGAACCAAGCTGGAGGCTCGTCAGGCTCGAACCCGGCCGGAGGCGGCTCGGGAACCGGCGGCAGCGCCCCGCCGGGCACGGTGAGCACCGGCGGAGTGAAGCTGCGCTTGCTCACTCAAGCCGAGTATCTCACCTCGGTCCAGTCGCTCTTGGGCCCACTCACGACCAAGCTGACGCTGCCGGATGACGTCTCGGTCGCCGGCTATGTGTCCGTGGGAGCGTTGCAAAATTCGGTGAGCGACTCGGCGGCGACGGCGTTTGAAGCCGCGAGCCTGGCGGCGACTGCCGAAGTCTTCGCCGATACGGCGCGCTGGCAGAAGCTCGTGGGGTGCCAGCCCAAGGCTGATCTCAGCGACGCCTGCGTTACCACCTACATCACGACCTTCGGCAAGAGCGCCTTCAGGCGCGATCTCGCCGACGTCGAAGTGCAGCAGTGGCTGGGCGTCGCCAAGAACGGTGCGACGCTCTCGGGCAGCGCCGCGCAGGGACTTGCGACCGCGACGACCGGATTCCTTCAATCGCCGAACTTTCTCTATCGGGTGGAGACCAACAAGCTCGACAAGACCACGGGCCGCCTCAAGTACGACGGGTTGTCTATGGCGAATCGTCTCTCTTACTTGCTGACCGGCGGCCCGCCCAGCTCGGCTCTACTGGATGCCGCGAAAGCGGGTCAGCTCGACACCGCCGCCGGCGTTCGCACCGCGGCCGCTCCTTTGCTCGCGGATCCCGCCATCGCCGATCGCTTGTCGGCGTTCTTCCTCGAGTACTCCCAAGCTCAGTTCGTGGTCGCCTTGAACAAGAGCACGACGCTCTTTCCGAGCTTCAACCTGGCGCTCCAGACTTCCATGCTGCAAGGCACCCAGATGTTCATCAAGAACGTCGTGCTGGGAGCCAGCGCCGATGTCCGATCCTTCTACGACAGTAACCAGACGTTCGCGGACGCAAACCTCGCTCCCCTCTATGGCGTTCAGGCGCCCGCAACGGGTTTCGCTCAGGTTCAGCTCCCCGCCAGCAGCGGCCGCGTTGGCATCTTGGGCCAGGCGGCCGTGATCGCCACCCAGTCCCAAGCCAACCGCACCTCTCCGACTCGCCGGGGCGTGTTCATCTTGGAGAGCCTCCTCTGCACGACGCCGCCTTCGCCTCCGGCGGGTGTCAGGACCGACATTACTGTCGATGCGACGATGACGACGCGCCAACAACTGACGGCGCATCGCGCGGCGGCGTCGTGCGCGTCGTGCCACATGTTGTTCGATCCCCTCGGGTTGGCGATGGAGCACTTCGACCCCATCGGACAGTATCGGGCAACCGAAAACGGATTGGCCATCGATGCCACCGGAACCCTGGACGGCATGTCCTTCGACGGCGAGGCGCAGCTTGGCTCCACATTGGCGCAAGACCCACGGGTGACGAACTGCCTGATGCGCAACTTTTATCGCACCGTGAATGGCCGCGTGGACGATGTGGCGGACTCGGCTCAAGTCACGAGCTTGGTGCAAACGCTCGCGACGCGCGGCTACGTCTGGCGCAACCTCGTCGCCGATTTCGTTGGCAGCGATGCCTTCCGTTCCGCCCCGGCACTGCCGATTGGGAGCATGTAAAATGGAAATCCTCGACAAGCTCAAGATCTCTCGACGCCACGCGCTGCGCGGCATGCTCTCGGGTGTCGGCGTCGCCATGTGGCTGCCGGTGCTGGACGTCATGTGCAACGAGCACGGCACCGCGTTCGCGCAGGGAGCGCCGTTGCCAACGACGTTCGGAATCTTCTGCTGGGGCAACGGCGTCTACCCGGGGCCGATGTGGACCCCGAGCGCGACAGGTGACGGCAACGCCTGGCAGCTCCCGACGAACCTGACGGACTTCGCGGACCTCAAAGACGCGATGACGCTGGTGACCGGCCTCGACATGATGGACGCGAAGTTCAAGGGACATGGCTGGGGCATCTGTTACACGCTGGCTGGCGGCGACGGCCATATTTGCACTGTCACGAACGACATCTTCGGTTCGCCCTACGGAGGACTCCCCGAAACCCCCCAAGGGACGCAGTGGCAGCCCACGCTCGACCAGCTCGTCGCCGACGCCATTCACACCAACGAGCCGTACAAGTCGCTCGAAACGGGCATCATCAAGTTTGGGGGGGGCACCTATAACCTGGGAACGGCGGCCTTGAACCTCGCCCACCGCGGCCCAAACATGCCCTTGACGCCGGAGCGCGATCCCGCGGCGCTGTTCAACAAGCTCTTCAACACGGGCGCGCCGCCCACGATGAGCCCGACCGCGACGCCCATCGACATCTCCAACAAGCTTCGTCGGAGCGTCCTGGACGCGGTGCTCGCCGACGCCAAGCGTTTGCAAATGAGCCTGGGCTCGGACGACTCGAAGCGCATCGACGCTCACATGGAGAGCATCCGTTCACTTGAGGCCCGCATTCCCGCGACGGCGGGGGGCGTGAACCCCGGCAACGGTGGCACGGGGATGTGCACGAATCCGGCGACTCCGACGGCGGGGGACGCGAACCTGGACTTGACGAAGGTGACCGACACGAGCCAGGCGATGAACAAGCTGGTCGCGGCAGCGCTCGCCTGCAACATGACGCGCGTCTACTCCCACCTGTGGTCTGGCGGACGCGACGACAACCACTATCCGATCATCCAGCAGGATTTCGAGCACCACGAGCTGACGCACATGGGCACCGCTCAGAATATGCAGGCCGCCAAGATCAACAAGTACATCATGAGCCAGTACGCCGACTTCGCGAGGAGCCTGAAGGGCATCCAGATCGGGGCGAGCACGCTGCTCGATCAGACCATCATCTACGGCGTCACCGAGGTCGGCGAACCGTCCGGCCACATCATGACCAACTATCACTTCGTGCTGATGGGTCATGCCGGCGGCAAGATCCCCGGCAACCGCCACTTCCGCCCGCCGGGGACCGGTACGCCGACGTCGCGCAAAGTCACCGAGCTCATGCTCACGCTCCAGCAAGTCATGGGCATGAACGTCACGACCTACGGCAGCTGGGACAAGACCAGCAAGACAATGCCCGAGATCCTCGCCTGAGGCCGGGGCACCGAAGACTCAGAGGTCGCCCGAAGTCTCAGGCGTGGTGAGGCGCGCGCCCTCCACCTCCATGCGAGAGCCTCTCCCGGTGCGAGTGGCCTCGTAGCGGTTCCACTCCCAGCTCGCGTGCTCCCGGAGCTGAAACAGCTTGGGGACGCGCTCGAGCAGTGACGGGACGCCGAGGGTGGGGACGTTTTGCCCGCTCTTGCGCTCGGTGCCGGCGGGATCGAGGACGGTGACGTGGTTGACCACGTCGCACGTGAGAGCGACCTGCTCGGCCACGCCCGCGAGCGAGGTCAGGTGATCCTGCTGCAGCCGCAGCTCCAGGTAGGTGAAGTGACGGGCCCAGCGCAGCTCGAGCGGACCGGGCAGTGATGAGAAGCGGCGCTCATAGACGCGCCTCGCGTAGACGCGCTGGGGCCACGCCACCTGGCTCAGCACGCAGCTCGATACCAGAAGGTCCGCGGGCTCCTCCGGCGGCAGCAGGCGCGGCGGCGCCGCCAGTCGGTAAGTCCAGCAGAGCGCCTCCAGTCTCTCCCGCGCCTCGGCCGCGTCCGCCGCCAACGCCACCGCCTCGTCGATCCGTTGCACCAGTTGTCCGTTGACGCCCGTCAAGTCGAGGAGGCGCAGCTCCGTGCGCGCGCGCAGCCCCGGATCCTTCAGCGCTCCGGCGACGGTCGCGTTCAGGGCGTCGGCGTCGATGTCCACCAGGACCAGCTGCTCGAAGGACTTGGCCAGCTCGACGAGCGGCAGGTCGAACGCCTGCCCGGCCCCGAGAATGACGGCCAGCCCGCGTCCCTGCGTCTGGCGGACGACGTCCTCGATGAAGGCGCGGTTCTTCTGAGCGTGCGACCACCATCCCTCGCGGTGCTCGCGCTGGATCTTGCCGATTCCCACCGAGGTCTCGCGGAATTGCAGCTTGGCGAAGGCGTCGGCGTCGACGCGGGCGTCGAAGATCCAGCGGTCCTCTCCCGGCTGGGGAACCAGGGAAAGGGCGGTCAGCGCGTCACCCAGGTTGACCTGGGGCACAGTGGGATCGAGCTGACCGAAGCGGACCATCGTCCGCGCGAAATTCACGAGGATTTCGAAGTCCTCGTCGGCGCGCGGGCGCGTGCCGGCCAGCACGTCTCGCAGGTGCTCGGCCTGCGCCATCGAGACCGGCGGCTGCTGGGTCGCGAACGGAACCTCGCCGATGTACCAGGCGATGGCTCGGTCGACGGCGAGGACAGCGGGGGCGACACGGGGATCGGGCGACGACAACCACGACATCTTACTCCGGGCGCCATGATCCAAAGGAACAAGCTCATTCGCTCGGCGACGGGTACCGGGCTTCGACGAACCGGACGAAGCGCTGCTTGAACCTGCGGCGATTCGCGGGAAGGTCGAACCACCCGCGATGCAGCACATTCTCTGCGTCGATGATCGGGTACCACGTCTCGCGCAGGCGTCGCTTCGTCCAGCCCTGACAGCGGTCGAAGATGGTCTCGATGAAGTTCCAAACCATGAACGCGTACGCGCCGTACTCCGTGGCCTTGGCGGGGTCGGGCGAGGCCGAGAAGGAGAGCAGATCTGGCCGCTCGAGCCCGATCTTCAGGAGCTCGAAGTACACCCGGTCGAGCTCCGCGTAGTACGCGTCGCGAAGAGTTCTCGTGAAGCTCCACACCGAGTAGAAGAGGGTGAACATGATACCGATCGATCCCATCGCCTCGGCGATCACACCGGCTTTTTCCCAGGTCATCATGACGTCGGCCTCGCTCTGAACGCTGCCATCTAGCCTCTCCTCTCTCGTTCACTCGAGCAGCACCGGATCGGGCAGGTCCGCCACCATCTGCGCGACCCGCGGGTCGTCCGGCGCGCAGCAGTAGACGTCCCGATAGATGGTCTCGAGCCATCCTCGGAGCTCGCTCCGCCCGAGGCGACCGACCTGCTCAGCCGTATACACGAGCAGGTCCATCTCGGAAGCGTTGCCCTCGCCGGCCAGGGGCATGAGGTAGTGAAGCCCGGCGATCCGGAGGCAACCGAGGCGCCGATAGAAGCCCGCCCGGCGCGTACGGATCGCGCGGTCGCTCGAGGCTTCCCGGTCCGAGTCGATCTCCAAGAGCACGGGGAGCTTGTCTCCCCCGGGTGTCACGGCGTGCTCCACCGTGCGCCGGAACAGGTCGGCGCCCAGACCCCGATTGCGCTCGTCCGGGGCCACGGCCATGTACTCGAGCAGCGCGAATTGCCCGGCCGCCGGCACGAACAGGATGCTGAAGGCCCGCACGAGGCCGCCGGCCTTCGCGACCCAGACGCGATACTCGGCCGCGCCGATCATGGCCGCGATCGCGCCCTCGCTCTTCTGCTCACGGGCGGCGATCGATGCGGCGTAGATCGCGTAGAGTTGCCGGAACGTCTCTCCTTCGGAGGATTCGAGTTGCTCCAGCTTTACAGGCTCGGTCATATCGCAGGTTCCTGCAGCGAGGATACGTCATGACTGCGCCGCCAGAGGTCCTCATCCTCGGTGCCGGGGTCGCGGGTCTGACCGCGGCGCGCGACCTCACGGCGGCAGGCGCGCGCGTGCTCGTGCTCGAGGCCCGCGATCGGCTGGGCGGCCGGGTCATGACCCATCACACTCCTGATGGGCCCGTCGAGCTCGGGGCCGAGTTCGTGCACGGCGCGGTGGAGGAGACCCTGAGCGTGGCGCGCGAGGCCGCCTTGTTGCTGCGAGAGACGGACCGCGCCGCGCCCCGCGTGGCGGCCGCAGATCGAGGGACGACTGACTTCTTCTCGGCCATGGACGTGGTGCTCGCGCACGCGTCCGAGACCGGCCCCGACGAATCCTTCCAGCACCTCGTCGACCGCGTGGACGCCGCGGCCGATATCAAGGCGCAGTGCCTGGCGCTCGTCGAGGGATATCATGCGGCCGATCCCGCCCGCATCAGCGTCCGGTCGCTCCTCAAGAACACGGCCGCCGACGAGCGTCCCGGGGCCAATCGCCAGTTCCGGTTCGTGGGCGGATACGACGGCTTGGTGACCGCCATCTTCCAGCGCGTCGATCCCACGCTGTGCGACGTGCGGCTCAACACCGTGGCCACCGCCGTCAGCTGGGGACACAAGCGCGCCGTCGTGAGGACGTCCACGGGCGAGGAGCTCGCGGCGCCGCAGCTCATCGTCACCGTCCCCCTCGGCGTTCTCAAGGCCGGGGCGATCGAGTTTTCGCCAAGGCTCGCCGACAAAGAAGACGCCCTCGGCCGTCTGGAGATGGGCGACGCCGAGCGGGTGAGCCTCTGTCTCGCCAGCGACGCGTGGCTCGCGCAGGACCGCTTCCCCCCGGGAGGCTTCCTGCTCACGGGCGAGCCGCCTTTCCCCGCGTGGTGGGTGAGCCGGCCGGCGCCGCTCCCGGTCGTCACGGGCTGGGCCGGAGGCCGCAACGCGCGGGCGCTCGGCCAGCTGGCGGGCGCCGCCGCGCGGGTGGACGCGGCGGTCGCCGCGCTGGCAGCGGCCCTCGGCGTCGAGGCGCGCCGCCTGCGCTCGGACCTACGCGGCGGTTTCACTCACGACTGGCTGGCGGATCCTTTCGCGCGCGGTGCCTACAGCTATGCGGGCGTGGGCGGCAGTGAGGCGGGGGCCAAGCTCGCCGTTCCGATCGACGGAACCCTCTTCTTCGCCGGCGAGGCGACCGAATCCGACGGCCAGAACGGAACGGTCCACGGTGCCATCGCCAGTGGGCGGCGGGCGGCGAAACAAGTGCTCGCCCGGGAAACCCAGTCGTAACCGCCGCGCGCATCTTCCGTGCGCTCAGGCCCTGGTCTTCTCCTGCCGAATGCGCTCAAACTCGAGCGTGGGATCGATCAACACCGAAGAGGCAGCGCGACGCCTGGCACGGGTCATCCTGGCGGACATCGAGCTCTACAATCGGGAGCGGCCCAAGGAAGGGGAGACCCTGGAGACGCAGATCGAACAAGGGCGCCGACTCTTTGCAAGCCGCGTGATGCCCGACCTCGTCCCGATCTTCGGACTGGTCTTGGCGGAACGCGCGCCCGGCCGCTTGAGCTCTCCCGCGGCTGCGGAGGGGCCATCGACCCGCGCGGGTTCCCCCGCCGCTCCCGGCCCCTACCACGCATCCCCTGCCCCCAATACGGCGATCGACGATCGGCCCACACCCGCTGCCTCGATTGCCGCGCAGTCTCTTCTTGAGGATGAGCGCCTACCGGCCCGCGCCGCTGCGCGGCCGCCGGCCGTCGCTCAACCAGCGCTCATCGCGAGCGTTCCGGCAACGCCGCTGCCCGAGGCTCCGGCCGTGGTCACGCAGGCTCTGCCCACCGCGCCGCCGGCGCCCGAGATCCCCGTACCCATTCTGACTTTGCGCGTCTCCATTCCCAAGCTGCTCGCGGTCGTGGCCGTGCTGGTCGCAACAGGCGCCGTCCTCTATCACTTCCTCCCTTGAAAGATCGGCCGCCCTCTAGCGCCGACACTCGCCGCGGCTCCCCCCTTTTTCCGAGGCTGCGTCACGTCCCTATAATCTTGTCGTCGGCGCGCGCAGCCACGCTTCGATAGCCCCCACCTGGGCGGCGCCGTCCGTGACGCGCGCGTAGTCGATGCGCGCGTCGCGCGCGAGCGTGAGCGCCCGGCCCCGCTCGGCCGGTTTGGCCCAAAGGGCAGGCGCAAGCGCGAATCGCGTCTCGCCGACGAGCTCGGAGGGCGTCGTCTTGGCGGGACGCGCGGCGAGCGCCTGCTCGAGCGGCGCGACTGCGTCGACGGGGCAGCCCGAGCTCGGCGTTGCGGGCGGAGGTCGGGCTTGGAGGTGACGGCGCCGTGCGGACGAGGCAGCACCGGGACACGCCGATGCCCTCGTCGGCCATCGGCGCTTTCGCCCTCGAGCTTGAGGTGCGAGCGCCGCATGTGGGCGCCGACCTACACCCGAAATCTTGTAGACATCTCCATCGAGGTCGCCACGTGCCGGCCCCGGGGAAGGCCGCATTTTGCGGCAGTCCTTCCCCCCTGCGGATCCCCGCAGTATAGGAAAGCCGTGCCCCGCGTCGAGTCACCGCCCGAGCGGATGTTCCTAGAGACGGCGCTGCTGCGCGCGCTGGCCGAGACGTGGCGCGAGCTCGCCGAGAGCCACTACCCTCACGCGCTGCGGCCGCCTGTCATCGCGCTTGCCAATGGTGCCCACCGTCTGGGCAGCTGGCACCGCGGCCATCGCACCATCTCCTTGTCTCGCGAGCTGGTCTTCCAGCAGCCGTGGGGCGTCGTGCGCGAGGTGCTCAAGCATGAGCTCGCCCATCAGTACGTCGACGAGGTGCTGCGCATTCACGACGAGACCGCGCACGGGCCGGCATTCGCGCGCGTCTGCCGCGAGCACGGCATCGACGCTCGTGCCGCAGGGCTGCCCGCCGGGAGCGGTGGGCCCGGGACCGGGCGAGATCCGATGCTGCGCCGGATCATTCGCCTGCTCGCCCTCGCCGACAGTCCGAACCTGCACGAGGCAGAGGCCGCGATGAACGAGGCGCGCAGACTCATGCTGGTCCACAACATCGACGCGGCCGCGACCGCCACCACCGATGGTTACGGATTCCGCCACGTCGGCCCGGTCAAGGCCCGCTCCGAGGCGAGCGAGCGCATTCTCGCCGGGATACTCGGGCGCCACTTTTTCGTAAGCGTCATCTGGGTCCCGTCGTACGTACCGTTGCAAGCCCGCACCGGCCACACCCTCGAGCTCTGCGGCACACCGGCGAACCTCGACGTCGCTGCGCACGTGCACGCCTTCCTGACCGACACAGCCCAGCGCCTCTGGCGCGCCCACAAGCGCGCGCACGCCATTCGCTCCGACCGCGAGCGCCGCAGTTTCTGCGCTGGCGTCATGGCAGGCTTCGACGAGAAGCTCGGTGAAGGCGAGCGCAAGAGTCAGAGCCAGGGGCTCATACGTCACGTGGACGCTCAGCGCGACGCGTACCTCCGGCGCCGTTATCCACGCATCACGAATCGGAGCTCGCAGGCCTCACTGCGACCGCAGGCCTATGAGCACGGGAAGACGGCGGGCAGACAGGTCGAGATACACCGCCCGGTCTCCGCCGACACGGCAGGGGTGCGGATGCTACCGCCTGTACGGAGCTGAGCGATGGCCCTCAGGGCCCCAGCGCCGCCGCTGCCCCGGCTCGTACGCGCAGGGTGATCTCGCCGAGCGACTCCGCCCGGAAGGCAGCACTGGCGGGACCGCGCCTTCAAAGTGTCACGTCGTAGACGCGCACCTCTTTGAAGAGCGTCGCGAACTCTTCGAGGAAGGCGTGATGAGCTGGGTGGTCCTGGTACCGATCGTGCGCGGCGACGTCGGCGAACCTCGCTATCAGAGACCAGGCGTAGCTGGCGTCGACCACGGGTCGCGGCGCCGTGCTGGCCGGCCTGCCGTAGTAGGCCTGTTCGACTTCGGCGATCGCGCTGAGGCGCTTCAGCCCCTGCTCGAAACGAGCGACCAGAGCCGGGTCGGCGTCAGCCGCGAACCAAAAGTACACGGAGTGAATCAGCATCGGGACCTCCAGCCTCCAGCGCGGGACGGACCTACCCTTTGAGCAGCTCGGCGATCCTGGTTGGCGGCGCGCCCGTGAGGTTCTGGCCGAAGTCGTTCACGTTCACGCCGTAGACGTCGTTCAAGAATGTGAAGTAGAGGTCCCGTAAGGGCCGCTGGTCGAGCACGAGGTGCTGATCGTTCTTCAAGCCGAGGTTGGCGCCGCCGACCAGCGCGACCGGCAATCGGTCCCCAAGATGATCGCCGCCGTGCATGCAGGCCCCCAGGAACACCACGCAGTTGTCGAGCACGGTCGCTCCATTGGCCTCCTTGATGCCGTCGAGCTTGCGGCAGAGGTCGGCCACCTTGCCCACGTTCCACCAGGTGATCGTGGCGAACACGTCCCCCCCGGCGTGCTGGGAGGCGTGATACTCGGGGCACGCGCCGCCCTTCGGCGCCGAGGTGTCCGCGCTGAACGCTCGCTCCTGCACCTCGTCGTAGGTGAACTCCGAGCGCTCGTCCTCGAGCATGTAGGAGATGACGCGGGTGACGTCGCATTCGAAGGCCAGCGCGATGAGGTCGTTCATCGCGTCGGCGTGGGCGCCCTTGCTGTAGACGGGGGCCACGGAGGAGCTCTGCCGCGGCCCCGTCGCCGATTGTTGGACCCTCGGCAGGTCGTCAGCCGACGGGAGGGAGCAGGCCGCGCCGCCCATGCCGCTGGACAGGCCCACGACGCGCTGCTCGACCGCGCGCACCGAATCGAGGAACCCGTCCATCGTCTTCTGATCGTCCGCGCCGAGCCGAGCCCGAGTCCTTTGCGCGTTCTGCAGCACGCCGTCCAGGACGCTCTTGTTGCGCGCCAGCCGTTTCTGCGCCTCGATCGCCTCCGCGCCGGTCGGATCGGGCTGCTTCGCCACGCCCATGATCTGGTTGAAGACATCGAAAGGGTCCACGAGCTTGTAGGTCGGCTGCGTGGCGCTGGCCCACGATACGCTGCGACTGCTGGAGCAAGGCTCGCCGTCGCAGTTGCCGAAGGGCGTAGAAAGGCCGACCTGCAAAGAGGCGAGCGGGGTCTTCGCGGACTGCTGCTGGGCCAGCACCTGGTCGACCGAGATGCCGTTGGCTTCGTCGAGCCCGAGCTTGGTCCTGACCGCCGCCGCGTCCACGCAAGTGAGCCAGGCGCCCCCCAGACGGCCGTGGGGCGAGGTGATCTGAGGGGAGCCATCCGGATTGAACACGGAACCGTTCTCGAGGTTCGTCACGACGGTGACCTTCGGCTTGAGCGCCGCGCCGAAGGGCTCCAGCAGCGAAGACAGCTGCCACGCGTCGCCGCTCCCGACGCCCGACGGAAGCCACAAGTCTGGCGCTCCGTTCGGCAGGTAGATGGGAAGGAAGCGCCGAGGCACGTCCACCGCCTGTGCGCGCAGCGGTCGGGGCCCGAGCGACTCGAGGAACGGCAGCGTGAGCGCCACGCCCGCCCCGCGCAGGATCGTGCGTCGAGAGGGCAACCGCTTCATCGGCGGCATCTTCATTTGCCACCTCCTCGGCGAAAGCGAAAGGCTTCGGTGGAGACCAGTGTGTGGACGAGGCGGCGGAGGCTCGGCGTTTCCCCCGGCTTCAGCCACTCGACGACAGCCTGCTGCACGTGAGGGTCGTAGATGTCGGTGCTCCTCCCGAGGCCGTAGGTGAGGAGCTTGCTCGCCACGCACGAGCCGAAGTTGGGATTCGCCGATACGACGTTCGCCAGCCCGTCGAGGCCGCTGAAGGTCTGTCCGTCGGGGAGCACCACGGAATCATCGATGATCGACCCGTCGGAATAGGTCGCGCGAAAGATGCCGATTCCGTCGAAATGCTCGAGGGACAGCCCATAGGGATCGAACGAAGCATGGCAGCTGGCGCACGAGGCCATCTTTCGATGCATCTCGAGGCTTTGGCGAACATTGATCGTCGTCGGAACGGCTCCATCGTCGGCCCCGCCGTCGGTGCCGCCATCCGCGCCTTCACCGTCGAGCACGGGGACGTTGGGGGGCGGCGCCGGCGGAGCGGAGCAGAGCAAGTTACCGGCGATCCAGCCGCCGCGGCGCGAGGGCGACGTGCGTCGGTCCATGGACGAGACCGCCAGGAAGCCCGCGAGGCCGAAAAAGCCCTTGCGGTGCTCGGCCATGTGTTCGACGCGCACGGTGACCCCGACGACGGGCGCCGTCGTGA
>DASXOE010000089.1:0-18422 GCA_036494575.1 Polyangia bacterium | reverse complement strand
TATCCGACGCAAGCCGCGACGTCGAGGCCATCGGTAAGCCGTGTGCGGGAAAACCGCATGCACGGTTTGAAAGGGGGTCCTGCCCTTTCATCAACGACAAATCGTCCGAACATGAAAGGGTAGGACCTACCAATGTCCGTCGGTGAACCATCGTCCCGGGAGCCCGCGGTGGGGCCGCGGCCCGCCGGGCCCGACGCCGAGCTCCTGCGCGCCGCCGAGAAGGTGCGCGAGGTCGGGCGCGCGCTCGACGATCGCTACCTCGACAAGTCCGAGATCGTGCGCCTCTTGCTCGTGACGCTCGTCGCCGGGGAGCACATGCTCATCGTCGGCCCGCCCGGCACGGCGAAGTCGGCGCTCGTGCGGCACCTGGCCCGCCTCGTCGACGCGCGCTACTTCGAGTACTTGCTGACGCGCTTCTCGGAGCCGAACGAGATCTTCGGCCCCGTCGACATCAAGGCCTTCCGCGAGGGGACGTTCGTGAGGCGCGTCGAGGCCATGCTGCCCGACGCCGAGATCGTCTTCCTCGACGAGATCTTCAAGTCGAACTCGGCGATCTTGAACGCGCTCCTCAGCATCCTCAACGAGCGGCGCTTCTTCACGGGCAGCGCGACGATCAAGGTGCCGCTGTGCTCGCTCTTCGGCGCGACCAACGAGGTGCCCAACGACGACGCGCTCGGCGCGATCTTCGACCGCTTCCTCGTGCGCGCGCTGTCCGACAACCTCGACAGCTTCCACTTCCACGGCCTCGTCGAGCGGGGGCTGCGCGCCGAGATGGACGCGCTGAAGCCGCCCTCCGGCCTCGGCCTCGGCGGCGACGCCGTTCGCCCGCTGCTCACGATCGCCGACGTGCGCGGCCTCCAGGCGCGGCTGCCCCAGTTCATGGGCTTCTCCGAGGACTTCCTGGCGCGTTACAAGGGCCTCGTCTTTCAGATTCGCTCCGAGGGCGTCACGGTGAGCGACCGCCGCGTCGTCAAGCTGCTGAAGATGTTCGCGGCGAGCGCGCTCATCGACGGGCGGCCCGCGGCGCACGACGGTGACTTCTTCGTGCTGCGCCACGTCTGGAACAGCACCGAGCAGATCCCGATCCTCGAGGACATCGTCGGGCCCGTGCTCGAGAAGCACCACCGCGAGCACCCCGAGGAGCGGCGCGCGCGCGCGACGGGCGCCGACCTGGACGGCATCCTGGCCGAGCTCGGCGTCATCCGCGGCATCCTGCTGGGCGGCGAGCCGCTCTCCGACGTGCAGCTCTTCTCGCAGCTGCGCAACCTGCAAGACATCCGCGCGGCGCTGCAGGTGCTGGGCACGGAGACGGCGCAGCAGATGGCGGCGGAGGTGGACAGGCTCCTCGAGGGCGTCTTCGAGTCGTCCAAATGGAGCGGATGATGGCGAGCGGATGACCACATGACCGATCGGCCCAAGATGAGCGAGCGGCCCAAACCGTCCAAGACGTCCGCCAAGCGGCACGCCGCGCCGGAGCGCGATCGCGGGGCCCCGCGCGGGGCGTCCTCGGCGCAGGCGCCGTTCGAGCCGCGCCAGCGGCGCGCGTTCTCGACGCTGGGCGGGCCGGTCGAGCTCGGCGGCGAGGGCGCAGGGGCGCGCACGCTCGGCAAGTTGCTCGAGGTGGACGCGGGCCTCGCGCGGGCGCTCACGCACGGGTTCCACAGCTACGCGGGGCGCATGCACCCCACGATCGCGCGCGGCGGCGTCGCCGCCTTCAGCGCGCGCGGCGACCTCGTCGTCGATCCGTTCTGCGGCAGCGGCACCGTCCTCGTCGAGGCCATGGCGGCGGGGCGCCGCGCGCTGGGCGTCGACGCGAGCCCGCTCGGCGTCGGCATCGCGCGCGCGCGCACGACGCTGCTCGGCGCCGACGGCCGCGCGCGCCTCGAGCGCGAGGCCGCCGCGATCGCCGAGGAGTCTGGCGAGCGCGCGCGCAAGCGGCGCCGGCCAGAGCTGCCGGCCTGGGCGCGCGGCGAGCTCGCGCGCTTCCACGCGCACGTGCTCTTCGAGCTGCTCGGGCTCCGCGAGCTCGTGCTCGCGAGGCCCGACGACGACGTGGGGCACGCGCTGCGCCTCTGTCTGTCCTCGCTGCTCGTGAAGTTCATGAAGTCCGGCCCCGAGGCGCCGCGCGACGGCGAGACGAAGCGCATCGCGCGCGGCGTGCCCTCGCGCATGCTCGCCGATCGCGCGGCGGAGCTCGCGCGCGGGCTGGCGGCGCTCGAGGCGCGCACGCCCGCGGGCACCGAGGCGCCGCGCGTGCTGCTCGGCGACGCGCGCAAGCTCGACGCCGTGGGCACGGGCGCGGCGGCCCTCGTGCTGTCGTCACCGCCCTACGCGGGGACGTACGACTACGCCGAGCTGCACGACGTGCGCTTCACGTGGCTCGACCTGCCGCGCGCGCGCTTCCGCGAGACGCAGCTCGGCGCGCGGACGGGCGCGGCGGGCGCCTTCGCGCGCGCTTGGCGGGAGGCGCAGCAGCGCTGGATCGGCGAGATCGCGCGCGCGCTGCGGCGTGGCGGCCACGCCCTGCTCGTCGTCGGTGACGGCATCGTCGATGGGCGCGTCGAGGACGCGCCCGAGGGCGTGGCCTCGGCGGCGGCGCCGCTCGGGCTCGAGCCTGTCGCCCGCGCCTCGCAAGCGCGCGCGATCCACGACGGCCGCGTGCGCGCCGTCTACGGCGAGCGCCCGCGCCGCGAGCACCTGCTCCTGCTGCGCAAGTCCCGTTAGCGGTAGGATGGCCGCATGGCCGATCGGGAGGGCGAGGTCGCGCGCCAGGGCGAGCTCGCCGAGAACGAGCTCGCCCGGCAGCTGGCGACGCTCACGCTCGCCGAGGTCGGTCCGTCGGGGCCCGTCGAGGCGGCGGCCGCGGCCGGTTGGTGGAACCTGCTCGCGCGCCTCGGGCTCTTTCCGCCGCTCGTCGTCGTTCACGATCTGGGGCTCCTGCTCACGCGCGCGCGGCAGGGGACGCCTCGGCGGATCCGTCGCGTCCCGCCCGCCGGCACGGGCCCGGTGTTCGAGCGCTACGAGGCGCTGCTCGGCGCCGTCGCGGGCTCCGAGGCCATGGACGAGCTCCAGGCGGCCGCCCTCGCGGACGAGACGGTCGCCGTCATCCTCGCGAGCCTGCTGGGCGACGTCTACCTGCGCTGGCCCGGCCGGCCGCGCGTCGCGCTCGCGAGCGCGCTGCCGCTCGTCTCGCCGGCGTTCGAGCTCGCGCGCGCCGAGCTCGCGCGGGCGCACGACCCGTCGTGGGCCGTGACCTTCTTGCAGCGGCTCGTCGAGCACGAGCGCAGCCTGCTGGCGCGCCTCGAACAGCTCGAGGCCAACGCCCTGCGCCTCCTCGGCCTCTTCCCGCTCGAGGCGGGCGGCGCGGGCGGCAGCCTCGCCGAGCTCTACCAGCTCGTGAGCACGGCCGGGCTAGCCGACGTCGTCGACTTCTCGCTGCAGCTCCTGCCGTCGCTGCTCGAGACGAAGCGCCGGCCCTCGGCCCAGCGCTTTTCGATCGACGGCTACGCCTCCGTCGAGCGGCGCGGCAACCTCGACGCGCTCTTGCCGGGCGAGCTCGCGCACGACGACGAGGTCTTCGGCCTCAAGGCGCTCTCCGACGACTTGCTCTATTACGGGCACGAGCGCCGTCCCGACGCGGCCCGGCGCCTCCACTACATCCTCGTCGACGCGAGCGCCTCGATGCGCGGCGCGCGCGAGGTCTTCGCGCGCGGTCTGGCGCTCGCGCTCGCCAAGACCTTCACGCTGCGCGGGGGCGACGTCTGGGTGCGCTTCTTCGACAGCCGGCTCTCCGAGCGCCTCGACGTGGGGCGCGCGCCGCGGCGCGAGCTGCCTCGCTTCTTGACCTTCAAGTCGGAGCGCGGCCGGAACTACGCGCGCGTCTTTGGCGATCTGGCGGCCGAGGTCGCGCGGCTGCGGCGCGAGAGCGCGCGCGAGATCGCGCTGACGTTCATCTCGCACGCCGAGTGCCACATCCCGCTGCCCATCGTCGAGGCGCTCACGCGCGACGCCACGCTCTATGGGATCTTCGTGCTGCCCTCCAAGCCCATCGACCTCGAATACCTGCCGCGCCTGCACCGCCACCAGGTGGTGACGGCCGAGTCGCTGGCGCGGGGCGCCGAGAAGCGCCGGCGCGCCCTCGAGATCGTCGAGGACGCGGCGCTCGACCGCTGATGGCCACGCGCGAGGACGTCGAGCTGCGACAGCGCGCCGAGCGGGCTCTGCGCGCGGGTCGCGCGCGCGAGGCGCTCACTCTTTACACGGCGCTTCTCGGGAAGGTCGAGATCTACGACGCCCGCCGCTACGACGCCTGGCTCGAGGGGGCGCTCGAGGCCTACGAGGCGCTCGGGCGCACGCGCGAGGCGGGCTACGTCCTCCTCGGCCTGCGCCGCTTCGCGGAGGCGCAGCGCCACTTCCCAGCCGCCGAGCGGCCCCTCGAGTGGGCGCTCGCGGCGTCGCGCCTCGGCCGGCACGCCGAGGCGGCGCGCGTTCTCTCGGAGGCCGGGCAGTCGGTGCTCGCCGCCGTCGAGCTCGAGGCCGTCGGGGCGCACGGGGCGGCGCGCCTCGAGTGGGAACGCGTCGTGCGCGACCCACGCCTCGGCGGTCTTCCCTACGAGGCCGCGCTCGCGCATTTCTGCCTCGGCCAGTCCCTCCTGCGCATGAACGAGGGCGCCGCCGCCGCGCGCGAGCTCTCGGCGACGCAGCGCCTGCTCGAGGTCGTGGCCGACGACTTCGAGACGCGCGGCGAGATCCAGCGCGCGCTCGAGTGCTACCGCCAGCTCCTCCTCCTCGGCCGCGAGACGGGCTCCTTCGAGAACGTCGCCGAGGGCTACCTCAACACGATCCGCATCCTCGTGCGCGAGGACCAGCGCTTCTACGCCTTTCAGTTCTACGAGGACTTCCTGGCCTACGCCGTCGAGCACCAGGAGTGGTACGCGGCGGCCACGTTGGCGCGCGAGGCGGCGGCCTACAGCGTGAAGACCGGCCTCGTCTTCGAGCGGCACTACCTCGCGCGGGCCGCGGAGCTGTGGGAGGCGACGGCGACGCACAACGAGGCGGCCGGGGGGCCGCTCGAGCTGTCCGAGAACGCGCTGCAGGCCGCCGTCGACGCGGCGGCGTCGCTCGATGATCCCGCGCTCGTGGCGCGGCTCTACGGAAGGCTCGCGGCGCTGCCGCTCGCCGCCAAGAAGCGCGCGCGCTATCAGCGTCTGGCCGAGCGAGGGGCCGGCGCGCTCGCGGCGCCGCGCGTGCGCGCGCCGGGCTTCCCCGAGTACCTGCGCCGCGCCAACGCCTACCAGGACGTTTCGCGCCAGGACCTCGTCGAGTGGGCGCTCGAGGGCGATCCCACGGCCGTGCTCGCGCGCTGGATGACGGGCGCCGACGGTGGCCGGCCGCTCGACGCCTCGCCCGAGGAGCGGAAGGCGTCGCGGCTCGCGCTGCGCGCCATCTTGCTCACGAGCGCGCCCACCTTCTCGTTCGACGACCCGCGCGCGACGGCAGAGCTCGCGCTCGCGCTCGGGCGCACGCAGCTCTACCAGGTCCTGCGTCCGCTCGAGCGGCTCGCCGAGCACGGCGCGCCCGAGGTGCGCGCCGCCGTGATGACGAGCGCGGCGAACGTCTTCAACGCCCGCAGCGTGGCCATCGTGCGGACCGGGCTCGCCGATCCGTCGCCGCTCGTCGCGGACGAGGCGCTGAGGTCGCTGGGCCGGCTCGACTACCGGGGCGGCTTCGATCCGCTCGCGCGCATCTTCCGCGAGGCCACCGACGAGCGCGTCCGTGCCGTCGCGCTCGAGGCCATCGCGGGCGTGGGGACGTTCGAGGCGGGCCTCTTCCTCCTCGACCTCGTGCGCCAGGAGACCGGCACGCTGGCCGAGGCGGCGGCCGAGCGGCTCGCGAGCTTCCAGGGCGACGAGCTCGTGCCCGTCGTGCGCCAGGCCGTCGAGATCGAGACGGGCGAGCGCCGCGCCGTCCTCGAGCGCATCCTCGCGAGGCTGGCCGGCCCGGGGCGCTAGACGAGACGCGCTCTCACCCTAGCCCTCTCCCCGCTCCGCGCGGAGAGGGGATCAGAGGCGACAGCATCGCGACAGCCATGTCGCGGCGGCGCCGGCGCGCTCGGAGCGGGGTGCGCCGGCGGCGAGCGCGGGCGGGGCTCGGTCGTGGCACCGGACTTGCCTTGCAGGGGAGCACAATGCCGCTCATGCGCGTCCCTCTGATTTGGAGAACAATCGGGTTGGTCTCGGTGCTCGGGCTGGCCGCCTGCGTGGGCAGCGCGAGCTCGCGAGGTGCAGCTCCCGAGGGCACAGGGAACGGCGCGTCGGCGACGGGCACCGCGGGATCGACCGGCAGTGCGGGAATCGTCCCCGCGGGGCCAGCGACGGGCGCCGGCGGCTCTGGGGGGGACTCACTGCCGCCCGAGCGCGAGGTCGAGAGCTCGTACAAGGCCCCCGTCGCGACCGGACACTTCGTCTGGATCGCCAACCCGACGAGCGGGCGCGTGGCCTACGTCGACGCCTCGTCGCTCACCGTCAAGACGGTCGAGGCCGGCAACGGGCCCACGTATCTCGCGGTCGTGCCGGGCACCGACGACGCCGTCATCGTGCTCAACGCGCTGTCGAACGACGCCACGTACTTGCACGCGAGCGGCACGACGCTCGATAGCCGCACGATCGAGGGCGTGGCCGCTGGCTCGAACGCCTGGGCCGTCTCGCCCGACGGCCGCTTCGCCGTCGCCTGGACCGACGGGCGCCTCGTGCCCGCGGCGCCCGCGACGCAGGGCTTTCACGACGTGACCGTCATCGACCTCCAGGCTGCCGCCACGGCGAGCTCGAGCACGACGCTGGCCGTGGGCTATCGTCCCGTCTCCATCTCGTTCGCCGCAAAGGATTCGAGCCGCGCCTTCGCCGTCACGCAGGACGGCGTCTCGGTCGTCTCGCTCGCGACGGGCGCCGTCGTCGACACGGTGCCGCTCGGCGCGAACGGCGGGACCGATCCCGAGGACACGCAAGACGTCTCGATAACGCCCGACGGACGGCTCGCCGTCGTGCGCCGCGACGGCAGCGCCGTCGTCGCCGTCGTCGATCTCGCGAGCCACGCGCGCTCGGAGCTCACGCTCAGCGGTCCCGTCACCGATGTCGACGTCTCGTCAGATGGGGCGCGCGCCGTCGCGGTGGTGCGCGCGACGGCCGAGGTGGCCGTGCTGCCCCTCGCGGGCCACGCCCCCGCCGCGAGCGACGTCACCCACGTCACCATCGCGGGCGAGACGATCGGCCAGGTGACGCTCACGGCCGGCGGAACCGTGGCCGTGCTCTATTCGAACGCGCTCTCCTCGCAGCGGCTCACGGTGCTCACGCTCTCGGGGACGCCCGCGTTCCACGTCGTGCGGCTCCACGCGCCCGTGCTGTCGGCGCTGCCCACGCCGGACGGCAAGTTCGCGGTCGTCCTCCACCCGGTCGATACGGGCGCCGACGGCGGCGTGTCCGCCGACGCCGGCGCGGCGCAGACCCCCACGGTGACGCCCGACGCCACGGCCTTCTCGCTCGTGCCGCTCGACGGCACGCAGCCGCCGCGCATCGAAATGGCAGAGGCGCCCATTCAGGCCGTGGCCATCGCGCCCGCGAGCGACCGCGTGCTGCTGACCGTGCGCGACGATAACAAGCAGATCTTCGCCGCCCACCTCGGCCTGCTGCCCACGCTCGAGGTGAAGAGCTATCCGCTCGCGAGCCCGCCCATCGCGGCGGGGGTCGTGGGCGGCGCGAACCGCGGCTACGTCGCCCAGGAGTACCCGGACGGCCGCATCACCTTCCTCACGCTCGACAGCGGCGACGCGCGCACGCTGACCGGCTACGAGCTCGGCGCGCGGGTCGTCCAGTGGAGCGAATGATGAATCAGCCCAGGTCACCTCGAGCCACGGCGGCGCTGCGCGTGCTCGTCCCCTTGCTTTGCCTCGGGCTCGCCGCGCTCGGCTGCGGCGGTCGCTCGCCGACCTGGTCGGCGCCCGTGGGGAGCGCGCAGGCCATCGGGCTCACGAACGCCGTCGTCCTCGTCGATCTGCCGGCCCACCGCGCCGTCGCGCTCGGCGTCGACCCTTCGGGCGCGCTCGCGGAGACGGCGCTGCCCACGGGCCACGGCGTGGTCGCGACGGCCGTCGGGCCCAAGGGCGGCAGGCTGTACGTCCTGTCGGCCGGACACCAGGGCGGGCTCGGCGACCCTCAGGCCGAAGAGGCCCCGCGCCTCACGATCATCGACGGCACGACGACGCCGGCAACCTCTCACGACATCCCGCTCGACGTGCTGTCGGATCCTCTGGACGGTCTCGCGATTGACCCGACCGAGCACTGGGCCGTCGTGTACGCCGCCTCGGGGACGGGCACGGCCTTCGTCACCAATCCCAACGAGCTCGTCATCGTCGATCTGACGGGGGCGAAGCCGCCGCAGCCGGTCGTGCTCCACAGCTTCGGGGGCCACCCGGAGCGCCTCATCTTCGCGCCGCCCCTCACGCTGCCCGCGGGCCTGACGCACCTGCTCGTCGTGCAGAGCGACCAGGACTTCACGCTGCTGGCGCTCGACGACCCGACCAAGCCGGACATCACGGTGCGGCTCGCGGACGCGACGGCCGTGACGCGTCCGCACCCGGCAGAGGTCGTCTTCGACGACGGCGACCCGGTGATGACGGACGACGCGCGCATCGGCGTCCGCTTCGACGCGCAGACGAGCGTCATGACGCTGCAGCTCGAGCCGGCCGCGGGTCCGAGCGGCTACGCGCCCACGATCAACGTCGCCGACGTGGGCGGCGTCCCGAGCGCCATCGCGTTCGTGCGCACCGACGGCGGGCTGCGCCTGTCGGCGCTCGTGCCCGGCCGGTCGGCGGCCGTGCTCGTCGATCCGGCGACGACGACGACGTCCGTGGTCGCGCTGCCGGCCGGCTATCGCAGCCTCTCGCTCGTGACGGCCCCCGCGGTCGCATCCGCGGGCGCCGCCGCCGGTCCCGACCTCGCGCTGCTGTGGAACGGCACGACGCCGCTCGCGGGCGTGGCGTTCTGGGAGCTCGGCCGCGCCTCGGGACTGCCGTTCCGCAGCATCGAGACCGTCGGCATCAACGGGGTCGTGACCGACGTGCGCGACGTGGCGGGACAGAACGACGCGCTCAAGGTGCTGAGCACGTCGGGTGGCACGGCGACCGGCGGCGCTTTCTTCGTGCTCGACCTCGGCGCCCGCACGGCG
Organism: Polyangia bacterium; assembly: GCA_036494575.1. Taxonomy (GTDB): domain Bacteria; phylum Myxococcota_A; class Polyangia; order Fen-1088; family Fen-1088; genus DASZFV01. Next base: position 9,203 of record DASXOE010000089.1, on the reverse strand, counting down.
ACCCCGCTGCTCACGGCGACCCCCGACGTCACGCTCTCGGTCTCGCCCACGGGCGCTCGCGTGTGGGCCTTCCAGGTGGGCGGGCTCGGGCTGGCCTCGACGGAGCTGCCGTCGGGGCGCGTCCACTCGCTCACCGTCGACACGCCCGCGAGCGCGCTGTTCGAGATCACGCGCGCCGACGGCGGGCAGTCACTGGTGGTCCTGCACGAAGGAGTCGGCGTGGGCGCGACGGTCTTCGACGCCGACAAACCGAACGAGGCCGGGCGCCGCATCTACGGGGCACTTCTCACGGAGGGATCCTATGACGATCAGTAACGGCGCGCGCGCGGCGCTCCTGGCGCTCGCGCTGGTTACGAATCGGGGCGGTGTCGCGCACGCAGCCGACGAGCCGGCCCCGGCGATCGCCCAGGGCAGCGGCGACGGCGCACCCGGCTCACGGCCCTGGCAGGTCGCGGCGGGTGTGCGCGCTGCGCTGTTCCGGGGCAGGGGCTATGACCCCTTCTCGACCAACGACGCCTTCACGCAGTTCTCGGCGACCGCGACCTGGGCCGTCGCCACGGGCCGGGCTCTCGCGACGGCGGTCGGCGTGGGTTGGGAGAGCGGCAGCGCCGACGCGCAGGCGCGCGGCGCCGACACGAACCTCTCGCTCACCCGACTCGCGCTCGTGCTCGAGGAGCGCTTCGCGCCGCGTCCGTGGGCTTTCGCGTTCGCGCGCGTCTCGCCCGGGTGGCTGCGCGGGACGGCCTCGCTCGACGATCCGGCGGTCGCCGCCCCGCTGCGCACGACATTCTCGACCTTCTCCTTCGACGCCAGCGCGGGCGCGGCGGCGCGGCTCAATCCGCGCGCGTCACGCGTCGGTTTCTGGCTCGTGGGCGACGCGGGGTACGGGTGGGCGCCAGACCAGCACCTCGCTCTCGCGCCGGCGCTCTCGGCCGCCGACCACGACAAGGCGGGCGCGACGACGCTCGCCGATCTCGCGCCGCGCGGCGTGTTCCTTCGCTTCGCGGTCGCGCTCGCGTTCTGAGCCGGCGGTCGCGCGCGCGGAGCCGTCAGCGACGCTTGCCGCCGAGGACCCAGGCCGCGAGCGTGCCGATGACGATGAGGCCGAGCGTCCAGACGCCGCCGCGGCCCTCGAGGCCGCCGCTCTTGAGCCAGAGCACGAGCAGGAGAGCCGCGCACAAGCTCACGAGGAGCCGCAGGTTGCGCCGCACGGACGCGGTCACGCGCTCCTGCTCGGCGCGCACGCGCGCGAGCTCCGCCTGGACCCACGCGACGTCGATGGGCTCGCCGCGCTGCTGGCGGGCGACCTGCTCCTCGAGGTAGGCGCGCCGATCGCGCGGCTCGTCCGGGGCCATGTCCCGAGCATACCCGTCAGGGCGAGCGTCCGCGCGCGAGATCGTCGGCGATCGTGCCGGCGACGAGCGCGAGCGCCGCGGGATCGCGAAGCCCCAAGCCCACCTCGCGGTTGGCGTCGAGCGAGGCGGCCGTGAGGTTCGCCGAGCCGACGTACAGCCAGTCGTCGGCGACGACGGCCTTGGCGTGGATCTGCGGCGCGTCGACGAGCCGAACGACGACGCCCGCCGCCGCGAGGCGGCGCGCAGCGCCCGTGGTCGCGGCCGAAGCCCCGGACCCAGGCAGCGCAATGGAGACGGCGCAGCCGCGCGCGCGGGCGTCTGCGAGCGCGCCGACGAGCGCGGGGTCCGACAGCTCCTCGGTCTCGACGGCCACGACGCTCCTGGCGCGCTCGAGGGCCGCCGCGAGGGCTGGCCGCGTCGTCTCGGGCGAGGCGAGCACGCGCCCCGCGCCCGGGGCCGCCACGGGCAGGCCGGTCGCGTCGGCCGCGAGGAGCGCATCGGCGGCCGCGACGTCGCGCGGGTCGTCGTCGATGACGGCGTACTCGCGATTGCCCGCGAGGCCCGCGCGCGTCAGGTTGAGCGTCAGCACGGCGAGCCGCGCGTGGTCGATGACCGCGACCTTCGCGTGCGTGAGCGCGAACTGGGGCGACGTCCACCTGACGTCCACGCCCGCCGCCGCGAGCTGGTCGAAGGCCGCCTGGTTGGCGCCGTCGGCCTGGTACGGATGGGGCTCGAGCAGAATGCGCACGTCGACGCCCGCGGCGCGCCGGGCCCCCAGAACCTCGAGCGTCGCGGCGTCCGTGAGCAAGTACATCTCGAGCGACAACGCCCGTTGCGCGCCCGCGAGCAGCGCCCGCACGGCGTCCGGCCCGACGTCCGGCTCGACCAGCACGCGTACGGGGGACGCGCTGTCCGCCGAGCGCGCGTCGAGCTGCTGGCCGCAGGCGAGACCCGCGCACGCCACCGCCAAAGCGAGGACGGTCATGGACGGGCGGGCGAGGGCGGGCGGACGGTGGGACACGCCGGGTCATCGGAGCGGGCGCCACGATGTTGCGAGGCCGCGCTCGCCCTCTATCGAGCGGCTGGCGGCGGCGCGGCGGGCGGTGGCGCGGGGCTCGGGGGCGGCGGGTTGTAAGGATCGTAAGGTGGCGGGGCGGCGTAGCCGGGCGGCGCGTAGCTGGGCGGCGCGTAGCCGGGGTACGCGCCGAGCGGGCGGAGCTCGAAGACGTGCAAGGGCCGGTAGTCCATGAGCCAGAGCAAGGGCACGAGCACGAGGAGGCCGCCGATGAGCGCCAGGACGTCGACCTCCTCGTTGCGCGAGATGAACCCCGTCGTCGGCTCGTACCCGGGGTACTCGAGCCGGACCATGGTCGTCGAGCCGACGATCTTCGTGTCGCTCATCGTGTAGGGCGTGACGCCTGCGGGCTGGCCATCGAGGTAGATGCGCGCGCCCGAGGGCCGGCTCTGGATCACCGTCGTGCTCGCGCAGGACGCCACCGCGCAGAGCGTGAAGGCCGCCACGAGGCGCGCGCCGACGGAGAAGGTTCGCGGCCGCGTCACAGCGCCCTCGCCGTCGCGTCGAACCCGGCTTTCACGGCGCGCGTGAAGTCGGCCTGCAGGCGGAAGACGGCCTCGGCGTCGAGGGGCCCCGGGTCGACGCGGACCTCGCGCAGCGGACAGCGCATCTCGGCGCGGTAGAAGGCCGGCTCGCCAGTCACGTTGATGGCGAGGAGGTTCGCGTCGGGGAACAGCCGGCAGGCTTCGTCGACGGGAGTCATCGACGCTCTGTCGGCGCCGGGATCGACCTCGCCCTGCTTGACGACGTCGAGGTTCGTGAAGATGAAGGGGTTCGCGATGCTCTTGCCGACGGCGTCGGAGAGGTTCCCGGCGCGCGCGACGACGAGCGTGAGACCGTTCTCGGAGCGCTGCTGGTACGTCGTCGCGTAAGGAACGGGCAGGGTCTCGATGCGCGCCCCGCCGAGCTGGGCGTTCATGACGCGCACGAGGCGATCGCGGTCGAGCCGCGCCGTCTGTTCGGCCGCGATCGCGAAGCCACTGCCCGCGCCGAGAACGGCGCCGGCCACGGCGCCGTTCTTGCCCCCGAGGGCCGCGCCCAGGGCGGCGCCCACGAGCGCGCCCATGGCACCGTTCTTGGCGGCGTCGACCTGGCTCTCGGCGACGTACGCCTCGGAGAAGCGCCGGAACCGCGCCTCCGTGTCCTCGCTGGGCGCCGAGGCGTAGAGCGCGCCCACGAGCGAGCCCATGCTGTTGCCCACGACGCAGTCGATGCGCACGCCGGCCTTGCGCGCGGCGGCGATGGCGCCGAGGTGCGCGACGCCGCGCGGCCCGCCCACGGAGAGCACGAGGCACGTGCGCCGCGCCGCCGGATCGAACTTGGGCGGCCCGTGCGCGCAGGACGCGAGCAGGGGGGCGAGCAGCCAAACCGTGAGGAGCCGAGCGGGGTGGAGGCGCACCTGCACAGTGTCACTCGGGGCGCCGCCCCACGCCATGCCCGCGATCACGAACCCTCGCGGCGACTCCGTGGACAATCTAAATTGCTACTTCGACTCGAGCTTCTCGACGCGGGTCTCGAGATCGACCACGCGGGGCTCGAGCCGAGACTCGCGCTCGGAGATGGCCCTCGTGTAGCGAACCACGAACCGCTGCTGCTCGGCCAGATCGAGAAGAGCTGTCTCCACCGTGTGGAGACGCCTGTCGAGGCGCTCGTTGGTCTCGTCGAAACGCTGGTTCGTGTCAGCACGTAGGCCGCGAATCTCGTCGCGAATGCCCTGCAGGATCTCCACCGTGACGTCGTCGCCGGCCATCGTCATGCCCTCCTATGGTAGCAGACGACCCCTGCGAATTCCGCGCCAGGCGTGAAGGTCGGTTCGGGGCGTCGGGGGGGGTCAGGTCGCCGTAGGGCGGACGCGACGTCCGGTTCCAAGGCCACCAACTACTGTCAGAGCCAGTTCGTTGAACGGCTCAGCGGGCGGGCCTGCGCCAACGGGGCTATAGACGGGTTAGTTCTTTGTGGAGGATGGCGTGGCAGGCTTCCTTCCCGTCTGCTTGGGTGATGGCGAAGTAGATGATTTCAACTGCGCTCATCGTTTTCGGATCGATCGTCCTCTTCCCTCGCGCTACAGACGTGCCCTTCGCCGCAAAGGTGGGTAGACAAGTTGTCTCGAATTCGACCCCACACCCGTCGGGAGAAGTTCGATCGTCGCTTGTGCAGCCATTCTTCATCCCGCCATCGGAATTGGTGTCCTTTTTGGGGTAGCGGACGATCTCGTCGAGCTCAGAGAGTGGACAGCTGCCGGATTCTTTGGAGGTCGTCACGCGGTACAATCCGTTGAGCTTCGCGCATGCGACCGTTGCGGTTTGACTCCGCGTCGTCAATCGCCTTGATCAAACGACTCGCCCATGTCCTGCTACTTAGGACCTCCAACGCGCGTTCGTGCTTCCCCATTCGGATTCCACGTCGACGATCGTCGTCTTACCAACGAGACCGGTCTTTAAAGCGACGGGAAGAGCCTCTTTGGCATGTCCTACATCGCGCGTTCGATCAACCCTGCCGCGCCCATGCCGCCGCCCACGCACATCGTGATGACGGCGTACTTGCCCTTGCGGCGCTCGAGCTCGTGTAGCGCCGTCGCGATCTGGCGGGCGCCCGTGCACCCGAGCGGGTGGCCGAGCGCGATGGCGCCGCCGTTGACGTTGACGCGATCGAGCGGCAGCCCGAGCTCCCGCAGGCAGTACAGCGCCTGCGAAGCGAAGGCTTCGTTGACCTCGTAGAGATCGATCTGATCGATCGTGAGCCCCGCCTTCTTGAGCAGCTTGCGCACGGCCGGCACGGGGCCGATGCCCATGATGGCGGGCGGCACGCCGGCGACGGCGAACGCGCGGAAGTACGCGCGCACGCGCTTGCCCTGCTTGCGCGCCTCGTCGGCGCCCATGAGCACGACGGCGGCGGCGCCATCGTTGAGCGGCGACGCGTTGCCCGCCGTGACCGTCCCGGTCGGGTCGAACACGGGCCTGAGCGCCGCTAGCTTCTCGAGCGACGTGTCGGCGCGCGGGCCCTCGTCCCGGTCGACCGTGATGTCGCGCCAGGTTTCGCCGTCGAAGACGCGCGTCTTGACGGCCACGACCTCCGCAGCGAAGTCACCACGCGCCCAGGCCGCCGCCGCCTTCTGGTGGCTCGCGAGCGCGAAGGCGTCCTGATCGCCGCGGCTCACGCCGAACTGCCGCGCGACGTTCTCGGCCGTGTTGCCCATCGGGATGTAGGCGTCCGGGTACTCCTCGACGACGCGCGGGTTGAGCGAGGTCTTGTTGCCGCCCATGGGGATCATCGACATCGACTCGACGCCCCCCGCGAGACCGGCGTCGATGGCGCCCGCGGCGATGCGGTCCGCGACGATCGACGTCGCCTGCAGGCCCGAAGAGCAGAAGCGGTTGATCGTCATGGCGGGCGTCGTGTCGGGCATGCCCGCGAGCAGGCCGATCTGGCGCGCCACGTTGAGGCCCTGCTCGGCCTCGGGCATGGCGCAGCCGAGGACGACGTCCTCGATGGCCGCCGGATCGATCTCGGCGCGGCGCAGCGCCTCGCGCGCCGCGAGCGCGCCCAGGTCGTCGGGGCGCGTTTGACGGAGGTTGCCCTTCGGCGCGCGGCCGATGGGGGTGCGGACCGCGGAGAGGATGGCAACGTCGCGCATGGTCAGTTCCTCAGGGGCTTGCTGGTGGTCAACATGTGTTGGATGCGCTCGCGCGTCTTCGGTTCCCCGCACAGCGACAAGAACGCCTCGCGCTCGAGGTCGAGGATGTGCTGCTCGCTGACCGCCGCGCCCGCCGGGACGCTGCCGCCCGACAGGACCCGCGCCAGGTGGCCGCTGATCTTGGCGTCGTGCTCGCTGATCTGGTGGGCGCCCACGAGGTTGCGCAGCAGCGACCGCATCGTCGCGGCGCCGGCCTCGCCGATGACGCGGATGCGCCGCGGCGGCGGTGGGCGGTAGCCGGCGCGCGCCTGCCCGAGCACGAGGTCCTTGGCGTCGGCGATGACGGTCTCGCGCGCCATCGAAACGGTGTCGCCGGGGCGCAGGTACCCGAGGTCGCGCCCCTCCTCGGCGCTCAGCGAGACGCGCGCGCGCGCGAGCATCTCGAACGGCACGCGCACGAGCGCGAGCAGGTCGAAGTTCGGGTCGTCGGTGGCCTTGGCGGACGCGCGGGCCGCCAGCTCCATGCAGCCGCCGCCCGCGGGGATGAGGCCCACGCCGACCTCGACGCAGCCGACGTAGAGCTCGGCGGCCGCGCGCGCCGTCTGGCAGCCGAGGATGACCTCGGCGCCGCCGCCCAGCGCGAGCCCGAACGGCGCCGCGACGACGGGGACGCGCGCGTAGCGCGTGCGCTGGCAGGCGTTCTGGAAGTCGACGACCATCTCGTCGACGCCCTTCGTGTTGCCCTGGCCGAGCGCGATCATGAGCCCGAACAGGTTGGCGCCCGCGCAGAAGGCGTCGGGCGCGTCGCTGCCGATCACGAGGCCCACGCCCTCGCGCTCGGCCCGGTCGACGGCCTTCATCGTCATGGCGACGATGTCCTTGTCGATGGCGTTCATCTTGGCGTGGAACTCGAGGCAGAAGACGCCGTCGCCGAGATCGAGGATCGACGCGCTGCCGTTGCGCTCGACCTCGCCGCCCGCGGCGCGCACGGCGTCGAGCGAGAGGTGGCGCGGGTCGGACGGAACGGCCGAGAAACCTCCGCGTTGACCGAGCTGCAGCACCTTTCCCGGGCTCTCCGACTTGTAGAAGCGCATGCCCTCGCCTTGCGCGGCGATCTGCTCCTTGACCCAGCCGGGGACGGTGAGCCCGGCCGCCTCCATCTTGGCCGCCGTGGCCTTGACGCCGAGCGCGTCCCAGATCTCGAACGGGCCGCGCTCCCAGCCGAAGCCCCAGCGCAGCGCCCGATCGATGTCGACGATGTCGTCGGCGATCTCGCCGAGACGGTTGGCCGCGTAGATCAGCGTCTCGTACGTCACCGTGCGCGCGAGGGCGGCCGCGCGATCGTCGCCCGCGAGCACGCGGCGCAGCTTCTCGTCGACGTCCTCGGCGCCGCGCGCCGCGCCGATCGAGGCGAAGCGGGGCTTGGCCTGCGGCGCGTACTCCATCGTCTTGAGGTCGAGCTGGAGGATCGCGTCGCCCACCTTCTTGTAGAAGCCCTGCCGCGTCTTGCTGCCGAGCCACTTCTTTTCTACGAGAGCCTTCAGCACGGCCGGCGGCTCGAAGACCGAGCGCCGCTCGTCGGCCGTGAGCGCGTCGTGGCAGTTCTTCGTGACGTGCATGAGCGTGTCGAGCCCGACGACGTCGGCCGTGCGGAAGACGCCGCTCTTGGGCTTGCCCGTCGCGGGCCCGAAGACCATGTCGACCTCCTCGACGGTGTAGCCCTGCTCGACGGCCACGGCGAGCGTGCGCATCATGGCGAACGTGCCGACGCGGTTCGCGATGAAGTTCGGCGTGTCCTTGGCGCGCACGAGGCCCTTGCCGAGCAGCCGCCCGCACAGCGCCTCGGCGCGCGCGACCGTCTCGGCGGCCGCCTCGGGCCCCGCGACGATCTCGACCAGCTTGAGGTAACGGGGCGGGTTGAAGAAGTGCGTGATGCAGAAGCGCCGTTTGAACGCTTCGCTGCGTCCCTGCATGAGCTCGGCGATGCGCAGGCCCGAGGTGTTCGAGGTCACGATGGCGCGCCCCCCGAGCTCGTCGATGCGCGCGTAGAGCTTCTGCTTGATGGCGAGGTTTTCGACGATGGCCTCGATGATGAAGTCGCTCTTCGCGACCGCGTCGGGCAGGTCGTCCTCGAGGTTGCCCGTCGAGATCAAGGTCTCGAAGCGCGGCGAGAAGAAGGCGGCCGGCTTGGCCTTGCGCGCGCCCTCGAGGCCCGCTTCGGCGATCTTGTTGCGCGCCTTGTGGTCGCCGCCGGGCGCGTCCTTGGGCGGGATGTCGAGCAGCCGCACGCGCACGCCCGCGTTCGCGAGGTGGGCGGCGATGGCCGCCCCCATGACACCCGCCCCCAGGACCGTCACTTCATTGATCGGCTCGGTCGTGGTCATACGCGCACGATACCCGAGTTTTTCGCGCCGCGCCTCCACTCTCGCGGGGCGCGGCCGCGGCCATTCGGCGCGACGCTACGGAGCCAGGAAAGCGTCGGTCGTGAGGACGGAGACGATGAGCTCCTTGAGGTTGAAGCCCGAGCTCTTGAAGATCGGATAGACGTCGGCGACGAGGGCGTCGATCTGGGTGGACGTATTGAGCGTGTACATGAGCTTGAGCGCGTACATGAGCCACTGCTGGGCCATGCACTGCTGCGATGACGCGGCCTGCGCCGCGACATTGGCGAGCTCGATGGGCCCGTTCACGACCACTGGCGCGTCGGCGATGCTGACGTTCAGGCCCGAGGCGATGCCGATGCTCAGGCCCGAGACGTCGACGGGCTGACCGTTGTCGGTCGTTCGCCAGCGGCCGATGGCATCGAAGTTCTCGTACACAAGCCCGGGTGGGTCCATGAGGTTGTGGCAAGCGGCGCACGCGGCCAGCGTCGTCGAGATGGCCTCGGTGGCCTGCCTTTGCGTCATGCCAGGGGTCAGCGCGGCCGCCGGCGGGATGTTGGCCGGCGGTGGCGGAATCGGCCGGCAGAAGATCTTTTCGAGCACGCGCGTGCCGCGCCGCGACGGGTCAGTCCGGGCGGGGTCCGACCACAACGCCAGCAGCGCCGGCTGCGTGAGAAGACCCGCGCGCTCCTTGGGATCGAGGTTGACCTGGGTCAGGGCGTCACCCTGGACATTCGCGACGCCGTAAAGGGCGGCGA
>DASXOE010000088.1:0-37869 GCA_036494575.1 Polyangia bacterium | reverse complement strand
CCTCGGCAAGCACACGGGCCAGGGCTCGGGCATCCTCTGCATGGCGATCGTGGGCGGAGCGCTCATCCCGGTGCTCCAGGGCGCCGTCGCCGACACCATCGGCATCCACCACTGCTTCATCGTCGCGTTGCTCTGCTACGTCTACATCGCGTGGTACGGCGCCAAGGGCAGCGCGCCGCGCGCCATCGTGGCCCGCGCGGCCTAGCTACCTGCACTTGGCGGTGGCTGCGATGATGGCATCGACCTTGGCGAGGCTCTTCGTCGCGTCGATCGTCATGATTATCGGGGCCGGTGCCTGCACCGTGACCGAGGTCGTCTCGAGGCCGATGGGGCCTGAGGTCACGCGGAAGATTCAGGCCGCTGCGGGGCGGGGAAGTATCGAGCTCTCGTATGAGCCGGTCGCGCCCCTTCCCATTCCGACATACTCGCGCTCGGTCCACGAGATGGCTCGCCTGGAGGGCATCGAAAGCGACGGGACACTCGTCTTCGAAACCCTGCAGGGCGGAGAAACGCGGATCCCGCAACGGGATGTCCAGAGCCTAACGACCTCGAGGAGCGCCAGCATGGGGGCGGCTCTGGGGGGAGCGGCCGTGGGCATTGTGGTGGGCGCCGCGCTGGGCGTTATCGTGGCCATTGCCGCGAGCCATCCGTGTCCCGTCGACCACAAGATCTCCTGCGGAGAGGGATCCGGCCCAGGGACGGGTGGCTTCGCGATAATCCTTGGAATCGGTGGCGGATTCCTTGGCGTCGCGATCGGAGCAGAGATCGGAGCATGGGCAGGCACCTCGAAGCGATACGAGATGCGACCGTGAAGAGCGCGCGACGCTGCGATCTCGTCGAGCCACTTCATGAGTAGATCATCGACGACCTCGCGGCGCAGTCGAGTGCGCGGCGGAGGCTCCGGCAGGCTTAGGGCCGGGGTCCTGTACTAAGCGCCCGTCTCGCCGCGCGGTCGCGCCCAGCCGCCGATGTCGGCGGTGAGCTCTTCCGCGGCCGCGGGGCCCCACGTCCCAGGCTCGTACTCGAGCACGGGCGTGGCGCGGTCGAGGACCGGATCGACGACGGCCCAGGCCGCCTCGACGGCGTCCTCGCGCGCGAACAAGGTGGCGTCGCCCCTCATGGCGTCGCCCAGGAGACGCTCGTAGGCGTCCATCTCGTCGCCCGTCTCGTGGTGCACGAAGGACAGCTCGGTCAGCTCGCTCTGCATGGCCTCGCCGGGCTTCTTGACGCGCGCGCCGACGGCGATCGTGACGTCGGGTCCCAGCCGGAACCGGATGTAGTTGTGACCCTCGGGGCAAAGGTGAGCGAGCGGGGGGCGCTTGAGCTCGACCATGACCTCCGTGGTCGTCACGGGCAGCTTCTTGCCCGCGCGGACGAAGAAGGGGACGCCCTCCCAGCGCCACGACTCGACTTGCAGCCGAACCGCAGCGAAGGTCTCGACGTCGGACCGACGGTCGACGCCCGCCTCTTCGCGGTAGCCACGAAACTGGCCGCGCACGAGGTGCTTCGCGTCGAGCGGCGCTATCGAGCGGAAGACCTTGACCTGCTCGTCCCGAATGGCCTCCCCGTGGACGGAGAGCGGAGGCTCCATCGCGAGGAAGCCGATGACTTGCAGCAGGTGATTCTGGACCACGTCGCGGAGGGCGCCGGTCTCCTCGTAGAACTTGCCGCGCCCCTGGACGCCGAAGGATTCGGCCATCGTGACCTGCACGGCCTTCACGTAGTTGCGGTTCCAGATCGGCTCGAGGAAGGTGTTGGCGAAGCGGAAGACGAGGAGGTTTTGCACCGCCTCTTTACCCAGAAAGTGATCGATCCTGAAGACGTCGCGCTCGTCGAGCTCCTGGTGGAGGACTCCGTTGAGCTCGCGCGCCGACGAGAGATCGCGCCCGAAGGGCTTCTCGAGGATCACGCGCGCGCCGCGGGCGCTGCCCGAGCGCGACAGCCCCTGGATGACCGGCTCGAACATGCTCGGCGCGATCGCGAGGTAATGCAGCGGGTGGGCCGCGCTGCCAAGCTCAGCGCGCAAGCGCTCGAACGTCGCGGCGTCGTTGTAGTCGCCCTCGACGTACCGCAGGAGGCCAGCCAGGCGCTCGAAGGCGGCCTCGTCCACGTCGTGGCCGTGCTCGGCGAGGCTGGCTCTCGCGCGCTCGCGCAGGCGCTCGACCGACCAACCCGCCCGCGCGACGCCGATGATGGGGCAGGTCAAGGTGCCGCGACGGACCATCGCGTGCAACGCGGGGAAGATCTTCTTGTAGGCGAGATCTCCCGAGGCGCCGAAGAACACGAAGGCGTCCGACAAGGCGGGTGCGCTCATGGACACCTCTCTAAGACCGAATCGCGCCGAATCCAAGCGCCGGCGGGCGCTATGGGCGCGCCTCGATGACCTGCCAGAAGGCCCGAACGACGGGCGAGGTGAGCTTGCGGCGCTGCGTGCACACGCCGACGCGGAACTCGCCGAGATCGTCCTGCTGGCCAAAGGGAAGGATGCGGACGTTGGCGCGCAGGGGGCTTTTGTCCAGTACGAGGCGGGGCACGACGCCCACGCCGCAGCCCAGGCTCACGAGCGCGAGGATGGCCTCGCTGCCGGCCACCTCGCCGTACAGGGGCGGCGCGACGCGGTGGCGCTTGAACCAGCGGTCGGCTGCCTCGCGCGCGAGGCCCCCCGACGGCAAGACGACGGGCAGCGCGCCCCAGGCGAGCGGCCGCGCCGCGCACAGGCGTTCGACCTCGCACGGCGCCGTGGGCGCGACGAAGACGAGCGGCGTGTGCAGCAGCACGCGCGACACGAGCGCGCGCGGCACGGTGCGTGGCAGCGCCGCCACGGTGACGTCGACGCGGCCCTGGTCGAGCATCTCGAGCGCGTCGGCGGCGTAGCCGGTCTCGAGCTTGATCGTGATGTCGGGGTGACGCTGGCGGAAGCCGGAGAGCAGCTCGGGCAGGAAGCTCTGGCAGGCCGTCGCGGAGGCGAAGATCGCGATCGTGCCGCGCAGCGCGCCGCCGCCGCCCCGCTTGCCGCCGAGGTCGCGCTCGAGCTCCTCCCAGCGCTCGAGCGTGTCGCGCGCGTGCTCGGCGAAGCGCGCCCCCTCGGGCGTCAGGCGCACCGTGCGGCGATCGCGCTCGAGCAAAGGCCACCCGACCTCTTGCTCGAGCCGCTGGATCGACCGGGACAGCGTCGACGGGCTGACGTGGCATTCCCGGCTCGTGCGCAAAAATCTCAGCGTTCTCGACAGATGCACGTAGAGGCGCAGCGAGTCGTAGTCCACGCCTTCATTGTTCCACCTGTGTTGCACATTTTGCAACACAGAGGTGTGAATAATTCATTTTACGCAACGAGCTCGTGTCCGTATCCTGAGGGCTCGTTTCGTTTCACCGCCCCCAGGAGGAAGTCATGGCCGAGTCGCTGGTATTTTCGTCGCAGGTCTTCAAGGTCGACACCGTCAAGATGGCCGATCGCACCGAGCAGATCGTCAAGGGCGGCCGGAACCTCTTCCCGCTGCTTCCGAAGGCCTTCGCGGGCGTCAAGCAGATCGGCGTCATCGGCTGGGGCTCGCAGGGGCCCGCGCAGGCGCAGAACCTGCGCGACTCGCTCGAGGGCACGGCCATCAAGGTGAAGGTCGGCCTGCGCGCGGGCAGCGAGTCGGTCGCCGCGGCCCGCAAGGCCGGCTTCGACGAGAAGAACGGCACGCTCGGCGAGATGTTCGCCGTCGTTCGCGAATCCGATATCGTCCTACTGCTGATCGCCGACGCGGCGCAGGCCGAGCTCTTCGGCCAGATCTTCGAGAACCTCCGCGCGGGCGCGACGCTCGGCCTGTCGCACGGGTTCCTGCTCGGCCACATGAAGAACGTGGGCGCGAAGTTCCCGGCCAACATCAACGTCATCGCCGTGTGCCCGAAGGGCATGGGCCCGTCGGTGCGCCGGCTCTACGTGCAGGGCAAGGAAGTCAACGGCGCCGGCATCAACGCCAGCTTCGCCGTCCACCAGGACGTCGACGGCAAGGCGACCGACTACGCGCTCGGATGGTCGGTGGCGCTCGGCTCGCCGTACACGTTCCAGACGACGCTCGAATCCGAGTACAAGTCCGACATCTATGGCGAGCGCGGCATCCTCCTCGGCGCGGTGCACGGGATCATCGAGACGCTCTATCGCCGCTACGTCGGTCAGGGCAAGTCTAAGGAGGAGGCGTTCCTCAACTCGGCCGAGTCGATCACGGGCCCCATCAACAAGATCATCTCGAAGAAGGGCATCCGCGCCGTCTACGAGGGCCTGGACGCCGCCGGCAAGGCCGAGTTCGAGAAGGCCTACACGGCGGCGTACCTGCCGTCGCGCGAGATCCTGGCCGAGATCTACGACGACGTCTCGACGGGCAACGAGATCCGCAGCGTCGTCCTCGCGGGCAGCCGCCTCAAGAAGTTCCCCATGGGGAAGATCGACGGCACGGAGACCTGGAAGGTGGGCGCCGCCGTGCGCGCCAAGCGAGACGAGAGCAAAATCCCCGTGAACCCGTTCACCGCCGGCGTCTACATCGCCTGCATGATGGCGCAGATCGACGTGCTGCTCGACGCAGGCCACCCGTACTCAGAGGCCGCCAACGAGTCGGTCATCGAGTCCGTCGACTCGCTCAACCCCTACATGCACGCGCGCGGCGTCGCGTACATGGTCGACAACTGCTCGACGACGGCGCGCCTCGGCTCGCGCAAGTGGGCCCCGCGCTTCGACTACCTGCTCACGCAGCTCGCCTTCACGGCCGTCGACGACGGCAAGGCGGGCGACGCGAGCCTCATCGACAAGTTCAGGAAGAACCCCATCCACGAGGTGCTCGCCGTCTGCGCCGAGCTCAGGCCCAGCGTCGACATCTCGGTGACGTAGCGGCGCCGGGCGGCGTAAGATCCGCCCATGACCGATCTCGTCCTCACCCTCATCGGACCGGACCGGCCTGGCCTCGTGGAGGCCGTGGCCGGGATCGTGGCCGAGCACGGCGGCAACTGGCTCGAGAGCCGCATGACTCACCTCGCGGGCAAGTTCGCCGGCATCTTGCGCGCCGAGCTGCCGCCCGAGCGGGCGGCGGCGGCGCTGCAGGCGCTCGCGGCGCTCGAGGGGCGGGGGCTCAAGATCGTCGCCGAGACCGTGTCGCGTGCCGAGCGGGCCGCGCCCGAGCGCACGATGGAGCTCGAGCTCATCGGACTCGATCGGCCGGGCATCGTGCGCGAGATCGCCCAGCTCCTCGCCGGCAGCGGTGTCAACGTCGAGGAGCTCACCACCAACCGCACGAGCGCGCCCATGTCGGGCGAGATGCTGTTCGAGGCGCGCGCGCACGTCCAGGTGCCAGGCGGCACCGACGTCGCGAAGCTGCGCGCGGCGCTCGAGCGCATCGCGAGCGACCTCATGGTCGAGGTCAAGCTCGAGGACCGGCCGCCGGGCGCCGTTCGCCGCTGAGCGTGTCCCCTTCCGCCACGCCGTTCGCGGCCATCCTGTTCGACAACGACGGCGTCCTCGTCGACACCGAGGGATTCTATTTCCAGGCCAACCGCGAGGCGCTCGCGCGCTTCGGCGTGGCGCTCGATCGGGAGTCTTACGTCGACCTCTTCTTGCGCGCGTCGCGCGGCGCGTGGGACAGGCTCCGCGAGCGTGGCGTCGGCGAGCGCGAGATCGACGCAGCGCGCGCCGCTCGCGATCGCCGCTACCAGGAACTGCTGGGCGAGGGTGACCTGCTCCTGCCGGGGGTCGCCGCGGGGCTGGCGGCGCTGGCGGGCCGCTTCCGCTTGGCGATCGTGACGAGCTCGGAGCCGGAGCCGTTCACCGCCGTGCACGCGCGCGCGGGCATCCTCCACCACTTCGAGCTGGCGCTCACGCGCGAGCAGTACGAGAAGGCGAAACCGCAGCCCGAGCCCTACCTGCGCGCCGTCGAGCGCCTGCGCGTCCCGCCCGAGCGGTGCCTCGTCGTCGAGGATTCGGAGCGCGGACTACGCGCCGCCAAGGCGGCCGGGCTGGCCTGCTGGATCGTGCCGTCGGAGCTCACGCGCGGCGGGGCTTTCGAGGGCGCCGACGCCGTGCTCGACGACTTCGCCGCCGTCGTGCGCAGACTCGGCGCGGACGGTGGCGCTTGAGCGGTCACTCCGCGTGAGTCACTCCTCTTGGGTCACTCTTCTTCCGCGGCGAGGCGCGCCCAGGGCACCACCATGAGGCGACGGTATTCGATGGGGCGGCCCGAGCGCTCGCTCAGGCCGTAGGTCCCCGCTTCCATCTTCGCGAGGGCGTCGTCGATGTCGGCGAGGCGTTCACGGGCGCGCTCGACGAAGAGGGCGCCGTCGTCCTGCTCGCGCGTGAGCTCGGCGGCGTCCATGGGCTCGGGCTCCGGCTCGGCCGAGCGCGCGACCGCCTCGGCCTTTTCCAGCGAGGCCAGCACGTCGGCGCGCGCGCTCTCGAGGCGCGCCCGCAAGGTCTCGAGCTCCTTGGGCTTGAGCCGCGCGCCCCCCTCGGGGCTCGCCGTCGCTGCCTTCGCGTTACCCTCGGGCCTCGCCATCCATCGCCTCGCGTCCAAAAAGCTTGGCCATTCCCGGCGGGACGTCAAGTCGGGGCCCGACGATTTGGCCGTCAGAGCTTCGTCGTGTCTCCCGGCTTGAGCTCGACGACCTTGGCGGTCGACCTCGCCTTCTTGAGCGCGGCGCGCAGCTCGTCGGGCGTGCCCTTGAGCATGGGGAAGGTCCCGAAGTGCATGGGGATGACCGTCTTGACCTTCAGCATCTTCGTCGCGAGCGCCGCGCCCTCGGGGTCCATCGTGAAATGGCCGCCGATGGGCAGCATGGCCACCGTCGGGTGATAGCGGTCGGCGATGAGCGACATGCCCGCGAAGACGTCCGTGTCACCCGCGTGATAGATGACGGGTCCCTTGGGTATGTCGATGACGTATCCCACGGGCGAGCCGCCGTACTGGGGCGTCTTCTGCGCGCCGAGGTAGCCGCTCGAGTGCACGGCCTCGACGATGTGGATCGTCGCGTCCTTGATCGTGATCGTGCCGCCGATCTCGGCGCCGATGGCGTCGGGCACGCCCAGGAGCTGCGTCAGCTCGAGCGTGGCGACGAGCTTCGCGCCGGTCTTCTTCGCCAGCTCGACTGCTTCGCCCACGTGGTCGGCGTGGCCGTGCGTAACGAGGATGGCGTCGAGCTTCGTGGGCTTGGCGAGCTTGGGCGCGATGGGATTTTCGAGCCACGGATCGATCGCGATGACGGCCCCGCCGGGCGTCGTGATGATCCAGGCCGCCTGGCCCCAGAACGTGGCCGTCGTGCCGCCGGCGGCGGGCGCGGGCTTGTCTTCGGCGGCGCGCGCGGGCGTCGAGAGCGCGAGCGCGAGGCCGACGATTGCGAGGGCTTGAAACAGTCTGGACAATCTCATGGGTCTCTCCTTGAAAAGGCACGAAGTGCGACCAACTTAAGGCGCGGATCAGCCGGGGAAAGGGGAATCAATTTCAGCATTTCACAAAACCAACAAGCGCTTGACAAGGAATTTGGTATCGATTATTTCGATCCTTCGTAATAATCATGAGTCCCCGCGAACGCACGGCCGCTGTGGCCGCCACGTCCCTCGCCGAGGTGGGCGCCCTCGTGGGAGACCTCATGGGGCTCGTGCACCGTCGCTCGGCCGGCGGGACGCTGGCCCTCATGAACGAGGCTGGGCTCACGATGGCGCAGATGGTCGCGCTCTACGTGCTCGACTACAAGGGTCCGCAGTCCGTGACGGCCATCGCGACCTTCCTCAACCTGTCACCGGCGGCGACGAGCCACCTCGTCGATCGGCTCGTGGGCGGCGGCTTCGTGGGGCGCACCGAGGATCAGACCGACCGCCGGCAGAAGCGCGTCGCCATCACGGCGGCGGGCCGCACCCTCGCGGCGCGCGTCCACCAGGAGCGCGCGCGTGAGTTCGCGAGCGCGCTCTCCCTCGTGACGCCCGAGCTGCAGCGCCAGTTCGCGCGCATCCTGGGCCGCGTCGTCGAGCAGCTCCGCGGCGCGCGTGAAGACTGCACCGAGCCCGATCGGCTCACGACCCCGTGGATGAGACAGAATGCCCAGGCAGAAGCGCGGACGACCCGTGCCCCCAAGAGGGGTTCCAAAAGAGAGGGTGGAGGTTGAATGATGAAGGCCATCGTTTCCGTCAAGGACGCCGTCAAGAACTACACGCTCGGCAAGGTCGTCGTGCCCGCGCTGCGCGGCGTGACGCTCGAGGTGGGCGCGGGTGAATTCATGTCGATCGCGGGCCCGTCGGGCAGCGGCAAGACGACGTTGCTCAACCTCATCGGCTGCGTCGATACGCCAACCTCCGGCACCGTCGAGGTCGCCGGCAAGAATACGCGGGAGCTGTCCGAGCGCCAGCTCACGGATCTGCGCCTCAACACGATCGGGTTCATCTTCCAAAGCTTCAACCTCGTGTCGGTCTTGAACGTGTTCCAGAATTGCGAGCTGCCGCTGCTCCTGCAGAAGTCCATCGGCTCGGACGAGCGCAAGCGCCGCGTGCTCGAGCTCCTCGACAAGGTGGGCCTCGGCGACCACGTCAAGCACCGCCCGAGCGAGCTGTCGGGTGGTCAGCGCCAGCGCGTCGCAATCGCGCGCGCCCTCGTGACGCGGCCCCAGCTCGTCCTCGCTGACGAGCCGACGGCCAACCTCGACTCGGTGACGGGCCAGAACATCCTCGACCTCATGAAGGACCTGAACCGCACGCAGGGCACGACCTTCATCTTCTCGACGCACGACCAGAAGGTCATGTCGTACGCCAACACGATCCTGCGCCTGGCGGACGGCAAGCTCGCGGCGGGCAACGGCGCCACCGCGGCCGCGCCACACGTCGCGGGAGCGCCGGCGTGAGCCGCCTCGACACGATGCGCGTGTCCGCGCAGATCGCCGTCCGCAACCTGGGTGCGCACCGCCTCAAGACGTTCATCGTCGGCGGCATCATCTTCTTCGGCGCGTTCCTCGTCGTCCTCGGCAACTCGCTCGTCGAGAGCATCGACAACTCGATGAGCCGCAGCGTCATCGGCTCCGTCGCCGGCAACATCCAGGTCTACAACGCGACCTCGAAGGATCAGCTCGCCGTCATGGGCGGCATGACGATGGGCGACCCGGACCTCGCTCAGATCGACGACTTCGCGAAGCTGCGCGCGACGCTCTTGAAGGTGCCGCACGTCAAGTCCGTCGTCCCCATGGGCATCAGCGGCGCGCTCGTGACGTCCGGCAACACGATCGACATCGCGCTCGAGCGCCTGCGCGGAATCGTGCGCAAGGAGCTCGACGCGGGCACGCCCAAGGACGTGGCGACGCAGAGGCAACTCGCCGCCCAGCTCGCCGCGCAGAAGGACCACGTCCGCCAAATCATCACGGTCCTCCAGGGCGACATGAAGAACATGAAGGCGATCGTCCAGGAGCAGGCGGTCAACAAGGAGGACGTCGAGGTCATCC
This sequence comes from Polyangia bacterium, assembly GCA_036494575.1. GTDB lineage: Bacteria > Myxococcota_A > Polyangia > Fen-1088 > Fen-1088 > DASZFV01. Next base: position 28,425 of record DASXOE010000088.1, on the reverse strand, counting down.
AGAAGTCAGCGTCCGACGCCTTCTGGGTCGACTTCGACAAGGACCCCTATGGCGCGCTCGAGTACCTCGAGAACCACCTCGCGCCGCTCGCCGTCGACGCCGACCTGCTCTTCATCCGCTACGTCGGCACCGACCTCGGATCGTTCTCGAAATCGTTCGACCGTATGAAGATCGTCGATGGCACGACGGTGCCGCCCGGCAAGCGCGGCTTTCTCTTCTCGAAATTCATCTACGAGGACCAGCTCAAGCTCAAGTCGGCGCGCCGCCTCGACAAGATCAAGGAGGCGAAGGATTTGCGCGGCGAGACCATCGCGAAGAGCGAGGAGCTCCAGCGCTTCGTGCGCGAAAACACGCAGCAGGTGCGCGAGGTGCTGCTTCAGCTCGACGCTCTCAAGACGGCCACGTTCCGCGCCAAGCTCCAAAAGGAGCTCGCGCTGCCGGCGGACCCGAAGGCCGAGCTCGGCGCGCTGCTGGCGCAGTTCTTCGCGACGGACGACGCGAATTTTCAGGGGCGCTACGACTTCTTTTATCGCGAGCTCGCCCCCGATCTCGAGCTTTACCGCGTGCGCATCGGCGACATCCTCACGATCAAAGCGTTCACGAAGAGCGGCTACGTGCAGTCGGTCAACGTGCCCGTCTACGGTACGTTCCAGTTCGAAGGCCTGGAGAAGTCGGCGCTCGCGGGTGCGCTCAACCTCATGGATCTGGTCTCTTTTCGGGAGCTCTACGGCTTCATGAGCGACGAGAAGCTGGCGGAGATAAAGACGCTGCGCGCGTCGGCGCACGCCAAGGAAGTCAGTCGTGAGAATGCCGAGGCCGAGCTCTTCGGCGCGGGCTCTGATGAGCCTTCGCCAGCGGCGCCGGGCGCCAAAGCGCCTGGCGGCGTCGGCGCGAAACCGGGGAAGGCGCCGCCAAGGCACATCATCGCCGACGCGACGCCGGGCGTGAACCCCGAGCTGCCGGAGATCTCGAGCCCGCTCGCGGCGAAGCTGCGCCGGGAGGAGGCGAGGAGCCGCGTCTTCCCGCCAGACGAGGTCGAGCGCGGCGTCGTGCTCAACGCCGCGGTCCTCCTCGACGACCCGAAGTACATGCGCGCTACGATGCCCGCCATCGTGAAACAGGGCGAGAAGGACGGGCTCAAGCTCAAGGCCATCAGCTGGCAAGAGTCAGCGGGTCTCATCGGCAACTTCATCAACCTCGCGCGAGGCGTGCTGATGGTTGCGATCATCATCATCTTCACGGTCGCGCTCGTCATCATCAACAACGCGCTGGTCATGGCCACCCTGGAGCGCGTGCGTGAGATCGGGACGCTGCGCGCCATCGGAGCGCAGAAGCGCTTCATCCTTTCGATGCTCGTCGTCGAAGCGGTCGTCATCGGCCTGCTGTTCGGCGGGTTGGGGGCCGCCGCGGGCGCGGTCCTGGTCAAGATAATCGGCGCCGTCGGCATCGCAGCGAAGTCGGACGTGCAGTTCTTCTTCTTCTCGGGGCCGAGGCTGCGGCCGTTCCTCAACCCCGCCGCCGTCGTCGCCGCGTTCGTCATCGTGATCTTCGTGGCGACGATCTCCAGCTTCTACCCCGCGTGGCTCGCGATGCGCGTCACGCCCCGCCAGGCCATGCAGGAGGAGGAGTGACCATGTCGCGGCTCGCCATCGATCTCGAGATCGCCTTTCGCAACCTCCTGCAGCACACGCGACGCACGCTCTTCCTCGGCGGCGCCATCGCCGCCGTCACGATGCTGCTCATCCTCCTTCAGGGCCTGTCGACGGGCGTGCGCGAGACGATGATCGAATCAGCGACGACGCTCTCGTCGGGCCACGTCAACGTAGGCGGCTTCTTCAAGGTCACGGAGGGGCAGGCCGCGCCCGTCGTCACCGACTATCAGAAGGTCGTCGACCTCGTGAAGCGCGAGGTCCCGGAGATGGCCTTCGTCGTCCAGCGCGGACGGGGCTGGGCCAAGGTGGTTTCCGACACGGCGTCCGAGCAGCTCGGCGTCGGGGGAATCGACATCAAGAACGAGCCCGCCTTCAAGTCGGTCCTCAAGATCGTGAGCGGCAACATCGACGACCTCGCGCAGCCGGGCACGGCGCTCATCTTCGACAACCAGGCCGAGAAGCTCGGCGTCAAGGTCGGCGATGCGCTCACCTACTCGGCGCCCACGACGCGTGGCACGAACAATACGGTCGACGTACGCGTCGTCGCGATCGCCAAGGGCATGGGCCTGCTCAGCATGTGGAACTCGTTCGTGCCCATCGAGACGCTGCGCGCGCTGTACCAGCTGCGCCCCGACGCGACGGGCGTCGTGCAGATCATGCTCAAGCCGGGCGAGATCGATCACGTCAACCCGATCGCGGCGCGCCTGCGCTCGACGCTCGAGAAGGCCGGCTACCGCGTCATGGACCCCGTGCCGCAAGCGTTCTGGATGAAGTTCCAGTCCGTCTCGCGCGAAGACTGGACGGGGCAGAAGCTCGACGTCACGACGTGGGAGGACGAGATCTCGTTCATCACCTGGGTGCTCGACGCGCTCCGCTGGCTCACGCGAGTCCTCATCACGATCCTCATGTGCATCGTGGGCATCGGCATCATGAACACGATGTGGATCGCGATCCGCGAGCGTACGCGCGAGATCGGCACGCTGCGCGCCATCGGCATGCAGCGGGGCGCCGTGCTCTGGATGTTCCTGCTCGAGTCGCTCATGCTCGGCCTCTTTGGGACGATCGTGGGCGCGGTCGCGGGCGCGCTCATCGGGACGTCGATCGATAGGGCGCACCTGCCCGTCGCACAGGGCCTGCAGTTCATCCTCATGTCCGATCACCTGCACCTCGCCGTGCACGCGCCCAACGTCTTGGTCGCGATCGTCTTTATCACCGGCGTCACGGGCGCGGCGGCGCTCTTTCCCTCGCGCCGCGCCTCCCGCCTCGAGCCCGTCGTGGCCATGTCGCACTTCGGTTGAAAGGAACGTCCGTCCATGTCCCCAAGAACCCTGCTCCGCACCGCCGCCCTGATCGCCCTCGGCCTCGGCGCGGCGCCGCGCCTCGCGCGCGCCGCCCTCTCGCACGATGAGATGGTCGATCTCCTCAAGCACGTCGACGATCGCCAGAAGAACAACGGCGACTGGCGCGCCGTCGCCTACCTCGAGCAAAAGGAGAAGGACAAGGTCGACACTGTCTACGAGACGGAGTTCTACCGACGCTCCGAGGACCAAAAGTTCATGATCCTCTTCACGGCGCCGAAGTCGTCGTCGGGCCAGGGCTACCTGCGCCTCGACAAGAACCTGTGGTTCTACGACCCGTCGGTCGGCAAGTGGGAGCGCCGCACGGAGCGCGAGCGCATCGGCGGCACGAACTCGCGCCGGTCGGACTTCGACGAGTCGCGCCTCGCCGAGGAGTACGATCCGAAGGACGAGGGCGAGGAGACGCTCGGCCGCTATCAGGCTCAGAAGCTCTTCCTCACGGGCAAGCCGGGCCTCGATCTCGCGTTCCCGACGATTCGTCTGTGGGTCGACAAAGAGACGAAGAACGTCCTCAAGCGCCAGGAGTACGCGCTCTCGGGCCGGCTGCTCCGCACGTCGTACTACCCGAAGTGGAAGAAGATCTTCAGCGAGTCCAAGAAGGGCGACGTCTGGTACCCGGAGGAGATGCGCTTTTACGACGAGGTCGAGAAGGCCAACTCGACGCTCATCCTCATCAAGGCCGTCGATCCGCGAGCGCTCCCGCCGAACCTCTTCACGAAGGCCTGGCTCGAGAGCAAGAGCCGGTGAGAGCGCTCGCGCTCGCCGCGCTCGCCGTGGGCACGCTGGCGGCCGCGCCCGCGCGCGCCCAGCAGGCCGCGCCCGCCCGCCCCGACGAGCAGGACATGTTCGGTGGCTCGGCGCCGGCGGCGTCGTCGCCCGACGGCGGCGCGCCGGCCGCGCCGCGCGGCGGTCCTCCCGCCGGCGCTCCGGCGACCCCCGTGGCGGCGTCGAGCGCGCCGCCGGCGGCCGCGGCGTCCGTGGCTTCGCCGCCGCCCGGCTCGGGCGACGTCTCCGATCGCGACCAGAGCCTCCTCGGCGGCGCGGACACGCCCCAGCACCTCAGCGATTACATCGCGCCCGACAACCCGCTCCAGATCGGCGGGCAGCTCTATCTGCGCGCCCAGTCGAGCGGCAAGCAGGGCCCCGACGCTTGGTCTCTCACGGCCCCGAGCCTGCTCGACGTCTACCTCGACGCGCGGCCGAACCCGCGCGTGCGCGCCTTCGTTCTCGGCCGCATGAGCTTCGATCCGACCGCGCCGCCCGGCACGGGGGCGTCGAGCCTGCTCGCGGGCGGCAGCGGCGGCGCGTTCGCGGGAACCTCGGCCACCGGGTTCACGACCTTCACGACGGCCCGCGGTCCCACCTCCATCCTCGACCAGATGTGGATCCGCTTCGACGTCCTGAACCGCGTCTACGTCACGGCGGGCAAGCAACACGTGCGCTGGGGCACGGGGCGCTTCTGGCAGCCGACCGACTACCTGCACCCCATCAAGCGCAACCCGCTCGACGTCTTCGACGCGCGGCCCGGCTCTACGATGCTCAAGCTCCACGTGCCGTGGGAATCCCAGGGCTGGAACTTCTACGGCTTCGGCGTCTTCGAGGATCCCAACCAGGCCACGAGCACGCTGCGCCAGGTCTCGGGCGCCGCGCGCGCCGAGCTCATCCTGCTCGGCGCCGAGGTCGGCCTCGACGCGCTCGTCAAGGACGGCCAAAAGCCCCGTTACGGCCTCGACGTCTCGACGGGCATCTGGGAGCTCGACGTCTACGCCGACGTCGGCATCCGCTACGGTCAGGACTTCTGTGCCGTCCACCCCGCGGGCGCGGGCGTCGTGGGCGGGGGCACTTGTCCGGCCATGGGCATGGCGTCGACGGACCCGCAGGTCATGACCCAGGCTGCGATGTTCGACGTCGCGCCCCTCACGGGCGTCAAGGTCCAGGCCGTGGGCGGCATCAACTGGTCGCACAAGTACAACGACAACGACATGTTCACGGTGGGCGGCGAGTACTTCTACAACCAGCCCGGCTATTCGGACGCGGCCATCTACCCCGGGCTGCTCATCAACAGCAACTACACGCCCATCCTGAACTTCTTCTACACGGGCCGGCACTACGCGGCGCTGTTCGCGTCGTTCCCCGCGCCCTACTCGTGGAACCTCACGACCTTCACGCTCTCGACGCTGGCGAACCTCACGGATCAGTCGTTCATCTCGCGCGTCGACTATTCGTACACGCTGCTGACGCACATCACGCTCGAAGCGTTCGCGGGCGTGCACTACGGCCACTCGGGCGGCGAGTTTCGCCTCGGCTTCGACATCGCCGGCTTCCACAACGATCCGGCGCTCGTCGATCTGGGCCTGGCGCTGCGGCTGAAGATCTGAGCGCGTGGCCGGCGCCGCGGCGCAGGCCGCTCCGCGCCGGGTTTCTCACCCCGGTTTTTTCGGCCGTGGGATCTTGTATTGGTCGAGGCGCGCCACGAACGTGCGCCTCGGGATGCCGAGTCTCTTCGCGGCGCGGCTCTGGTTGCCCGCGCACGCCGCGAGCGCGTCGATGATGCGCTGGCGCTCGTCGGGCGCGTCGGCGGCCGCGACCGGGCGGCTCGGCTCCGCCCGCGGCAGGCCGGGGTTCGTCGTCGGCGCGCCGAGCTTCTCCATCGGCAGGTGCTCGGTGTCGAGCAGCGGGCCCGCGCACAGCAGCACGGCGCGTTCCATGACGTTCTTGAGCTCGCGGATGTTGCCCGGCCAGGAATACGCCTCTAGGAGGCCCATGACCTCTAGCGGGATGCGGGGCTCGGTACGCCCGAGCTCGCGGCAGATCTGCTGCACGAAGGTCTGGGCGAGCCGCGGAATCTCGCCGACGCGCGCGCGCAGGGGCGGGATCGTCAGCGTGATGCCGTTGAACCGGAAGAACAGATCGCGGCGGAACGTGCCGCGCTCGACCTCGGCCTCGAGGTTGCGATTGGTCGCCGCGAGGAAGCGCACGTCTATCTTGCGCGGCTTGACGCTGCCGAGGCGCGCCACCTCGCGCGTCTCGAGGACGCGTAGCAGCTTGGCCTGCGTCTGCAGCGGCAGCTCGCCCACCTCGTCCATGAACAGCGTCCCGCCGTGCGCGGTCTCCATGAGGCCCGGCTTGGCCTGCACGGCGCCCGTGAAGGCGCCGCGCTCGTGGCCAAAGAGCTCGCTCTCGAGCAGCGTCTCCGAGAGCGCGGCGCAGTTCAGGCACACGTACGGCCCGCTGCGGCGCGGGGAGAGGCGGTGCACCGTCTCCGCGAGCAGCTCCTTGCCCACTCCTGTCTCGCCCATGATGAGGACGTTGATCGTGCCGACCGCCGCGCGCTCGGCGAGCTGCTGGATGCGCAGCATCGCCTGATCGGGCGCCGCTGCGCGCGCGGGGAGGACGTCCTCGTCGCGCAGCGTCTCGGGGCGCAGGAGCGGCGCTCGCTTCGAGCGCTGCTGGACGATCAGCACGGACGAGCCGATCTGGATGGTGTCCCCCGCGATCAAGGGCACCTTCTGGCCGCGCGCGAGCGCTTGCTCCTTGATGCGCGTCCCGTTGACGCTGCCCAGGTCCTCGAGGTACATGCCGTCCCCGTCGACGCGCACGAGCAGGCGCGCGTGCGCGCGCGAGGCGAGGGGGTCGTCGACGCGCACGGCGTTGCTCTCGCCGCGTCCGATCGTGAGCGTGCCCGACGCGGGCAGGTTGTACGTCGTGTACGTATCCCGACCGATGACCAGCAGGAAGGCGCCCACGCCGTCTGGATCCCCCGGCCCTTGGTGGTTGCCGACGACCGTGGTCTGGAACTTCACGCCTGGCTCCCCGCTCGTGAAGGCGAGTATCGCCAGGCCGCCCACGCGCCGCAAGGGTGGTTGCACGACTTGTGCAAGGCTGCGCAACTTGTCCTCCTCCGCGCGGGCAATTGGCCGGCGTCCGTTCGGGCCGGGGACGACCCTCCGAGCGATTCTCGCGCTCGGAGGGGCAAAAAGGCCGCGCCCGAGGCCGAAAGGCTCGCCCTGGGTAAACGACCCGGCTCGTGGAAATTCCTCAGAGCCCGGTGGCACACCCCTTGCTGAATGGGTGCCCGTGCAGACCGAACAGTTGGTTGAGGAGTTCGAATCGGTGCTCTACGCGCGGGCGCTGCGCCTCTTGCGCAGCCCCCAGGATGCCTGGGACCTCGTCCAGGACACCTTCGAGCACGCGCTGCGCGGGTACGCGCGCTTTCAACCGGGCACGAACCTGCGCGTGTGGCTCATGACGATCATGCACCACCTCTTCATCGACTCTTGCCGCCGGAGGGCCCGCGAGCCCAACGCCGCCCCGATCGAGGAGCACGAGATCCCGAGCCCCGAGCCCGTGCCGCCCTCGCCGTGGGAGGCGATCACCGACGAGGAGATCGCGGCCGCGCTCGCGGGGCTCGAGAGCCCCTTTCGCGAGGTCTATCAGCTGCGGCTCATCGATCGCTGCAGCTACGAAGAGATCGCGGAGCGGCTCACGATTCCGCGCTCGACGGTGGGGACGCGCTTGTTGCGGGCGCGCCAGAAGCTCAAAAAGACGTTGCTCGACCGGGTCGCATGAGGACGGGGGCCATTCGATGAAGTGGGGATACGACTTGGGTGAGAGAGACGGGCTGGAGGGCCGCGGCGCCCTGGTGTTGGACGGGGTCGGTGGGAGGGCGCCGCGGCTGCTGGCCCGGGTGGCCGAGATCATGGCGGCGCCCGTCGTGGCGGTGGATCCCCTCGCGACGGTGGGGCGGTCGCTCGCGGTCGCCGAGCGGCACGGCTTCTGTCACGTGCCCATCGCCTGGGAGGACGGCGAGCTCGTCGGCATCACTTGCGTGTGCGATCTGTGGAGGGCCAAGCCACACGAGCTCGTCATCCAGCACATGAAGGTTCCCACGGTGACGATCGGCGCGCGCGAGACCCTGCTGCGCGCCGCCGACCTCATGCGCGAGCGCCAGGTCGGCTGCCTCCCCGTGCTCGACGAGCGGCGGCGCCTCGTCGGCATCGTCACCGAGGGCGACCTCATGCGCTTGGGCGCGATCGGTCTCGATCAACTCCCGCCCTCGTGCGTGAGCTGCGGCAGCCGGCACCACGTGCGCGTGGGCGCGCCGGCGCGCGGGACCGACGTCGGCGCGTACTGTCTGCGCTGCCTCGGCCAGCGCGGGCGCGTCGTGTCGGTCGCGACCGCGCCTTCGAACGATCCGTCGTAGTCGGACGCGGTCGCGCCGCCGCCGGTCGCGCCGCGCGCTGATATATGCTGCCCGGCGCATGCGTCGTGCGCTCGTCTTCGCCGTCGCGCTCGGGATCTGCTCGAGCGTCTCCGGCGTCGCGCGCGCGCGCCGCGGCGTGCGTCCGCTCTTCGAGCCCACCGATCTCGAGCTCGAGGATCCCGGCGTGACCGAGCTCGATCTGCAGGTCGGGCTCATCCGCGGGCAAGGGCCCTGGCGCCTCGTCGTGCCCGACTTCGAGATCGATCTCGGCATCCTGCGGAACCTGGAGCTCGACCTCGACGGCTCGTACGCCCTCGAGGCGCCCGGCCCGGGCTCGTTCAAGTTCGAGGACGCGGCGCCCGACAACCTGTGGCCCGCGCTCAAGATCGGCGTCGCCGATTGGGCCGACGAGGGGAAGGACGCCGACGCGCTCACGGCGTGGGCGCTCGGCGGGCAGGTCGGCCCGAAGATCCCCGCGGCGCCCGGCAGCCACGGCGTCGGCTTCGAGGCCCTCCTGCTCGTCGGCCACGTCGTGCACCGCGCCCACTTCGTGCTCAACGCGGGCGCCTTCGTCGACCCGAGCCCGGCGCCCGCGGCGAGCCGGCCGATCGGCATCGAGGTCGGCCTCGACTTCGATCGCGATCTGGACGGCGCCGGTCATTACCAGGTCACGGCCGAGCTCTCAGGTGTTCGCTTCGTGTCGAACGACCCCAACCAGCTCCTCGCGACGGCCGGCCTCGCGTGGACGCCCATCCCGCCGTACACGCAGATCTCCATCGTGGGCCTCGTCGGGTTCCTCGAGGGCAGCGATCGCTACGGCGCGCTGCTCGGCCTCACGCAGAAGATCGGCATCTGGGGCAAGCCGCGCTGAGGCAGGACCCGGGTTAGGCGGGCAGGCGTTCGCCGTCGGCGTCGCGCAGCTCTGGGGCGGGCAGGCCGAGCGCGCGCAAGCCGGGCTCGATGGCGGCGCGGTCGCCCACGATGACGATGCAGGCGCCCTCGGGATCGACGTACTTGCGCGCCAAAGCCAGGAGGTCGCCGGCCGTGACGCGCTCGAGCGCCGCGATGAAGCGCTCCGGCTCGTCGAGCGGGAGGCCGTAGAGGGCGAGCTCGGCGAAGGTCGCGCTGATGCCGCCCGAGGTCGCGAGGCCCTCGGCGACGCGGTCGAGCAGCATGGCGCGCGCCTTCGTGCGCTCGTCGTCGGTGAAGGGCCGCTCGCGCACCGCGCGCAGCTCGACGAGGAACTCGGTGACGGCCGCAGCCGTGACCTCGGTGAACACGGCGGCGCGCGCAGAGAACGCGCCGGGCCGCCGCAAGAAGGAGAAGCTCGAGCCCGCGCCGTAGGTGTAGCCCTTCTGCTCGCGCAGGTTGAAGTTGAGGCGGCTCGTGAAGCTGCCGCCGAGCACGGCATTCAGCATCGAGAGCGCAGGTCGATCGGGCGAGAGGCGATCGGTCCCGGGCGACAGGATGCGCACGATGCTCTGAGGCGCGGCCGGTCGATCGACGAGCACGAGGCGCGGGCGCGCGGGAAACGCGGGCGTGGGCGCGAGAGCCGTCGTCGGGCCGGGCGCCCACGCGCCCAGCGCCGCCTCGAGCTGCCGCGGCAACGCGGCCTCGTCGAAGTCACCCGCGACGACGAGCGCGGCGTTGTTGGGCCGATAGTGCGTGGCGTGGAACCGGCGGATGTCGTCGATCTCGATGCGCGCGACCGTGCGCTCGAAGCCGTCGGACGAGCGGCCGTACGGGTGCGCGTCGCCGTAGAGGACGCGATCGGAGACGACGCTCGCGACGGCCTCGGCCTGGTCGCGGCGTTGCGCGAGGCTCGTGAGGCGATCGTGGCGCACGCGTGCCCAGTCGTCGGCGTCGAGGCGCGGGCGCAGCAGGACGTCGGCGGCCATCGCGAGCGCGGCCTCGAAGCCCTTGCGCGGCACCTGCAGCGAGAGCTGCGAGCCGTCTCGGCCGCAGCCGAGCCACAGGTCGGCGCCGAGCTGCTCGAGATCCTCCGCCATCTGCAGCGGGTCGCGCGCGCCGGCGCCCTCGTCGAGCAGGTCGGCAGTCGACGAGCCGAGGCCGACGAGCTCGGGGCCGTCGGCGTCTGAGCCCATGCGGAACATCACGTTGACGGCCACGAGCGGCGCGACCTCTCGTCGCACGGCGAGGACCTCGAGCCCGTTGCTCAGCACGAAGCGCGTGGGCCGCGTCGGCTCGAGGCGCGGGAGCGGCCCCACGGCGGGCGCCTGCGCCATGTGAGCCGGCGCGGAGGTTCCCGTAGAGCTGGACGCGCTCACGTCGTGGCCTCCGCGCCGTCTTCGGCACCCGCTTCGCCAGATGCCGCTTCGTCAGATGCCGCTTCGCCAGATGCCGCTTCGCCAGATGCCGCTTCGCCGGCAGCGCCTTCGCCGCCCGCCTCGGGGATCGTCCGGATGACGAGCCGGTGCTTCGCGAGCACGGCGGCGAACGCGTCGCGTACGCTGGCTGGCGTCGCCGCCTCGTAGCGCGCGACGTCGCGCTCGACGCCCGCGGGGTCGCCGAGCAGGTATTGGTAGTGGTTGAGGAGGTCGGCGCGCGTCTGCAGGTGATCGAGGCTCTTGTAGAAGTCGGCCAGGTGCGTGTTGCGCGCGCGGTCGACCTCGGCGGCAGAGGGGCCGTCGTGCGCGAGCCGCTCGAGCTGGTCCTCGACGGCTCGGCCCACGTCGGCGAGCGCGCGGTCTGGCTTGGCCGTCGAGCCGACGTGAAACAGGCTGCCGAGCCGCTGCGAGCTCTGATAGGCAAAGACGTCCTGCGCGATGCGCTGGTCGAAGACGAGCGCGCGGTAGAGGCGACTCGACTTCCCGCCTCCCAGCACGTGCGCCGCCAGATCGAGCTCGGCGTCGCCCGGCGCGAAGAGCGCGGGCGCGTGCCAGCACAATCGCAGGCGCGGGAGTTGCACGCGGTCGCTCAGCGTTTCGTCGCGGTCGTCGGCCAGCACGGGCGTCTCCGGCGCGGGCGGACGCGGCGCCTCGCGCTTCGCTTGCCAGCCGAAGTACTTCTCGACGAGGGCGCGCGCGGCCGCTGGCTCGAAGTCCCCGGCGATCGTGAGGCTGGCGTTCGACGGCCGGTAGAAGCGCTCGAAGAATTGGCGCACGTCGGCCACGCTCGCGGCCTCGAGGTCGGCGTGCGAACCGATCGTCGGCCAGTGGTACGGGTGCGCGGGCGGGTACATGACCTCGGGGATGCGCAGCTCGGTGCGGCCGTAGGGGCGGTTCTCGTAGGACTGCCGCCGCTCGTTGAGCACGACCTTGCGCTGCTTGCCGAGCTCCTCCTCTGTGATGACCTCGGCGAGGGTCGCGAGGCGATCGGCCTCGAGCCACAAGAAGGTCTCGAGCAAATTGCGCGGCCCGATCTCGTAGTAGTTCGTGCGGTCGTTGCTCGTCGTGCCGTTGTTGTGGCCGCCCCAGCTCTCCATGATGGCGTCGAACGACGGGTAGGGCGCGTGCTTCGAGCCCATGAACATGAGGTGCTCGAAGAGGTGCGCGAACCCCGTGCGGCCAGGCGCCTCGTCCTTCGAGCCGACGTGGTACCAGAGGTTCACGGCGACGAGCGGGCTGCCGCGGTCGACGTGCAAAATGACGGTGAGTCCGTTCGCCAGCACGAACGTCTCGAATTCGATCTTCATGCGGGGCGCGCTCGAGGGGATGCTAGTCTCTCACGAAACGATGCAGCGCCCGCTCGCAATCGCGCGGAGGCACGGTCGTCGCTGGCTCGGGTCCGGCGTCGTCCGCGCCCTGGGCTTTCCGCAGGTCTTTCGGCTGGTCATTCTGGCGGTCGTCCTCTCGGCGGTCCTCGTGCCGCGGGTGGCGCGCGCCAATGGCGCCTTCCCCGATTCGTTGCAGCTCGTCGTGCCCGCCGATCGGCCGGGCCAGATCGTGCTGGCCACCAACTTCGGGCTCATCATCTCCGACGACGGCGGCGTGACCTGGACCTGGACGTGCGAGCAAAAGGCCACCGTCATGGCCTCTCTCTACGGCGTCTCGGCGCCGCCGCTCGATCGCTTTTTCTCGATGTCGACGATCGTGGGCCTGGCCTATTCGGACGACGACTCGTGCACCTGGACCCCGTCGGGTGGCAGCCTCGACACCGCGCTCGCGAGCGACTACTTCCCGGATCCGACGAACCCGATGCGCGTGTACGCAATGGGCTCGGATCCCGACGACGACACGATCCCGCCCAAGCTCTTTTCCTCCGACGACGGCGGCAAGACCTTCGGCGCTGCGATCTTCACGGCGGCGATGGGCGTCTCGCTCGCGGGCGTCGAAAACGCGCGCAGCGACCCGAAGACGATCTACCTCGCGACCTTCGCGAGCGCGACAGGCGGCGGCTTCCACCCGACGCTCCAGCTCTCGCACGACGGCGGGGTCAGCTGGACGCCCATCGACGTCGAGCCGTCACTCGGCCCCAACAACTTCCGCATCGTCGCCGTCGATCCCAGCGACGCGCGGGTCATCACGCTGCGCGTGACCGAGCCCGCCGGCGAGAGCCTGGCGGTCTCGCGCGACGGCGGCATGACCTTCGCCAAGGTCGCCTCGCTCGCCGGCCAGTTCACGGCCTACGTCCGCCTCGACAGCGGAACCATCCTCGTCGCGGGCGCCCTGCCCGTCGACGGCGTCGGCTTTCGCTCGACGGACGGCGGCATGACCTTCTCCGACTGGACGCCCCGCACGCTCGGCGACGGTGGGGTCCCCGAGGTCGCCGCGGACGGCGGGCCCGCGCGGCCGCCTCACATCCGGGCGCTCGCCGCGCGCGGGGGCAAGGTCTACGCCGCCGCGAAGAACTTCACCGACGACTGGGCCGTCGGTGTTTCGTCCGACGAGGGGCTCACCTTCACGAAGCTGACGCGCTACGACCAGGTCTCATCCATCCGCCCGTGCGCGCAGGTGGCATGCCTCGACAGCTGTAAATCGCAGGCCGCTGCTCAAGTCTGGCCGGTAGCGCTTTGCCACGCTCAACCGTCCCCCCCTTCGGAGCCCAAGAAGGGCTGCGGCTGCGCGTTCGGCGACCCGGGTGGCGCCGGTACAGCCGCCGGCTTCTTGCTCGCGGTTTTGGCCCTCGCTCGGGCGCGCCGTCCGCGACGCTGAGCGCTCGACAGAGCGAGTCGCGGGGTGTAGATTTCGCGCTCTTTGTACACCGCGTTTCCGTGCAAGGCTGGGCCCATAGCTCAGCGGTCAGAGCTGGCGGCTCATAACCGCCTGGTCCCTGGTTCGAATCCAGGTGGGCCCACGACCAACGAGCGTTGTGGTGGCGGCGGGGAAATATCAGCATTCGCAGTGTCCGTGATGAAAGTGTTGAACGGAGGACCCCGCCTTGCGCGATCAGCTTAAGCAACTCGAAGAGCTTCAAACTCACGACGCCAAGATTCAAGAACTCGAACAGTCCCTCAAAGCCATCCCCGCCAAGCTGGCGGCGACCGAGCTGGACCTGGCGCGCGTCGAGGCGCTCCTCGCGGCGGAGGGCGCGTCCCTCAAGGAGACCGAGCGCTACTACGCCGAGCAGAAGGGCCTCGTCACGGACGACGAGGTGCAGGTCGCTGGCGCGAAGCACAAGCTGACGCAGGCCAAGAACTCCAAGGAGTACATGGCGGCGCAGCGCGAGATCGAGCAGCGCCGCGAGAGCCTGGTGTCGCGAGAGGCCGAGATCAGCAAGCTCGTCGAGGCCGTCGAGGCCAAGAAGAAGATCCTCGCCGAGCGCGCCGCGGACGTGCAGGGCCTCAAGGACTCCATCGCCAAGGACGGCGAGGCGGCGCGCGCGCGCATGGCCGAGATCGAGGTCAACATCAGCGAGCTGCGCGTCGAGCGCGACAAGCTGGCGGCGGCGGTCAAGCCGGACGTGCTCAAGCGCTACAGCGCCATCCGCATGCGCCGCGGGCTCGCCGTCGTGGCCGTCAAGAACGGCACCTGTCAGGGCTGCAACATGAACATCCCGCCGCAGCTCTACAACGTGCTGCAGCGCGGGGTCAGCATCGAGATCTGCCCGTCCTGCAGCCGCATCATCTACTGGGAAGACATCATGAAGGACCCGGCCGACCCGGCGTCGGGCGCCGGCGAACCACCCGCAGCGGGCTGACGGCACGCGTCGCCGCTGCTAGGGGCGCTCGCGTTACAATCGGGCGCGAGCCGGGAACGATCTTCTGGGTCGTTCGTCGATCGGCTTGGAGGTTGCGGAATGGACCACGAGCCCGACCGGACCTGGTGGGACGAGGCACGCGCGATCGCGAGGCGTCACGCGCGCGGCGCGAGCGATATGGACTTGAGCAAAGTGACGTCCAGGCTACGGGTGACCGTACCTAGGGCGATCGTCGACGGGTGCCCCGGAGTGGTATATTCCGCGCGCTTCTCGTCCGAGCCGGACAGGTGATCGCGGGGGGCGTCGCAAGGCGCTCGTCGAGGAAAGTCCGGGCTCCGCAGGGCAGGGTGCTGGCTAACGGCCAGTCGGGGTGACTCGAAGGAAAGTGCAACAGAGAATAGACCGCCGGCGCCGCGAGGTGACCGGCAAGGGTGAAACGGTGCGGTAAGAGCGCACCGCCCCCTCGGTGACGAGGGGGGCAAGGCAAACCCCACCCGGAGCAAGACCAGTTTGGGATCGCGAAGGCAACTTCGCCGGCGTGGCCCGCGCCGATTCGATTCCTAGTAGGTCGCACGAGCCGTTCAGCAATGGGCGGCCCAGAGGAATGATCGCCACCGGCGGCAACGCCGGAACAGAACCCGGCTTACGGACGGCTCGGACGAGGAGCCTTTGTCTCGAGCCACGCGAGGAGACGCTCGGGCGGCCCGGCGTTGACGACGCGCGCGGGGTCGAGGCCGGCGCGCTCGGCGTTGAGCTTGGCGTAGCGCGAGCGCTCGAGCTCGTCGACCTGGTGGGCGTCGCTGTCGAGCACGAAGTCGATGTCACGGCCGCGCGCGCGGCGCAGCCATTCGGTGGGCAGGTCGAGGCGCGGCAGCGCGCCGTTGATCTCGAGGGCCGTGCCGGTCTGCTCGGCGGCCGCGAGGATCGCGTCGGGGTCGAGGTCGATGGGCGGGCGGCCGCCGATCATGCGCGTCGTGAGGTGGCCGATCATGCGCACCGTCGGGTCGTGCATGGCCGTGACGATGCGCTTCGTCTGGGCCGCGCGATCGAGGTTGAGGTGGTCGTGCACGGAGGCGAGACACCAGTCGAAGCCGCGGCGAAACTCGAGGTCGTAGTCGAGCTCGCCTGCGGGGCCGATGTTGAGCTCGACGCCGTGGAGGAGCTTGAAGGAGTCGCCGAGCTGGGCCTGCAGCGCGCGGATCTTCGCGCGCTGGTCGAGGAAGGCCTCGCGGCCCACGCCCGAGACCGTGCCCTCGGCGTGGTCGGTCACGGCGAGCGCGCGGTAGCCGCGCGCGCGGGCGGCGGCCACCATCTCCTCGAGCGAGGAGCGCCCGTCGCCGGACATCGAGGTGTGCAGGTGGAAGTCGCCCATGACGGCGCCGATCGGCTTCGGCAGCGTGCCCGTCTCGGCGGCCTCGAGCTCGCCGCAGTCCTCGCGCAGCACAGGGGGGATGAAGGGCAGGCCGAGCGCGGCGTAGATCTCTTCCTCGGTCTCGCTCGCGACGATCTGGCCGCCCTCGATGGCCGTGAGCGCGTACTCGTTGAGCGTCAGGCCGCGGGCGAGGGCGCGCTGGCGCAGCTTGACGTTGTGGGACTTCGAGCCCGTGAAGTAGAGCAGCGCGGCGCCGAGCTGGTGGGGCGAGACGACGCGCACGTCGATCTGAATGCCGCGCGGCGTGACGACGCTGGTCTTCGTGTCGCCGCGCCCGAGCACGCGGTCGACGAGAGGCATGGCGAGAAACGCTTCCATGACGGGCGCGGCGTCCGACGCCGCGACGATGACGTCGACGTCGCCGCAGGTCTCGGCGAAGCGGCGCAGCGAGCCGCAATAGGACGCGTGGGTGACGCCCGGCACCTCGGAGAGACGGGCGACGATGCGCGCCGCGAGCGGCAACGCCACCGAGATCGGTGTGCGCGAGACGGCGCCCTGCGCGTCGAGCCGCGCGAGGGACTCGGCGAGCTTGCCCTCTGACTTCGGACCGAAGCCCTTGAGCGCGGCCAGCTTGTGCGCGGCGAGCGCGGCGCGCAGATCCTCGAGCGACTGCACGCCGAGCTCGGCGCGCAGCCGCATGACGGCCTTGGGGCCCAAGCCGGGCAGGCGCATGAGCGCGACCACGCTGGCGGGGTGCTTGGCGCGCAGATCCTCGAGCTTCGCGACCTTGCCGGTCGCGAGCAGCTCGCGGATCTTCTCGGCCGTGCTCTTGCCGACGTTCTCGATGGCCTGCAGCCCCTTGAGATCGAGCGCCGCCAGATCGCCCGCGAAGGCGCCGACGCCGTGCGCGGCGTTCTCGTAAGCGCGCACGCGGAACGACTGGGGGTCTCCCTCGTCGAGAGTCGCGAGCTCGGCGAGCTCCTTGAGCATCTCGAGAACATCTTGCTTCACGTCAGCCATGGCGACCCACATGTTGTAGCCTCGTTCGGCGTGGCCAAGGCAGATAAAGCGGAGGTGCTGACCCTCGCGGGCCGCGAGGTCCGGGTCTCCAACCCCGACAAGCCGTACTTCTCGCGCGAGGTGAAGCTCTCGAAGCTGGACGTCGTCCGCTACTACGTCGAGCTCGCGCCCGGCGCGCTCGCGGGCATCCGCGATCGGCCCATCGTGCTCAAGCGCTTCGTCGACGGCGCCGAGGGCGAGCCCTTCTACCAGAAGCGCGCGCCCGACAACCGGCCCGAGTGGTTGCGCACGGTGACGCTCTCGTTCCCGTCGGGGCGAACGGCGGAGGAGGTGGTCGTCGACGACGTCGCGGGCCTGGCCTGGGTCGTCAACCTCGGCTGCATCGAGCTGCACCCACACCCCGTGCGCGCCGGCGATCTCGAGCACCCCGACGAGCTGCGCGTCGACCTCGATCCCGGGCCCGGCGTGGCCTGGGACGACATCCGCAAGGTCGCGCTCGAGGTGAAGGCGCTGCTCGAGGAGCTGGGGCTGCGCGGGTGGCCCAAGACGAGCGGCTCGCGCGGCATGCACGTCAACGCGCGCGTGCTGCCGCGCTGGTCGTTCAGCGAGGTGCGTCGCGCGGCGCTCGCGCTGTCGCGCGAGATCGAGCGGCGCGCGCCCACGCTCGCGACGTCGAAGTGGTGGAAGGAGGAGCGCCACGGCGTCTTCCTCGACTACAACCAGAACGCCAAGGACCGCACGACGTGCTCGGCCTACTCGATCCGGCCCCTGCCGGACGCGCGCGTCTCGGCGCCGCTGCGCTGGGAAGAGGTCCCCGACTGCGAGCCCGCCGACTTCACCGTGCTGACGATGCCGAAGCGCTTCGCCGCGGTCGGCGACGTGCACGCCGACATGGACGGCGCGGCGGCCTCGCTCGAGGGGCTGCTCGAGCTCGCGGCGCGCGACGAGGCGTCGGGCCTGGGCGACGCGCCCTGGCCGCCGCACTTCCGCAAGGTGGACGGCGAGGCCCCGCGCGTGGCGCCGTCGCGCGCGCGTGCCGCGGGCGCGGCGGCCGGCGCGGCGAAGCCCAAGCGCGAGAAGATGCCGCTCCTGACCGTCGCCAACTCGCCCGACAAGGCGGCGGCGCTGGCCGGCCTCGAGCGGTGGAAGGCGCGCCACGCCGACGCCGCCGCGCTGCTCGCGGTGGACGACGTCCTCGTCGATTCCATGCGCGGCCGCTCGTCGACGTGGACGCGCGTGCGCGTCAACCTGCGCCACGTCCCCGAGGCGCGCCGACCGGCGGCCGAGCCGCCCGACCCCGACGACGATCCGACGCGCGAGTGGCGCACGGCCATGCGGGCGCACAAGGCGAAGGCCGGCGCGAAGCCAGGGAGCGGATGACGTGCGCCTCCACCTCGTCGACGGCACGTACGAGCTCTACCGGGCGCATTATTCGCAGCGCCCGGGACACGCCTCGCCCGCGGGCCAGGATCTGAAGGCGACCGTGGGCGTCGTGTCCTCGCTGTTGTCGCTGCTCCACGACGCGACCGAGGACGTCACGCACGTCGCCGTCGCGTTCGACAACCCGATCCGCTCGTTCCGCAACGACCTCTACCCGCACTACAAGAGCGACGAGGGCGTCCCTCCCGAGCTGCGCGCGCAGTTCGATACGGTCGAGCAGGGCGTGAGCGCCATCGGCGTCGCCGTCTGGTCGATGCGCGAGCACGAGGCCGATGACGGGCTCGCGGCCGGCGCCTTCAAGTTCCGCGACGAGGTCGACCAAGTCCGCATCATGACGCCCGACAAGGACCTCGGGCAGTGCATCCGCGGCACGCGCGTCGTCCAGGTGGACCGCCGGCGGATGAAGGAGACGGACGAGGAGGCCTTTCGCGCGCGCCGCGGCTTCGCGCCCACGAGCATGCCGGACTACCTCGCGCTCACGGGTGACACCGCCGACGGCTTCCCGGGCCTGCCCGGCTTCGGCGAGAAGGGCGCGGCGCTGGTCATCGGCGCCTACGAGCACCTCGAGGCCATCCCCGCGCGCGCGATGGACTGGAAGGTCAAGCCGCGCGGCGCGCTCCAGCTCGCCGCCACGCTCGCCGAGCGGCGCGAGGAGGCGTTGCTCTACCGCGAGCTCGCGACGCTCGTCGAGACCGCGCCCGTCGCCGCTTCGCTCGAAGAGGTCCGCTTCCGCGGCGTGCCGCGCGTCCGCTTCGAGGCCTGGTGCCGCGCCGTCGGCACGACGACCCTCGCGATCGTGCCCAGACGCTGGGAATCCTGAGCGCCCCTCACCCTAACCCTCTCCCCGCTTTCGCGGGGAGAGGGGATCAGAGAGAGCGTGGGGCTAGCGTCCGGTGGTGAAGATGGCGGCCAGCTCGTGGGGTGGCACGACCTCGAGCTGGGCGAAGGTGCAGTCGCGCGGCGCCTTGTCGGGGCGCCAGCGGCGGAACTGGGCCGTGTGGCGGAAGCGCGTGCCCTGCATGTGGTCGTAGGCCACCTCGACGACGAGCTCGGCTCGCACGGGCTCCCACGACAGGTCCTTGCCCTGGCTCCAGCGGCTGCTCGCGCCGGGGCGGCGTTGCGCGCCGCCTTCGCTCGAGTCGGCCTCGGCCCAGGCGCGCCACGGGTGGCCGTCGAGCGCGCCCTCGCGGTACGGCGCGAGGAAGGTCACGAGCTCGCGCCGCTTCTCGGCCGTGAAGCTCGCGACGACACCCACGTGCTGGAGGCCCCCCGCGTCGTCGTGCAGCCCGAGCAGCAGCGAGCCGACGGCCGTGCGCTCGCTGCCCTTGTGCCAGCGGAACCCAGCGACGACGCAGTCGCAGTCACGCTCGTGCTTGACCTTGAACATCGTGCGCTTGTTCGATTCGTAGACGCCCACGCCGGGCTTGGCCATGACGCCGTCGAGGCCCGCGCCCTCGAAGCGTCGAAACCAGTCGCCGGCCGTCGCGAGATCCTCGGTGGCCGGCGTGAGGTGCAGCGGTGGCCTGGCGTTCGCGAGCAGTGCGGCGAGCGCGGCGCGGCGCTCGCGAAACGGCGCGGTCCGCAAGTCGCGGTCGCCTTCGCACAGCAGGTCGAAGAACACGACCGAAGCCGGGATCTGCTCGGAGAGCAGCTTGGCGCGCGAGGCCGCCGGGTGCAGGCGGAGCTGCAGCGCCTCGAAGTCGAGCGCGCTGCCGCGCGCGATGACGACCTCGCCGTCGAGCACGCAGCGCTCCGGGAGCTGCGCCTTGAGCGGCGCGGCGAGCTCGGGGAAGTAGCGATCGAGCGGCTTTTCGTCGCGGCTCTGGATGAGGAGCTCGTCGCCGTCGCGAAAGACGAGCGCGCGGAAGCCGTCCCACTTCGGCTCGTAGATCCACCCCGCGCCCGCGGGCAGCTCGTCGACCCGCTTGGCGAGCATGGGGAGCAGAGGCGGGTTGACCGGCAGGCGCATGGCGCCATGCTAGGTGCCCGCCCGCCCGGCGGCAACGTCAGGCCGGCAGCGCGAGCGGCCAGGGGCCGCCGCGCAGGTTCGGCTGTAGCTCTCGGAGAGCGTCGCCGAGCTCGCCTATCGTCGCCCGCCCGCGCGGGTTGGGGACGAGTCCCGCCGCCAAGATCTGCGCGAGGGGCGCGAGCGCGGGCGTCGCGTGCAGCGCCGTCAAGCCCGCCGGGTTGCCGTCGTGCTCGAAGTGGCACGCGATGAGCGCCGGCAGCGTCTCGGCCGCGAAGAGCGGACGCCCCACGAACATCTCGTAGGCCAGGCAGCAGAAGCCGTAGACGTCCGCCGCCGTGGGCTCGGTCGAGCCGTACATGCCGGGGTCCCACACCTCGGGCGCGCCGTAGTGCGGGCTCGCGCACCCGGGACGGATCTTGCGGCCCGCGAGCCCGAAGTCCACGAGCACGGGGCTCGCCTGCTGCGAATCGGAGATGAGATCGGTCTCGCCGCGCGGCTGCCGCATGATGATGTTGGCCGGTTTGATGTCGAGGTGGCCGAGGCCCTGCGCATGCATCGCCGAGAGGCCCGCGGCGATGCCCTCGAGGATCGAGAAGGCGGCGGCCATCGACAGCTCGCGCCGATCGAGCACGCGCTCGAGCGACGTGCCCGAGACGAGCTCCATGACGAGGATGGGCTTGGGGCGCGCGGCGGCGTCGAAGGTCACGAAGCCCGCGAGGTTCGCGTGCGGCGCCAGCGTGAGGAGGGCGCCCGCCTCCTCGCGGAAAAGGTGCAGGAACTCCTGCTCGGTGAGCGTGCGCGAGTTCTGGCCGTTATAGGAGGGGACCTTGAGCGCGTAGGTCTCGGCGCCTTCGTCGTGGCGCTCGTGCGCGCGCTGCGCGACGAATACCGAGCCGGCGGCCCCGCTGCTGAGCGGACGCTGGACGTAGAAGCCGCCGAGGAGGCGCGAGGGCGGCAGCCAGGCGGGCAGGCGCAGCCGCGGCGTCGAGGTGTCGGCGGCCAGCGGGCGCACGGGCGCGCCGTCGGAGAGGCGGTCGCGCGGCAGATCGCCCAGGCGCGAGAGGACACGCGCGACGGCGTCACCGATGCCGGCCGGAAAATCCGCGCGCAATGCCTCGACGGCGTCGTTGATGAAGCCGCCGAGGTGGACATCCCCACCGCGTCGCGCGGCTTCGACCGCGCCTTCGAGCGCGCGCACGGCGGCGCCCACCGTGGGACCGCCTGGCGCGCTCGGCAGCCCGACGCGGGTGCGCGCCGCCGCGAAGAAGCGCGCCGCGTAGACGATCGTGGCCTCGAGGCCCTGGAGGAGCGAGCCGTTGTCATCGGGCTCGAGCGCGGCGAGCGCGCTCACGCGGTTGAGCGCGCGGAGGGCCTGGCCGAGCTGGACGAGCGTCTGGCGCAGGCCCTCGACGCGCGGCGAGACCGCCAGCGGCAGGGCGTTCGCGAGCGTCGCGAGCGGCTCGAGGAACGATCGATCGATGCTCTCCGCCGGGCTGGGCGCCGCGAGCCGCACGAGGTCGGCGGCAGCCGCCATGACCTCCTTGACCTCTGCCACCATCGACGCCTCGGCGATCACGCGCAGGTCGGCGGCGCCGCGCACGCGCGTGAGCACGCCCACGAGCACGTCGGACAGCTCGCCCATCTGGGCGCGGGTGATGCGGTCGCAGGCGCGCGCGAGCGTGGCGGCGGTGATGCGCTTGAGCGGCGAGGGCGGATCGCCCTGCGCGCGCCGCAGCAGCAGGCGAAAGGCGCGCAGGCGGCCCGCGCGCGCTGGGCCGCCGCCGTCGTCGCCCGCGCCGCGCTCGGCATCGAGCACGTGGAGGAGCGCGCGCAGGCGCCGCAGCCGGAACGTCAGGTGGGGCACGTCGGAGGTCGGCAGCGGCGGCTCCTCGCGCTTGCAGATCCACTCGTCGAGGCGGGCCAGCAGCGCCGCGAGCGGATCGGGCGCGGCCGCGCCGCGGGCGGCGGCCGGGCGTGCCACCGCGAGCAGGTGGCGCAGGAGCGCGGTCTCGAGCAGGCCACGCTCGAGCTGACCGACGGCGCGGAACGAGCGCCGCCGCGCCTCGGGCGTCGCGTCCGTGTTCGCCTCGACCTCGGCGAGCACGCGCCCCGCCGCGGAGAGCGCGGCCTCCGTGCGCGGCCGTAGATCAGCACCCTCGGAGAAGGCCTGCAGCGCCGACGCGAGCAGCTCCTCGATCGTGCGCGCCCGCGCCGCGTCGTCGGGTTCGAGCGCGGCGACGAGCTCTTGGCGCAAGGCGAGGACGCCGTCGTCGTTGCTGGGCGGCAGCCCGCGCAGCCGGATGAGCGCGCCCGTGACGGCCGGCGCGCCGAGCTCGCTCGTCGCGCGTTGTCGCCGCAGCTCGACGAGCGCCTCGATGACGTCGACGTCGCCCGCTTGCACGAGGCGCTCGAGCAGGGCGTCCGCGGCCTCTGGCTCCTCTTCGCCCGCGCGTGCGAGCCCGTACACCATGGCCATCCTCACGCCCGGGTCGCGCTTGCAGATCTCGCCAGCCTCGAGCTCGCGACAGCGCGCCACGAGCTCGGGATCTCGCCCGACGCGCGCCGCGAGCGAGGTCGCGGCCCGCCGCCACTCGGCCGGGCCGTTGCGCGGAGAGAGCTCGCGCTCGATCTCCTCGGCGAACGCCGGCACGGTCGCCGCCAGCACGCCGCGCGCCGTCGCGACGTGGCGCCACACGAGCGACTCGCGATCGGTCATGAGGCGCGCCCACGCCGCGCGCACGGACGACCGCTCCATGGCGCGCGCGCCCACGGGGTTGCCCTCGCGCTCCTTGCGCGCGACCTCGCAGGCGGCGCGCTCGAGCAAGCGCGCCGCGAGCCGCCGCGCCGCGAGCGATCCCGTCGACGGCGCCGTGAGCCACGTCTGTTCGAGCTCGGCGTGCGAGATGAGCGCGAGCGCGAGCGCGTCCACACCCGGGTCGCCGCCCAGCGGCAGCTGCAGCGCGAGCGCCACGCGCGCCTCGACGAGCGGATCGGCGAGCGCGCGCGGCACGCTGAGCGCGAGCGCGCGCGTCACGGCCACGAACGTCGGCCCGTCGCCCGACTGCAGCGCCGTCGAGATGCGCCGGCCGAGGTCGCTCTTCTCGAGGCCCGGCGGCAGCGCCGCCGCGAGCTCGAACAGCGCCGTCGCCGCGACGGGCTTCGAGAGGAACCCGATGTCGTCGACGAGGCCCGTCAGCAGCGCGATCCGCGCGCTCGCGACGAGCCCCTCCGGGTCGAGCCCCTCGAGCGGCGCCGGCTGCACCGTCGCCACCTGTGCGAGGGCCGCCAGCCCTTGCCGCCAGACGGTGCGCCGGTCCTCGTCGCTCGTCAGCTCGTGCAGCTGCGCCAATCCCGTGAGGTAATCCTGAGCGTTGGACATGTCTGGGCGCGCCGGTGGGGACCGGCCGCTCTTCCTCCATCGGCGACCCGGGGCGAGGGCTGTATGTCGTGGGCGTGGCGCTTTGTGGCACGACGCACCTACGTCAGCCGTGAACATGATACATAGAGGGTTGCCATCTCGAACCCTGTTGGAGGCGTTCATGAAGAGGCCGCTCGTCTCGTTTCCGCTCACGCTGCTCGCGTGCTCCTTCGTCTTCGCCATCGCCGTCGCGGCGGGCTCGGCGCGCGCCCAGACCGGCCCGACCGATCCCTATGCTGGGATGGAGGGCCGCCTCTTCACCGGTCAGGCCGGCTTCACGCTGCCCTACCGCCTGGCGAAGCCGCCCGCCTACGACGCGGCCAACAAATATCCGCTCGTGATCTTCCTGCACGGCTCGGGCGAATCGGGCACCGATAACCGGCTGCAGGTCTCGAAGAACATCGGGACCAACACGCCCGGCAGCATCTTCACGACGGCGGCCAACCAAGCCAAGTTTCCCTCGTTCCTCATCGCGCCGCAGTGTCCGAGCCCCGCGGTCGGCTGGGCCTCCGGCAACGCTCACGAGGCCGTCCTCAAGCTCATCACCGCGATGCAGGCCGAGTTCAGCATCGATACGAACCGCCTCTATCTCACGGGGCTGTCGATGGGCGGCATCGGGACGTGGAGCCTCATCGAGGAGCATCCCGCGATGTTCGCCGCCGCGATCCCGATGTCCGGCATCGGCGATCCGACGATGGCGGCGAAGATCGTCAGGATCCCGATCTGGGACTTTCACGGGGCGATGGACCCGTCGGTCAATGTCTCGAACTCGCGCAATATGATCGCGGCCCTTCGCGCGGCGGGCGGGAATCCCTTCTACACCGAGTACCCGAACGGCCAGCACGACATCTGGTTCATGGGGTACACGACGCCCGAGCTCCTGCCCTGGATGAACGTGCAGCGTCTCGGCGCCCTCGACCCGACCGGCGACGGAGGGGTGCCCGTCATTCCCGACGGCGGAGCGGGCGACGTAGCCACCGGCGCGGGCGGCGGCGGGGGGAGCACCGCGGGAACGAGCGGAAGCGACGCCAGCACGACCTCGGGTGCCGCGGGCAACGGCGCGGCGGGCACGACAGGCTCGGGTGGCGGCTCTGGCGGAGCGAGCGTCACCGGCGCCGCGGGTCAAGGCGCGGGCGGAGCGACGACGGGAGTGGCAGGGTCGGCCGGCGCGGGCGGCACGACGGGCACGGGCGGCAGCGCCGCCGGCACGAGGAGCTCGTCGGGCGGCAGTGGGTGCGCGGTCGCCGACGCGCGGGCCGGTTCTCCGACGTTCGTGGGGCTCGCCCTCGCGTTGTTGGCGCTCGCACGCGGCGGCAGGCGCCGCCGACGCTAGAGCTGCGCTAAGAGCTGCGCTAGAGCGCAGCGGATCTAGGTGTTACGCTACCTCTTCAGGCCGGAGACGGGTGGTGGACGTATAAGAAGAGACCGAAATCACCCGCGCGCTCGACCGTCCGGACGTCCAGGCGAAGCGTAAAGCCTGACTCGATCTCCAGCCGCAGCTCGACCCGACGAAGCTGATTTTCATCCACGAGTCGGGCTTCCGGCTCGGCGCGCCTCCGAACTACAGGTGGGCGCCGCTCGACGAGAAGTCGATCGATCGTGAGACCCACGGCGACTGGTGCACGATGAAGATGATCGGTGCAATCGCGCTCGACGGCTGGCGAGGCTTCATCAACATCGACGCTCCGACGGACGGCGACGTCTTCCTCGCCTACGTGCAGCAGCAACTCGCGCCAAGGCTGAAGCCCCCGACGTCAGGGCCTGGACACCCTTCACCGGCCATTCCCTATGTTCAACGTGAAAGCGGTTCCAGTCGTTCGATACGAGTCGGCGGTAGCAGAGACGCATAATCTGGAGGGCCTCGGGAGCGCTCGGGTTCTCCGAGACGTACGTCGAGGCGTGCACCACGGCCAGGCTCTCCGGACGCCGCTCGGCTGGGGCTAGGCGCAAACGAGTCGTGCCTGTCCAGGCCGCGCGCGAGCCACCCCTTGGGTGGACACTCAATTCTTGAGATCCGATCGGGCGAATTGTCTGTGTTCCAAATGGTATTGCGGAGTACTGCGAATTGCTTGGCGCTTTGGGCTCCAAAAGCGGCCACCCTGTCATCAGGCGCGCGATGTTCCAGCAGGTGGGTGTCGCGTGCAGGCCTGCGACAATACGCCGCAGGTCTGAGGTCGACGTCGTAGCTGCGTCACGATCGCGTATACGACCAGTTTCTCTATTGTCTGGGACAGAGTAGATGTGCTTTTCTCGGCTTCGCGCTCGGGACCATTCGGGGGGTGGGATTGTGGCGCTCCGGAAAAATGGACCCCCAAGCTCCGTTCATCAGCAGGTCGTCAACCTCATGGCGCTCGCTAGCGGCCGCTGCGACGCCTCTGTGCTCGCGTCGAGGTGCGATGGCCGCGGCGGATCTTTCGCGAGCTCGGGTTACCGGTAGGACTACCTGGCTGGCGGCAGGTTGGAAGGGCGCGCGACACTTTCTAACCTTGGGCGGAGCCAACCGTTCGTACCTTCGCTCTCCTTTCGAGAGCACAAGGCTTGTTGGGCGGACGGACGCCTGGTCGAGGGGGCGTGTCGTGTATTCCCTTTTTCCATCGCGAGGACATTGCTGGGCTGTCGCAACCATGTCGAGGCGTTGTGGCCGCGGATGGTGGCCGCGATGGTGGAGTGGAAGCGGGCGAACGGAGGGCTAGATGCGTTCGAGTCGGCCGGTTTGTGGCGTGTCACGGTGGCGCTTTGCTGAAAATGAGCACGCGTTGGTCAGGCGAGCGGCGCTAAGGCGCGCTCCAACTCAGCGCGGTAAGCCGATGAAGCGCGCGCCGGGGGCTATCGCGACGCGCGTCGCCTTCGCGGGAGCCATCGTGGCGGCACTCGCAATGTCGGCCTGCCGCGTGAACACACCCACGGAGGCGACTTCGGCGCCGGCCGGGGTCGACCGCCAGACATCCGCGCTCACGGCACTGAGCCGCACGGGATGGGTCCTGAGCACGTGCACGACGGCGAGCGTTTGCGGGGGAACCCTCGCGAACGCGATCGATGGCAACGCCTCGACCGCCTGGACGACGGCCGCCAATCAGGCGACCACGCAGTTCTTCAAGGTCGACACGCTGACCGCCCATAGCGTCGTCGGCATCGGCCTCGACGCGGGGACCAGCGTCAACAACTTTCCGCACACGTATTCTGTCGCCGTCTCCACCAACGACTCCACGTATACGACTGTCGCGACTGGCACGGGTACCACCCCTCTGGTGAACGTGGCCTTCGGCGCGCAGACGGCGCGCTACATCAGGATCAGCATCACGGCGGCCGCTTCGGTCCCCTGGTCGATCGCGGAGCTCAACGTCTACGCGACGGCGCTCTCGCGCACGGGCTGGGCGCTCTCGGCGAGCCCGGCAGGAACGAACATCGCGAATGCCATCGACGGCAGCGCGACGACGAAGTGGACCTCGGGCGTGAACCAGGCGAGCGGGCAGTTCTTCCAAATCGACATGCTCAACCTCAAGAGCATCAACCAGATCACGCTCGACGCGGGAACGAGCACAGGGGAGTTCCCACACGCGCTTCAGGTGCTCGTCTCGAAGGACGGCCAGTCCACGACTTTCACGAACGTCGTGGCGACGGCTACCGGCTCGTCACAGCTCGTCACGCTCAGCTTCCCGTCCGTGGAGGCGCGTTTCCTCCGCGTTTCGCTGACCGGGGCCGCCTCGAGCTTCTGGTCGATTTTCGAAATCAATGTCTTCGGCTCGACGACGCCGGCGACCGCGCTGCCCCGCACCGGATGGGCCACCGCCGCGGGGACCAAATCGTCTCCTGCACCCGGGGGTGGAACCACCCTGGCCAACGCGTTCGATGGCTCCACGTCGACACGCTGGGCAACGGGCGCCGGGCAAGCCGTCGGCAACTTCTTCCAGGTCGACATGCTTGGCTCCCAGAGCTTCAACCAGCTCACGCTCGACGCCGCGACCTCTACGAACGACTACCCGCGCGGCTTTCAGGTGTTCGTCTCCAACGACGGGGTGAGCTTCGGCAGCGCCATCGCTTCTGGGAGCGGAACGTCCGCTTTGGTCACCGTGACGTTCCCGCTGCAGAACGCCCGCTACATCAAGATCACGCTCACGCAGGCCTTCGCGGCGAACTGGTGGTCGATCGCGGAGCTCAACGTGTACGGGCCGGCGTTCGCGCGCAACGGGTGGGTGGCGACGAGCTCGACCGCGCTCAGCAGTACGAACTACCAGTCGAATGCTCTCGACGGTAGCGCGTCGACGCGCTGGACGACCGGGGCCAACCAAGCCAACGGGCAGACATTCCAGCTCGACATGGCCGTGCCCGAGACGTTCACCGGGCTGACGGTCGATGCCGGCACGAGCACCGGCCAGTACCCGCGCGGCTATCAAGTGTTTGTGTCGAATGACGGCACGACTTGGGGCAGCGCCATCGCGACGGGATCGGGGACGACAGAGCTCCTGACGATTGCGTTCCCCGTTCAGACGGCGCGCTACCTCAAGATCGTTCAGACGGGAAGCGCGGCGACCCCGTGGGCGATCCAGGAGCTGAACGTGTGGCGCGCCTGCGGCTCAGGGACCTGCGTTGCTTCCGATCAATGCCACAGCGTCGGCGTTTGTGACCCCGTGCTCATCGTGTGCTCGAATCCGGTGAAGGCGAACGGAACGACGTGCAACGACGCGAACGCGTGCACGACGGGCGAGACATGCCAAGCGGGAAGCTGCACGAACGGGACGACGGTGACTTGTACCACCGACCAATGTCACACGGTGGCTGCGTGCGTGCCGGCGACGGGATGTCCCGCGCTCGTGGCGAAAGCGAACGGGACGACCTGCAGCGATGGCAATGCATGCACGCAGACCGATACTTGTCAGTCCGGGGTGTGCACGGG